>CBDCLY010000031.1:0-10842 GCA_965218715.1 Vicingaceae bacterium
CTGGGTAATTGATAACCTCCTTGCTCACCTCACCCTCATTCACACTTTGAATGAAGTGGAACAAGAAGAGTTCATGAAAATTGCTCCAAATCCAACTACGGGAAGGATAAACATAGCCACAAGAAAATCAGATGATTTTCACATCATAGAAAAAATTGAACTCATCAACTTGGAAGGGAAAAAGGTTCAAGAATGGGGACATAGCCCAACTACCTTTTATGTAGATATAGCCGACCATCCTAATGGGACCTACTTTCTCAGAATAAAAACAAATAAAGAATACCAATCCTTTAAAATTTTGCTCGAAAATTAAATGGGATTTAAGAAATCGCTTTTTTTACTCATTATTCCTTGCTTTATTACTGCTTTGGCATTTAGTTTCGACAAGCAAAACCAGCCCAAACCCTATCCGTTTCCTAAGCTGAATAAATTTCCTAAAATGCCCTATACCGAAAATCTTCCAACAATTGAAGGTGTTGAGTTGGGAAGGTATTTATTTTACGATACGATTCTTAGTGCGGATTATAGCTTCTCATGTGGCAGTTGCCATAAGCAGGAAAGGGCATTTTCAGATTCGCCCAATCAATTTAGCAAAGGAATCAATGGGGATTTAATGAAAAGAAATACAATGCCTTTATTCAATCTAGCTTGGTACTCTTCATTCTTTTGGGATGGGAAGGCAAAAAGCATAGAGAATCAAGTGATTCATCCAGTTAGGGCTCATGATGAAATGAATTTGAATTGGTCTGAAGCAGTAAATCGAGTTAAACAAAGTGAATTCTATACTCCAAAATTTGAGGCCGCATTTGGTACTGTTGAAATTGATAGCACCTTAATTGCAAAAGCCATTGCCCAGTTTGAACGAATCCTAATTTCAAACGATTCAAAATATGATCAAGTATTAAAGGGAAACACCTACCTCAGCACAGATGAATATGAAGGCTTTGTATTGATGAATGATCAAACCAAGGGCGATTGTCTGCATTGCCACACAAGTGATGCCGATGCGCTTGGAACCACTGGAAAATTTAGCAATAACGGCCTTGATCCATTTTTTCTAGAAAGTGATTATTTGGATAAAGGCAAGGCTGGGGTGACTAAAAATCCTGAGGACCTTGGTCAGTTTAAAATTCCATCTTTAAGAAACATTGCTGTAACGGCACCCTACATGCATGATGGTAGATTTAATAGCTTAGAAGAAGTGCTCGATTTTTATAGCGAAGGCCTTAACAATAGTTATAACATTGATTCAAAAATGGGTTTTGCTCAGCAAGGTGGCGCAAACTTATCGGAGGAAGAAAAAAGAAAGATCATCGCCTTTTTGCACACACTTACCGACAGTAGCTTTATACAGAACCCGAAATTCAGTAATCCATTTATAGTCAATAGAGATTAATTGCTATATTGTTAACTACAACTAGCCTCTTTTATTCATCAGCACTCTATCCAAAACCCTACATGAAAATCATTGAAGCTGCTTCAATCCTAACAATTGCATTATTCTGTTTTTCATGCAAGGGGCAAAGCCAACAACAATCTGCAATAAGTCAAGAAAACCAAGAGCCATCTGAAGAAAAAACCAGCTTGCATTCTTATGGTGCTGGAGATGTAGTTAAAAGTTGCTACCTAGACCGGGTTGGAAACATGTGGTTTGGCACCATGAAAGAAGGAGTATTTATATACAATGGAGAAACATTTACCAACATTTCAATAAAAGATGGTCTTTGCTCAAATGAAGTGAATGCGATATTGGAAGATCAAGATGGAGTGATGTGGTTTGGAACCGATAAGGGTTTATGCAGTTTTGATGGGAAAGAGTTTACTCAAATTGCTTTGCCAACAAATGAAACGCCTAAGTTTTCTCCAAAAACTGGCCGTGCTAGCCGAGAAACACAAACCATTTTATCCTTGATCCAATCTAAAGATGGAGATTATTGGATCGGCACAGATGCTATGGGCGCATATCGATACGATGGAAAGGAATTCAGCTCCTATTTAAAATTTGAAGGAAGAATTCAACCAGTTGATAGTGTGTACAACAATTGCATTACCAATATCATAGAGGATAAGAATGGCCACATTTGGATTGGTTCATTTACGCATGGGGGATTAAACGAAATTGATGGCGAATCGATAACTCATCATTCATTGAAAGATGGATATGGAGATGGAATGATCTCTACCAGTTACAAAGACCGGCATGGAAATCTATGGTTTGGCTCAAGAAATGGAGGCCTCTATAAATATAATTATTCCAAGTTTGAAAATGTGTTTGACAAGAATACTGGAGAACAAATTCCCATGGCTTCTATAGTATTGGATAAAGATGATAGAATTTGGATTGGCAGTTTTGCAAGAAAAGGTGCATATAATTTTAAGGATGAGGCATTTGTCCCGTTAAATGTGGAAGGGGCAGAAAAATTATTCGACATCAAATGCATGGCCGAAGATAAAGATGGAAACATTTGGTTTGGAGGGAGGTATGGCCTACTTTGGAGATTTGATGGAAATGAACTGAAAGATTTTACTCAGCTAAAAAGGACTGCCTTAAAACAATGACCATGAAAAAAATAGAAAAGATACTAGGAACCCTTAGCTTGATTTCATTGGCCCTTATTCTGGCAGATATCCCAAGTGGAGCCGTATTTTCAATACTTCTAATATCCAGTCTTTCCGTTTTTTACATGTATTTAACAATGCCCTCAACCTTAGGGATCCCATTGAAAAAAGTATTTAAAAAAGCATCTTATAAAGGGTTAGGTCCATTGCGGATAATTGGACTTCTCCTTTTAGGCTTCTCCCTTGCAATTGTTCTAATAGGAATACTTTTTAAATTACAATCCTGGCCAGGTGCAAGTCCAATACTCGGCGCTGGTTCATTAGGATTATTCATTGCACTTATTGTTGGCTTAATAAAATACAAAGCCAAAATGCCTTTGTATTTTTCTGAAGCGCTAAAACGAATACTAATAATTGGAGGTGTTGCTCTTTCCTTGTTATTGATTCCAAAGGCTAGTTGGTTGGAGTTCAGGTATAGAAATCATCCGAGCTATATTGAGGCAGTTAAAGAGTATTGGGAGAATCCAAATGATCAAAAAATCATTGATAAATTAGAGCAAGAAACCAATCAACTCTATGAAGATTAAAACTGGGAAAAACTAATCATGTCCGATATCCAAAATAACATCCTAAGGATTGATAAAAAAAAGAGGCTAAGAACGAAACTTTTAAATGATGAATAAAACAATCTCCAATTCAACAATAATGCTAATTGCTTTTCTTGCAATTTCAATGTCAGGTATAGCTCAAGAAAACGAAGCCTTATTTAGCCGACTCAGCGGCATCAAAAACAATGGTTATGAATTTTTCAATGTTGATGGACATGAAATTTCATTCTTAAAAGTGCCAGGAACTTTTTCTAAAAAAAGCATCAGAAGAAAATTTAAAAAACTTCAGATTAAAGAAGAAGATTTAAAGCATACAGACTCTAGCCTTGCTTTTCCAAATTACATTAGTCATAGAAAAGATAAAATAAACGACAGTTTATGGACATATTCTTCTAGTTATTTTATACAAAAAAATAAAACAACAATTACGGCCATTACTTTTAATTCTTTCTATAAAAAGAATCAAGAATTTCAGGTAAATTTTGTGTCCTTAATTCTTGCAAATCAATTGCCAGCATCTATTTATCAATCACCCACTGCCGATAGCGTCAATTTTGGTGGCAGGATGCTTTATTTCGGAAACTACTGCAGATGGATGGGAATCAACAATTTGCAATGCCCAGGAAATGGACAAATGAACTGGAGTATTTATGAAAGTCAAGAATTAGCAGATGAAGCAATTGCCATTCAAAAAAGCATTTCCGAATCAAAAAACAATGGGAAAGTTGTAAAAGAAGAAGAGATCGACCTCCTTTTTGAGGAGCTAAGTTGCAAAGCCACAAAAACGATTTTTGATTTTTCAGGCGCAACTGGCATAGCGGTAGGCATGAGTGGTGGAAAAACCTTAAGCATTTATTATATATCTGCCCCAGTTAGAGGAAACTACCTTTCTTGCGTACTTAGCTTTTGGAACAACGATAACATTCAAGAAAGTGGATTAACGCCATTGTTAGAAGAAGTCATCAAATTAAAATAGTTGGAGACTAGCTTCATTTTTTGCATCTTGCTAAGAATTTCTAGTCTTATTAATCATTTAAACCTTAATCATGAAAGCATTAAAGTACATCCTTGCCATCCTTGCAATCCTAATCATTGGGTTTTTCGCCATAGGAATGATAAACCCAACTGTTGAATACGATTGCCAATTAACAGTAGAAAAATCATTAGCCGAATCATGGGCAGTATCTCAAGACGAAGAAAAAATGGCCGACTGGTTAATTGGTTATGAAAAAATGGAAATGGTTTCTGGAGAACCCGGAACGGTTGGAGCAGTTTCCGACATCTATTTTAAAGCTGAAGGGGAAGAGATGATCATAAGAGAAACCATTTTAGAAATCGTTCCAAACGAATCAATTAGCATGAGTTTTGAATCTGAATTTATGAACATGGACTATCAACTCATTATGAATGCGGTTGAAGGAAAAACAGAGATCATAAGCAAAACTAATGCGAGAGGAAATGGAATGCTTTCAAAGTCAATCATGGCCCTAATTAGTGGTTCCTTAAAAGCCCAAGAAGAAACCAATCTTGGCTTATTAAAGAAAACCATAGAGAATAACGATTCAGATTATTCGCAAGAATAGGGAGCTCAAGAATATATTGAAGATTAAAAAGAGATCAAACCCATATTGATAAGGAGATTCTCAATGTCAATTAAATTACTTATCAATAATTGATATATCAATTTAAAGAATTACTTTTCTTGCTCCAATAGAAAAGCTCAATCAATGAAAATGGTTTTTACAATTCTAATTTGCCTTCAATTGGGTTTCATAAGTAGCGCCCAAGAAAATGCTGGTAAATCCATTTCAAAAAATGGCATGAAGGTAGAATGGACCTATGCGAAAAACACGATCCGCTTTAGCATAAGCGCCCCTACTCAAGGTTGGGTAGCAATTGGTTTCAATGAAAACACTTTCATTTCTGGTGCCTATTTAATTATGGCAAGAGTAGTGAATGGAAAGGCAGAAGTTCAAGAACATTACACGAAAAGCCCAGGAAATTACAGCTCCTTCATAAAATTAGGATTAAAGACAAATCCCATAGATGTTAGTGGAAAACAAGAAAAAACGAGAACCCTGATCTCATTTTCATTGCCTCTTCCCTCAAACCACAAGCATCAAAAACCACTAAATGAAGGAATGGAGTACAACATGATTATCGCCTATAGCCAGGCAGATGATTTTCAGCATCATTCTAGAATGCGCAGCTCAGTTCAGGTAAAGCTATAAATAATAGAGACTTGGCAAGTCAAATTCCTTAAATTAGCAAAGGGATAGAACTCCTTGAACTGATTACCCTAGATAAATTTTAAAAGTAAAACCTATGAAAACCATGACCTGCAATCAACTAGGTGGTGCTTGCGAATTAAAGTTTAGCGCCAACACCTTTGAAGAGCTAGCCGAAATGAGTAAGAACCACGGGATGAAAATGTTCCAAGAAGGAGATGAAGCTCATCTCAATGCAATGAAAAAAATGCGAGAAGAAAAGCAAGACCCGAAAGCCATGATGGAATGGTTTGAAATGAAAAGAAAGGAATTTGATGCCCTTCCTGAAGAGGGTTAAGATGATTAAGAATAAAGTCTTGTAATTAGATGCTAAAAAAAACGATCCTCATTGCTTGTATAATTGCCAGTAATTTATCCTTTGGCCAACAAGTAGATGGTGGCAATGGACACGCCATAATATTGGATAGCAATGGAACAGTTTATACTCTTGGCAGAAACAATTTTGGACAATTGGGGCTTGGAAATTTTGAGAACTCTCCCCTACCCGTTCCTATTAATACCCTACCCGGAATAAAAACCATTTCAAGAGGATACGATCACTCTATAGCCATTGACAGCTCTGGGAGAATTTGGACTTGGGGAAGAAACAATTACGGACAATTGGCCACTTCCATGGTAATGGATTACAACTCTCCTCAGCTTTTATCTGGTCATCAGAATTTTACTGCAATAGAAGGCGGCTATTGGCATACAGTTGCCATAAAAAAGGATGGAAGTGTTTGGGCTTGGGGGCATAATTTCTATGGCGAATTAGGGAATGGAACAAGAGAGCATTCTCAATATCCAACACAGGTAATTGATGAGAATGACAAAAAATTAACTGGAATTAAAAAAATTGCCAGTGTAGGGTACCACACTTTAGCCATTAACAAAAACAATGAAGTATTGTCCTGGGGTGCCAACCATTTTGGCGAGCTAGGACATTTCAATTCAAAACACCAAAGCAAAGCAGAAAAAGTAATTGGACTTGAGAACATTATCGATATTGCTGTTGGTTGGCATCATTCTGTTGCCTTAGATATAAATGGTAAGGTATTCGTTTGGGGCTCAGACCCTTCCACTCAAGACCGCGAATCAACAGGGTCAGTTTTCCTAGAAATAGAGCAACTAAAAATGCTTCCTAAAATTAAAAAGATTGCTTGTGGTAGCTGGCATAGTTTGGCAATCGACTCAATGGGAGGAGTTTATTCTTGGGGGAAAAACCACTTTGGGATGCTAGGTACAGGTGATTCCATAAGCTCTAAATATCCTGTAAAAATTAAAGGATTAAAGGACATAGAAGAAATTGGCGGTGGATGTTTTCAGTCATTGGCCATTGATAAAAATGGTAAGATCTGGACCTTTGGCGATAATCCTAGTGGGCAATTAGGTCAAGGTGATTTTACTAGAAGCTATGAACCCATTTGTATAAAACTATCTTCCTCTGAAAAACAGGGAAAAAACTATTATTCGAAGCTGGGCAGCCTATCCCATAAAAGCTTATCTGAACCAAAAGAAGCAAGAATTGAAGATGACAACTTCTTCATGCAAATCATTCTTGTATTTAGCCTATTATTTAACTTGGCTTTAATTTACAAGATTCGTTCGTCTAACTAATTTCGAAGCTATGAGTAAACTTCCCTTTTTTGTTCTCATTCTATTCATAATTTCTTGTCATAGCAAAAAACAAGAAGTCCAAGAGGAAGAAATTGGCGTAGTAAGTAATATTCATCCAAACTTTCAATTGTCCACTCCTAAAATTCAAGAGAACCTGTTGATATTGTTTCCCTGTTTCCCTTGTGATGCAAACAACACAAAAAGAGAATTTGAAATTGAAGAATTGGCCATGGCTAATAAAACGGCCATATTGTTCATGAATTTTAACCAGCGTTTGTGGTTAAGTGAAGAAGAAAAACAAAATCTTGAAACCACTATCCTAAATTCCATTAAAGAAAATAATCTAGATGCCAGCAACACTTTTATTGGCGGATTTTCAGGTGGTGGAAACGTTTCCTTATTGTTAAGTGATTATTTAAACTCAAAGCGTTCCAAACTAAAAATCAAGGGTGTGTTTATGGTGGATGCGCCTATAGATCTTTTAGGCCTTTACATTGATGCTAAAAAAGACATCGCAATGAATTTTTCTAAACCTGCCGTGCAAGAAGCCACTTGGATAGTGGAGTCTTTCGAAAAAGAATTTGGCAATGATGAAACCAACATCGATAAATATGAAGCTAAATCACCCTACCTATTTCAGACCCATTCTCTAAAAAACTTATCTCACCTAGAAGGCACAAAAATTAGATTGTATACAGAGCCTGATTCTCTTTGGTGGAAAGAAAATCGTCAGACAGAATACCAAGACATGAATGCTTTTTACATTAGTCATTTAGCAGAGGATTTAAAACAGCAATATGGATCAAAAAACGTAGAATTAATCTACAGCGAAAATAGAGGCTATCGCGCAAATGGAAATAGACATCCCCACAGCTGGGCCATAGTTGAACCAGAGAATTTAATCCAATGGATTCTTGAAAACACGAAAGATAAGTAGCATGAAAAAAATCAGTCAATTTATAGGACTGCTAGCCATCGCCCTATTATTCAATTCTCATGAAACAAAAGCACAAGGAAACCAAATTATTCTTGAAAAAACCTTACTCACAGATTTATCCAAGACACCCATTTACCCAAAACTAAGTCACCTAGAGAATGGAATAAGTGTTTTTAAACCTGAATATGCCTACTTAGATAGCATAAATATCTTTTCAATTACCTATTTAAGCGATGGTTTAAAAGTGAAAGGATTGCTTGTGAGTCCAAAAAATGGTGAAAACCTCCCTTGTATTGTATTTAATAGAGGTGGAAATCGAGAATTTGGTTCCTTGAAAATAGCACATGCCGCATTATTTATGGGGCCCTTGGCCAAAGAAGGATATGTTGTAATCGCCTCTCAATATAGAGGAGTTGCAGGTGGTGAAGGAAAAGAAGAATTTGGTGGAGCCGAATTGAACGATGTTTTAGTATTGAATGAGGCATTGAAAGAAATAGAACAAGCCGATCCAACACGAATTGGCCTTTATGGTTGGAGTCGGGGAGGAATGATGACTTATCAAGCTCTAAGAGCTTCTAAAAGCTACAAAGCTGCAATAGTTGGAGGCGGAGTTAGTGATCATTGGGCACTGATCAAAGACAGACCAGAAATAGAAAGCAATGTTTTGATGGAATTAGTTCCAAATTACAAGGCGAATAGAGCCGCTGAATTGGACAATCGATCCGCAATTAAATGGGCAAATGAATTTCCAGACAATACTCCAATTCTATTGTTGCATGGCAATTCAGATTGGAGGGTAAAAGCTGAACAAAGTATGCGCTTAGCTTTGGCATTGGATCAATTTCGAAAACCCTATCGTTTAGTTGTTTTTGAAGGAGCAGATCATGGAATAAAGGAATTTAAAACGGAGGTTTTACAAATGAGTATCCAATGGTTTAATCGCTATTTAAAAACTAATTCAAATTCCATTAACATGGATTTTCATGGAAATTAAGACTGTAAACCATCTGCCTATTCTAGAATCAAAGCAGCTTTAAATTTCGTATTTTACAATTCAGTCAAAATCAAAATAAAAAGCAATGAAATTAGGAGCATTTTCTGTTAGTCTAGCGGTAAAAAGTTTATCGGAATCTAAATCATTTTATGAAAAAATTGGCTTTAGTCAGTTTGCTGGAGCTGAGGAACAAAAGTACCTCATCATGAAAAATGGTGAAACAGTAATTGGGCTATTTGAAGGCATGTTTGAAAACAACATTTTAACATTTAATCCGGGATGGGACCAAAGCGCCCAAGCCCTTCCAGAGTTTGAAGACGTAAGAAGCGTTCAAAAAACCTTAAAGGAAAAGGGAATTAGTTTAATTCAAGAAGTTGATGAAACTACAAGTGGCCCAGGAAGTATAATTTTTATGGACCCAGACGGAAATGCAATTTTAATTGACCAACACGTTTAGTTCCAATCTAGCTTATTGTAATGGAAATAATTTCAAACCCTGCCGTTTTAGAAAAGATCAACAGCTACCCAGATCTGCCAAAAAAAAGACTTTTGGCGATGAGACAACTCATTCTGAATACTGCCAAAGAGATGGGAATAGACAGATTAGAAGAAACATTAAAATGGGGAGAACCAAGTTATTTATGCAAAAATGGAAGCACCCTGCGTCTCGATTGGAAAAAGAAGAAACCAGATCAATTTGCCCTCTATTTTAAATGCACATCCCTAATCGTTCCAAGCATCCGGAAAATATTTAAAGATCAATTAAACTATGAAAATCAGAGAGCCATTGTTATTGGTCTTGATGAAGAAATACCACAATCTACTCTTATTGCTTGCATTCAATTCAGTTTAAACTACCATGTTTTGAAAAAACAGAAATTACTTGGCTATCACAAACTATAAAGAAAATTCAATTCATTTTTTTTTAAACTTGAAATAGCTATCTTCAAGCCCATATTTTAATAGAATGAATAGATCCGCAATAAGCTATCGCATACTTCAACTTGACGAACCCATCAATTTAGGTGAAGGAAGACAGTATGCTAAATCAGCAATTATTGAAAAGTGGATCAATAGAACAAAAATATCATCTAAGAAATTAGGGTTCCCTTCAAATGAAACTATATTTCAACTTATCGATGAGAATGCGATTTTAGACATTAGTCATTGCTATTTAAAAGACTTCTCCCTTCAAGAATATAGAAAATCTAGAGGACTAAAAGAGGATCAATTGATTAACATTCAATCCTTAAATGCTGAAGAATGCTTTTTTGAAAGTGAGTCCTGCACCGATTTTTCTTACGCACATTTCCAAGGAGAAAGCGCCAACCTAGAGCATAGTATTTTTCATTTAGGAAGAGTGAATTTCGAATTTTGCAAGTGCGAATCAGAAATCAGATTTTCACACAGTAACTTTCAAGTTGAAGAAATTAATTTTAGATTTTCTGAGTTTGATAAAGGCGATGTCCATTTTTCACACGCCGTTATAGACACCTTAGACCTTGTATTTGTCAATTCGAATTTTGGTCTAGGAAACGTATACTTTAAGCAAGTAGATTTCGTAAGTAGCAACATTAACTTCCAATATTGCAGCTTTCAAAAAGGTTCCATCAATTTTGATAGAAGCAGTTTTGGCGGCAACGATATTGATTTAGAAAAATTGAGTTCGGAGCCGGAAGAGTTGATTTTAGAAGAGTGAACTTTGGAGATGGGACCATCAATTTCAGTGAATCTGAATTTAAAAGCGGAAGAATCAATTTCAGATCTTCCATTTTCGGTGCTGGGAATGTATTGTTTGAAGAAGTGAATTTCGGCAAGGCCACAGTAGCCTTCGATGGCAGCACTTTTGGAGCAGGACTG
>CBDCLY010000032.1:0-55280 GCA_965218715.1 Vicingaceae bacterium
TTCTGCATTGGCAATTTTGCTGAACCATTTCACTGCGTCAAATAAATGAGCGATGGCAATTGGTGAATTGAAATCATCATTCATTGCTGATTCTAACTTATTTTTCAACTCATCAACATCAATGCTGCTTGTTTCAGAATTCGCTTGCAAGTCCAACAGCATTTTTAATCCTTTTTCTAAACGAGCGAAGCCTTTTTCAGCGGCTTTTAGGGCTGCATTAGAAAAATCCAAGGTGCTTCTGTAGTGAGATTGTAAGATGAAAAAACGAATGGTCATTGCAGAATAGGCTTGATCCAATTGATGGTTTTCGCCACTAAACAACTCATGACAAAAGATGCCATTGCCTAATGACTTTCCCATTTTCTGACCATTAATGGTGACCATGTTATTGTGCATCCAATAATTGGCAAATGATTTTCCTGTGCCAGCTTCAGCTTGGGCTATTTCACATTCATGGTGTGGAAAAGCATTTTCTAAACCTCCTCCATGAATGTCAAAATTTTCACCCAAGTATTTCTGGCTCATCACTGTACACTCGATATGCCATCCTGGATATCCCATTCCCCATGGAGAATTCCATTGCATCAAATGACTTTCATCTGCTTTTTTCCAA
Organism: Vicingaceae bacterium; assembly: GCA_965218715.1. GTDB lineage: Bacteria > Bacteroidota > Bacteroidia > Flavobacteriales_E > Vicingaceae > CBDCLY01. The sequence goes on from CBDCLY010000032.1 coordinate 614, forward strand.
AGGGCGAAATCCACTGCATTTCTTTTTTCAGATTGTGCAGCTAAACTTCTATTGGCAGCTCCTTCCATCATTTCTTCAACAGATCTGCCAGAAAGTTTGCCATAATCATGGTCTTTATCGTATTGTTTAACATCAAAATAAACTGACCCGTTTACCGCATAGGCAAAGCCTTTTTTGATGAGAAATTCTATACTTTCGATTTGTTCTGGAATGTGTCCTGAAGGGCGAGGATAAATGTCTGCTCTTAAAACATTAAGAGCATCCATGTCTCTAAAGTAATTGAACATGTAGCGCTCAACCACTGCCATTGGGTCTATCTTTTCTAAAATGGATTGTTTGGCAATTTTATCATCTCCCTCGTCAGCATCATCTGTCAAGTGACCAACATCCGTTATGTTCTGGACGTATTTTACTTTGGGAAATTTATGTTTCAAGTAGCGGTAAACCAAGTCAAAAGAAACATAAGATTTAGCATGACCAAGATGTGCATCACCATAAACTGTTGGTCCGCATACATACATTCCTAACACATTGGGGTCAATGGCATGGAAAACTTCTTTTTTCCTACTTAGGGTGTTGTATACCTGCAAATCAGCGCTCATAATTGGGCATTAAATGGAATGCAAATTAAGGCATTTTTGCTCGATGTCTTGTGCTGAAAATTGATTTATGGCTCGTCGATTACGCCATCTCCGATGTACTTTCCTTCCTTGAAGATCATGATCTGAACAAGCAGTCCATTACTGTCGTATTTGTATTGTTTCCCATCCATTAAACGATAGCGTTTGAAGGTGCCATCTTTTGCAATTTGTTTGTCTGGGTTAAACAATTTTCGATATCCATTGCCATCAAAAGTACCTTGATTCGGTTGCTCTGATTTAGAAGCGGTCACGTTCATTTCTTTTCCTTCAGAAATGGTCTTTTTCACGGGATCCTTAACGGGTGATTTCGCAGCATAAACTTCTATACTTGATTTGTCTATCACTCCACCACTAAAGTTTTTTACCGACATCAGATCACCGTTTTCATAGTACTCTTTCATCTCGCCTGCTTCTAAGCCTTCTTGCCAAGTGCCTTCTAGTCTTAACTTGCCGTTTTCATGATAGTACTTTTGAACGCCAGTTCGCTTTCCTGTGGCTGAAAAAGCAAATTCTTGTGCTACTTTTCCATTGGGGTGAAACCGTTTAAAATTGCCTGTGTTTTTTGTTCTTGCCCAATTCCCTTCTTCTTCAATTTGTCCATTGTCGTAATACAAAACATAAGGGCCTTTTGGTCGACTGCTAACATAAGTGATTTCGCTTTTAGGAGAACCTCCAGGATAAAATTTATCCCAAACTCCATTTTTTCTGCTGTTGTTGTATTCGCCTTGTTCAACCAATTCCCCTTGGGTATAACCATAATGACGCTTAGGGTCTGCTTTTATTCTCCACCAACCTTGGCGTTTTCTGTTTTGGTCAATCTTATTGATGGTGTCTCCTTCGAACATGTCATATGACTGAGCCTGACTAGGAAGGGCAAAGAGTACTGCAAGAATAATCAAGAAAAAAATCCTCATGAATCAAATTTGTCATTAAAAATACAAAAATCTATTCAAGCTTTTGCGCTTTCAGTTGCTTAAGCATGTCGGCCGTCATCTTTTCAAGATTATATTTTAATTCCCAATCCCAATCTTCTGCTGCAAAGCTATCATCAATTTTAGCTGGCCAAGTGGCTGCAATGGCTTGCCTAAAATCTGGTTCATAATTGATTTTAAAGTTGGGAAGATGTTTCTGTATGCTTTCAGCAATCTCTGCAGGAGAAAAGGAAATGCCTGCTAAATTATAGCTGGATCGGATTTTAATGTTTTCTTTTGGCGCATGCATGATCTCAATAGTTGCTCTAATTGCATCTTCCATGTACATCATTGGAAGTGCTGTGTCTTCTTCCAAAAAGCAAGTGTATTCTCCTTTTTCTAAGGCCTGGTGATAAATATCAACCGCATAATCTGTTGTTCCTCCACCTGGCAATGTCTTGTACCCAATTAAGCCTGGGTACCGAATGCTTCTTACATCTACATCAAATTGCTTGGCATAATATTCACACCAACGTTCGCCAGAAAGTTTACTGATGCCATAAACTGTAGTTGGCTCAGCTACCGTGTGTTGTGGGGTATCCATTCTTGGAGTAGTTGGACCAAAAACTGCAATTGAACTGGGCCAGAAAACTTTATCGATCACTTTGTCTTTTGCCAAATTGAGCACATGAAAAAGACTGTCCATGTTCAATTCCCAAGCAAATTCTATTTGTTTTTCAGCAGTAGCAGATAGCAATGCTGCAAGGTGATAGATCTCTTTGATCTGATACTGCTCAACCAAAGCATGCAAGCGCTCTTTGTCCAAGGCATTTAACAATTCAAAAGGACCCTGATCTCCATATTCTCTTAAGTCACTTGCTAGCACTTTATCTTGTCCGTGCATGCTTCTCAACTGAGCAACCAATTCTTGTCCTACTTGTCCGCCAGAACCAATAACTAAAATCATATCCTAATTTTTGTGTTTCAAATGTAGCAAATCATCCTTAGGGTTTAATCGCTTTATAAATTGATAATTATCATTTTTTATGCTTTTCATGAATGCCTAACTTTGCAGTGAATATTCATTATGGAACTGTTTAATAAATACGACAAACGAGTTTTAAAAGAGCAATTGATGCAAGAGGATTTCAAGCGCATCACCTTGTCCTTTTACCGTTATGTAATTATTGATGAACCAGATACTTTAAGAGACGAGCTTTTTCTAGAATGGTCTGATTTGAATGTTTTTGGAAGAACCTATTTGGCCAAAGAAGGCGTAAATGCTCAAATGAGTGTTCCAGAGAAGAATTGGGAAGAGTTTAAGACAAAGCTGAATGAAAGAACCATCTTCGAAGACATGCCTTTAAAAATTGCTGTTGAAGATGATGGAAAATCCTTCTACAAATTGAAGGTGAAATTAAGGAACAAAATTGTTGCGGATGGATTGGATGATGGTAGCTTTGATGTTACCAATGTTGGAAATCATTTAAGTGCAAAAGAATTCAATGAAGCGCTTAAAGACCCAAACTCAATTACTATCGACATGCGCAATCACTATGAAAGTGAGGTGGGTCATTTCGAAGGAGCTCTTTGTCCAGATGCAGATACCTTCCGAGAAGAACTTCCTCAAGTAGAAGAGATTTTAAAAGGGAAAGAAGATAAAAAGATTCTATTGTATTGCACGGGTGGCATCCGTTGTGAAAAGGCAAGTGCCTATTTGAAATCCAAAGGAATGGAAGATGTGAATCAATTGCATGGCGGGATAATCGATTATGTTCGACAAGTAAAAGCAGATGATTTAGAGAATAAATTCATTGGAAAGAATTTCGTTTTTGATGAACGCTTGGGAGAAAGAATTTCAGAAGAAGTCATTAGCAAATGCCATCAATGTGGCGAAGCTTGCGACGAACACACCAATTGCAGCAATGATGATTGCCACCTGTTGTTCATCCAATGTGATTCTTGCAAAGAGAAATACGACGGTGCATGCACCCCAGAATGTCAAGAAATTGCCTTGCTTCCTATTGAAGAGCAACGTAAATTGCGAAAGGGAAAAGAGAAAAAAGATGCCCACTCTGTTTATAAGAGTAGATTAAGACCCAACTTGAAAGAGATTTTAAAACCTTAAGAAATGCCATTTTACAAATCATTAGGAAAAATACCACATAAACGTCATACTACCTTTAAAAAGGAAGATGGCAGCCTGCACTACGAACAATTGTTCGGAACGGTAGGCTTTGATGGTATGTCAACTTTAATGTATCACCTGCATCGACCAACCATGGTAAAAGAATACTTGGGTTCTAAAGATGCACGACCAAAAGTAGCTGTAGAGAAAAATTTTAAATCAAGACGACTCATTGGTTTTGATGTGAAACCAAATGAAGACTATTTGGATAGTAGAGAGGCCATGCTTTGCAACAATGATGTCATTGTTGGATTGGCGGCTCCAAAACAATCGATGAAGGACTACTTCTATAAAAATACAGATGCAGATGAGGTCATTTTTATTCATAAGGGAAGCGGGAAATTGCGCACTTTTTTGGGCAATATCGACTTTAAGTATGGCGATTACTTAGTCATTCCCCGAGGCATGATTTACCAAATGGAATTTGATTCAGAAGAAAACAGGCATTTGGTGGTTGAATCTTTCAGTCCGATATATACACCGAAACGATATCGCAATTGGTTCGGTCAATTATTAGAACATTCTCCATACTGCGAGCGAGACATGCGCGGACCAAGCGAATTGGAAACTCACGATGAAATGGGAGATTTCCTCATCAAAATTAAAAAAGAAGGAATCATCCACGACTATGTTTATGCTTCACATCCTTTTGATGTAGCAGGCTGGGACGGTTACAATTTTCCATATGCGTTCTCAATTCACGATTTTGAACCCATAACTGGACGAGTGCATCAACCACCACCAGTTCACCAAACATTTGAAGCGGCAGGATTTGTTATTTGTTCTTTTGTGCCAAGACTTTATGATTATCATCCCGAGTCAATTCCTTCTCCATATAATCATTCCAATATCGACTCTGATGAGGTTCTGTATTATGTTGATGGCGATTTTATGAGTAGGAACGACATTGCACAAGGGCAAATTACATTGCATCAAGCAGGAATCCCGCATGGTCCTCACCCGGGAGCATACGAAAGAAGCATCGGACAAAAAGAAACAGAAGAGTTGGCGGTAATGGTAGATACCTTTAAACCATTACAAGTGACAGAGAATGCATTAAAGATTGACGATGGCAAGTATTACAAAAGCTGGATAGAATGAAAATAGCATTGGGATTAAGCATCGTTCTTTTCTTGGGCCTGAATTCTTTGAGTTTCGGACAAGAAGATCAATGGGAAGAAGTGGAAGCTGTATTGCTAAGTTGCAAGGATGGGGCAAGCAAGGAAGAAAGAAAAACCTGCACAGATCAGGAGCTTCTGAAACTGCTGAAAAAAGAATGGCCGAATTTAAATGAGCAGGTGCCAGCAGGGAAATATTCCATACAGTACACTATATTTTCAACTGGCAAATACAAGGCAGATCGAATCATTCCTATGCCACAAAGGGCAAACAATTTAAAGGGAATGGATTTGTTGTTGGAAAAATTTGATGAAATTATTCAAGCTCAAGAATGGAAGCCCATCTTACCAGTAGGTGAGTTTGCAACAGGAGCTGGAAATTATTTAATAATAGAAACAAGCGAATTAGAATAAAATAAAAGGAGAATACATGGAAGCAAAAGAGATTAAATCTGTGAATTACGGATTGGAAAAAATATTTGAAGAGGCACAAGATTTTTTGCCGCTTTTAGGTACCGATTATGTAGAGTTTTATGTTGGCAATGCCAAGCAATCGGCACATTTTTATAAGACAGCATTTGGATTTCAATCCTATGCTTACAAAGGCTTAGAGACAGGAAGCAAGGACACTGTTTCCTATGTTTTGAAACAAGATAAAATCAGACTGGTATTAACCACTCCATTGAATTCTAAGCATCCAATAAATGAGCACATTGTTAAACATGGTGATGGCGTAAAAGTGATTGCTTTGTGGGTAGAAGATGCAAGAAAATCGTGGGAAGAAACCACCTCAAGAGGTGCCAAATCTTTCATGGAACCAACGGTAGAAAAAGATGAACACGGGGAAGTAGTTCGCGCTGGTATTTACACCTATGGCGAAACGGTTCACATGTTTGTAGAAAGAAAAAATTACAAGGGTAGCTTCTTGCCAGGATTTACAGAGTGGAAATCAGATTACAATCCAACAGCAACCGGTTTAAAATTCATAGATCACATGGTTGGTAATGTAGGCTGGGGAGAAATGAATACTTGGGTGAAATGGTATGAGGATGTGATGGGATTTGTAAATTTCTTATCCTTTGACGATAAGCAAATCCATACCGATTATTCTGCTCTTATGAGTAAGGTGATGAGCAATGGGAATGGAAGAATAAAGTTTCCAATAAATGAACCAGCCGAAGGAAAGAAAAGGTCTCAAATTGAAGAATACCTCGATTTCTATGAAGGTTCAGGAGTGCAACACATAGCTGTGGCAACAGATGATATCATTTCCACTGTAAGTGCATTGAGAAGCAGAGGAGTAGAGTTTTTATCCACACCTCCAGAAGAATATTATCGAGCCGTGCCTGGCAGATTAGAAGAGCATAGCCATGAGTTGAGAGAAGACATTGAAACCCTCAAAGGATTGGGCATCATGATTGATGCTGATGAAGAAGGCTACTTGTTGCAGATTTTCACCAAGCCGGTAGAGGACCGCCCGACCTTGTTTTTTGAAATCATTCAACGCATGGGAGCAAGGGGTTTTGGAGCAGGTAATTTTAAAGCCTTGTTCGAATCCATAGAACGGGAACAAGAGAAGAGAGGAACATTGTAGAAAGACAAGGGCGCTGAATTCAGCGCCTTTTTTTGGCTTACATTTTATCTGGTTTTGCCTAGATTTCGACTCCGCTCAATCTGACAAAACGAAACATGAAGAAAATGACGTTGCGAGACAGAGCGGAGTCAAAGCATCCACAGAGCAAGAGATAAGAAATAAATGAGTGTCAGGCTGAGCGGAGTCGAAGCCTCGACACAAAACAAGCCCCAAGCCATGAATAAAACGCATTACTATTTTGTTTACCTACTCAAATGCGCTGATAGGTCGTATTACACTGGAGTAACAAATGATTTACAGAGAAGAATACAAGAGCACAAAGACGGAAGCAATCGGTCAGCCTATACGTATCATCGACGACCGCTCGAATTAGTATTTCATATCGAGTTTGAGAACATAAAAGAAGCCATAGCATTTGAGAAGAGAGTAAAAGGGTGGTCCCGTAAGAAGAAAGAAGCCTTAATAAATAAGGAATGGGATAGTTTGCCTAAACTTTCAGAATGTTTGAATAGTACTCATTTTAAAAACAATGGAAAGAAGGGTTTTGCCTAGATTTCGACTCCGCTCAATCTGACAAAACGAAACATGAAGAAAATGATGTTACGAGGAAGAGCGGAGTCGAAACATTCACAGAGCAAGAGATAAGAATTAATGGGTGTCAGGGTGAGCGGAGTAGAAACATCCAAAGAGCAGCGGATAAGAAATAAATGGGTGTCAGGCAGAGCGGAGTCAAAACATTCACAGAGCAAGGGATAAGAATTAAATGGTTGTCAGGCTGAGCGGAGTCGAAACATCCAAAGAGCAGCGGATAAGAAATAAATGGGTGTCAGGCAGAGCGGAGTCAAAACATTCACAGAGCAAGAGATAAGAATTAAATGGTTGTCAGGCTGAGCGGAGTCGAAACATCCAAAGAGCAAGAGATAAGAATTAAATGAGTGTCAGGCTGAGCGGAGTCGAAGCCTGCTTATGCAAATTGCCATTTAAACCTGCAGGTTTACCTCAAAATTACCTTCCGCCGCAAAACGCCACCCTTTTTCAAACGAGCCACCACCAAATACAAACCAGCGGGAGCATTCAACTGAATGGTCTTTGGAGGTGCTTTGATTTCTTGAAGAAGTTTGCCTTGGATGCTGTATATGCTTAAAAAAGCAATGTTTTTGAAACTCTTGATTTGAAAAGTACCAGCAGTGGGATTGGGGTAGAGTTCTAGGGTTTGCTTTGGGTTTGGCAGTTCAAATTAACCAACTGACGGTGGCAAGCTATCGCAGTTACCTAACCATACATCATCTAGGTATATTGAAGTCCCATTCATCCACACTTTCTTCCCGCCACCAGGCACAAATTGAGTATCCAATTGAGTGGTATCGTGAAAATTACCTATAGTAATGAAATGCTCTCCGCCTGTTGCTGCATATTGCATATTAAATTCCATCCAATTTGCTTTATCGTTAATATATGAATTTGGATATATTATGATATGTGCATCATATGGCAATCTTGTAACATTATTAGAACCAATTTGCCCTGTTGAGAAATATACCCCTAAATCTCCCCTGGAAGCATATTGCATAGAGTCAGGCATACTTAAATAAATGCGAAAGCAATAAGTTGAGTCTTTTTTAAGGCTATCAAGCAATCGAGCCTGCAAATATTCTCTTCTTAAACTTCTCCTGTTAAGATAATAATCATGAAGATGCATACCAATAATTGCTTGCCCAGTTCTTGCCAGCTGGAACCCAGAAAAATTAGAAGGGTAACCATAAGTTGGAGAAATACTATTATTGAAAGGAGTAAAGTAATTGAAACCCTCATTGGTTGGTGCAATCCAGTCCAAGGGCAGATACAAAGGTGTTGTTCTTATTATGGTATCCTCAAAACTTGGATTGGGCAATAGGTTTTGGGCTTCTATAGCACCCGCACCAAAAATGAATAACAAAAAAGTAAGAATGCTCAATCGCATGAATTAAAATTAAGGTTTTAAGCAGTTCATGGAAAGGACATTTTTATTTAGGATTCATCTGCAAGCTTGCCTATATACATTTGAATGTCTCATTCAGCTTACCTCAGCTTTAATCAAATCAAATGAATCTTTTCTTTTTCTTGAAACAAAAGTTCGATGCCATTCTCCTCGTTAATTCAATTCCAGTAAAAACGGGTTTTGAGCCATTCGAAAATAGACTTAGACTCTAAAGGCTATTTTATAGTGGATTTACAATTCCGCAACAAAATCTGCAAAAACTTGTTTGTGCTTTTCAAGATCAATTTCTGGCGCTATGGCTACGCGGGCAATGTAATCTTTGTCTCCTTCTTTAGTAGTTCCTTGTGTAGAGGTGGCAGGAATGGTCCAGTAACACCCTTTTAATTGTCCGTAACTCACACAATATTTGCTTTCATTCGGAATTTCTTGAATCATCATGTTGATCAACTTCAAGTTCAATGCCCGTTTGTAAGCTTCTCTTTCCGTTTCAGAATTTCCTTTTGTGGGTAGGTCTAAAGAGAACACAGAAGGGGTAAACCCTTGAGAGGCTAATTCTTCTGAGACAAAATTGATCTTGGCTTCTGGTAAAGTCTCCTCTATAAAATCTACAAAGGATCTTGTGTTGACATAAGCTTCAGCAATTCGTTTTGTCATGGATGGCATTTGTTTTGCCAAAATTTCATATTGAAGTGGTGTAGCTTCATTATCGCAAAGCAAAAGATGTTTCTCGATATAATCCATTTGTCCCTTGCTTCTTTCATTTCCTACACAATAACCTGCAGTGCATTTCCCACCACTCGGAAATTTAGATCCACTAAGGTAAGCGATGGATTTAATGCTGTTTCGGATTTCCGTTTCGTTCGTAAATTGAATATTGGGGCAAAAGGTCTGATCCAAGATAAAGACAGGGTCAATTGCAATTTCACCTGTGCTTGTCTTGCGTTCTTTCGCCAATGCATTTCTCAATTCAATCATGTCTGGCACTTCCACCCTTGGGTTTGTTGGAATTTCAGCAATGATAAATGGTGCTGCATCTTCATGGGCAACCTGCTCTAACACAGCATCGATGCTGGTTACCATGTCGTTTTCTCCATCCACTTGTAAATCAATTACATCTACATGCTCATAACAAACAGCAATTCTTCTTGCCTGGTCATTGGTTCCTCCATAACAATTGCTTGGAACGATGAACTTAAGTGCTTTATCAGGGTAATTTATCATTGCCTCGTGAATTAAGCCCATCATGATGGCGTATTGCACCGACAAACCACTTGAGCCAACCAAAACCTTTGTAGTAGTTTGAGTAGTTTTTTGAATGGTTTTGCTCACCATTGATTTATGCTTATCCAGCTCTATTGTTGCAGCTTCAATTGCCATACCACAGCTTTTCTTTAAGGCCGTTAAACAATTGGCTGGTGTCATGGCTATGGTTTCTCTTCGCCTTACATGCTGAATATCTGAAATGCTTTGTTCAGGGCTTTCTTCATTCACCATTAATACGCTTCCCAAACCTTCTTGAATACTAATGTAGAAATCGATGTTTTGATTTGGCTTCAAGTTTTCAAAACTTAAATCGCATTCTAAGTAAACATTGCAGCCTTCAAAGGCTGGTATTGCCTCTTGGTTATCCACCTTAATAAGCTCAAAATCATAGTTGTAAACCAACTTTAAGGTTTCGGCATCTAAGAATGAGGAAACATCATTTATACAATGGATCCTAGTTTTAATATTGGCCAAACGATTTTTCCTTAGAATGGCCATGACCGGAATACTCTTGGAAGAAAAGCAAATAACTTGAGCCGCTTCTACCTTCATCGATTTTGCTATGGACCATTCCAAAACACTTGATAAAGGATGTCCAAGCCGAATGTAATCGTAAGCCGTTGGCAATTCTTTTAATGCATTGGAAGTAAGGTTTCCGTTTTGAAACAATTGCGCAAATTCGACTAAGAATTGTGTTTTTGCTTTAGGTTCATCATAAATGTCTAAACGATGGGTGGTTAGATTCAACCAATCTTTTGGCATTTGGTTGATCACTTCTTTAATGAAATCTTTCATCTTAATCCTTCTTTTCATTTAAGTTCAAACCCAATTCATTCAATTGTTCACTGTCTAAGGGTGCAGGAGCATCAATCATCACATCACGGCCAGAATTGTTTTTTGGGAAGGCAATAAAATCACGAATGGAATCTGATCCTCCAAACAAGGAACACATTCTGTCGAAGCCTAAGGCAATTCCACCATGAGGAGGAGTGCCATATTCAAATGCATCCATTAAGAAACCAAACTGTGCTTTGGCTTCTTCTTCGCTAAAACCCAAAAGCGATAGCATGTCTTCTTGCATGGTTCTATCGTGAATTCGTATTGAACCACCTCCAATCTCTACTCCATTGATGACCATGTCATAGGCATTGGCTCTTACCTTTCCAGGATCTGATTTCAGCAGTGAAATGTCTTCAATTTTGGGCGAGGTGAAGGGATGATGCATGGCGTGATAGCGTTCGCTTTCTTCATCCCATTCCAAAAGAGGAAAATCGCAAACCCAAAGTGGAGCAAATTCATTTTTGTTCCTCAAGCCTAATTGATCGCCAAGATGCAATCGCAATTCATTCATTACAGTCCGACTGTGTTTTTTTGTTCCAGAAACAAGGAGAATCAGATCACCAGGTGCGGCGTCCATGGCTTTGACCCAAGCTTGCAAATCATCTTGATTGTAGAATTTGTCTACAGAAGATTTTACACTGCTATCATCATTAACGCGAGCATAGATCAATCCTTTGGCTCCAATTTGAGGCTTTCTAACATAATCTGTTAGGGCATCCAATTGCTTTCTGGTATAAGATGCAGCTCCTTTTGCACAAATTCCAATGACCAATTCTGCTTCATCAAAAACTTTAAATCCTTTGTTTTGTGTGAGCTCATTTAGTTCAACAAAAGGCATCCCAAAACGGATATCTGGTTTATCAGAGCCAAACAATCTCATGGCATCGGCGTAATCCATTCTTGGAAAATCTTTTAAATCTAATCCAATGGTATTTTTAAAAAGGTGACGCATCATGGCTTCAAAAGTGTTGAGCACATCTTCTTGCTCTACAAAAGCCATCTCACAATCAATTTGAGTAAACTCTGGCTGTCGGTCGGCCCGTAAATCTTCATCTCTAAAACATTTCACAATTTGGAAATAGCGATCGAAACCACCCACCATTAATAATTGTTTGAATGTTTGAGGAGATTGAGGAAGCGCATAAAATTGTCCTTCATTCATTCTAGAAGGAACAACAAAATCTCTTGCTCCTTCAGGAGTTGATTTAATCAAAACTGGAGTTTCTACTTCAATGAACTCGCTAGCGTCTAAGTATTTTCTGACTTCCTGTGCCAATTTATGCCTTAAGAAAAGTCCTTCTTGAACCGGTTTTCTTCTCAGGTCTAAATAGCGGTATTTCATTCTTAACTCTTCGCCACCATCCGTTTCGTTTTCTATGGTGAAAGGAGGGGTTTTAGATTCGTTCAAGACGGTGAGTTCAGCCACAATGATTTCCACATCTCCCGTAGGCATTTGAGGGTTTTTATTGCTTCGTTCAACAACGGTTCCTTTTACTTGAACTACAAACTCTCTACCCAGGCTTCTTGCTTTTTTGCACAAGTCTTCTTGCTCATCCATATTAAAGGTAAGCTGACTAATACCGTAACGGTCGCGAAGATCAACAAAAGTTAATCCGCCCAAATCGCGCGATTTTTGAACCCAGCCACATAAATTAACGGTTTGGTTAAGGTGTTCCATTCTAAGCTCACCGCAGGTAAATGATCGTAACATAAATTGAATTTGTTGCGAAATTAGGAAAGGATTTTCAGGCAGTGCAAGAATTTGCTAGGCAAGTGAATTTTTTATCCAAATCTGTACTTTTGAAACATGGGGATTCAGGTGTTCGATGATCGTTATTTTATGAAGCAAGCGCTTAATGAAGCAAATACAGCTTTTGATAGAGAAGAAGTGCCCATAGGAGCAGTTATCGTGCATAAAAATCAAATCATCGCTCGAGCGCACAACCTAACAGAAACTTTAAACGACGTAACCGCCCATGCAGAGATGCAAGCCTTTACCGCTGCTGCAGATTTTCTTGGTGGAAAGTATTTAAATGAATGCACCTTATATGTTACACTAGAACCTTGCGTCATGTGTGCAGGGGCTTCTTTTTGGACTCAGATCGGAAAAATCGTTTATGGCGCTTCTGATAAAAAGCGCAACATGATGCATTTTATAGAGCAAGGCGTTTTTCATCCCAAAACAGAAATAGAAGCAGGGGTAATGGAAGATGATTGCAAAGATTTGTTGCAAATGTTTTTTGAGGAGAGAAGAAAACAAAACCATTAGGCAAATAAAATAGCATTTAACAAAAGGGAGTTTAGCTTGTTATTATAGAGCGCTTAAATCTGTAATTTTGAAGCGTATTATTTAATAAAAAAAGGAAGTATATGTACCCACCAGAATTAGTAGCACCAATGAAAGAAGAATTGACTTCTGTTGGTTTTGACGAATTAGTAAACGCTGCTGAAGTAGACCAAGCATTAAGTAGTGCAGATGAAACTGTTCTAGTAATGGTGAATTCTGTATGTGGATGTGCAGCAGCCAATGCTCGTCCAGCAGTAATTCAAGCTGCCAATCATGCTAAAAAGCCACATCGCTTAACCACTGTTTTTGCAGGGGTAGATGCAGAAGCTGTTTCGCAAGCAAGAAAATACATGTTGCCTTATCCTCCATCTTCTCCTTCCATTGCTTTATTCAAGGGTGGAAAATTGGTACACTTCATAGAAAGACACCATATAGAAGGAAGACCAGCCAACTTAATTGCAGAGAATTTAACATCAGCATTTGATGAATTCTGCTAATAAGAACAGTAGAAAATTTTGGAAAGGCCTCCTTGTGAGGCCTTTCTCATTTTTAGGCAGTGAAAAAAACAGAATATTTTTTATTTCAAGCTGTTGAATAAAAGAAAAATAAGTTCTAACTTCGCAGCCCCTTTTTAAGGGAGTGAACTCTTATTCAATAAAGTAAAAGCAGAAAGCGTGGATACCTTAAGTTACAAAACAATTTCAGCCAACAAGGCCACAGTTAATAAGAACTGGGTTTTGGTAGATGCTGAGAATGAAACCTTAGGTCGTTTGTCATCAAAAGTGGCAAAGATGATCAGAGGAAAGCATAAAGCAAATTTTACACCTCATGTAGATTGTGGTGATAATGTAATTGTAATCAATGCTGAAAAGATCCGTTTGACAGGAAACAAAATGGAGCAGAAGACCTACATCTCTTACAGTGAGTATCCTGGTGGACAAAAATCAATCACAGCAGCTGATTTGATGAAAAAGAAGCCTACTGCTTTAGTTGAAAGAGCAATAAAAGGAATGTTGCCTAAGAATAGATTGGGCAGAGCTTTGTTCAATAACTTACATGTTGTTGAAGGAACTGAGCACAAATTTGAGGCTCAAAAGCCTGCGGTTGTTAAATTGAATAGCATTAAATAAGCATGGACGTATTAAATACATTAGGAAGAAGAAAAAAGTCTGTAGCAAGAATTTACCTTTCAAAAGGAAAAGGAAATGTACTTGTTAATGGAAAAGATTTCAAAGAATATTTCCCAACTGTAGCATTACAGTATCGAATCAATCAACCTTTTACTTTAACAGGTACTGAAGGTAAATACGATGTGAAAGCCAACATTAATGGTGGCGGAGTAACTGGTCAGGCAGAAGCATTTCGTTTGGCAGTTTCTAGAGCATTGGTAGAGATTGATGCAGAGAACAAACCAGCTTTAAAAGCAGAAGGTCTGATGACACGTGATCCAAGAATGGTTGAACGTAAGAAACCAGGTCAGAAAAAAGCAAGAAAGAAATTCCAATTCAGCAAGCGTTAATCGCTTTTTGGGTTCGGACAAACAATATATACCGAACAAGATCCACCGAAAGGTGTGTTTAGTATCAAAATTGCAGAGACTGATGTTTTTCACTACTCTGCAATTGTTTTTTAATCGAATGTAAACACAAAACAATGGCTAAGACCGACTACAAAGACCTCTTAGAGGCAGGTGTACACTTTGGACACTTAAAAAGAAAATGGCATCCAAAAATGGCTCCTTATATTTTCATGGAGCGCAATGGAATCCACATCATCGACTTGAACAAAACAGCTGCTAAGCTTGACGAAGCTGCTGATGCAATGAAACAAATTGCAAAATCAGGTAAAAAAATCTTATTTGTTGCTACAAAGAAGCAAGCGAAAGAAGTGGTAGAGAAGCATGTGCAACCTACACAAATGCCATACGTTACTGAGCGTTGGCCAGGTGGTATGTTAACCAACTTTGCTACTATCCGTAAAGCAGTTCGTAAAATGTCTTCTATCGACAACATGTTGAAAGATGGAACATTTGATGTATTGTCTAAAAGAGAGCGTCTTCAAATTACTCGTCAGAGAGCAAAATTAGAGCGTGATTTAGGTTCTATCTCTGATTTGAACAGATTGCCTTCAGCTTTATTTGTTGTTGACATCAAAAAAGAACACATTGCTGTTGCTGAAGCGAAGAAGTTGAACATCCCAACTTTTGCAATTGTAGATACCAATTCTAATCCTGGTATGGTTGATTTTCCTATTCCTGCAAATGATGATGCTGCAAAGTCCATCGATAAGGTATTGGAGATCATTACTAAAGCTGTAGCTGAAGGGTTAGATGAGCGCAAGTCTGATCGTGAAAAAAACAAAGCTAAAGAAGCTCCAGCTGCTGAAACAGTAGCGAAAGAAGAGGAAGCTCCTGCAGCTGAATAATCAAATACTTAACTTAAAACAACATTGCAATGGCAACAATAACTGCTGCTGAAGTAAACAAATTAAGAAAGCACTCAGGTGCTGGAATGATGGATTGTAAAAAAGCCTTAGTGGAAGCTGAAGGCGATTTTGATAAAGCAGTCCAAATTCTAAGAAAGAAAGGCCAAAAAGTGGCTGAGAAAAGAGGTGACCGTGAAGCGAACGAAGGTGTTATTTTAGCTGGAACAGCTGGATCATACGCTGCTTTAATTAGCTTGAACTGTGAAACTGATTTCGTTGCAAAAAATGCTGACTTTGTTGGTGTTGCTGAACAAATCTTATCAATTGCTTTAGAAAAGCAACCGAACTCTGTTGATGATTTAAAAGCCATGGCTTTTGATGCAAACATGAGTGTTGCTGAAAAAATAATTGAAGAAGTAGGAAAGATTGGTGAGAAAATCGATTTGTCTGAATTGGAAAGCGTGAGTGGCGAAAATGTAATTGCATACAACCACCCAGGAAACAAAACAGCTACGATAGTTGCATTGAATGTGAACTCTGAAGAAGCTGCTGCAGCTGGGAAGAATGTTGCTATGCAAGCAGCTGCTATGGCTCCTGTAGCTTTAGATGCTAATGCAGTGAGTGATGAAATTAAAGCTAGAGAGCTTGAATTGGGTCGCGAGCAAGCAATCAAAGAAGGCAAACCAGAACAAATCATCGATAAAATTGCTCAAGGTAAATTGCAAAAGTATTACAAAGAGAATACTTTGCTGAACCAACAGTATTTTGTAGACAACAAACTAAGCGTTAGTCAGTATCTACAATCGGTTGATAAAAGCTTAACCGTTACGGATTTCAAACGAAGTTCATTGGTTTAAAAAATTAAAAGAGAGAATGTTTATTCTCTCTTTTTTTTGTCCTTAATTTTGAACAAACAAACAACATGGCCTACAAAAGAATATTACTCAAGTTAAGTGGCGAAGCCCTAATGGGAGAAAAGCAATTTGGTATCGACCACGATCGCTTGAATCAATATGCCGAAGAGATTAAGGAAATCGTAAGAGAAGGAATAGAGGTAGCCATAGTCATAGGAGGTGGAAACATCTTTAGAGGTATTCAGGCCGTGAATGGTGGAATAGAACGTGTTCAAGGAGATTACATGGGCATGCTTGCTACTGTAATTAACAGCATGGCACTTCAATCGGCATTAGAAGAGATTGATGTGTATACTCGTTTGCAAACTGCCATAAAAATGGAACAAATTGCAGAGCCATACATTAGAAGAAAAGCAGTGCGTCACCTTGAAAAAGGACGAGTAGTCATTTTCGGAGCTGGAACTGGAAATCCATATTTTACAACGGATACAGCGGCTAGTTTACGAGCTATTGAGGTAGAGGCTGATGTTATTCTAAAAGGCACCAGAGTAGACGGTATTTACGATTCTGACCCAGAGAAAAATGCCGATGCTAAGAAATACGAAAAGATTTCTTTCACCGAGGTTTATGAAAAAGGGCTAAATGTGATGGACCTTACTGCTTTCACACTTTGCAATGAAAATAAGTTGCCAATTGTAGTTTTCGACATGAACGAAAAAGGGAATCTAAAAAGAGTAGTGAACGAAGAAGCCAAAGTAGGGACCTTGGTAGAGTTCTAATTCAAAATTTCTAGTAAAAAATTTCAAGGATTTTCTTAATTTCATCCTGCAAATAATCGATTATGGAAGAGGAAATAGAATTTATTTTAGACGCAACTAAAGAGTCTATGGTGAAAGCCATAACTCATATGGAGAAAAACCTTACAAAAATTAGGGCCGGAAAAGCAAGTCCTAGTATGGTGGATACGGTTTTTGTCGATTATTATGGCTCTCAAACTCCTATGAGTCAGGTGGCCAATGTAGGCACGATGGATGCTAGAACTTTAACCATTCAACCTTGGGAAAAGGCCATGTTAGAACCAATTGAACGAGCCATCATCAATTCTAACCTGGGTTTAAATCCACAGAACAATGGAGAAATGATCCTCATCAATGTTCCTCAACTTACAGAAGAGCGAAGAAGAGAATTGGTGAAGCAAGCAAAATCTGAAAGCGAGGATGCCAAAGTGAGTGTTCGAAATGCTAGAAAAGATGGTAACGACGAAGTAAAAAAGCTAGAGAAAGATGGCTTGTCTGAAGATCGAGCAAAAGATATTGAAGCTGAAATACAGAAATTAACCGATAGCTATAGCCAAAGAATTGATACCATTCTCGAGGCGAAAGAGGCGGATATAATGAAGGTCTAGCAAATCGCTAAGCCCAAACTTTAGTTCCTTCTGAGCAATTTTTGCAAATTTCAATATTGGACCTTCCTTTGAAAATTGTTTTTCGAAAATCGAGGTAGGATTTCCCAAACCAGATGTCCTTGAAATTGTCTTCGGCTAAATCTCCTAAACGAAAATCTCCATCCTTATCGAAACAACATGGGATGACCAATCCGTCCCAAGTAATGACGCAAGAATGCCACAATTTCCAGCAATGATCTGCTAGGCTATTTTTGATGCTATAGGTTCCGTCTTTTTCTTTCTTGTACCTTGAATATTTTTCATTTTCAGGAATAAGCGGGTTTCCATTTTTAAAATCATAAACTTGAGCCGTTTTCAGCCTTACCTCATCAACTCCTAATTCTTCAGCCAATTCATAAACTTCATCAATTTGATGTTCATTGGGTTTTACCACCAAAAATTGAAATATGAGATGAGGCGTTCTAGAATTCAATTTCTTTTTGGCAGCAACTATGTTTTTAGTGCCTTCAATAACCTTTTCTAATTTTCCGCCAATTCTATAGTTTTCATAGGTCTCCTGACTGGTGCCATCTATTGAAATTATCAATCGATCGAGTCCAGATTCAACTGTTTTTTCTGCATTTTCTGGACTTAAGAAATGAGCATTAGTAGAAGTGGCAGTGTACATGTTTCTTTCACTCGCATAAGTTACCATGTCTAGAAACTGCGGATTAATGTAAGGTTCTCCTTGAAAATAGAAGGTCAGGTAAAAGGTATGTCGATGCACCTGATCGATCACTTCCTTGTAAAAATCAAGCTTTAAATTTCCAGTTGGGCGTGTAAAAGCTTTTAATCCACTCGGACATTCAGGGCAGCCTAAATTACAAGCAGTTGTTGGCTCAATAGCCATTGCCATTGGTAGACCAGCCTGATACGGTTTCTTAAGAAGCAAAGAATAGTAATAGCTGCCTAGCACTTTTAGAGCATTCCAGAATCTAAAAACACTACTGCGTCTAAAGAGTTGAATTTTATCGTGGAGGGGAAATTTCACTGCCTAAAATTACGCAGGATTGCTTCATTCTGAACAATATTGATCCAATTGAACCTGAGCATTAGGATGTTCTCTTTGTAATGCCTCATTCCAAAACTCACATGCTTTATTCAGTTCATTCAAAGCAAGGTAATTCTCGGCGATTTCATAAAAAACCTGTGGGTTAGGAACAGCCTCTAAGATCGCAAATAGGTCGTCCAATGCATTTTCATATTCTCCTAAAACTCGATAGGCTTGAGATCTTTGGTACAAGGATTTATCTCGAATTGCTGCTTGCCCCATTGCAATGGTAAAATATTCAAGGCTCTGTTTGGCCAAACCATCACTTAGCAAACGGTTGGCAATAATAGACGCGCTGCTTTGATTGCTTTTGTATACTCTCAATGTTTGCACTGCCTGCTCATCTTCCTCAAGCAAATAGTAAGTTTTTGCTAAGGCATAGGCGTAGGAAAGGTTGTTTTCATTGGATTGATTCAATACTGTCAAATCTTTTAGGGCATCATTTAAATTGCCAGACTCAATTAAGGCATTTGCTCGATTAAATTGAGCGTCAGTATACTTAGGGTTAAGACTCAATGCATGATTAAAATCATCGATCGCTTCTTTCGAATTGCCTAGAATGCTATTGGCAATTCCTCTATTGTTGAATAAATCTGCTCTATTTGGAGCCCATCCTATTGCAGTGTTAAAATCTTGTACCGACAATTCTGGATTGCCCATCTTTCCATGAATGACGCCTCTTAATCTTAGTGCATCAACAGGTTTATCGCTTAAATTCTCCGCCTTGTTCAAGTTGTTCAAGGCCAAATCTAATTTGCCATTTAGTTCATAATAGTTTGCTCGGTTCAAGTAAGCTCTATAGTTTCTTGAATCCAATTGAATGGCTTTATTAATGTCTTTTATGGCCTGCTCTTTTCCTCCTTGCTTCATCAATATCTGCCCTCTTTCATTGTATGCGATAGCCTCACCAATTGAATTGCCTTCATTGCCTTTTATTGCAGCAGTCCAAACCTGATAGCTGCTTTCATAAGTGGATTGATATTGATAATTGACATAGGATAAGATTCCTAACCAAGCAAGAAATCCCAACCAAAGCACTGACTTGTTTTTTTCTAAAAAGAATTGGGCAATGATTAAGTACAAACCAATTGAAGCGAGGTAGGCATAGCGATTAGAAACCAAATCATTTCCTGTTGGAATTAGCTTTAGCACAGGCGCCAAAAGCAAGTAGAAAAACAGAAATGAGAAGAGGAGGAAAGCATTTTTTTTCCATTTTATCATACAGAATGCAAGCACTGCAATCGAAATTAAAGCTTGTACATAAATTTTTAGTGGAAGCAAGCTCCCGTCCTTCATTGGATAAATGTACTTGGGCGACAAGTCAAATGGAATCAATAATTGAAGCGGATAATGGCCCAATGAATACATCAAGAATACAATTCGATCTAACCAAGTATAATCAATCGGAAACGCACTGATAAAGCCGGCATCTTCCTGGGCTTGAATGGTTAAATAGGCCAAAGCTCCACTTAAGGCAAAAAGAGGAATTTTTTTAAGAATTTGTTTGCCCCAGTTTTGCTTACCCTCTTGCCAGTCCATTAATAACAATACCGCCGGAAAAACTACAGCATTGGCTTTCGACAATAAGGCAGCAATAAAAAATAAATAGACAAGTGCAAGGTTAAAAATGCCTTGTTTCTTTTGAAAATGATGGTATTGAATTAATCCAAGTACAAAAAAGAACACATACAAAAGGTCTTTTCTAGAAGAAAGCCAAGAAACGTTTTCAACATGAATGGGATGCAAAATAAACAAGCTAGCTACAAGCAATGCTAGGGTCTTGTCTTGAAACCTCAATCTAATAAATGCAAAAACTAATGTGCCATTGCACAGATGAAATAGAACATTGTTTAAATGAAAATAAAATGGATCATTTCCAATTGCCAACTGTTCGAGCAACCAACTTAAACTAGTTAGCGGATGATAAAGCCCATAAACATTTTCGGTAAAAAGTATTTTCCAACTTTTTAGGCTTAAGTCATTGATGCCAAGTCCGTCAATGATCAATCGATCATCGTCAAAATTCAGTAAAAATTCGAACTGACTGCTTTGAAAATAGAGGCCAAATCCAAGAAGAATGATAATTCCCATGAGCAGGATTGCCCATTTGTCTAAAATGTTTTTTAAATTCACCAGTAGATTCTATGTCAATTCTTAGACAAACAATGTTAAGCTTTTAAATTTACTTTGCTCCATTAGAAAAATATGAAACACCTTGTCATCATCGGAAATGGAATCTCTGGAATTAGTGCGGCAAGGCACATTCGAAAACGTTCCGATCATCAAATCACTGTAATTTCCGCAGAAACAGATTTTTTCTTTTCAAGAACAGCGCTCATGTATGTATACATGGGGCACATGAAGTTTGAAAACATCAAACCTTATGAGGACCATTTTTGGAAAAAAAACCGAATTGATTTAATGCGAGCTTACGTGAATCATGTCGACACCGATAAAAAAGAATTGAGCCTTTCAACGGGAGCACAAATCGCTTACGATGAGCTAATACTTGCTACAGGCTCGAAGCCCAATAAATTTGGTTGGCCTGGTCAAGATTTGCCAGGAGTGCAAGGATTGTATAGTTGGCAAGACTTAGAGTTGATGGAAGAAAATACCAAAAACATCCAAAGGGCGGTTATTGTTGGCGGTGGGTTAATTGGTGTAGAAATGGCAGAAATGCTCCTTTCAAGAAATATTCCTGTGACATTTTTAGTAAGAGAGAAACGATTTTGGGGAAGTGTTTTACCCAAGGAAGAGGGAGAATTAATTTCTAGACACATCCTGTCGCATCATGTTGATTTGCAATTTGAAACAGAATTGGACCAAATCATTGCTGGCGAAGATGGAAGAGTAGATCACATCATTACCAAGGCTGGGAATAAAATAGATTGTCAGTTTGTTGGTTTAACGGCTGGTGTTAGTCCAAACATCAATTTCTTAAGCGAATCAAAAATCGATTGTAATCGAGGAATATTGGTCAATGAGTTTTTAGAAACCAATGTTCCAAATGTTTATGCCATTGGAGATTGCGCAGAATTTCATCAACATCCTACAGGAAGAAGAAATTTAGAGCAAGTTTGGTATACCGGAAAAATGATGGGAGAAACCGTAGCAAAAACGGTTTGTGAAGAAAAGGCGGCCTATAGTCCAGGTGTTTGGTTCAATTCAGCCAAATTTTTTGACATAGAATATCAAACTTATGGTTGGGTCTGGGCACAGCCCAAAGAAAACGAAGAAGTCTTGTATTGGGAACATGAAAACGGGACAATTTGTTTGAAATTGGTTTATGATAAAAACACAAAACAATTATTGGGAGTCAACACTTTTGGCATGCGAATGCGACATATAGTAGTAGATAAATGGATCAAAGAGGAGTATAAATTAGATCATGTAATCGAACATTTACAAGAAGCACATTTTGACCCAGAATTTTATCACAATCCCATTCCCAAGATTCAGTCCAACTTTAGGAAAAAACTAGCCTTAAACCCAACGATATGAGTACGGTACAAAAAGACATGGCACTTGTTAAGGGCCCACCACCAGAACTAAACTCCCTTCAAAGACTTGGAACTGGGATTGGACTAATCGGATTATTCATTTTGGTTCTAGCTAGTCTTGGGCTTCAGCTAAATCCAAAAGCCTTATGGTTAAGCATTGCACTTGCTAGTATTGCATTAGGAATTGTTCTTTTTGCCAAGGGTGCATATGGCCATAAAGGGGAAGGAATTAAAAATGATGGTACTTGGTTTTATTCCATTAGCGGACAAGGACTAGTCGCTTGGGTCGCTGGAATTAGTTTGTCTGGGTTTTATGTTATTCTTTATTTTTTTCCAGCATTACTTGGCCTGGGAGAGGCTGGCAACAACACAGGGCTTGTAGCACTTTTTGACCCCTTAAGTAGAGCATTAAGTGGAAACCCAGCAAGTCAATGGTTTGTATATGGGACTATGTATACGGTTGCGATATTGGCGTTCGGAATTAAATTCATTTGGAAATACAGGCACAATCGCTACGAAAAGATCAGGACCATGAGTGTCATGTTTTTTCAAACGGCATTTGCCTTCATCATCCCAGAGCTAATGGCCAGATTAAATGATGATGAGTTTCATTTGCCCTATTATGATTTAAAAAATGTTTGGCCATTAAACTATTACAATTTCGAGCAATACCGAATCGATGATTTCATTTCAGCTGGTTCGGTTGGCCTATTTCTTTTGTTTTTTGGAATCGCTTCTATTTTTATCATCACCCCAATTCTTACCTATAAATATGGAAAGCGATGGTATTGTTCTTGGGTGTGTGGTTGTGGTGGATTAGCGGAAACGGCTGGTGATTCTTTCCGTCAATTATCGGATAAAAGCACTTTTGCATGGAAAGTTGAACGCTGGGTAATTCATAGTGTTTTGGTTTTTGTTGTGGTAATGACCACTGCAGTAATTTCTACCTATTTGGGCTATGATGAAACCAAGTATTGGCTTACTAAGGATAGTTTTCTAGCCATAGTTGGGATTGGTTTAGGACTTCTGTTTGCAATCATATGGTACTTTAAAAAGGAGGAATTGGGCAAGGATGCAAAATTGGGAGCCATTGGCTATTTGAGTATAATATTGGCCCTATTAGGGATACATTTTTTTAGCAATAACCAGCAAGTATTCATCTTTGAAGCCGAAAGCTTAAGAACCACCTATGGATTTTTAATAGGTTCGGTATTTAGTGGAGTAATTGGAACAGGGTTTTATCCCATTTTAGGCAGTAGAGTATGGTGCAGATTTGGTTGTCCAATGGCGGCCATTCTAGGTTTGCAGCAACGCTTATTTTCAAAATTTAGAATTACTACTAATGGCGGACAATGCATTTCTTGTGGAAACTGTTCTACCTATTGTGAAATGGGAATTGATGTAAAGGCCTATGCACAAAAAGGGCAAAATATCGTTCGTTCTTCTTGCGTAGGTTGTGGAATCTGTTCTGCCGTTTGTCCGCGTGGAGTCCTCAAGTTAGAAAATGGAGAAGATGATGGCTCTAGCAGACATGATTCTAATCCTATCACCTTTGGCAACGATGGTGTAACACTCAATGTTTAACCTTTGGACCGAACAGGAGTAGTTGTCATCATTCCAGCATTTAATGAAGAAAATGCAGTTGGGAAAGTAGTCTCAGATATCCCTAAGAACCTGGTTGATGAAATCATTGTAGTCAATAATAACTCTACTGACCTAACATCAAAGGCAGCTGAAGCAGCTGGGGCAACGGTTCTGTTCGAAGAGCAAAAAGGGTATGGCAGAGCCTGTTTGAAAGGAATGGATTACATTAGCGAACAAGAGAAATTGCCAAAGATTGTAGTTTTCATTGATGCTGATTATTCAGATTACCCAGAAGAAATGGGAAGTTTGTTAAAAGACATTCAAAAGGACAAAAGTGATTTGGTAATTGGATCTCGTGCGCTGGGCGAGAGAGAAGCCGGAAGCATGACCATTCCCCAACTTTTTGGAAACTGGCTTGCTACCACCCTAATTCAAGTAATTTACAAAGCAAGATATACAGATTTAGGCCCTTTTAGAGCCATTCGCTATAGCACTTTGATGGCCATTGATATGGAGGATAAAACTTACGGTTGGACAGTAGAAATGCAGGTTAAGGTGGTGAAAAATGATTTTCGATTTTCAGAATTTCCTGTGAAGTATCGCAATAGAATTGGCTTTTCCAAAATCAGTGGAACAATAAAAGGAAGCATTTTGGCAGGTTACAAAATCATCACCACCATATTTAAATACCTTTGATCCCATGGAAATAGCACTATTTATTATCTATGGAACTGCGATGCTCTTCATCTTCTTTTACAGCATGGTGCAGTTGCAGTTGGTGCTGAAATACAGAAGATATAGACGGCAACAAAAAGTGCGGCTTTCTCAAACTAAAATGCCAACAGATTGGCCAAAAGTGAGCGTTCAATTGCCCATCTTTAATGAGAAATATGTAAGTGAAAGATTATTGGATGCGATTGCTAGATTAGAGTATCCAAGAGACTGTTTTGAGATTCAAGTCTTGGATGACTCAACAGATGAAACGGCGGATATTCTAAAAGCTAAGGTTTCAGAAATACAGGCAGAGGGAGTAATCATCAAGTATCTTCATAGGAGCAATCGTTCTGGGTTTAAAGCAGGAGCCTTAGCTGAAGGCTTAAAGACTGCCCAGGGAGATTTTATTGCCATCTTTGATGCGGACTTTTTACCACTTCCAGATTTTTTAAAGAGAACAATTCCACTATTCGAAGACAAGGAAACAGGCATGGTTCAAACCAAATGGGAACATTTAAATGCATCCTATTCCATGCTAACTCGTTTGCAGGCATTTGGTTTGGATGCGCACTTTACTGTTGAACAAGGCGGAAGAAATGCAGGTGGGCACTTCATGAATTTTAATGGAACGGCTGGAGTTTGGAGAAAGGAAACGATAGAAGATGCCGGAGGCTGGCATTCAGATACACTCACTGAAGATTTGGATCTTAGTTATCGTGCTCAATTGAAGGGCTGGAAATTTCAGTTTTTAGAGGAAGTAGGTGCGCCGGCTGAATTGCCTGCTGAAATGAATGCACTTAAAACGCAACAATTTAGATGGAATAAAGGGGCCGCAGAGTGCACAAGAAAAAACCTTGGCAAAGTGATAAAAGCTGATAACCTTTCATTTCCTACAAAAGTCAATGCCATCTTTCACCTGATGAATTCCGCAATTTTTATTTGCATCGTACTTATTTCAGTGTTGAGCATTCCTGCTTTGTGGATCAAACATGATCAAGAACAATACAAACTGCTCTTTCAAATTGCAAGTTCTTTCATCATTTGCTTACCTATTTTGGCATTCTTTTATTGGTCGGCCCTTAAAGATGATAGCTCAAGTAAAGTGAAGCAATTTTTCAAATTTCTAATCATATTTCCATTCTTCTTATCCGTTTCTATGGGACTTTCACTGCACAATGCTTTAGCGGTTTTGGAAGGCTACCTCGGAAAAAAGACACCCTTTGTTCGAACTCCCAAATTCAACTTAGATAATGACAGCACTAAAAAATGGACTGGCAATGTTTACCTTAAAAAACACCTGAACCCTTTGAGTATTATCGAGCTTTTCTTGGCGGCTTATTTCTTGTTTGGTGTAAGTGTTGGCTGGTATTATCAAGATTTCGGCCTCATGCCTTTTCACATATTATTGTTTTTGGGATTCGCTTACGTTGCATTGTATTCCTTTTTTCATTCAATAAAAATGGCCCGTGGCTAAGATTCAATTTCAGAAATTGTTTCTTCCCTTTAGCATTGTTTCTGCGGCATTAGCTTATTATTTGATGGCCTATGTTTTAGGTAGAGCCCAGTTTATACCATTTTTACTTTGTTTTAGTTTATGCTTTGTGCTCTATGCATTTTGGATTAGCAAGGAGTCTTTTAGTCTAAAATTTGGACAAAGATTATCCATAGCCTTGCGCTTAATGTTTCTTTTTTCCATTCCTGTTTTATCAGATGATTATTTCCGATTTCTCTGGGATGGAGAGCTTATCTTGAATGGCTCGAATCCTTTCGAGATGCTTCCGAATAATTTTCAAGGAGATATTCCCAACAAACAAGCTCTGTTAGACGGAATGAACAGTCCATTTTACTATTCCATTTATCCTCCAATGTCTCAATTGATTTATTTCATTGGAGCAGTTCTCGGAAGAGGAAACATCGAGGCAAGTGTTTTATCCATCAGGCTAATGGTTTTAATTGCAGAGACCTTTACCATTTTCTTTTTACCAAAGGTGCTAAAGAACCTAGGAAAAGACCCTAGACTCAGCTTCTTCTATATCCTCAACCCACTTGTTATTTTAGAGTTAAGTGGGAATCTACATTTGGAGGCTTTGATGATTGCTTTCCTTTTGGGTGTAATTTATTTCTTGAGCAAAAAAGAGTTTATTAAGGCAGGAGTGGTATGGGCTTTAGCTGCCTCTGTTAAACTTATCCCATTGCTATTACTTCCATTGCTCCTTCGGAAATTGAGTTTTAAAAATGTGATTTCTATTGGAGCAATATGCTGTTTGCTGTTCGGCTTAACCTGGTGGCCATTTTATGAACCGTATGTAATAGCCAATGTGAAGCAATCCATCGATTTGTATTCGAAAACATTCGAGTTCAATGCTGGTCTGTATTATTTTCTTAGAGGAATTGGCTATGAAATAATGGGATACAATACCATTGGTGTTTTAGGCCCCTTATTACAAAAACTCGGCTTACTATTTATTATAATTATTGCCTTTTGGAGAAAAACCAATACTTGGGAAGATTGGATATTAAAAGCGCTATGGTGTTTTAGTATTTATTTTGCAACAGCAATCATAGTCCATCCTTGGTACATCTGTACACTGGTATTTTTAGGATCATTTACTCGATTCAGGTTCCCCATGATCTGGTCAGGACTAGTGTTCTTTAGTTATTCTGCTTATCAAAGCAGTTCTGTTAAAGAAGACTTAAGTCTCATCTACATAGAGTATGGAGTAGTCATTCTAGTCTTTTTGTATGAGTATTTTGGAAAAAAACAATTGTTTATCTTCGAAAATAAAAGAACAATATGACATTAGGAAAAGCGCTTAAAATTATTGGTTTTGTGCTCATTGCCTGGGCAGTAATTTCTAGTTTCTACTTTAGTTTCTCATTTGGAGATGGGGATTTTAGTTTCAGAAATGGTTTTACTTTTAAGGCCGGTGGGGTCTTATTAGGGATTCTCTTAATCTTTCTAGGAAAAAAGGCGAACGAAGCTTAAAATCGGCGACAATAAGCAAAAAGTTCCTTCTTAATAAAAAGAAAAAACCATTTAGTTTTGCTTGTTGATTTGTTGATTAAATGAAATAGCCTTTGGTTGAAGCCTAATGTTTATGAGATGTGTTTCATAGCAAAATAGTTGCTTGAGAATGCAAAAAAAACCTTCAATTTTTCAAATGAAGGTTTTTATAAATAATAATCTAGCCTTGTAACACCAGCTTCATCGTTTTTACTTTTTCACCCATTCGGGCTTCAATAAAGTATATCCCGTCAACTAAATTTTTTGGCAATTGAATCTGAGTTTCAAACTTGTTGATCTCTTGAATTTGATAAACTAGTCTTCCATTGATGTCAACAACTCGAATTCCTGTTATTTTCTCTGTGCTTTTTATCTGAACCAAACCATTACTCGGGTTAGGGAATAGAGAAAATGTTTGACTGGCATCTTCCTGACTTAAACCTGTTGCAATGGCACAAGGAGTAGTTGTTCCATAGGTAAAGCCTGAATAATTCATGGTATCATAAACCGTCTTGGCATGATTCAACACTGATATTAATTCTGAGATGTTTTCACCCATTGCAGTGCTCGCTCCACTTTTTTGACCGTAAGCAACAACTAAATCTATGCTTCTTCTTTGACCCGGTGCTAAACTAAAATAGGGGATACTAGCAAATTGACGTCGATCACCTGGAGCATTCGCCGGAGCGCTTCCACCAGGAGTTCTTTCAGTCCAACCAGTTGATAAAAATGGATCACCAGTAAACATGTATTTACTCGGTATAGAAGTTGTACCCTGACTATTCCATCCATTGCCTCCATAATAGGATGGACTACCGTTTTTCCAATTCCCATTTAATATATTTAGCCATTCTTGTTCATTATTAGGCTCCCCTGTAACTCCACCACCAGAGTTGTAATAGGTGTAAGTATCCATTGAGTCGCTTAGATATTTTGCACCTAGAGCAGGACGGTTGGACCCATAACCGTTGAAACCTCCAACATTCTCATCAAATAAATCTCCATTGTAGGTATACATGATGTTTTCAAGACTATCACATCCAACATAATCATCTCTTGGATTGCCTAAATCAGTATCCAAGTAAAATCCAACCTTTACAGAGTCGTACGGAGATGGATCTCTATTAACTATTGTGTATTTCAAGAATAAACTCTGATTGATGTCTGGATCGTTGCTAGAATT
Organism: Vicingaceae bacterium; assembly: GCA_965218715.1. Classification (GTDB taxonomy): domain Bacteria; phylum Bacteroidota; class Bacteroidia; order Flavobacteriales_E; family Vicingaceae; genus CBDCLY01. Next base: position 29,192 of record CBDCLY010000032.1, read on the forward strand.
GTAACCATATAGCATGTAATGGTATTCAAAGGGCAATGCATTGTTGTCTGGATGGTTGATCCAATAAATGGCTTCATCTCCTAATATTTTTGGATAGTCTCCCAAACTCGGACTGTAACAGCCGTCGTTGTTTACATCAACAAATGGGGCTAAATCTAATGCTACACCAATGCTAGTGTCTGCTACAGCAGGCCAATTCTTAATGCCATCTGGCATTTGGTAAGCACTTTGGTTAAATTGAGTCTTATGCGTATTGATTTCTTGTAAACTCACTTTAGCCATAAAATTAATGCTTGCACCATTGGTATTGTTAATTGGGCCTGGCGACATCTCTCTGCGAAAAGGAAGTATAGGATGAACATTATAGAAAGGATTGGATTGTTTTTTCGCGGCCACTACAAAGTTTCCAGCAAAAATTCCGTGACTGTTGTTTCCTTTCGGAAACTCGAAAGAAGGGCTTAGGGTTTTGACATTATTGAACAATAATCCCATGGCATCTACCCTAGTTCTGATGTTATTTACTTCTATTGTTTCGGTTACTGGCACAGGTTCAATTGATGAGTTGGCAATAAATATTCCTTGGTCTTTCCCTGCTACGATTATTCCAGAGTTCACATCAACATTTTCAAATTGAGCGCTATTTGGTTTAATCGTAAACGGGTTAAATGTAGAATCTGCACCAGCATATAAACTACTTGCGGCTATCCAAGATTTATTGTTGGCATCGATTTCAATCTCTTTTATGTTAAGAATGTTCGATCCTTCATCCTTCGGATTAACGCGAGTAACATTAAATGGGTAGGTGATTTTAATGTAATAATCTCCTGTTTTGCTATAGCTAATTAAATCGCCACTTTTGGTTTTCTTCAAATCTGGAAAACTTTGAACATAAGAAAATGGACTCATCGTAGGAACCGTCCAAACACCACCTTCAAAAATTTCACAAGCGGGTGGAGCACCAGGGATATTGAACAAAGAATTGAACTTAAAAATATACACACGATTCATAGCGTCTACAGCAATGTTGTAGGCTCGTTTTGTAGAATCATGAACAAAGGAAGTTCCATCATAATTGGTCACACCATTTAAAGAAGCGATCCACAATTTTCCAGTATTATCAGTTGCAATGTCAGTAATGGCATCGTCGATTAAACCATTCGCTGTGGTGTAATTTTTAAACAACTGACCATCAAAACTGCTTAACCCTGAAGAGGTTACTAGGTAAAGCTCCCCATTAGCATATGTCATTTTTTTAATGTTGCTATTGGCCAATGTACTATTCAAATTGGTGTAATTGGTAAAAGTATTTCCATTGTAATGGGAAAGTCCACTAGGAGTTGCAATCCAAATGGAGGCCCTATTTTGAATAAGGATATCATTGATATTGTTGCCAACTAGTCCATCATTAGTGGTAAGATTGGTCCAATAATTTTGTCCCGAAAGTGGCATTACTATGACTATGCTCATGAGAAGGACGAATAATAGCTTAGCTTTTTTCATGGGATCTGATTTACGGGGTTCTCTTTTAAGATGTGCGAATTTAGCTATTCGATGCTTGAAATATTTGAGAATGGGTCTATTTCTCAATAATTCGCTTCAATACATCGGGAAAGTCTGTAATGATACCATCCACTCCCATATCAGTATATTTTTTCAAATTTACTTCTTGATTAACGGTCCAAACATTCACCTTTTTTCCCAATTGGTGTACCTTTCTTACCACTCTAGGGTTTACATATCGGTAGTTGATGTTGATCTCTTCTGCAAAGTCATAGGTTTTCACACGTTTATAACTAAAGCGACTGCCCCCATAAAAAGGAGCCACAGGAATAAAGGCTTCAAACAATTTTTGAACATCACTTTGCAATTTTGGAGATTTTCTAAAATTGCTCAAGACCCGATCATTAAACGACTGCACAATGCACCAGTCGTGAGCCTCAAATTCATTGATTAATTTTAGAATATTGCTTTCTATACCGTGATGGTAAGGACTTCCGTTTTTTATCTCCAACAATAAGGTAGCTCTTCCTTGAACCAATTCTAAAACCTCTCTAAAGGTGGGTACTTTAACTTCTGAAAAAGAATGGTGAAACCAAGCACCAGCGCTATAACGTTTAATCCGATTAAGGCTTAATTTTCTAACACTACCCCAGCCATTTGTTGTTCGCATGATGGTTTTATCATGGATTACAACAACTTCACCATCTATGGTTTGCCTTAGATCCATTTCAATTCGATCAACCCCAATTTCTAGCGCCTTTTCGAATGCTGGTAAAGTATTTTCTGGCGCTAAACCTGATGCGCCACGATGTGCAATAATGAGGGGCTTCTTGCTCATTCGGGTAAATATAGTGCAAAAAACATAGATGAATAAAAAGATGTGGATAAATGGTAATGAATTACCAATCCTGATTCTGCTTTTGCCTTACTTTTGTTAGGCAAATTTTGGTTTATGAGAATATTTATTTTGTGCTGTTTCCTTTTCAGCTTTAGCCTTTCTGGACAACAAACGACTTATCAATGGAAAAATGGTAAAACCAAAGCGGAAGGGAAATTAGCCCAAGGAGGAATTGAAGATGGTTTGTGGAAATATTACAATCCTGACGGAACCCTAATTCAAGAAGTGAACTATCATTTTGGCGAATTCAATGGCCCCTATGTTCATTATCATGATAATGGTAAAAAAAGTGAAGAGGGTGGCTTTGTCTCCGCCAAAAGAGACGGAGCATTCGTTACTTATTCAGAACAAGAAAAACCATTGATCAAGGGCCATTATAAATTAGGATATAAAGACAGTCTTTGGCAGTTTTATTACCACTCAGGGCAACTAAAAATGCAAGGAAAATATCAACAAGATGAACGAGTAGGAAGTTGGGAAAAATGGCATCCGAATGGGAAGCAATTTGCCAAATACCAATATGAAAACGGAGAAGAAAAGGTCATCTTCATCAACGACTCATTGGGTAAGCCATCGGTGGTTGATGGCAATGGGGAGTTTCTTGAATTTCATGAAAACAATAAGATTAAATCCAAAGGGGCATATAAAAATGGCTCAAAAGAAGGTGCTTGGTTGACCTACCAAAAAGATGGGAAAATCCTAGGAAAAGAAAGCTATAAGGATGGAAAAGCAGACGGTACTTGGGAGGCTTATTTCTTCAATGGAAATCTAATGTGGCAAGGGAACTATCGAGATAGTAAAAAGCAAGGCAATTGGGAGAACTATTTTGAGGATGGGAAGAAAAGAATTAGTCAAGAATACAAAAGTGGAAGCCGAAATGGAATGCATAAGACTTGGTTTAAGGAAGGTATATTGGCGCAAAGGGGTGCTTATTTAAACGATTTGAAAGAGGGAGAATGGTTATGGTATTTGGAAAATGGCCAGCTAGACATGACAGGTTTCTTTGCACAAGGAATGCAGAGTGGGACTTGGAATTATTATTACAGCGAAAAGGAACAAGTACTTTCTCATGGTGACTTTAAAGCTGACAAAAGGAATGGACTCTGGACTTACTATTACCTCACAGGGGAAGTTTGGAAAAAGGGGAGTTTCTTAGAAGACAAAAAGGAAGGGCTTTGGGAAACATGGCATGAGAACGGTCGCTTAGCCATGACTGGAAAGTTTAAAAGCGGGTAAAGAAGAAGACCTATGGTACTCCTATTATTCAGATGGAAATCAACAAGATGAAGGGAATTACCAGGCAGGTTTGAAGCAAGGGAAATGGTCGGGTTGGTTTCCGACAGGACAGATGAGGTATCAAGGAGATTACGCATTGGATAAGAAGCATGGAACCTGGACCTATTGGACCAATTCTGGTGGCAAAGAGTTAGAAGAGACCTACGCAGAAGGAGTTTTAGACGGCATGAGAACAAGCTGGTTCGCAAACGGAAAAGTAAGAGATCAAGGCAATTATGAAAACGGACAACAGGCAGGCGCATGGACAGTTTTTTATGACAATGGAATTCCAAAAATGACCTGCACCTTTTTGAATGGAAGAATGGATGGCAAGGTGACCAATTGGCATGAAATAGGGACTTTGGCTAGTGAGAAGTATTACAAAGAAGGCGTTCCGGAAGGAAAATTCAAATTCTTTGGAAAAAAAGAAGGGGAACTTTTACAAACCATTGAGTTTAAAAATGGACTGAGAGTGAAAGTGGATTAATTCCATTTGCAATAAATAAAATTGCTTACTTTTGTCGAGAATTCGTTGGAAAATTATTGAGGGGACTACAGTCCCCTCTTTTTATAGGAAGAATTTTAGGAATGATCAATAAGGCAATAATTGAACAGTTAGTTCAAGAGAAATTAGAAGAACTACCCTACTTTGTTGTAGACATTCAAGTGAGTTCCTCCAATGTAATTCGAGTTGAGATTGATGGAGATAAAGGGGTGAATATTGCAGATTGCGTGAAAATCAGTCGGCACATTGAAGGCAGTTTTGACAGAGAAGAGCAAGATTTTGAATTAACGGTAAGTTCTGCGGGAATGGACCAGCCTTTTAAAATTTTGAGACAATACCAAAGGTATGTAGGGCGTGATGTTGAGGTGAAACTGACTGATGGGAGCAAGCAAATTGGCAAATTATTGTCGGCAAGCGAAGAAGAAATTAAAATAGAAACAACTAGAAGGGAAAGGATTCCTGGAAAAAAGAAAAAACAAACCATTGTAGAAGAAATTGTTTTTCCAATGGACACAATAAAAGAAACTAAAGTGGTAATATCTTTCAAATAAACAACATGGATAAGATTAATTTAACGGAGTCGTTCTCAGAGTTTAAAGAGTTTAAAGACATTGACAGGCCTACATTAATGAACATTTTGGAGAGTGTTTTTCGTAACATGATCATTAAGAAGTATGGTTCAGATGAAAATTTCGACATCATTCTAAACATTGATAAAGGTGATTTAGAAGTTTGGAGAAATAGAGAAATTGTTGAAGATGGAAAAGTTGAAGATGAGAATAGTCAAATTGCACTTATCTGAAGCCATTAAAATAGAACCTGATTTTGAAGTAGGAGAAGAGGCATCTGAAGAAGTGAAATTGAATGATTTTGGTAGAAGAGCTGTTTTAGCTTTACGTCAGAATCTTAATTTCTAAAGTATTAGAGCTAGAGAAAGACAATATCTTCAAAAAATACGAAGACCGTGTTGGAGACATCATTACTGGTGAGGTTTACCAAGTATGGAAAAGAGAATTGTTGATTTTAGATGATGAAAGCAACGAATTGATTCTTCCAAAAATTGAACAAATCCCTAATGATTATTTCAAAAAAGGAGATAACATTAGAGCGGTTGTGAAGAAAGTTGAAATGCGAAACAACAAACCTTTAATCACTTATCTAGAACTTCTCCTGTATTCTTAGAACGACTATTTGAAATGGAAGTTCCTGAGATTTTTGATGGATTAATTACCATTAAAAACATTGTTCGAGAGCCGGGTGAAAGAGCTAAAGTTGCCGTAGAATCTTACGATGATAGAATTGATCCAGTTGGAGCATGTGTGGGAATGAAAGGTTCTAGAATTCATGGTATAGTTAGAGAATTGAGAAATGAAAACATTGATGTAATTAATTATACTTCAATAACTTGCAATTGTACATTACAAGAGCATTAAGTCCAGCAAAAGTTTCTTCAATTACTATTGATGAAGAATCTGGTAAAGCTGAGGTATATCTTGGCTGCCAGACCAAGTTTCATTGGCCATTGGTAGAGGTGGACACAACATTAAATTAGCAGGTAAATTAACCGGATATGAAATTGATGTATATACGCGAGACGATAGAAGTGAAGGTGAAGAAGATGATGTTGCATTGGATGAATTTGCAGATGAAATAGAAGGATGGATTATCGATGAATTGAAAGGCAATTGGTTGCGATACTGCGAGAAATGTATTAGAATTGTCTTCTGAAGAATTGGTGAAAAGAACCGAATTGGAAGAAGAAACAATAAAAGAAGTTAGAAGAATATTTACCAGGCAGAATTTGAATAAATTTTACCAAGCATTAATATTAAAAAGGGAGTCGTAGTATATGGCCGTTAAAAGACTAAGTAAAGTTGCAAGAGAGCTAAACGTTGGAATCAGCACTATCGTTGACTTTCTTAGATTCAAAAGGGAGTAGAGCATTGAAGCTAAACCCAACACCAAAATTGAACCAGATGTTTATGTGGTATTGAGTGAAGAGTTTCAGTCAGAAAAGTGCTTGAAAGAAGAATCTAAGAATGTTAGTATGCCCAATACGGATAGAGAATCTGTTTCCATCGAGGCTCCTGCAGAAAAAGAAAAGAAACCAGTTGAAGAGGAAATAATTCTTATTAATAATGTCCCAGCTGATAATCCAAGTAGAAGAGCCAGTTGCTGAAAAGGTAGAAGAAGTGGAAAAGGTGGAAGAGCTTAAACCAGTAGAAGAACCTGTTAAGGAAGAGGCTCCTAAAGCTGAAGAGAATAGCCCCAGAAGAATCCGCTGAGAGCTTGAAGATGGAAAGGTTAAAGTAGTTGGGAAAATTGATTTAGATTCGATGAATCTAAAAACAAGACCAGGATAAAAAAGAAAGCTCCAAAGAAAAAGCCAAAGAAGAGAAGGCTAAGGAAGAAAAAGCTCCTAAGGAGAAGGTGGTTGAAAAGAAGCGGCAAAAGGTTGAGGAACTGCAAAATTGTAGAAGCGAAAGCTGAAGTAAAAGAAGACTTGAGACAAAACCAGTAGAACCTACAAGAACATAAAACTGAGGTTGCCAAATTAGAAGGCATCAAGGTTCTTAGGGAAAATTGAAATTCCTAAGGAGAAGAAACCTGTTGCTTCTTCTTCGGAAAACAAAGAAACACAACGACCCAAAGCGCAAAACGAAAGCGCATTCTAAACTGCTGGTTCTGATGAAGGTTCAAAGAAACCAGCCCGTGGTAAACGTTCCCTGCCAAAGAAAGCAGATCAACCAGTTGAATTAACCGATAAAGCAAATCCAAGAACAAATTAAAGAAACACTTGCCCGGATTAACTGGTGGCGGTGGAAAATCTAAAGGAGCTAAATACAGAAAGCAAAAAAGAGATGCTGCGAGTGAGCAAGCTCAACAAAGAAGCAAGAAGAAGCAGAATTACAAAAAAGCATTTTAAAAGTAACAGAGTTTGTTACGGCAAATGAATTAGGCTCAATGATGGATGTGAATGTAAATGAAGTAATCTCTGCTTGTATGACCCTTGGGATTATTTGTTTCCATTAACCAAAGGTTAGATGCTGAAACCTTAACCATTGTTGCTGAAGAATTTGGTTTTGAAGTTGAGTTCATTAAAGCTTGATTCTCAAGAAGATTGAAGAAGAAGAAGAAGATCAATCCAGAAGATTTATTAGATCGTTATCCTATTGTAACCGTTATGGGTCACGTAGATCACGGTAAAACATCATTGCTAGATTATATTAGAGAAGCGAATGTAATTGCCGGTGAAGCTGGTGGAATTACACAGCATATTGGAGCATATAATGTGGCCATTGAAAAACGGATAAAAAATCACCTTCTTAGATACTCCTGGTCACGAGGCCTTTACAGCGATGAGAGCAAGGGGTGCGCAAGTTACCGATGTTGTAATTGTTGTAATTGCGGCAGATGATAATGTGATGCCTCAAACAAAAGAAGCAATTAACCATGCTCAAGCAGCTGGTGTGCCTATTATTTTTGCTTTCAACAAAGTTGATAGAGAAAATGCCAATCCAGATAAATTGAGAGAAGAACTTTCTCAAATGGATATTTTAGTAGAAGATTGGGGTGGTAAATTCCAAAGTCAAGAAGTTTCTGCTAAAACAGGACAAGGTGTTGAAGAATTACTTGGAGAAAGTACTTCTCTAGAAGCTGAGCTATTAGAATTGAAAGCCAATCCTAATAAAAATGCTAAAGGAACCATTATCGAATCTTCTTTGGATAAAGGAAGAGGATATGTAACTACCATAATTGGTTCAATCTGGAACCATGAAAGTTGGTGATGTAATTTTAGCGGGTCCACATAGTGGTCGTGTTAAAGCCATGTACAATGAAAGAGGCAATGCTGTAGAAGAAGCTGGTCCATCCATTCCAGTTTCAGTATTGGGATTGAGTGGCGCGCCTAGTGCTGGTGATCAAGTTCAATGTAATGGACGATGAAAGAGAAGCAAGAAACATTGCAACAAAACGTCTGCAATTACAACGCGAGCAAGGAACAAGAACCAAGAAACACATTACGCTTGATGAAATTGGAAGACGTATTGCCATTGGAGATTTCCAAGAATTGAATGTGATTGTTAAAGGTGATGTGGATGGTTCTATTGAAGCTTTATCAGATTCATTATTGAAACTGTCTACTGAACAAATTCAAGTGAACATTATTCATAAATCAGTTGGGCAAATTACTGAATCAGACATTATGCTTGCTGCAGCTTCAGATGCTATCGTAATTGGTTTCCAAGTTCGACCTTCAGTAAATGCAAGAAGAATTGCAGAACAAGAAGAGATTGACATCCGATTGTATTCTATCATTTACGATGCCATTGAAGAATTGAAATCAGCAATGGAAGGCATGTTGAAACCTAAAGTAGAAGAAAAAGTTACAGCTACTATTGAGATTAGAGAAACCTTCAAAATTTCTAAGGTGGGTACTATTGCCGGTTGTTATGTACAGGATGGAAAAGTTCTGCGTAAGCATAAGGTAAGGGTCATCAGAGATGGAGTAGTTGTTTACACAGGTGTCTTAGGATCACTTAAGCGTTTCAAAGACGATGTGAAAGAAGTGGCTAAAGGTTATGAATGTGGATTAAACATTGCCAATTTCAACGACATTAAAGAAGGCGACATTGTAGAGGCTTACGAAGAAATTGAAGTGGCTCAAAAGCTTCAATAGCGGAATAAATCCCTTTTAGGTTTTTTTTAATTGCTGTTGGTGAATGTTCCCATTAAGGAAAAAAGCGAACACCAAGCAGAGGCTTCCCCAAGTAATGAACTTGTAATGTTGTGTTATTTGGTTGAGGGATTTTCCAATCAAACCATCAGTGCTCAAGGTCATTAAGACAAAGGAAGCAATGAGCAATGCAACTAAAAGCACATCTTTTCTGCTCTTGTCATTCCATTTTTTGACCAATAATGCAACAAGATAAACTTGTGCTGGCCAGGCCATTACAAAAGCATATTTCTGTTGATGTGGAAATATCAAAGGAATCAATAAAAGCAGGTAAGACAATTCTTTTAAATGAATGAATTGATCATTTTCATTTTTAAAAGGTCTTTTTACAAATACCAAGAGAACCGAAAGGATTAGAATTACTTGCAGAACCTGTGTTAGCATTATGACTGTCTCAACAGAATAAGAAAACAAATTTCTCGAATAAGGCAATACCCCTTCCGTTGCAGTAAAGAGACTAGGAATTAATGCGGTTAGACTATGCGGACCTAAAGCCGACTCAAATAAATGATCCATCTGTTGAGGATTAATTGCCTTCCACCATTCTTGATGATAATAGACATTGGCATCCCATCCAAAAACAATTGCAGGAAGAAGGAAGCTTAGTAGAAGGAATGTGCAGCTAAGAAAAAAGGCCTTAAAATATCCTCTATAAATCAGGTAAGGAAGAACAACTATAGGAAGAATCTTCACATTGATGATTAGCGCTAAAATGCCTGCTCCTAAAAGCGATTTCTTTTCCCTTATTAAATTCATGGACTCTAAACATCCCCAAAGCAGAAATAAAGTCATCTGAATCATTTCAAGGTTGTGGATGATGAAGCGCAGGCTGAGGAGAAGGGAAATTCCCATAATTGCATTGACTTGCTTAGCGCTAATTTTAAGGCCAGTTAAATGGCTTCGGAAAAGTTGAAAACAACGAAGGGTAAAAGCAACACTTAAGCTCAGCCAAAGGAGATTCGCAAAAAATGGATCTAGTAAAGTGAGTGGACATAGGAAAACAACCCAGAGGGGACTATAGAAATACAAGGCATAACTTCCTTCATCAACAAATATCCAATTTTGATAAGGGTTTTCTCCAGAAAAAATAAGTTTAGAGGCTTCTAAAAAAACTTTAAAGTCGCCATTGCCCTTGGCCTCTTTTACTAGGAAAAGAATTACTAAAAGCGCTAAAAGGAAGTAAAGAATACGTTTGTATTTCTTTTGCATGCTATTTATTAAGCGCTAATAAATCCTGACAAACATTTAATTCATGTGCAGTAAAAGAAGAACTACATGCTTCTTTCATTTTCTTGCTGTATTCTTTAGCGATTGGAGGCAATCCATCGCCAAAATCCTCCCAGCGTTTACGAGTAGGCCAACGCGCATATGCCAAGTAATGTTGGTCCTTAACATGATGCAAACAAGAACCTTCACTGCCTTCATGTTTTAAAATGAGCTCAGTTAATGCCGTCCAAGAATCTTCGAAAATTTTTTCTTGTCCAGGTTTTACTTGAAATTCATAAATGACTGCGAACATAATTGAATTAGTATTTGATTAAACGTTTTACCGAATAATATCCAGATTCAGATTTAAGCTTAAGGAAATAAACTCCCTGTGGGGCCAATAGCTTAAAAATAATTGTATTCCCATCTATTGGTTCGTTTTCAATAATCAATTTTCCACTTAAATCATAGACTTCTAAAGCGGAATTTCTTGATCCATTAGGCAAGTTCACCTGGAAGATTCCGGAGCTAGGGTTGGGATAAACGCTCCAAGTTTTATTTTGCTTTATTGATGAGTAGCCAACAGAAGTATAGTTAAAACAACTTGAGGTATCCTTGCAAGAATTTTTACTTGTTTCTAAAGCAAAATTGCCACTTCTCAGTGGTTTAAATGAATTTGAATTTGCACCAGAAATAACTTTCAAGTTACTATCACAATCTAACCATTGGTAAGTGGCGTTTAATTCATTTGCATAGAGGGTGTCTCCAATTAATTGTATGCTACTATCAATTTCAACTTTATTAATGTGATACAATAGAATTGAATCGCAGGAGATGCTGTTTGCAATTGTGTCTTTATAGGTTCCTGTACTGTCCCATGTTTTTCCACTTGGCGACAAATAGTATTGACATACATTAAGCGTTAAGGTGTCAAAACTCTGAGGGCAAGGGCTTAGTTTCTGAATAAACATATCGCCATCGCCTGCTGAAGTTAGGGCGTGAACACTTGGCCTAGGATCAAAATCTATCGTCCTTCTGTATTCTCCAATTAAATAGGCATTTCCAAATTGATCGATTTCCATGTCTGATAGATAATCCGACTGAGAATCTCCGAAACGATCACCCCAAACGAAGTTGCCATTCGTATCCAAGGAAAAAGCAAAAAGATCGTAGCTGTTGAATTCTGATGCAACAATAAAAGAATCTGCAGTCATATTAAAATTAATATCTCCTTGAAAAAATCCTGCTGAATAAATTAAGCCATCGGAGTTTACTTTTGTAGAAATACTTCTCTTGTAACTTGTACCACCAATTTGCCTCACCCAATTCAATTGCCCACTTGGGCTAAGTTTAACGATGTAAAAATCGCCATTGTTCCCATCTAAAATATGTTGCCCCTGGCTTGGATCAAAATCCACTAAATGATTAAAATAACCACTTGTGTAGATGTTTCCATTATTGTCGATGTCTAAGGCAGAACCACCCACTTCAAAATTTCCACTGAATTGCTTAACCCAAACCAAATAGCCATTGGTATCAAGTTTTTGAATATAGGAATCTGAGTGATTTCCAGTCGTACTTAAGTAGCTAGTTCCTGCGCCTGGGTCGAAGTCAACACTCTGTCCGCTAAATCCGCCTGCTACATATAAAAAGTTGAGATGATCAATTTCTAAGTTGAAATCCGTGAACCAAAAAGGAACCCCACCAAGTGGTTTTACCCAAACAAAGTCTCCGTTTGGGTCAAGTTTCTGAATGTACCTTACATTTCTTTGTGTTGATGTTAAATTTGAAACCAAAGGTCCTGGGTCAAAATCAACAGTTTGTCTAAAGCTTCCAATGGTATAAACATTGGAATTGGAATCGACTTTTACAGCAACCGCTGATTCGTTTAAATACGAGCCATATGATTTAGCCCAAATGAAGTTTCCAATGGAATCCAATTTTAAAACAAAGGCATCATATTGTGACATCGCCTGTAATTTGAAAACGCCAGGTCCGGGGTCAAAATCTGCGGAATCTTTAAAAGACCCAACTAAAACAAGATTACCTAGTGCGTCTATTGTAATGTCTGAAACTCCAATGCTAGAATGACCCCAGAAGCTTTTGGCCCAAACGAGCTGACCTCCTTGATTAAACTTTTGAATGGAAATATTAGCCGCTCCAGAATCAGGAAGAACTAAAACTCCAGTTCCTGGATCAAAATCGATTAATGCGCCATATAGGCCAGCCACTATAGTATTTCCCTGCTTGTCGAGGCAAATCGCTAATCCACTTTCATTAACTGTACTTCCAAATGAGTGGACCCAATCCAATTTTACAGGCTGGGCCACAAGCTGAGAGCATGCAAACAGCAGCAGTGCAAGTGTTGATTTCCAGTGTTTAATCATAGAATTGAAAATTAGGGTTTTCCACATTCATTATTTTAGGCCCTTTTTAATGCGGTAACTTCTATCTCAATTTTCATTCTTGGCTCAGCCAATCCAGCTGAAATCATGGTTGCAGCAGGGCGAACATCACCAAAATACTTACTTAATGTTGGCCAAATGCTTTCAAAATCTTCTCCATTGGGTAAAATATAGGTCACTTTCACTATCTCTTCTAAACTTGAGCCTGCTTGATGCAAAGCATCAATGATGTTTTTGAAACATTGTTCGGTTTGTTCTATTACATCTTCTGAAATTTCTGCTGTATTATAATTAAAGCCAGTGGTGCCGGAAACAAACACCCAAGGGTCTACAATTACTGCTCTTGCATAACCTATCTTTTCTTCAAAATCACTAGCGGTATGAACTCTTTTTCCGAGTGCAGTCATCTTTAAATTTCTTTTGGTGTTTTGCACTAAAATTAAGGAATGATAAATCAATAGACCTTTAAACCAAACAGGAGATTAGGTAAGTTCCAAAAAAGATGGAGAAAGGAGATATCCACCTATAGTAAATAGGCTTTAATTGCTCGGCACATTTTTGAGCATAGTTGAAATGCCATCTTCTTGGAATAAGAAATAAAACCAGAGAAGTTAAGATCATGAAATAGCCAAGAACTTGAAACAATAAGCTTGCTGTTGATTCTTCAGCAACTATTACTAGGGCTGCAGCTGGAATCATCCGAATACTAATTTCACCGTAATTGATCCAATTATTGCTAGCTGCCAATCTGAGTATGGCTCTTGCTTTTTTAGGATTAAAGAACATCAATATGCCAGCAGCAATTAAGAAGACTCCAAAAAGAATTACAATTAGTTTGGCAAGTGAGAGTAACATCTTTATTCTACCTTGATAATGATGCCTTTTTGCTGAACCGATTTACCATCTGCACTGATTGCAGAGTTAAAAAAGAGGGTGTCGCCAGAAATTCTATTCATGTATACTTTAATGCCGCCTGCTTTATTAATGAATAAATCTTCAGCTGAAAATTGAGGTGATTTTGGATCCATCGTCATCACATAGCTGCATTTTCCCATGAATTTAATTTTAATTCGATGTTCCACACCCTTCTCATCAATTTCAATTTGAGAACCTCTTTTTCGGATGACTTGGTATTCTTTGCCACTTCCATCAGAGGCTGGAATAATAAATTTACCTCTCCTGAAGTCTTTACATTCTAAATCTTGACAGAATAAACTCAGACTTAAAATTCCAAGCAGGGCGGTTAAAAAAAGCTTCATATGGGAGTAAAAATTGAGTGCTTAATTATTCTCAAAAAAAATCAAGTTAAGGTTTCTTTATTAAAGCTAAATATTGGTCCTTATGCTCAATAATCGCCCAAAGATTGATCAAGAACAAAGGCAAGGCAATTGGCAGCCCGGACGGTTCATTTACCGTATGAATCAATAGTATACCTAGCATTATTGGAAACATCATGATTGCACCCAATGCCCTATATTTAGGAATCATAAATAAAATTCCAGCAAAAACTTCAACGAATCCAGTTAATGGAAGCAACCAAGCTATGGTCTCAAATGCAGCCATCAATTCTATTAAACTAGCTGGAGTATCATCAGGCATGGGCATGAAATGGAGAAATTTATTCAAACCAGAATTGATGAACATCAATCCAAATAAAATACTGAAAATCATCAGGGCTTTTTTTCTCATCGTTTTAAGATTAGGTCATCTAAAATTAAAAAAATATGTGCTTCACCAAATGCTTAGTTTATTATTAATTTCAACACTCGCCGCTCTCCATCATGGAGAACAATTTCAAGGAAATACAATCCTTTAATTTGCTCAAGCACCAAATCAAGTTCGGCTAAATTAGTATGGGTTTCTTCTTTAAAAATTTGCCCCTTCATGGAAAGAAGCCTCAGTTTCAATTGTTTTTGATTGGCATTGAATAATAGTTTAAAATGACCATTGCTCGGATTAGGATAAACTTGTATTGATTGATTGTGTTTGAGTTCTTTTACGTCTGTGCTTTGGCATGGAAAGGTCTTGTTTAAGGCATTGGCAACTTTGTTCCATCCGTTTACATTGCTTCTAAGCCTAGTTCTTTCTTGCTCAACATGGAAGAATCGGCCCTGACTGGTTTGTGCGTTATTTATGCAGGGGTTGATTTCTCCATTAACCAGCCTGCTTTGAGTGTTCCAAAAGCCTCTTAAGCGAGTCCAATTGGTGTCGATGTGTGCAATCTTAAAACTGAGCAAGCTGTCCTCTAAAAACAAGTTGTTTTTAAAGCTCAACATGAAATCTGGGTTTGGGGTAATTTGAGTGCCATTGCTTAATATCACGTAAGGGTCTGTTGTTCTTTTACTAAAGCCATGCAATTGGATAAAATGTGAATTGCTGAATCGATTTAATAAAACTTCAGTTGTTTTTTGAAAGATGGAATTGCTGTTGTGCGCCAAATCCGAATCTCGATAAGGCTCTGAAGTGCTTGCGCAACTTGTTGTGTTCCCAGTGCAAGAACTGTAGTTTCCGCTATTACAACGATGTGTGCCATTTAATTGGAAAAAGATACTCTCCGTTTTTCTAAATACATGTATTCCTTGATGTCCTGTATTTGCATCTCTTTTAGCATGAGGAGTTTGTATGACTAGGGGCCTACAATAAAGGGGATTGTACACATAAGTTCCCCAAAAGTTGTTGCTATTGGATTGTAATATGAAATATATTCTGTTAGGAAAATCAAATGTATCAGTCAGCTGAATGACTTGATATCCAATAGTATTGGCAGAATCTGCTGCTGCTAATAGTTGATTGTTCAAGAGCAAATTCAAAAGTGTTTCCCAAGTCTGAATTTGCTGAGTACTTGGCGCCACATAATGATTGCCACTATCTCCTGGCATGCCAGAAATTAGGGTATTGATTTCCGAAAAGAGGTATCCATTTTTTTGAATTATTTGGCAATTACCATTAAGTACGAAGGTGCAAATAAGGAGAAGAAATGCAAGTTTCTTTTTCATTGTTCAAGATTGGAAATCCCAATTGAATGACAAGATACAAAAGCGAAATTAAAGGCTCAATTCAATATCCCTTTGTTGTTTTCATTGGCCTCAATTAAATCCCAACGGTTGCCATAGAGATCTTCAAATACAGCTACTTTTCCATGGTTAAATTTCTGTTCAGGCCTTACAAAATGAATTCCTCTGTCTTGATATTTTTGATAATCTCTTGAAAAATCATCAGTAAAAAGGAATAGAAAGACACGTCCGCCTGTTTGATTTCCTATGCGTTCTTCCTGCTCTGGTTTAGCGGCTTTAGCTAAAAGCAAAGAACATTCTTTGGCTCCAGGGGGAGCTACCAAGACCCACCTTTTCCCGTCCTCAATGGGACTGTCTTCTATCAATTGAAAGTCGAGTTTCTTGGTATAAAAAGCGATGGCTTCGTCGTAATCTTTTACCACTAAGGAAATATGTGCAATGTGCTGTTTCAAAAATTCTAAAGCTTGATCAATTTCCGCATCTCTTCATTCTCCAACTGGATGAAGTAAATTCCTTTGCTTAAACCGGATACATCAATGGCCTGGTTGGGATGTAATTTTCTTTGAGAGAGTAGTTTACCTTGAAAATCGAATAAGCGATAATGAATGGCTTTTTCTCTATTGGAAATGTATACTGCTTCATTTGCAGGGTTAGGGTAGAGATGACTCTTTTTAAATTTAAAGTTATGGTTGTTAACTATGGTGTTTAATAGCTTTAGAACATATCCTCTCTGGTGATCGGCAATAAAAAGATCCTTTCCAATAAATTCTAAACCAGTAGGTTCTCCAACAGAATCAAGGACTGTAATAAGTGGTCCACCAGAGCCCAAAAGTGAAGTTTTGACAATACGTGAGCTATCATACTCACAAATGTAAAGGGTGTCGTTTTTCTCCTCTAGACCCATTGGTTTATCAATAGAAGAAATAAAGGCACTGCTTATGCCAAGTGTATCTAAGCTAAGTTTTGTAACCTTATCTCCGCCAATCTCAGAAACGTAAAGATTCCGATTATGAATTAGCATAGGTCCTGGAAAATTTAATGAATCGGCGATGAGTTGTGGTGTGAAATTCCGAATTGTAAGATTGACTCTTCGAATTGTACCACGCAAACTTTCAGAAAAGTACAGCCAATTACTATCTAAAGCCAAACCGTTTGGCCCTAGCAAGCCAGGAACAACACCAGTAAGGCTTGGAATACTATCCATTGGGTTAAATTTTAATATTTTGCCGTTGCGAAATTGTACTATGTAAATTTCTCCTCCAAAAACTACCATATCTCCCCATTCTGAAAAACTAGAAAAAATGCTTGTTGGAATTGAATTTTTTTGATTGTGGTTAATCCACCTTACTTCATTTACGGTAGTAATGTAAAGTCGATTTCCGAGAACGAAGAGCCGAAGTGGCTCTTCATTTGCATCAGAATAAACCGTATCTATCTGAGCAGAAGCGATTGATCTGGCACAAAAAATTAAAAAAGCAAGGATGAAAATTCGAAGCATTTCTAATTCTTAACTAGCCTTTTTATACTGGAATCTTCCAACTGGATGAAGTAAATTCCTTTGCTTAAGCCAGACACATCGATGGCCTGGTTGGGATGCAATTTTCTTTGAGAGAGTAGTTTGCCTTGAAAGTCGAATAAGCGATAATGAATGGCTTTCTCTCTATTGGAAATGTATACTGCTTCATTTGCAGGGTTGGGGTAGAGATGACTCTTTTCGAATGCATACCGACTTCTTGTTGAAACTAGGTTTGGAATTCTCAAGATATTCCCCGCACCAAACTCTGCTATGTACATGTCATTATTTACAAAAAGCAAATCGGTTGGATTGAAAATTGAATTTGCAACAGTACTTGCAACTGGAGGACCTGTTTTAATCCTTGTTTTAATGATGCGATTTGAATCGTAATTGCAAATGTATAAAGTGTCTTTGTATGCCGTTAAGCCTATTGGTCTTCCCTGCATAAATAAAAAATCTATTGGCGTACTAATGGGATTAATTGGGATTTTAGAGACTTTATGCGCACTAATTTCTGAAACGTAAATTGTATCTCCAACGATGGTTATTGGGCCTGGAAACGCCAATCCATTAGCGACCAATTGAGGTGGTGCACCTAAGTTATTAAGGTTTACCCGGTGAACATATCCTTGGTGACTTTGAGAAAAGTAAAGCCAGTTACTATCTAAAGCCAAACCATTTACTCCACTTAGGCCAGTAACTAAATCAGTAATGCCAACCTGACTATTATTCGGGTCAAACCTTGATATTTTGCCTTCGAAGAACTGAGCAAAGATTACATGGCCATTGTATAATGCCATGCTTGATATTTCTCTATTGAAACTGTGATGTACCGTAGCTGTGGGATTGCTTTGCGAAATATCGATTGAACTAATGGTAAATCGAGAAATAGATTTTGTAGAAAAATACAATTGGTTGCCATCGATGAGCATCCTGTTGGACCGTTCGAAAGCATCAGTATATACAGTGTCTAATTGAGCAAAAAGTCCATAGCTGCATAAAAATGAAAGTATCGAAAAGAATATTCTTTTTTTAATCATGGGTTAAAGTTTTTAATGAGACTCAAGTTTTTGCTTTTTATGCTGCCTTCCTTATAACAAGAAAACCAAGCTGCTCCATTTGGAATATTGTTCATTTCTTTCTCTGCCGCCTTTGCTGCTGCTTTGGATTCCCAATAAACAATATCCACATATTGATCTTGACCATCTAAATGAATTTCCCAATTTAAAAACCCAGCCTGTTTATTCATCCATAACTCAAGAACTTCCTTTGCAGTTTCCAATAAGAGATTTTGGCTGATCCCTTCCGCTAATTCGTAGGTAATGATGTCTTTGTACATGGGTCGATTATTTTTCGAAAACTAAAATATCTTGAAAATAAGCACCTGCTTTTTCTTTCCAATTACCAGAGTAATAGTTTTTCAATTTCAAACCAGATTGTTCTAACAAGGTTTTAAGTGCCGTTTCTGAGATGGCAATTGCTTCCTCAGGATTATTGGTCCATTTAGGGCAAAACCATTCTTTTGATTGGTATGCAGGTTGATCAAAAATCCATTTCATTTGGTTGGTTGAATGAAATCTTCCTGGTTTGTTTTCTCTTTTAGACATAGATGATTTATAGTTTTCATCTAAGTAAAAAAAGGTGATAACAGCTTTTCCTTTTTTCTTTAAAACACGAGCAACTTCTGATAAGTAAAAAATGGCATCCTCCTCACAAAGGTGTGTCCAAACAGACAGTGCTGTTACCAAATCTTTGCTATCTGATTCTATTGGCCAAGGTGTTAGGGTTTGATTTTGTTTCGCTGCATACATGGGATTAGCCACATCAAAATGCATGAAATTGTAATTTTTGAAAGGGTATTGTGATTTGCAATACTGAATGTCTTTCTTGATCACATCTAATCCAATATATGATCCATTTTCTTGAGTGATAGCCTTTGCTGCAATTCCCAACATTCCAGTTCCACAACCAATATCTAATACATGATTGTCATTTTTTTTCTCTACAGTTTGAAAAAAGATTGTTTGAAAAATGCCAATGACATGGGCCCATTCCGCATAAGATATTTTTCCACCTCGTCTTCGCTTTGAGTCGGGAATGAATTGAATGTTTTTTGTTCGTCTAATCTGCTGTCTATCAACTTTTCTAAAAAGCTTGTCTAAAAGTGGGAATAGTTTTAGTCCTATTTTTTTTATCATAATCATTTAAGATTTGTTTTTTTAGCCTTGAAAAGGCATTAACCTTCTCAATTCAAAGCCAGAATCTAGCTTTTTGCTCAAGGAGATTCTATTGACAAAAGAAAGCATTATTTATTGGTGTTACGCTTCCTTTTTTGTTGTCCAAATCGATTTCTATTATCGCAAATAATAAAAACAAATGCAATAAAACAAGACATTAAGATAATCAATTGCTTTGCAGTAAAACACATGATCAGGTTTTCGATGCTATTGTGAATCAAATGATTTCCCTAGGGTTATTGCCTTCGATAATTTATCCAATAATCTGTATTTCTTTTTATGCTAGATAAGATCTAAATGCAAAATATCTTGATTGCTTAAGGATACTTTTCTCTTTTTTTTAAACCGAACCAAAATCCGAAAGTGCCAATGAGTAAGCAAATGGAAAACCAAAGAAAGACACTGTAATCGTCTATAATTAATCGATAGAAAAAGGTAAATGCAAAAAGCAATAAACCTGTGATTTCCCATACTTTGTCATGCTCTAATCGTTTAATTGGGTCATGACTAGGAGGGAAGTTGAGCAAAACTTTTAATTCGTTCCAGTCCCACAATATTAGCCCAACATTCACAGAGAGCATTAATCCTGTTACCACAGGGGTATATGCAAAGTAATAAGACAAAGTGATGACAAATACATTAAGCAGAATAGTAAAACTGATGAGAGCACCGAGTTTAGCCACGCGTTGGGTCATCAGTAGAAATCCGGCTATTAACTGACCTAATCCAATGAATTTCCAATACAATCCAGATTGAAACATGGTTTCAAAGAAATGCCAAGCCGAATGAATGGGATGGTCTATTCCATCTGTTGCAGTAAACCTTAATCCTTTTATCTTAATTAAACTGGCAAAAACTAAAGTGCCACCAATAAGATAGCGCATATAAATTACTAGCAATTGAGGGTAAAGCTTATTTCTAAATTTCATGTTTAATGAGAAGGTTTCAAAGATTCGTTTAATCAAACGCCATGAATTTAAAAATACTCAATTGCTGGGTAGAACAAGCATTTTATTCTTTTTGAAGTACCCAATCTTGTATTGAACTTGCAATCTCTAATGGCAAGTCTTCCTCCATCAAGTGTTTTGCTTTGCCCAGCATTTTTGTTTCAATATGACTAAGCGAAGCCTCGATCCATTTTAAAGTCTTTCTGTTAACCAACATGCCTGGCTTGGCGTATAGAACCAGCTTAGGAATGTCGGAGTTTTCAAGAAATGCATTGTTTTTATTCATGAAATCGGCCATGTCATGCTCTTGGGGATTTTTTCCTTTTCTAGGGAACGAGTTCGGCATCGAAAAAAGTTGGAGCCTGTTTTTTTCTTCTACAAATGGAGCTAAATATTGATGTTTTTCCTCTTTACTTAACTTTCGTTTAATTAGAAATGGCATCATTTTTATCATCATGTTTTTCTTTACCAGCATTCGATATCCTAATTTCTTTTTGCTAGCCATCCAGAAAAGCATGTGTTGCATCATTCCGCCGTTTTTATGAAATGTTCTAGAGTCTCCAAAGGGTGCTTCCATGTAAATTAAGTCACTGACATTTTCTGGATATTTCGAAGCATAATGTGTTCCTAGGACTCCTCCAATATCGGTCATCACCAGCTTGATGTTTTTTAGTTTTAGAGAATCAATAAAGGCAAGTAAATAATTGTATTGATCTAAAAATGGCAATTTCATTTCTACCTGATCCGACTTCCCGAATCCCATAAAATCGATGGCAATGCACCTGTTGTTTTCGCTTAATTTTGGAATGATGTTACGCCAAGCATAAGATGACATGGGCACACCATGAAGCAAAAGAATTACTTCTCCTTCTCCCTCATCGATGTAATGCATTTTGTTTTCAGCAATTGTCATGTACTTTGATTCAAAGGGAAATTCTGCCGAGATTTCCTGGGCATGAGATGGGGAAACTAATGTTGTCATAAGGCTTAGTAGTATGATTGTGTTTTTCATAATTTAATATTTGACCAGTCGGATATATTTATGATTAAATTTTTTTACGGAACAAGGATGTATTTGGATAAGTAGGATTTGAACAATTGAAGCGGTTGCTCAGATTTTAATAATCGTGCTTTTAGGCGTGCTCCTCTCCAAGAAAAATCGATGAACTCTAGCAATTCTTCTATGTCTAAATCTTCACGAATCAAGGCTTCTTTTTTCAATTGATGCAGCAGTTCATGCATGCTTTTATTTGAGGCGTCTAGCGCACTTATTACTTCTTGTCGGAAAGCGTCTTCTTGTTCAGAATAGGCATGACACATCACACTCATGTAACATTCTCTAGTATAATTGATTTGTATAATGGAAGCTATCCTTCGGTCGATGATTTCTTCAAAACTAGCTATTCCATCTTCAGTTGGAAGAGCCTCAGCATTTTTTTCAATAAAGTGATTCATCGCCTCTAAAGCGAACTTCTCTTTGCTTTCAAAATAGTGATAGAAAGAACCTTTCGGTAAACCAGCAGCATTGGTAATGTCTTTTACACTGCACAAATCATAACCCTTAGACCAAATAATTTCTTGTCCGGTTTCAATTAAATGCGCTCTTTTATTTTTTCCTCCCACGGAGCAAAAGTAAAGAATTATTTGACCAGTCGGTCATTTTTATTTTTCAAATGATTGGAATCCACACCTCTTCTTCGGATTCGTCACTATTTCTTTGGTATTTTTCTCCCAAAATTTCAAAATGTGGTCTTTGATCTAGTTGATATTTGGATTGAGGAATCCATTGTCCGTAAATGTATTGAGCCGTTTTTGCAAAAGCGCTTGGCTTCCCTTTATGAATGAATACCGCGTAAAGCCCGCTTTCTAGTATTCTAGCCTCCATGCCATCAGGAATTTCGTCCAAGTTATTGCATTCGACCATGGCACATTTTAAAAAGACCTTGCTAGGATTAAAGGAAGAAAAACTCATTTCTGAATCGTATACCTGAATTGAATAATAATGACTCCCTACACGGTTTTTTATTTGCATCCGGTGGGGCATAAAACTTTGCCATAACTCTTCAGTTTTATTATTGCTGAGCGACATCTTAATCGATTTACCAATTAATTTCTTCTCTTTTAGCTTCTCAATTCTAGAAAACATACTATTTGGTTTCCGCACCCATTAAAAACCAACTGATTTCTCTAGGGTCATTGTCATTTATTATTTTACCGATATAGCTGCTATCGGGAACATCGAATTGCTTCTTATTGATCTTGCCTTCGAAAGGCAAACTAACATAGATGTTTTGTCCAACTTGAAACCGAACCCTCAATGAAGTTTCAAAGTCTCCTTTGTACTTTTTTACCAATACAAGCACAAATTCATTTGGATGAACGACAATACCCCATTTTCCATTTCCACAAAAATCAAAACCTTTATGTTCAATTGCTTGCCATCTCCAACCCCCCTTTTTAGTGCTAGCCTCTTGAATTCCATAAGCCCAAGAATCTTTTCCTAAAAATAGCTTATCAGACTTTGTAGAGTTGATGAAGTAAACTGGATAATGGGTGTAATAAACTGGGTCAATTTCGAAATATCTATTGTAAGGTATTTCCTTGTGGTAATCTACCTCTAACTCAAATCCATTTGCATCTATGCTATCTGTTAAATCTAGAAACTTCTTTTCAAAAATGAAATCTCCATTCAGCTTGGAATTTGATTTTGAGGGATTGATGTCTATAAGCTCATCGAATTTAAATTTTCCAATAAAAGCGGGATACACGCCACTAATGCTATCCGCTTCAAAAAGAATTGAAGTATCGTTCTCCAGCAATTGACTATTTATTATTTGAGGAAATTGAAATTCATTATTTGTCTCGTTTTTCGAACAGCCGAAAAAGCCAATACTTAGAAATATGAAAAACTTACTATACCCCATCAATGACTCAACCATTTTTTTAAGAGTTTGCCCAAAAGTGGCATCATAGGATAGGTCATTAAAGTGGAAATGACAATGACTTGAAAGAATAAACCCAACTCAAATGGGATGTTTTCTGCCCCTGGTACGAGCCAATAATACAACCTGTCGATTAAGATGATTAATGGGTAAACAGCAATAACGCCAAGAATTACCTTTTTGTAAAAGGGGGTGTTCATTCCATCTTCTTCTTTTTCACCAAAAAAGATTTCTAAGCCTTCGTGCTGACTCACCTTAGAATCGATTTCTGTATAATTTTTTAGTTCGTCGAGGTAGATTTTTAAAGTATCAGTTGCTTGCCATTTGTTGAGGTTTTCCTGACTGTCGAATTGAAAGATGGTAAAATACTCTCCCTTGGTTTCAGACAGTTGTTTGCTGGAGATTCCAATGAAACCATTGTGTTTTTCTAATTCTTTATTGATTCGCTTTTGCCAATCCTCGTACTCCTTTTGATGTTCCGTTTTAATGCGATTATACACCATAATGGAAACAATCTCTGTTGCCTTGTTTTTCATATCTTCTATTAAATCTTTTCCAAGTTGCTCACACTTCTTTCATTTTTAATGTTACCTGTATTGAGTGTAGAAGCAGGCTCAAAAAGCATGACACTTGCCTCTTCTGGGGCATAGGGTTTATGAGCTACCCCTCTAGGGATAATTACAAACTCTCCTGGATTCAATTCTAAAGTTTGATCTTCCAATTCTATGAATAATTGTCCGGCCACTACAAAAAACAATTCATCTTCATTCTCATGTTTGTGCATTACAAATTCACCTTTGAGCTTGGCCAGTTTCACCTGTTGGGCATTCAATTCACCAACGATTTTTGGCGTCCAATGTTCCTCAAAACTATCCAGTTTTGATTGAACATTTACTTTTGATATTTTCATTTTATTCAGTTAATGAGGGCATTGAAAATTAGTCAAAACCCTGTAGCTTTAAATATAGGAGTTATTTATTGCCATAATATATATTAGCTAAATGAAGGGCTTGAAGTGTCTATTAGGAGAAGAGGTAGATCAAAAGCCAGGTTTCACTTCATGTAATCGGGCTTTGATCAATTTCATAAAACCTTGTCTATTGAAACTGTCTTTAACTTTCTTTTGATAGCCAATAAATTTTGATTTGAATTCCATTTTAATGCTTCAACAATTTGTTAGTTTTTTGCCAATCTTTTGTTTTAATACTTAAGAAGTAGATGCCTGAGGATTCGGGCATTTCTATCTTAGTATGGCTTAGGTTCTCATAATGTCTTCTGAATACAATCCTTCCAAAAGCGTCAGTCATGAACAACTCTACATTCTTTAAGTTGTGCCCTATTGTTACTTGTACTATATCTGAAACCGGATTAGGATATACCCGCAAATCGATGTCGTTTCCCGGCTCATCAATTCCTACCACTGTTATATTGATGCAACTTGAAGTGTCCTTGCAGCCATTTTCCGTGAGTTCAACAGCATAGCTTCCGTTAGAAGTAGCGTTAAACATTTGGTTGGTATCTCCAATGATAATGGAATAGTTATTCCCACAATCTAACCATTGATAGGTGGCGTTGGAATTCACTGCAGTAACACTTGCTCCGTTTTGAGAAATAGACAGGTCAGATACAGTGTTGATGCTTAGGTTAAGTGTAATCACAGAATCACAACCTGCTGCATTTGTTAAAGGTATCCTTTTGCTGAATTATTAGAGGAGGTGTAAGTGATTCCATTTATCCAAGTGAATGAATTACAAGCAGTTTGAACATCTATTGTTCTGTTTTTACAAAGGGTGTTCCCGCAATCTACACCTAAAAAATAAAGAAAATCCTGGCCTGAATAGCTTAGAAAGTTAGAGGCATTGCTTGGGAGGGGATTGCCAAAAGTTAATGAGGAGTAATAAACAACACTTCCAGAAGCACCTAAGTTGACGTCTGAAGAATATCCGCCAGTTTCATAAATAGTCATTATCCAATAATCACCTGGTGGGAGCAATATTGGGTTTACGGGCAAAGAAGTAACACCGTTTCTTATTGTAGATATACTGCTTGAAGCAATTAAGTTTCTTGGAACAGCAAGATTATCATCATACAATGCCATTTGTATCCTTTCACCGATTTTCTTTCCCATCAGGTTTAGTGATCTCAAAGTACCTGTTTGCGTAAGTGTAAACTTAACCCCTAAGATGAAATTTGGTGAAAAATTCCCAGGAGAATACGCATTGGTAAGGGTATCATTTCCAATGTTACAATTTTGAGAATAAGAGTTAAGTAATATGAAGAATAGGGGTATAAGAATAAGTGATTTCATGTTTAACATTTAAATATGGAAGTTCTGAATTTTATTTGATCATGGTTTTAATTGTTGTTTTGGCACCAGTTTGATTGGGTTTCCCATTTCCTATTAACTCCCTTAATCTAAACTAATAGTAATTTGAGACTAGGGAGTGCTTCCATAGTTTCCAATGTCTAAGGTAACATTTTACTGCTATTTCGCCTATTTCTTTAAATGCATTGTTACCAACTGGTTTTATTCATTTAATATCTTTCTCACAAATTCAATCCATTTATATTCAGGAATTTCTTTGTCAATAAAATAATCTGGTTTTATGCCAATATCATCAACTGCGATATATGGTATTCTTAAACTTTTTGATAATGTGTATACCAATACAAAATCTTTGTTTGGCGAAAAAGTCAAGTTCAAATTAGAAAAATCAAGACCTCCTTGTGTTGTAGTTCCAAAAAACTTAACTTTTTTACTCTGTTTGGCTTCTAATATAAACTCTTCATCTGTACTCACATTATTCTGATTTATCAATATGCCAATACTTTTTGGGAATGGATAAACGGTATCAAGTTTTGTAATTGTAACATCAGAGGATTTTAAGTTCACAAATTCACCTAAATGA
>CBDCLY010000033.1:0-132805 GCA_965218715.1 Vicingaceae bacterium
ATTCTGATTTATCAATATGCCAATACTTTTTGGGAATGGATAAACGGTATCAAGTTTTGTAATTGTAACATCAGAGGATTTTAAGTTCACAAATTCACCTAAATGATTAGATAAAGTATCATATTTAACTTTGAACTCTTTCATTTCTTCTGATGTTGGGTTTAGTCCAACTTGCAAAGCAAATCCTGTATTGCTTGCAAAATCAAGCATTCTCTGGTTATTCAATTTTGTAGAAAGAAATTCAACAGTAGGCATCCTGATAGGATTGGTATAAATAAATGGAATAAGTTCTTTGTAGCTATTATCATTACCTCCTGTTCCGTTTCTGATATCAATGATTAAATTTTCGGTTTTTAATATTTCAGTTTTATTTGCTGAAATCAAACTATCAATTTTGGTTTTTTGATTTCCCTCAAATGAAGGAATTCTTATGTATAGCGTATTTTTATTCAGTCGATCGATAAATGGATATGTAGAATTTAAAAAACGTAAATGCAATTTATATTCATCTGTGTCTTTAATTGAATCATCAAGTTTAATTATTTCATTTTCAATTGCTTCTGAAGAAATTTGTTCTGTTTCTCCTGTATAATGAAATTCTAAATGTGCTTGTCTAAAAAAATTCAGCCATTCTCGTATGACTGTTTCGCATTTTATTGGAGAGTTTGCCTTTTTTACTTTTTCATTAATTAAATGATTATGTATAGTGTATGCTTGTTCACCTTTCCTTTCAATAATATATAGAAAACCTGCATCATTCTGTTCAAAGGTGTTTTTTGTCCATTTAAAAATTGAATCACAATTACATTCTTGTGCTAAAACTGATAAAGGAAATAAAATCAGAAATATTATTGTAAAGTTTTTCATTTACTCACTTGTTGGAACCGATTAGTATATGGCAAGTCGGGCAGTCGAAAGCAATGAACTTTCAAGTTTGCATTGAGCCAAAACGTAGTATTTTGTTTTTAGTTTATTCATTCTTAAAAGCCAAATCTACGATTTGGCGGTATTTATAAATAGGACTGAACTATCGTAAACCACTTAACGTCCTATTTGCTATATACCTTGTTGTGCATAGTTATTCTCCTTCAAAGAAGTCATTATCAAGCTCCTTTACTTCATAAACGGTCTTAACTTGAATACCAACATTATATTGATGCATTAAGTCAACTAGTTTAGCACCGTCAATAAGAATTATTGAATGATGGGCTTCTCTAGTTTTTTTAATAGCTGAATCATCAAATGACGAAGTAGTTATAAATACACCTTTACTCGTGTCACCACTCATTGCTCCAATAAAATTTCTAATATCTTTTTCTCGCACTTTATTTTCATTGTAACGTTTAGCTTGAGTATATATCTTTTCAAGACCAAGCTTATCTTCATTAATAATTCCGTCTATTCCACCATCACCTGATTTTGATGTTTCTATAAAGTCACCATATCCCATTCTTTTAAGAAGAATGAGAATTACTTTTTCAAAATAATAAGGATCAATTTCTTTAAGCTTTTCTAAAAGTTCGGTTTTTACCTCTGTTTCAATTGTTGAAAATCCTGAGTCAATCAAATCTTGTGGTGAAGCACTATCTACATCAATAGGGGCAAGTTGGTCATCATCATCTTTTTTACTTTTAACAGATTCACGGTGATTTATAAAATCTTTGTCGTTTTTTAGGTCTTGAAGTGATAGATTACCCGTTTCTAATCTTTGTTTTCCTTTCTCTGTTATTTGAACAATCCCTCTTTTT
Organism: Vicingaceae bacterium; assembly: GCA_965218715.1. Taxonomy (GTDB): domain Bacteria; phylum Bacteroidota; class Bacteroidia; order Flavobacteriales_E; family Vicingaceae; genus CBDCLY01. The sequence goes on from CBDCLY010000033.1 coordinate 1,749, forward strand.
GGATAATCAACAAATTTGGCCATCTTTAAATAGGACTTCGCCCATTGAATTCTGTCAAGTAATACATTGGCACCTGTTCTAGTTTTTTTACTTAGTAATTCTTGTGGTAAGTCAGAATAGTAATTATCACGAACTTTTGTAGCCAATTCTCTGCTACTTATTGATTCGATAAAATTTAATGTCTCTAATACTGGTATAAATGCTTCGTGATATCTAGGTAGTTCCATATTATTCAAGTTTATAAACAGTTGAGGAGTAATAACCTCCTTCAACTTTCATTATACATTCTGTTCCGTAGCCTGCATAACCAAAATATCCACGAAATTCTATGTAAATATCGGTACCTTTTACTTCATACAAGTCGCCCGGACCGTCCGTCAATTCAATTTCATAAATACCTGATTCGAGATCTGTTTTAACAAATACGAAATCGATGGATTGTCCATCTTCATCTAAAGTTCCATAATCGAGTTCAATTTTCTTGTAGAACTCATCTACGGAGTAACTATCCAAATCATCTAAGCTCTGTGCAATTGCAGAGCTCGAAAATATTAAGAAACCAATTGTAAAAAAAAGTGATAGTCTCATCATTAAAAAATTATGCACAATGTAGGAATAAACGCAATTGCGTTTATTCCTGTATATACGTAATGCGTTTATTCGACTAAGTTAAAAAAATCCAATCCATTATGCCTCCCGTTTCCAATAATGAATGATGATTTCGGCAACTGCCCAATTGAAAAGCCAACCCAACCAAGCCACTATTCTATAAGTGTCCATTGGTGCTAAGGCAAAACTGCCTACAATCATCCATTTGAATAAACGCAAACTGATTGCCGATAAAGTCAAGGCATAACTTCGATAAATGAAATTTTGATGTTGCCTCCAATCTTTTTGCCTGGCATGAACATAGGCTCGCCAAGTGAAATAAATCCACAAGATAGAGAGCAGGGCAAATGAGAGTTGTGCATAGATTCCCCCATTGGCATAATAGGCCATCACCAAACCAGAAGGCCCGGCTAAAAACAAGACAATGCCAACATATATTTTTCCAATGCTTCTATGAAATTTTGGCGCGCTTCTTCTTATTCCTCGAGAGAATTGTAGTCCTCCCAATAACAAAGAAAATATACTGCTGTACACATGGGTGAAAAATGCGATTTGATAATGCCAAAGCTTGATCTCGTCTTGCTTAATTCCTAAAAAAGCCGCCTCAAAATCAATGGGAATGTACTGCAAAGTAATCAGCAACATCAAATAGGAGAAGTAGGCCCAAGCAATGCCAATACCAATCTTGAAGAGCAAGCGCTTATTCATCACATTCCCAAACAAAATCCTCCATGGCATAATCCACTTGATCGTAATTATAATGCCACCACTCAAATTCATAGCTGGAAAACCCTGCTTCCAGCATAAGGTTTTTCAATAAACCTCGATTGAATTTTGCCAAAGAATCCAAGCCTTCGAAATTCAAATGCGAGCGCTCAGTAAATTCGTCAAAGTCGCCCCCAAATTCCAATAAATTGCCTTTAGCATCTGCCAAAGCAATGTCTAGCGCTAAACCTTTATTGTGCATAGAACCTCCTTGTTTGGGTTCTGCCACATACCTCGGGTCTCCAATGATGTCAAACATCTTTTGCTGAAACTTGCTGGGCCGATAACAGTCGAACAACACAAGTTGTAAATTAATTTTTGCCGCTTCTATTCTTGCTTTTTCTAATGCTTCAGCCACCTCTGTACGAGTAAAGCACCGTGCACAAGGATAAATGATTTGCTCGGTAAAATTGTTGCTCTTGGCATAGGCCATGCTATCGATATATCCATTCTGCTCAAAATTGATTTCATGCCATGAACTGGAAATTCTATCGCTTGGCTCTGGCAATTCCTCGCTTGGGTTTTCAGAAGCAACAGCTTCTATCTTTTCACCTTTTGGAGCAGCACAAGAAAATAATAAACTAACCCCTACCGAAATAATCGTAATACTCTTTCGCATTCTTTTCATAGCGTAACAACAATTGAATGTTCTCTTTTTCTATAGTGGTGAAACCAGATTTGATGTCGGCATGCACCGGAATGTACCAATCTTGAGCATCAAAAAACACACGCAATGGACGAAAACTAAAGGAATAACCATGTCTTGCATAAATGGTGTTTCGAATCACCACCAAATCGCTATTGCTTAAATTCTCTACATCTTTTTTCTTCAATAGGGTGTTGGAAGCATTGATTTCATAAATCACCTCAGTTGATGAGGCGTACTCTTTTACAATCCATTCATAGATTTCTTCATCGGGCGTGCCTTCATCAACAATCTCATAGTTTGTTCCGTGGTCGATGAACTTGTTCCAATCTCCATAGCGTGTTCTTCGCTCCAACATGATGTCAGGGTTGTATGCATAACTTTTCATTTCAAGATTGAATTCCCTTTTTGGAATTTCTAGATCTTGATAGGATTCCCAAGTGCCTATGATACGATTATCGCTAATTTCAAATTGAAAAATGCCATCGTGTTTATGGTCACCTGGTTCTTTAACTTTATACCTTCTAGTGCCTTCAACAATTGCCGACCGACCATAAAAAGGGCGATGATTTCCGGCAACTACGCTATGCCCAATCACAGAATCTCCAAGAATACTATCGATGGAAATGCTTATCTTATTTCCTCTAGCCCACATCAATCCTTCATCGGCATAAATGTATTTATCTCTTAGGTCTACGTCTTTGTGAGGATTAAAAAATCCCACCCAATAGGTTTCAGGAGATTGTTCTATTTCATCTTCTGGTTCTGCCTCTTCAGATATTGATTGATTGGAATCTACCTTGGTGCCTTCTTCCACTTCAACTTTCGCCTCTTCATTTTTAATGGGATTGTCACAAGCAATAAGCAAGGTAAAACTGAATAATAAGAGTTTAATTTTTTTCATGATTGAGTTTTATTCTTGGTCAAAGGCATTAGGGTCAAGTTCAAGAATCTTCTTTTCTAAGCCTTTCATCTCTTCTAAGTTTCCATTTACCATGGCAAGATTGGCTTTAAGAATTAAAAATTGAACATCATTTTCGTTTTCTTTCAAGTACTTTTTTGAAATGATTTCGGCCTCAGAAAATTGACCAGATCGCATTAAAAAAGAAGCCAATTGCAATTGATTTTCTCTATTTTCTCCCTCTTTTTCTACTGTTTCATTGATGAGTTTGATGTAGCCAAAAGCATCCTCTTTGGCCGCTCTAATTTTATACAACTCCATGGAAATATTTATCACCCAATCTTTCATCCCAGAGCGCTCCATCATGAGTTGTTGTTCTTTCTGAAGATTAACGGTGTCGCCAAGCATGTTGTAAATTAAGGCCATGGAAATGTGCGGACCAACCTTGCTTTCTGCTTCAGGGAATTTGCTTATTTTTTTTGCCAGTTGATTCAGTTTTTTCTGGTCTAGGGGAGGTTTGCTTTCTACAATTATTGCGGCATCCTCGCTTTCCAATCCACTGGCTTCTAGTAAAATTGTTTCTGCTTCGTCTAAATACTGAAACATGGAATAAACACGCGAATGATAAACAACCAATCCCATGTAAACAGGATTGTCCTCCGTCTGATTTTCTTCCATGGCAATTGCCTTTTCGATAGCGATTAATGCTTGTTTAAAATCTTTCTCGCCTAAATAATATTCCATTTTTTCCAAATGGGAATCTAAATCTTCCTCACCCTCCACCAGCAAACCATTCTTGTATGATTTCTTTTTGCTAACATTTCCTTGCTCGTCCCACCAGGTCCAATCGCCCTCTTTGACCCCATTGTTGAATTGCCCAATCATCTTCTGCTGACCGCTTTCATACCAATCTTTCCATACGCCATCATTGGTTTCTCCCTTTAAAATTCCTTCTTGCATTAGCTGGCCATTTTCATAATACCACTCCCATTTTCCATCGGCAATTCCTTCATGGTAAACCCCTTTTTTATTCAATTTCCCATTTTCAAACCACCAGAAATAGTCCCCTTCTTCTTTTCCATTTTTAAAGGAGCCTTGTCTAATTTTTACTCCATTTTCATACCAAGCAATCCATTCCCCAACTTTTTCCATGCCATTAATTGCTCCTGAAACTTGCTGCTTACCAGATGGATACCAAGCTTTCATTTTGCCCTTTAATTTGCCATCTTTGAATTGGGTCGAAGAGGATTTTTTACCATTTTCATGATAAGTAATTGCCTTCCCAGTGAAAGGCTTTTCTTTTCCAATTTCATAATGTAAACCATCTTTTTGTACCAATTTATTCGCATCAATCTCCTGCGAGAAAATAGAAAAAGGGGTCAATAGGAAGATTAAACTAAAGAGAAAGAAGGTACAATTTTTCATGATTGTAGGATTATTCCACCCTAGGCGTTTCAAATTTATGTGCCATGGAATTTACTCTGCTAAATGTAAAGAAATTAGTCCTGCCGAAGATCTTCCGCAAAGTCAATCATCGAAGCAATGAACAAAAATTAACTACACCCAATCAGCTATTTCCGGGATGCTTTGATTGTTTAGTAAATCTTCAAAGCATTCTCTTTTTCGTATCAGGTAATCTTGGCCATTTAAGACCATCACCTCTGCTGGTCTGAGTCTAGAATTGTAATTAGAACTCATGGTGAAACAATAGGCCCCTGCATTCTTAAACAAAAGGATGTCTTTCTCTCTCACTTCTGGTAAAATACGGTCTTCGGCAAAAGTATCCGACTCGCAAATGTATCCTACTACAGAATACATTTTTTTATTGCCATTGGGGTTGCTAACATTTTCTATTTCATGATGAGCATTGTAAAACATCGGTCGGATCAAGTGATTGAAACCACTGTTGACCAAAGCAAAAGTGCATGCTGTTGTTTGCTTCACCACATTCACTTGGGTTAAAAAAGAACCGGCATCACTCACCATGAATTTCCCAGGTTCAAAACGCAGCACTAGCTCTCTTTTTCTCTTTTTGCAATAGGCCGTAAAGAGTTCATTGAAACGAAGCCCAATGGCATCAATATCAGTGTGTAAATCGCCCTCTTTGTAGGGGATTTTAAAGCCACTTCCCAAATCAATGGATTTGATGTTTTTAAATTCATCTGCAATGGAGAACACTAAATTAGCTACCCGCTCAAACACATCCATCTCTACGATGTCTGAGCCTGTGTGCACATGAATGCCCTCTACTTCAATGTTGTATTTCTTAATCAATCGAAAAACGATGGGCATTTGATGTATGGAGATGCCAAATTTAGAATCGATATGTCCTACGCTAATTTTACTATTTCCACCTGCCATCAAGTGTGGATTAAGTCTTAAGAAAACAGGCAATTTCGAATATTCTTGTCCAATCTTCTCTAAAATAGATATGCTATCGATGGTGATTTTAACTCCGATGGCAATGGCTTCACGATATTCTTCAATGGATACTCCATTAGGAGTAAAAATGATGTCTTCAGGTAAAAACCCTACCTCTAATCCAAGCTTTACTTCTTCTATGGAAACACAATCCAAACCAGAACCCAATTCCTTGAAAAGTTTTAGGATGCTGATATTGCTCAAGGCTTTGGCAGCAAAGTGAATTTTTAAGTTCTTCAGCTGAAAAGCATCAACAAACTTTTTATAATTCGCAGTAATTTGATTTGCATCATAAACATACAAGGGGGTGCCGTATTTTTCGGCAAGCTCAGAATGGGTAGTAGTCATCTTTATTGGCGATAAATGAAGCCAACAAATTTAGAAAGAAAAGTAGGGATTCAAATAGTGCTAAATATAAATTTTGTAGAGGAATTAGGATTTAAATTTTTCCGTTTTCTCTTCAAATGTGACATCTCCATCTTTTTTCAAATGGATTTGCACATTCATCAGCAGCTCATCTGCTCCACTATTCAAAGCGGCATCCTTGGCAGTTAACATTATTTGAATCACTTCTTCTAATTTTCCTTCCATGATGCTAGAAAATGGGAGAACTTCATGTTTGATTCCCGACTCTTGAATGGAATGGATGGCTGAATCAATAATAGCATAAGAATTGCTGCTATTGATGGGGACAATTTGAAGAGACAGGTTGACTTGATGTTTAGGTTTTTCCATGTTTTGTTTTTCTTACTCAGGGCTGCTGAGTTGTATTATTTTAAAGCTCTCGTAATCTTCTAAATCCCCTAAATTCCCATGATCATTGATGAGGATTTGATGGCCCTCCTTTTTCAATTCAAATAATTTTTCCAAAGAAGGAAGCTTGTCGTAAACCACTAAGTCGGTATAAAACATGGCTTCAATGGGGCGTTCATAATTGAATAAAATCCCATTCTCAATGTTTTCTTTGTGTAGTTCTTTTAGGTCGACTGTCCATTGTGGATTTCTATCCCTATTTTCAAATGGCTTCATTCTTTCAATGCCGTATCGGAAGGGTAAGACGATAAACACTAATAGCCCTATATTGGCTAACCATTTTTTTTCACCTTGCTTTTTGTACTGTAAAATCTGGAAAAAGAATGCTGCAGTAATGATGAACAATGCCGGTGAAGTGAAAAGGATGTAACCTTGCATTTTTGTTTTTGCAATGGAGAAAAATACGATGGGCACCAAAAACCAAATCACTAGGGCTAATTTTTTAAGGTCTTTTGGGTCTTTATATAACTTCCAGAAAAACCAAATCAAAGGCAAGTAGATGAGTTCGCCATAATTGATGCGAATTCGGTTAAGAAAATACAAAGGCGAACCGCCTTGTTCATCCAAAACTTCGGTAAAATGTCTCCAATTGAAGCTTGCTTCATGTGCAGCCTCTAAAGGAAATGCAGAGTAAATGTATAGCTGCCAGGGCAAGGCTATTAAAACGATGGTGGAGCTTAAGACGGCCCCATGAAATAGGATGGCTTTAAGAGAAAAGGCTTTGCTATCGATGAGGATAAGCAACCAAATGGGTAAAACAATAAGGGCTGGTAACCATTTGGTTAAAATGGCTGCACCAACACAAACTCCAATGAGCAGTGTATAAATTACTTTTTTCTTGGCTACAAAAACCGTGATTAGATAGATGGCTAAAAGAATAAAAAACAAAAAGATCACATCAACATGATCGGTGGCCACTCTTCCGGCAGTTAATTCAATGATCAACCCATTAATTGAAAAAAGGAAAGCTGCAAAAAGTCCCACCTTTTTATCATAGAAAAAATCTGCAATGCGATAGGTGAGGAAAATTCCGATGCTAGAAAATAGGATGGAGGGCAACCTTAATGCAATTTCGTTGATGCCAACTATTTTAAGGCTTGCTGCCATCAGCCAAAGCGGAAGTGGCTGTTTATGAACCCATATGTGATTGCCTACCCACATTCTATAATCATAATCCAAAATAGGACGATCATACAGGGTAGGGAGAAGAGGATGATTGATGAGGTTTTTGGCAACCAATGCATGGTATCTTTCATCCCAAGCATGAAGAAAAAAATCGGATGCACTAAAAAAGTACAGTAAACACCCACTGATTACAATGAATAAGATGCTTAGTCCATATTTTTCTTGCTTAAAATTTTTATAGGCAAAGAAATATAGTGATAAGCAAATGAGAATAGTGACGCTTCCGAAAAGGATGTTTTGCATTTGTTGCGCTTAAGAATGCCAATTTATTCAATTGAAATCATTTTTTTAATTCAATTTTAACATTAGTTTTTCCCTTTTTGTCTTTGGTTGTAATCCGCTTTGTATCAGGGTTTAGATTGCCCTTTAAAACTTCTTTTATGTCTTTTTGCAACTGCTCAAAATCAATATCTTCTTTGTAAGTATAAGAGTATAAGGTGCCACTAACTTCCTCGCTAGCAGTTTCGAGTCGTTTATCTAAAACATAATCAAATTCTTTAGCATCTCCATGAAACATTAACACATGGAGCCGATACAATTGATCTTTATCTGAACCATCTGGATTAGTGTCGTAAACATAATAAACAACCTTTGTGAAACTACTTGAAAATCTATTTTTTGGCAATTCAGCATACCACTCATACCCCCAAACGTTCTTGTTTTTATATTTAAAGAAATCATAATTGAAAAATTGATCAATTCCCTCTGGCAATAGCTTCTTTTTCTTGGCTGTGTACATTCTTTCTTTCCATTTTTTCCCTTCTTCAAAATTTCCTAATCCATAACATGAAACACCAATGTTTTTGACCATAAAATATTCTCTTTCTGCGAATTTTTCATCGAACAAGGGTTTGCCTTTTTCAATTGATTTTAAGGCAGATATGCCATATAAGTAGGATTGTTCAAATTGCTCTTGTAGGCGATAAGTTTCCTCTAGATAGCTTGCGATTGTTGTGGTATACCAAAGGGCAATTTTATACAAACTATCTTCCTTTTTTAAATCATTCTCCAATTGGGTGAAAAGTGTGAAGGCCGAATCAATCTCTTTTGTTTCTAAAAACTGTTCTGCTTTTTGATAGTCTTTTAGAAAGTCGTTCTGACTAAAACCAATGATTGGAAATACTACTAAAGCTGAAAGGATGATTTTTTTCATGAAAAGTTTGTTTGCTTAGAATTAAAAATAGGCAATTGCATTAAATGCAAAGAATGAGATTTATTGATCATCGGTCCATTCGTAGAAATTGGCTGTTTCATTTTGTTTAAAACCACAGGTTGGGTAGAGTGCATTGCCAATACTATTGTCTTTAGCTGTTTCTAGTAAAAGCCCGCATGCATTACTTGCTCTGGCCAAGTCTTTTGCCGCTTCTATTAAGGCCTTGGAAATTCCTCTTCCTCGTGCTTCTGGGGCAACAAACAGATCATTCAGTAGCCATAATTTTTTCATTTTGGTGGAAGAGAATATGGGATACAATTGAGTAAACCCAAGCACTAGATTGTTTTCTTCTGCCAGAAATAATTGAGCATCTCTTTTTTTCAATCGTTCTTTAAGAAATTGTTTAGCACCAGGTATATCAGATTTCTTTTCATAAAAAACCCTGTAGGCATCAAAGAGTGCAGTCAATGAAAGAAGGTCCTTTTCTTGTGCCAATCGAATGTTCATGGAGCTTATTTTTATCCAAATTAGCCAAATCAACTTTGGTGTTACAAAAAATGCTTGTTTTAGATATTGAAGAGAAGTGAGATTTAGAGGGAGTTTGAGTGTGAGTTTGAGTAGAGAGGGAGTTGGAGTGTGAGTTGGAGTTTGAGTTTGAGTGTGGGTTTGAGTAGAGAGGGAGTTGGAGTTTGAGTTTGAGTTGGAGTGTGAGGGGGTTTGAGTTGGAATTGGAGTTGGAGTGTGAGTTTGAGTGTGAGGGGGTTTGAGTTGGAGTTGGAGTTGGAGTGTGAGTAGAGAGGGAGTTGGAGTTGGAGTTGGAGTTGGAGTGTGAGGGAGTTGGAGTTTGAGTGTGAGTAGAGAGGGAGTTTGAGTGTGAGTTGGAGTGTGGGTTTGAGTAGAGAGGGAGTTGGAGTTTGAGTTTGAGTAGAGAGGGAGTTTAAGTAGAGAGGGAGTTGGAGTTTGAGTATTGAGAAAGAATACGAGTAGATTGCTCTTGCTCTCTACTCACAACAAAACTCTGCCATTTAAAAGAGTAGAAAGATTATTTTTCTAAACCTTTTATCAAAGCAAACAGCATTTTTGATATTTCTTCAAGAGAATTGTAATAAGAGTCAAATGGTTTTTGTTCAATATAATTGGAATCTTTCAGATAATCGAATATCGCAACACATTCGAAAGCAGACCCTCGAGCAATGACATAGAAATTTCTTTTATCAGGTTTTGTAAATCTTCCTGATCCTTCAGCGATGTTTAGCGTGATGCTTCTTTGCCACTCATTGAGCTCGTAGAGTTTTAAGTTCAAATTCAGGTAGAACAACCCGACCCATAAATAAAAAATAGCCGCAATATTGAGGAAAATGAAATATATTTTAGAGTAGCCATCCGTTTCTAAACCCAGCATGTTTGCCAGTCCATGAGCCATTAAAAAGAAAGGCAATTGACTAATGGCTGTTCCAGAATAGCATTTATTGATGCAAATTCCAGTGGGGTCAATTCGGAAGTCGTAATAAAGGTGTTTTTGAAAATACTATTCCCATTCAATTTTGTCGAAAAAAGTAAAATTTAAATCCTGGTAAATGAATACTGCTGGCAAATAGGCATAATACCCCCTGGCATCCGATTCAAGAATTCCCATCCAATGGTCCTTCCCTCCATTGAGGTTGTTGGCCACCAAGGTTGTGATCAGGATAATGGCTGCAAGGGTAAAGCGGGATAGGCTAGCAGGAATTTTCATTTCAAAAGCATTTCTATGCGTCTAAAATAAGCAATCCTTTGGCCGTGAATGACACTTAAAAAGATCAGCTCTGCTTGCTAAAATGAAAGGGGTGCACTAAAGAAAGGATTTTTGCCCTATTGCCTGTTTTAAGCTTTGCTTTCCAGCTCCTCTATTTGATCCAAAATGGCATTGGCTTCGGCCATTTTTTCATCGCTTTTGCTGCGGTTGCTGGTCGACAATTGATGCGCTTCTTTTAAGAGTTTTTTATACTGTGCGTTGAGCTTTTCTTTGGGGCTTTTGGATTTGAAGAGTCCGAGTTAATTTATGATGAGGGATTTAGAGTCCTGAATTGCACCATCAACAAATAGTAATAATGCATAATTTCCGCTTGAAAGAGAAGCAGTATTTAGTTGAGTCTGATTTTGTGAGGGGTTTATTAGGTACTGATTAGAACTATTGGTTTGAATGTTTAACAAAACAAGAAATCCACTCTGCCCTTCACTGATTTCATAGTTTACATCCAGAAATTGGTCTGCAGGATTGGGAGAAAATTGTTCGATAAAATTATGATGAACAATCACTTCTACTTCGTCATAATCTTTAAACCCATCTTCCAAGGCAATTACTTCCAGGCTAAATATTGAAGAAACTTCTGCAGAGACTACAAACTCTTCTCCAGTGTGGATTAGATCACCACTTTCATCATACCAATTGTAAATGGCTGGTTCATTTATTGTTTCTGCAGAAATTGTTACAGAATCTTCACTTGTAACCACTACATCTTCGCCGGCATCAGCGTAGAAATTATCTCTTAATGGGATAGTAATGTCAAAATTTTCTCCTCCTACAATTGCATTATCAGCAGCACGAATTTGTTTTATATTAAAATGAAATTGTTTTTCTGCATTATATAATTCTGTTAAAAAATTAAAGCTTGTGTGGACAACGTAGTTTTCATGGTCTGAAAAAACTAGACCGTTTATGCTTGCGCACTGTTCCTGCAATAATATTTGCCTATTTTCTTCATTTGCGATTTCAAAACCAGTGCCCGAAAAACCACTATTTTGCCATAATGCCCACAAAGCGCTGTCAAGGGTTACTTTTACTTCAGCAAAATTGGTTACCAGATCCTCTCCAGCATTTGGTTCATCACAAAAACTTAAATTAAAACTTTCGTTAGGATTGCCAATGCCACCAACAAGCACATTGGCTCCTACTAGCCGGTCGTTTGCTTGGCCATTAACGCCAACCAGGTCAGTTGTATTTAAATTTAAAACTGTAACATTTTTCCACGCAATGTTATTGTTGTTCAAGGTATTCATGAACACTCCTGTGCCTTCAACAGTTGACATAGGGTCTGCACTGCCTACCACGCGAGCCAATAAACAGAAATGATGCGGCTCGTCCCTCAACAAGACATTTTGATGATTGGCAAAAAGTTGCTGGAACAATGCAGGGTCTGTCGGGTACCAAGGAATGGCAGCAACATGAGCATCACCGGGTTGAATGACTGGCAATGTAATTGTGCCAACCAATCCGCCTAAAGGCTGGTTACCTGCTGTAACTCCGCCGTTCCAGTTAATCGGCCATGTTAAATTGGTTGCGGCCTTTGCCCAATTTAAGGTTAAAGTTTCGGTTCCACTTGATGCAATTCCGCTATTATTTGTTACCCTGACATAGACATAGTTTGGTGAATTTACTTTGTATTCTGGGTCTTGTGGAATTTCTAGGCCATCATTTGTATGTCTAACCCAAATGTCTTCACTTGTCCATGCGTCTGGTGTTGAGAACGGTTCTAGCCCTTGATCCCATGGTTTGTCTTTAATGTATAGGTCTAATGTTGATGATGGAGGACTGATGCCAGTTTGATTGTAGATCCAATTTTCATAGGACTTTACATTACTATAAATAGTAGGTAGTAGTGCAGGATTAAGACTATTATTAGAAAACTTATACCCCCAAGAAGAAACTCCGATGCTGATTTTGTTCCCATTTTTATCGATAACGGCTGGACCACCACTATCAAAATTTGTGGCCGTACAAATACCATTTTGGAATGCAATTAATGTGCTTGTTACATTGCTGTTAGGGAAGTTATTGTTGCCGTTAATTTGATTGGCCAATGAATTATCAATTACGCTATTGTTGCAACCATTTAAAGTGGGTGAAGGAGTCGAGTTACTCCAAGTGGATGTTGCTCCCCACCCACTTAATAGTGCTGACTGTCCAGAACCAAAATCTGAACTTTGCGTATTGTGTGAATTAGCAAACTCAACTGGATATGACTTATGATCAAAAATGATTGGAGACGGTAGCTCTATTAGAGCAATATCGTCATCATCTGGGATATTATAAGCCCTATTAATATTAGGAGAATAGTTGGGGTGAACAAAAAAATCATTGGGAACCATTCCATTCGACGAGTTTAACATAGTCGATCCTGTTTTTAAAATTAATGCACTTTTAGGTTCAAATGGCATATTTCCATTTGGATTATACAAACTTTCAAGAATGTGAGCTGCGGTTAAAATCCAACGATCTGAAATTATTACACCAGACCCTCTATATATTATTCCAGGATTGTTAGGTATGCTGCTAAAACTGAAAATTTGAACTTGGTAAGGGGCGTCCTCAATCTGAATTGGATTGCCTCCTATTATGGTATTTTGAGAAAACAAACTTATTGCAAAGAATAAGGGTAAAAAGGAAAAGAATAATTTCATTTTGCTGGTATTTTTGAGGAAAAGGTTTATTGGATGATGATTTTTTTTGAGGTGCTTTCGGTTTCACTAGAAACGTTTAAGAGGTAAACACCTGGTAAAATATTGATCAAAGGAATTTCTTCTTTTGGCTCAGTTGAATGGAATACCCGGGTGCCATACACAGTGTACATTTCGATGCTTTTGATTTCCTCAATATCTTTGAATGACAAATTGATTTTGCGGCTTGCAGGGTTTGGGAAAACATCAAATTCAATTGTTTTTTTATTTTCTGTAAGTCCCACAAACCAGCAAGTATCAAATAAAAAGGAATCCAATGGAATGTTAAACCAAGGAGGTTGAATGAGGGCTGAGGTGTCCCACACAACTTCCATTCGAATAAATCCTGTGGGCAATCCAAAATACCCCACTTTAATTGTGGTATCCCTTGTAATGGGATTGGCTTGCATTGCTCCAGTAAAAATCATTGATAGGTCCTGAACATAACAATTCTGACCATTATTATAAACACTGCCACCTATGCTGCTTGCCTCACCAAGAAATGAGGTATAACGCACATACACAGAATCCCAAGCGGCAGAATCAAGTTTAATGCTCACCTGATTCAAATTAACTTGGCATAGCAGTGAAAAAGAGCACAAGAAAAGGAAAAGAGTAAGTGTTTTTTTAAGCATAGGCTTGGTTAAGGCTGCTTAAAATTACTAAAAAAGTTGATTTAATTTTTTCTGAGAACCAGCATATGCTATAAGCGAAAATGAATGCATTTTGAAATTCACCTAAACCACCTTTTCAGCAAGCTTATGGTTTCGCTTCCAAGGCCTCTATTTGATCCAAGATGGCATTGGCTTCGGCCATTTTTTCATCGCTTTTGCTGCGGTTGCTGGTCGACAATTGATGCGCTTCTTTTAAGAGTTTTTTATACTGTGCGTTGAGCTTTTCTTTGGGGCTTTTGGATTTGAAGAGTCCGAACATGGTGTTTGTTTTTCTATTAAACACTTGAAAAGGCAGGCGGTTTAAATTCGAAGCACTTTATAAAGGAATTTTCTAGTTCGCGATGATGAACTTTTGCTGCTGCCCTTCAATCGCGATAAAATAAACACCGGCATTAAGGTGACCTAATTGAAGTGTTATATTTTTGCTCCGTACCACTTCTTCGTATACTATTCTTCCAGTAAGGTCTTGAATGCGAAGTATTGCTTTTTCTTGTAAAGAAGCAGCAATTTGAATAGTCAGATGCTCTGTTGCTGGGTTCGGATAGATGGAGAAACCTGTTTCAGCAGCCGCGTCAATTTCGTCTTCTCCAACACTAGAGTAGGTATAAACTCGAGTATGCCCACAATCAAAACTTGCTCCACCAGTGCCATTGTTTCCAGGAGCGCCTATGGCAATAGTGGTATTGTCTGGCATGCACACCGCTGCCCCAGACTCATCGTACCAATTCTCTCCATCAATATCTGTTCCCCGCTGCACCCAAGAACTTCCATTCCATTGGTACACACGCACATGACCCGCGTCTGCCGTGTTGCTTCCATTGGGGTCATTCAGTCTTGCCCCTATGGCAATGGTGTTGGCATTGGGCATCCAAACGGACTTGCCCGATTGATCATCCCTTCCTTCACCATCAAGATCAGTTCCTTTTTGTACCCAAGCATTTCCATTCCATGCGTAAACGCGGGCATGCCCTGCATCTACACCATTAAAATTATTGAACCGATTAAAGGGTGCGCCTATTGCAATGGTATTGGCGTCTGGCATAGAAACGGATTGACCAGATTGGTCGCGTGTGTTTTCTCCATCGATGTCATTGCCTTTTTGTTGCCATGCTGTTCCATTCCAAGCGAAGACCCGCACATGGCCCGAGAATAGAGCACTCCCGCTATTGCCTGGTGCTCCAAAAGCAACCGTATTGGCATCGGGCATGCTCACCGAAGTTCCCGCACCATCGAAACTAGATTCGGCATCCATATCTGCCCCTTTTTGCACCCATGCAGCACCGGTCCAGCGATAGACGCGGACATGCCCGCGACTACTCAAAATAACAGGGCCATCATTATCCGGCGCACCGATGGCAATAGTATTTGCATCGGGCATACTTACAGACCAGCCTGATTTGTCGTCGCCCCATTCTCCATTGATGTCGCTGCCTTTTTGCACCCAGTTATTTCCTGTGGATAGCCGAAATACACGCACTTGTCCTGAGTTGGTTCCGATTCCATCATAATACGGGGAGCCAATTGCCACCGTAAAGGGGTCGGGCATGCTTACAGAAAACCCAGACTCATCATAAGCGGCCTTACCATCAATGTCGCCACCTTTTTGTTGCCAAGTATTTCCTATCAATTCATAGATCCGAACATGCCCAGCACTCACACCATTTCCATCATTTTTCGGTGCCCCAATGGCAATGGTAGTAGCATTCGGCATACTTATGGAATATCCTGCTTCATCATCTCCGGCCTCACCGTCTATATCCCCACCCATTAGAACTTGTGCAGATAAACTGAAAGTGCAAAACAAAAACAATAACGAGATCAGATTTAGTCGTTTAAAGTAATTTGAAAAACTTGATTTCATTTTTAAAAGTTGCATTGTAATTATCTAAGGCCCTTCAAATATAAGAAATACTAAAAGCCATTTGGGGCAAATAGGCAAGCCTGATCCTTGATGTAAAAATGTTGAGAGGGAGTTTGAGTGTGAGGGAGTTTGAGTTGGAGTTTGAGTTTGAGTAGAGAGGGAGTTTAAGTAGAGAGGGAGTTGGAGTTGGAGTTGGGGTTTGAGTATTGAGGATGTTTGAGTGTGAGTATTGAGAAAGAATACGAGTAGATTGCTCTTGCTCTCTACTCACACTCAAAACTCTGATTTGTACACCCAACTGTGCACTGTACGAACCAGATTGTTGGATTTTTTGTGAGATTGTTTGAATTGAAAAACATATTATCTTTCTGAAAAACAGAGAAAGTGCTGTTTTGATTCTTAAAACATAATAAGAGAGTTCTATTATTCTTTATACCTTGTTAACAGCTTTTCTGCTTTTCCATTTATTAGAAAATAATTACTTTTTGCCCTCATTAAATCATTAGTTGTATAGCTAAATTTGCGATAGATTTGATTTCCTTCAATATGCAATGAGTAAACTAAACTTATAATCTTACAAATGAATAAAGCTCTTTGTTTTTTCCTATTAGTCATATGCTGTATAAGCACCTTTGCTCAGAGTCTAGTTGATATTAAGTTAAAGGTTAAATACCCGAGTTTCAGGAACGACACTTTTAATTTTAAGATAATAGAAGTAGTAGATCAGAGGGAAAATAAAGAAACTCTTGGAAGTTTATATTTAGGTCCTTTTCGCGCAGAGTGTCCTGTTACATTGAAAAGAGGGCTACCCATTGAGTTCTATAAATACTTTTCAAAAGCACAAAAACAGTCTACAGTCGGAAAAAGAGAGGTAGTTGTTGCCTTCAATGAGGTTGTTTACAATGAAAATAAAGCCAACATAAGAAGAAGAGGCAAAGGAAAAGAGATAACCTTAGGTATTAGTTTAGATTACTATGAGGTTAATGACGATAAATTGACTTTTTTGTTTAATGATAAAGAAGAAAAAGTAGATTTTTTAAAAATAGACCCTCCTCCTGTTAACAGATTTCTCATTAAATTTTTTAAATCTTCTTTTAAAAAGCTTAACTCCTATTTAGAAAACAATCCTCCAATAGAATCTTCAAAACAACTTGATAATAAAATCATCCTTGAAGAGAAAGACACTTCTAAGATAAATGATGAAGAAAAGGAATTGATTGAACAAATTCCACAAAAGGAAAGAAGACTAACTAGCATGACTCAAATACCAACAGATGTTGAAGTGACACGAACTCAATCTGTAGCTACTATTGAACGCTTTAAGGGGAATAGCGCAAATGGTTATCGCTTTCGCTATCAAGTATTCAGAAGAAAATGGGATGACTTTAATTGGGTTCCTTCACTTAGTATGGAAGGAGAAGGCTTAACATTGAATAATCAGCCTCAAAACCTAAATGTGAGCTATGGGTATTTTGCCTTTGGTATCGGTGCGTTAAAACCACTTAATAACTATTTCTATTTAGACCTTGGAATGAAAGTAGGTTTTGGCCAAGAGTCTATTGAAAAATCTATTTTTATCGAATCTGAAATAAACAGTCTCTTTGGCTTCTTTGTAACACAAAGGATAAACTTTATGGTAGGAAAAGGTTTCGGTTTAGTTCTAACAGTTGGTACATATCAGAATTTCTTTACCGGAACAGAATACTTGACTAGAGATATTGGCTTTATTTTTGGAAGTGGACTTAAATTCTAGGGGGGTAATCGTAATAAGCAATCTCGTACAACTTTAGAATATACTAATTGGCATTTCAAGTCTTAAGTCCTCCTATAAACTTTACACGACTCAAAAATAAAAAAGCTCAAAAGTGTCGAACCAGCTCGAAGGCTACACTAATTCTACAAAACAGACAAAATTTGTAAAAAAGTACGGTCGGGTAAAAAAAAGAAAGCCCCGCTAAGCGGAGCTTTCAAGTATTGTACCCAGGGCCGGAGTCGAACCGGCACGCCCGAAGGCATTGGTGTTTGAGACCAACGCGTCTACCAATTCCGCCACCTGGGCATTGTGAAAAGCAGGATTTATTCGTCTGCTTTTTTTGAATTGGGACTGCGAAAGTATTCATTAAGTTTGATTTCTTGAAATTTGATATAAAATTTCTGCACATCAGGCCATTAATTGTTTGGCATACATATATTTAATTGATAAATTTGCACCCCTTTTTACGGGAAAGAAATTATGACCAGCGAAGTAAAAATATTTTCAGGTACTCAATCGAGAGAATTGGCAGATAAAATTGCCGGATCTTTTGGGGTGGAACTTGGAAAATCTTCAACGAGCTATTTTTCTGATGGAGAGTTTCAACCTTCATTTGATGAATCTGTTCGTGGTTGTGATGTATTTATCATCCAGTCTACTTTTCCACCAACCGATAATTTGTTCGAATTATTGTTAATGGTGGATGCAGCAAAAAGAGCTTCTGCTAAAAGAATCATTGCTGTACTGCCTTACTTTGGATTTGCTAGACAAGACAGAAAAGATCAACCTAGAGTTCCAATTGGTTCCAAATTAGTTGCCAACATGTTAACGGCTGCTGGTGTTAGTCGGGTCATGACCATGGATCTTCACGCTGATCAAATTCAAGGTTTCTTTGAAGTGCCTGTAGATCATTTATATGCTTCGGCAGTTTTTTCTGAAGCCATTAAATCACTCAATCTTCCTAACCTCATTATGGCATCGCCAGACATGGGCGGGTCGAAAAGAGCTTATGCCTACGCCAAGCATTTAGAATGCGAAGTAGTAGTGTGTTACAAGCAAAGAAAAAAGGCCAACAAGATCGATAAGATGTTTGTCATTGGAGACGTAGAAGGAAAAGACGTGATGTTGGTCGACGACATGGTGGATACCGCTGGTACTTTAACTAAAGCCGCGGATTTAATGATGGCTAAAGGAGCAAATTCTGTTCGTGCCATTTGTACTCACCCGATATTATCTGGCGAGGCTTATGATAGAATTGAAAACTCTGCCTTAACCGAATTAATCATTACCGATACGATACCCCTCAAAAGAGAAAGTGACAAATTGAGAGTGGTTTCTGTAGCTGAACTTTTTGCAAAAGTGATCTACAAAGTCCACAATTACGAATCAATTAGCTCCTACTTTATATTTTAAATTGTAAATACTAGAAACATGAAATCTGTTGAATTAACAGCAACGCTGCGAGACGAAGTAAGAAAAAAATCAGCCCTCAACAATTTGAGAAAGGCTGGAAATGTACCTGCTGTTTTATATGGAAGCAAAGAGAACATCAATTTTTCTGTAAATGATGTTGCTTTTTCTAAGGTGATCTATACTGATGAAGTATACATGATCGAGTTAAATTTTGGCGACAAAACAACGCGTGCCGTAATTCAAGACATTCAGTTCAATCCTGTTACTGATGCTCCTATTCACATCGATTTTATCGAAGTGGTAGAAGACAAAGCAGTAAGCATTGGAATTCCGGTAAGATTTGTTGGATCTTCAATTGGTGTTAGAAACGGTGGTAAGCGTAGAGAAAAATTACGTAAAGTAATTTGTAAAGCATTGCCAAAAGATCTTCCACAAGAGATTGAAATCGACGTAACTCCATTGAGAATTGGTCAAGATGTTAAAGTACGTGACTTGAACATTGAAGGCGTTGAATTCATGAATTCTCCTAATGCTGTAATTGTAGCGGTTAAAACGTCTAGAGTTGCTGTTGAAGAGGAAGAAGAAGATGAAGAAGGCGAAGAAGGAGCTGAAGAAGGAGAAACTGCTCCAGCTGAAGCTGCTGCCGCAGAATAAATAAAAATGAAATACCTCATTGCCGGGCTAGGAAATAGTGGATCGGAGTATAGCGATACTCGGCATAATATAGGATTTAATGTAGTGGATGCCTTAGCTAAGGCATCCACTGCTGTTTTTAGCCCTGGCCGATATGCCGATGTTTGCATCGTAAAATTCAAGGGCAGAACACTCATTTTGATCAAGCCTACCACATTCATGAATTTGAGCGGCAAAGCCATCAATTATTGGATGCAAGCCGAAAAAATTAAGCCAGAAAACCTCTTGGTCATCACCGATGATTTGGCTCTGCCATTTGGCACTTTGCGCATGAAAAGTAAAGGAAGCGATGGCGGACACAATGGCCTCAAAAACATTCAAGCCACCTTGGGCCATGCGCAATACCCACGACTCCGTTTTGGTGTAGGAAGTGAATTTGCTCGTGGGAAACAAGTGGATTATGTGCTCGGCAAATGGAGCGAGGAAGAAAGCAATGCATTACCCGAACGATTAGACCAAGCCTTGAAAATGGTGCAGGCCTTCACTACAATTGGCATCGATAGAACCATGTCTGGTTTTAATGGGAAGTAAGTTATTGTTTGACAAAAACAACACTAGACACACCTCTTTTACTTTGGAGTTGAAGGATATAGGTGCCACTCTTTAAACTTTGTATTGAAATTTTCGACGACTCATTCAAGCGGCCTTCTTGCATTCGTTGGCCATTGATGGCAAAAATACTGTAGCGATCTCCCTTTCCAAAAGCTTCAGAATACAAATAATCCCTGCTCGGATTGGGATAGATGCGTATACTATTTCGTTCGCTGTATTGTTCAGCAAGGCCAATCAATAAGGCTGGAATTTTCGTAACAACAATGTTTATGCTGCTATCTGAATTCAAAGGGTTGGCATAGGTGCTGCTTAAGAAAACATCTCCATATTGGTTCACCAGCACTTCTTCTGTAATGTAGCCTTTGTTTCCAAAAAGCAATAAACTGTCATAGCCATTGGAGTGAAGACGATACAATAAAACTTTATTGTTACCAAGCAGGGAAACAGGTCTCGGGCTATTGCCCACCATGTATAAGGAAGAGTCAGTTTGAAAAGCATTAAAAGGAGCTTCGTCTATCAAGGTGTCTCCATATTGCTTTATAGAAACTATTGAATCATTCCAATCTACCTTTATGATGCCAAATTGCTTGTCATCAGTAACTGGACCTCTAAGAACATTCATTTCCCCTACAATTTCAACACCACTTGAATCCAAGAAGAATGCCCTACCAGGAAACCCGTTGATTTGATGTGTCGCTACTAAAATTCCCCAAAGAGAGTCAATTAATCCGCCTATTCTATCCAGTTCAAGAGAGTTGTGGTTAAACACTACTATTTCTGCTAGTTCAGGGGCTCCCACAACATAAAAGAGAGAGTCTGAATCCAAAAAGGGCAAGGGATTTTGAAAATTCTTCAGATCGATAAACGTGTTTTTTACCGCACTGGGAGTAAATGACCTGGTTTTTATGGCTTGGTTAGTTGATATGCTATAGGAATCTATGTAATTGGAATCAATATAATTTGGGCCGCCAACAGAAATCAAAACTAGTTTATCATTATAAATAAATGGGCGATAAAAGGCCGACCTTCCAACAAATTGTTGACTAAACACCAAGCTGTCTTTCTCTGCTTTATTTTTTAGCGTATACAATTGGTATTCAAGGGTAGAATCATTAAGGCTGTTTACAAAATACCGATAAGGGGTTTGAAGCACATGGTCTTTGCTTATGCCCGAACGAATGCTTTGTTCCGCACCAAAAAAATAGGGCACATGGCTGGTGTCTTTTTTCCAATTGATGAAACTGTCTACTACTTGCAACTTGTAGTTGAAGCAATAGCTAATATGCTGTCCTACCATGTTGTTGCTACTATCCCCAGCATAAAAAGACAAAAGAAAGGTAGTGTCATCAATTGTTTCTAGCTGCTTGGCTATCCGGGGAGCAAAATTGCCATTCTTATTGAGTTTGTAGCCGGTTTGAAATTCTATCTGGGTGATGGTTTGTGCATTCCCACCAACGACAAGTAAAAAATAGAAAAGACCCAAGAATAATGTAGGCAATGGAAATAGCTTAATTTTCTTAATTATATGCATATTAACTTATAGAAATAGAATGTTCCAGTATGATAATGTTGAAACCCAAACAAAGAGCAATTACCTGTATATGGTGATTTCGAATCCAATATAGGAGCAAACCAAAAAACACTATCGTTTGGAAAATTGTTATTGATAATATTATCTGGAAGGAAATAGGCATTTTGAAAATAGCTATTCCAAATTGAATCGTTTTTTGATTGGTCATTATTGTCGCCAATACATGATATGGCCCCGTTTTCCATATAATAATATTGACTAAGAAAGGCCCCAGGGTTTTGAAGATTTGTGAAAAAAGCACCAGGATTAATTGTTTGAAATTTTCCTTTGTATGCAACAATGTGTCGAGTTTTTCCGCTGTCGCAAGTAGTTCTTTGTTTAGAAAGCTCATTTAAATGGTATTCTATTATATCGGATGCATCAAAGGACTGCGGACTTGTGTTGTTTGCGCTACAATACTCTAGCTTTCCAGCACCCTTAATTGTTTCTATTGGGATAGGGGAGAAAAATTGAAATTGTGGTATGGCTTTAATTAACCCAACTTTTATGGTTGCCATTTGGCCATTAAGTGAATGAAGCTCAAAAGATGATAGTATTAAATACTCGCCAATAGAACCATCTAATTGAATGTCAATGTGACTTGAAATACTTGAGTAAAAATGGTTGATGTCCTCAGTTTCAAAAGCGTACGATTGATTTCCTAAATCTAAAATAGGAAGATCTATAAAAAAATAAAACTCCACAACCTCATCCTCAGAGTTTAGTTGAGCAGTATATATGGAGTTTAAGGCACCTTGGTGATAAATAAATAAATTTTCTAATGGAATTATTGCCTCAGATTCGCTGAGGTTTAGTTGCAAGTCTTCATTTAGAAGACTTTTGACCTTTTCAATACCTTGAACAATTTCTGAACTGCTCAATGAATTCATTTTTTCATCAATGTGAGACTGTAAGTCAAGAATTTGATGGGTAGCTGTTGATGCTTGATGGTCATCTTTTGAACATGAGAAAAATATTGAAGTTGTAAATAATAGGCAAATCAAAAATTGTTTTATTTGGTTGAGTTTAAATTAGAAAGTCTTATTGAAGACTTAAGACTCCTAAATTTAATAAAAAAATTGTATCCTAGATTTAACCATTGGCATCGATAGAACCATGTCGGGTTTTAATGGGAAGTAGTTAGGGTTTTACCTCAAACGCATCTGCATCCAAGCCCACAGGAAATTTTTCTCTAAATCGATCCAAGTCATTTTTGCTTAGACTTGCTCCAACTGCCCCAGTTTGTTGTTTCGGTAATTCATGCAGCGCATGACCTAAGTAATCGACCAACAATGAACCGCCCAAATAGGCATTGCCGTTCGGGTCTTCTCCAATCCGATTACATCCCACTACATAGGCTTGATTTTCTATCGCACGCGCTTTTAATAGGGTGTCCCAGGCATTGGCACGCGGACTCGGCCAGTTGGCCACATAAATGAGTACATCATAGGCTTGGTTGCCAGCATTTCTGCTCCAAACAGGAAACCGTAAGTCGTAACACACCTGCAAGCAAATTTTCCAACCTTTGTAATCAACAATCACTTGTTCTTTTCCAGCTGTAAAGGATTCGGCTTCGCCAGCCATGCGGAACAAATGTCGCTTGTCGTAATGCTGAATAGTTCCATCTGGCTGCACAAATAAAAAGCGATTGAATTGCTCTCCACCATCAGCAATGATTAAACTGCCGCATATGGCACTGTTAAGTCTGGCGGCTTTTTCTTTCATCCAAGTCACGCTTTTCCCCTTCATGCTTTCTGCCAAGTGCCCAGACTGCATGCTGAATCCGGTGGTAAACATTTCTGGCAACACAATAAGGTCGCAGGCATCAAGTAACTCAATGGCCTCGTCAAATTGTTGCAGGTTGAATGCTGCATCTTCCCATTTTAATGTTTCTTGGAGGATGCGGACGTTTAACTTTTCCATGGATTTATATTTTGTTGATCAATTCGGCAGCTTGCTCCAAAGTCTCGTCCGACTTGGCAAAGCAAAAACGCAAGACTCGATCATCGGTTTTGCTATTGTAAAAAACTGAAATGGGAATGGCGGCAATTTTGTGCTCCTTGCACAAACGCACAGCAAAATCAGTATCCACTTCATCGGCAATCTTCTCATAGCCCAAAACTTGAAAATAGGTGCCTGCGGTGTGCTTAATACTAAACCGACTTTCCTTAATGAGGGCTTGAAAAAGATCACGTTTGGATTGATAAAAATCGCGAAGTTTTAGATGAGAATCGCTTTGCTTCAAATACTGCGCAAAGGCAACTTGCATGGGAGTGTTCACAGAAAATACATTGTATTGATGTGTTTT
Organism: Vicingaceae bacterium; assembly: GCA_965218715.1. GTDB lineage: Bacteria > Bacteroidota > Bacteroidia > Flavobacteriales_E > Vicingaceae > CBDCLY01. The sequence goes on from CBDCLY010000033.1 coordinate 25,542, forward strand.
TCTAAACTCTTGCATCAATGCTTTTGGTGCCAGGCAATAGCCAATCTTCCAGCCAGTAGTGTGATAGGTCTTACCAAAAGAAGAAACAATAAAACTGCGTTCTGCTAGTGCAGGAAAACGCGCCACACTTTGGTGTTCATAGCCATCATAAATGATGTGTTCATACACTTCATCACTCAACACCAAGATGTCGGAATCATGAAGCAGTTTTTCCAACTGAATCAAATCTTGTCCGTTCAAAATACTACCCGTTGGGTTATGCGGACTATTGATGATGATCATTTTCGTGCGCTGGTTGATCACCTTGCGCACTTCCTCCCAATTGACTCTGTATTCCTGAGATTTCAATTGCACAAAAATGGGTTTCCCACCCATCAATTCGATTGCAGGGGTATAGCAATCATATGCCGGTGTAAATAGAATTACTTCATCACCTTCTTCTATTGTGGCAGCAATGGCGGTAAAGATGGCCTGGGTTGCTCCTGCAGTAACGGTGATTTCATCTACTGGGTCATAATTCCCAGAATAAAGCTGTTCCGTTTTGAGGGCAATTTGTTCTCGCAGTTCAAGGTGCCCTGCCATTGGAGCGTATTGATTGTGACCCTTTTTCATGGCCTGATGTACGAACTCGATTAATGACGGATCGCCATCAAAATCAGGGAAACCTTGAGAAAGGTTAATGGCATGCTCTTGCTGGGCAAGTGCAGACATTTTGGTAAAAATGCTTGTGCCAACTTGAGGCAACTTTGATCTCAGGTTGGCAGCAAATTTTGGCATAAAGAATTATTTTGAGCTAATGCTCGCCGATAAAAATTCGCGGTTCATGCGAGCGATGTTCTCCAAAGAAATTCCTTTTGGACATTCAATCTCACAAGCACCAGTATTTGAGCAAGGTCCGAATCCTTCCAATTCAGCTTGCTTCACCATGTTCATCACCCGGTCTTTTGCTTCAACTTGTCCTTGGGGTAATAAAGCATACTGAGATACCTTCGCCGAAACAAATAGTGAAGCAGAGGCATTTTTACAAGCAGCTACACAAGCACCACAACCAATACAGGTAGCAGCATCAAAAGCCTTGTCTGCACTGTCTTTTTCAATTGGAATGGCATTCGCATCTTGAGTGTTACCTGAAGTATTGACAGATACATACCCTCCAGCTTGTTGAATGCGATCGAAAGAACTTCTGTCAACAATTAAATCCTTGATGATCGGGAACGCTTTTGCTCTAAATGGCTCTACATAAATGGTTTCCCCATCTTCAAATTCACGCATGTGCAGCTGACAAGTGGTTACTTTTCTTCCTGGGCCATGAGGCTCACCATTGATGTGCAAAGAACATGCTCCGCAAATTCCTTCCCTGCAATCATGGTCAAAAGCTACTGGCAATTCTCCTTTATTGATCAAGTCATCATTTAAGATGTCAAGCATCTCTAAGAATGAGTTGTTAGGAGAGACATCCTTCAATTCGTAGGTGTCAAGTTTACCTTTGGTATCAGCGTTTTTTTGTCGCCAAACTTTAAGTGTAATGTTCAATCCTTTCTCTACAGACATGTCTTCTATTTTATTTGTAAGAACGTGTTTTCAGTTCTACATTATCAAATTTCAATTCTTCTTTGTGCAAAATGGCTTCAGATGGTTTTCCAGTATATTCCCAAGCGGCAACGTAGGTATAATTTTCATCATCTCTTCTGGCTTCACCATCTTCTGTACGGTATTCTTCTCTGAAGTGACCACCGCAAGATTCATTTCTTTCCAGTGCATCTCTCGCAAACAATTCTCCCAATTCTAAGAAATCGGCAACTCTACCTGCTTTCTCTAACTCTTGGTTCATTTCATTGTCTTCACCAGGTATTCTAACGTCTTTCCAAAACTCTTCTCTTAAAGCTGCAATTTCTGTGATGGCTTCTTTTAAGCCCTCAGCTGTTCTTGCCATGCCTACTTTGTTCCACATGATCAAACCCAATTTCTTGTGGAAATAATCTACGGAGTGACTTCCTTTATTGTTGATGAAGTGATTGATTTGTTCCTTCACATTGGCTTCTGCTTCTACAAACTCTGGAGTATCTGTTGAGATGGCTCCGGTTCTAATGTCATCTGCTAAATAATCACCGATCGTATAAGGCAAAACAAAATAGCCATCAGCTAAACCTTGCATCAATGCCGAAGCACCTAATCGATTGGCTCCATGATCAGAGAAATTAGATTCTCCAATGGAGTATAAGCCAGGAACGGTTGTCATTAAATTATAATCTACCCAAGTTCCACCCATGGTGTAATGCACCGCTGGGAATATTCTCATCGGAGTTTTGTATGGGTTCTGTGCTGTAATTTGGATGTACATGTCGAACAAATTGCCGTATTTCGACTCAATGACATGCTCTCCTAATTCCCTAATTTCATCTGCACTTGGGTTGTGTATTCCTTTGATATGCGCTTGTTCTTTTCCATACCGTTGGATGGCTGAAGCAAAATCAAGGAAGACTCCTTCGTTGGTTTCATTATTCATGATTCCAAATCCTGCATCGCAACGTTCCTTAGCTGCTCTTGAGGCAACATCACGAGGCACTAAATTCCCAAAGGATGGATACCTGCGCTCTAAGTAATAATCACGATCTTCTTCTTTGATATCAACTGGCTTTAAATTGCCTTCTCTTACCGCTTTTGCATCTTCCATCTTCTTTGGCACCCAAATTCTTCCGTCATTTCTCAAAGACTCAGACATCAAGGTCAATTTAGATTGCTGTGTTCCATGGACTGGAATACAAGTTGGATGAATTTGCGTGTAGCAAGGGTTGGCGAAGTAAGCACCTTTTTTATGAATCTTCCAAGCAGCAGTTGCATTGGATCCCATGGCATTTGTCGACAAGAAAAATACGTTTCCATATCCACCAGAAGCAACCACAACTGCATGCGCAGAATGTCTTTCAATTTCTCCAGTCACTAAATTTCTGGCGATGATGCCTCTTGCTTTACCATCTACTTTTACAACATCCAGCATTTCGTGTCTGTTGTACATTTTTATTTTCCCTTTAGCAATTTGTCGGTTCATTGCAGAATAGGCACCTAGCAACAACTGCTGACCAGTTTGTCCTTTTGCATAAAAGGTTCTTGATACCAATACACCACCAAAAGAACGATTGTCTAACAAACCGCCATAGTCTCTTGCAAAAGGAACTCCTTGAGCAACACATTGATCAATGATATTAGCAGAAACTTCTGCCAAACGATAAGTATTGGCCTCTCTAGATCTGTAATCTCCACCTTTAATGGTATCGTAAAATAAACGGTGAATGGAGTCTCCATCACCTTGGTAATTTTTTGCTGCATTGATTCCACCCTGAGCCGCAATTGAATGCGCTCTTCTTGGAGAATCTTGATAACAGAATGCTTTTACATTGTATCCCAGCTCAGCTAAAGAGGCTGCAGCAGAACCGCCAGCTAAGCCAGTACCAACAACAATAATGTCGATGTTTCTTTTGTTCGCCGGGTTAACCAGTCGGATGTTATTCTTGTGATTGGTCCACTTATCTTTTAAAGGACCTTCAGGTATGTTAGAGTCTAAACTTGACATGCTATAAAAGATTAATGGCTAGAATTAATGAAATGGAAAACAGCAATAAATATAAATCCTACAGGGATTGCTATGGAATAGATGGTTCCAAATTTCTTCAAAGAGGCAGTGTATTTATTGTTGAAGCCAACGGATTGGAATGCCGATTGAAAACCGTGTAATAAGTGCATGGCTAAAAAGATAAAGGCCAAGCAATAGATGCCCAAGCGAATCGGACTCACAAACTTATGCTGCAATTCTGTGAAATAACGATAACCCTCAACTCCGGCGATCGTTCCGCTCATGTCGCCATCAATGAATTTAGTTTTGATTTCTGGAACCCAAAAATCATAAAAGTGCAATCCTAAAAATAGAATAATCATGATTCCAGTGATGATCATGTTTCTGCTCATCCAAGAAGAGTTTGCATTGGCCTTGTTATAGGCATATTGAACAGGTCTAGCTGATCTGTTTCGCATTTCAATTACAACACCCATAATGAGGTGGATGACAACACCAAAAATTAAGATGGGCTGCATCAAGAATTGAATGAGTGGATTAGTTCCCATAAAATGAGAGGCCTCATTAAAGGCATCAGGACTTATCACAGACAATGAATTGATGATGAAATGTTGAAGCAAAAAGATGAGGAGGAACAAGCCTGATAAGGCCATAATCACCTTTTTGTAAATGGAGGTTTTAGAGGTTTCCATGTTTTTTTTCGGTAAAAAAGTAGTACTATTTAATGATAACAAATGTAGCCTTTGAAGGATTTGCATTCAAGTATACTTGGCACAAAATAACTATTTAGATGCATTCTTAATAAGGAAACAATTGAAATCAATTTTTGATCGAGGAAATGGATAAAAAAAGCAATTTTTTCTTGTTTTTCAATATATACGGAATGCAGCCATTATATTTGTTAAAAATCGAAGAATCATGAAATACGAAGCAATCTCCTCCAACTTATTCATCAAGAATAGAAAGAAATTGGCAGCAGCAATGGAAGCAAAATCCATGGTCATTTTTAATTCAAATGACATCATGCCTACCAATGCGGATGGAACAATGCCTTTTCGTCAGAACAATGATTTATTCTATTTAAGTGGAGTTGATCAAGAGGAAAGCATACTCTTGATTTTTCCAGATGCACATCATGCAATGCATAGAGAAATTTTATTCCTTAAAGAGACCAGCGAAGAAATTGCGATTTGGGAAGGAGAAAAGTTGAGCAAAGAGAAAGCACAAGAACGAACAGGAATTCAAACGGTTCTTTGGTTGGATCAATTTGAAAAAACCTTGCAAACGATTGCTTTTGAAGCCGATAATATTTACCTAAACAGCAATGAGCACCTACGTCAATCCAATGTAGTAGAAACGAGAGATGACCGCTTTAGGACTTGGATGAAAGAACATTATCCATTGCACAATTACAAAAGGATTGCTGAAACAATGCACGACATAAGGGCGATTAAAGAACCAGAAGAAATCGAATTGATGCAAACTGCATGTAACATTACTGCAAAGTCGATTGATCGTGTTCTTAAATTCATCAAACCTGGAGTAATGGAATATGAAATTCAAGCAGAATTGATGCATGAATTTTTAAATAACCGCTCGAGAGGTTTTGCCTATGAGCCTATCATTGCCTCTGGATTTAATGCTTGTGTTTTGCATTACATACAAAACAATCAAGAATGCAAGGATGGTGATATGTTGTTAATGGACATCGGCGCCGAATATGCCAATTATGCCTCAGACTTAACCAGAACAATTCCTGTGAATGGAAAATTTACAGAGCGTCAGAAAGAAGTGTATTCTGCCGTGCTTCGTGTGATGAAAGGTTCTATGGATTTGCTAAAACCAGGCGTTCAACTCTACGATTACCACAAACAAGTTGGTGATTTAATGACCAAAGAGCTATTGGATTTGAAATTAATTACTCAAGAAGAGGTCGACAATCAAGATCCTGCTTGGCCAGCTTATAAAAAATACTTCATGCACGGAACTTCTCATTACATTGGTTTGGATGTTCATGATGTTGGTAGCTGGACAAAACCAATTCAAGAAGGAATGGTTTTTACGGTAGAGCCAGGAATATATATTCGAGAAGAAAACATGGGAATACGATTAGAAAATGACATCGTAATCACCAAAGATGGCTACCACGATTTAATGGCTCACATTCCATTAGAGATAGAGGAAATTGAGGCCGCTATGAATGCCTAATGAATGGGGAAAACATTTCTGTTTCTAGGCGAGCAAGTTCATTACACCATCAAGGGTAAGGGAAAAGCAATTGTGCTCATTCATGGATTTCTAGGTTCACATCAAGTATGGGATGCCTATTCAGAAACAATTTTAAAAAATCATCAATTGATTTGTATCGATTTGCCTGGACATGGAAAATCGCCTGCCATTGCTTTTGTGCATCAAATGGAATTGCTTGCAGAATTATTAGAAGCCTTAAGAAAGCATTTGAAATTGAAGAAATGGAGCCTAGTCGGACATTCTTTAGGTGGATATGTAGCACTGGCCTACGCAGAATTGTTTCCTAACGCAATTCGTAAATTAATTTTAATCAATAGTTCAGCCAATGCAGATGGGGAAGAGCGAAAAAAATCCAGGGATAAATTTGTTCGTTTGCTTAAAAAAGAACAAGTCAGGGCAATAGAACTTTTGGTTCCAAGTTTTTTCGAAGGAACAGCTACCTTAGGCAGAGGATCTAGAATTAAAGCGTATTTAAAACAAGCTAAGCGGGCCAGTTTAAAAGGAATAATTGCCAGTGTTGAAGGAATGAAGCTGAGAAAACAAAGAGAAATCATTTTAAAGTTTGCCCCTTACCCTTTTCTTTTAATTGGGAGTAAAAACGATTCCATTGTTCCTTTAAAGAACATGGAACACCAATCAAAATTGAATTCCAATGGAGAATTTGTCTGCCTAGAAAACGCTTCTCACATGAGTATTTTAGAATATCCAGGAAAACTTTCCAAGATCATTCATCAGTTCATAAATGAACCCAATTCCTAGTTTGCTGTTTGATGATTTTAAACCAGCTTAATATTACCTTTACCGCACATGAGTGATTCAACAAAATATTGTGAAAGTTTAGTTCAATACTTAAGGTTTCCGACTAGAGAAGTTAAGGTTGGATCTATTGGAATAGGAGGAGAAAACCCCTTAAGATTGCAATCCATGACCACCATAGATACCATGGATACGGAAGGAAGTGTTGCACAATCCATTCGAATGATTGAAGCAGGTTGCGAAATAGTCCGGATCACTGCCCCAAGCAAGAAAGAGGCGGAAAATTTAAAAGCAATTAAAAAAGAGTTAAGAGCAAAAGGACATGATACCCCTTTGGTTGCCGACATTCACTTTACACCAAATGCAGCTGAAATAGCAGCAAGAATCGTAGAGAAGGTAAGAGTAAATCCAGGGAATTATGCAGATAAGAAGAAGTTTGAAGAAATAGATTATACCGATGAATCCTATCAAGCAGAACTAGAAAGGATAGAAGAAAAATTTCTTCCACTTGTAAAGATTTGCTTAGAAGAAAACATTGCCATCAGAATAGGAACTAACCATGGCTCATTATCGGATAGAATATTGAGTCGATTTGGTGATACACCAGAAGGAATGGTTGAATCAGCAATGGAGTTTTTAAACATTTGCAGAAAAGTCAATTTTCACAACATCATCTTGTCAATGAAAGCCAGCAACACCTTGGTCATGGTTCAGGCTTATCGTTTTTTAGTGAAGAGAATGATGGATGAAGGAATGAACTATCCATTGCATTTGGGTGTAACAGAAGCTGGCGACGGGGAAGATGGTAGAATAAAATCTGCCGTTGGCATCGGAACATTATTGGAAGATGGATTGGGAGATACCATTCGGGTTTCCTTAACAGAAGAACCAGAATTCGAAATTCCTGTAGCCAGGATGTTAGCAGAACGTTATCAAAATAGAAAGCAAGACGTTTCCATTCCAAGTATTGAAAACTATCCCATCAACCCTTTTCAATATCAGCGAAGAAAAACGAAAGGAGTTTACAACATTGGTGACGGGCAAGTACCTATTGTTATCGGAGACCTTTCCAAGGCAGAAGAATTGAAGATTCAACACTTATTCGGCTTTGGACATCAATATTCTGTTCCTTTAGACAAATGGACGAGCAAAGACCAAGCAATAGATTATGTTTTTGTTGGGGAACATCAAGTAGATTTTGATATTCCAGGACACCTTTCCATTATCCAGGATGGAAATGCTTGGCAAAAAGAGAAGGCTAGGCATTACCCGCTTTTTCAATTTGAGAATGTAAAGTCGATTAATGATTTTCCAGATCAACTGTTTTTTCTAGAATTGAGCGCTAAGCAAGTTCTCCAAAACATTGATTTAATAAGATCCTTGCCATCTCAAGCAGTTCTTGTATTAACTAGTAGCAATCAACATGGCATGGCTGAACAAAGAAGAGCCTTTGTTGAACTAATAAATGCCAAGCTTGAAATCCCTGTTGTCGTTAAAAGAAGTTATAAAGACTTAGATCCACAACAATTTCAATTGGATGCTTCAAGTGAAATGGGAGCATTATTAATAGACGGCCTTGGAGATGGGATTTTTGTTGATGCTGAAGCCTGTGGGGGCAATCAATTGATTACTTCCACTGCATTTGGAATTTTACAAGCCACTAGAACAAGGATTTCTAAGACCGAATACATTTCTTGTCCCTCTTGCGGAAGAACTCTTTTTGATCTTCAAGAAACCACAGCAAAAATTAGAGCTGTTACCTCACATTTAAAAGGCGTGAAAATCGGAATCATGGGTTGCATCGTTAATGGACCAGGAGAAATGGCAGATGCAGATTATGGATATGTTGGAACAGGTCCTGGTAAGATTACCTTATACAAAGAGAAGGAAGTAGTAAAGAGAAATGTTCCTGAGGAGGAAGCAGTGGATGCATTAATTGCTTTAATAGATGAGCATGGTGATTGGGTTATGCCTTAGCATCTCCCTCCTTTTGCAATAAAATGTCCACTTCCTTTAATTGAGCATACCAGTCCTCACCGTACTTTCTAACCAAAGGCTCCTTTAAAAACTGATATACTTTTACTTGTAATTTACTTCCACATTCACAAGCGGGCTTGCAAATCGACCATTTATTGTAGTTCAAAGCTTCATGATTGAGCAATTGTGAAACTCGAATAGGGTACAAATGACAAGAAATGGGCTTTTGGAAATTTATCTCTCCTGCTCTCTGTGCAGCCTCTATTCCGCATTTGTAGGTTCCATCATCCTCTTTGTAGCTAAATGCACATGCAGTATTATTGATTAGTGTACTTACATAATCATTGTCGCTATCTACACTAAAGACTCCATTTTCTTCTAATGCCTTTTTTCCTTCATTTCCCACAAATGGAAGGATTTTGTCTAAATCATCCTCCAAGGCCCCTATTTCATCAAATTCTAGCGGTGCTCCGGACTCACCCTGAACACAACATTCTCCTCTACATGCCGCTAAATCACAAACAAAGTGCACATCAAAAAGATCTCTAGAAAGCAGTACATCAGCCACTTGTATCATTGTTCAAAACTACTGTTTCTGAGGCGTTTTTTTAGCATTTTCTCCGAAAATAGAGGCTTTGAAGGCTAAAATATGGAGGTTTTCCACAATTCATATGTTTAAAATTTTTTATAAGGAGCAATAAAATAAATAAAACGCCATAAAAAACCAAGCTAAATGATTGATTTGCAGACAAATAGTCTAGATGGTGAATGGGTGAATTAACGGATAATGAGCGCTTATTTTGCTTCATTTTATCACTTTTTTTTGGGCCACAAATGAAATATTGCCTATGTTTGGCCCCGAGTTAATTTTAATAGGATAACCCTAAAACAAAAAAAATGAAAAAGAGAGTACTACTTATTGCAGCTGTTTTTGTTGCAAGTGCAAGTTTTGCACAAGACGCAATGACGTCTAAAAATGGAACGCCAATTTTACCAGAGGCAGGTGACTATGCAATAGGATTCGATGCTGGAAACTTAACTGGTTATTTTGGTAACATGTTAAACGGTAACACTAATAATGGTGCTGCTAACCTTAATTTAATGCAAAATCAAACGATTTACGGTAAAATGTTTATCGATGCGAACAAAGCATACAGAGGTATGGTAAGATTAGGTTTCGGATCTAATACAGATCGTACTTCAGTTGCTGATATTTCTCCTAATGCACAAGCTGGTGACCAGGTTGAGGATGAAGTGAAAAACAGTAACATGAACATCACTATTGGTGGTGGAATTGAAATGAGAAGAGGAAAAGGAAGATTGCAAGGTGTTTACGGACCAATGGCAATGATTTCTTTAGGTTCTTCTAGTACTGAAAACACTTACGGTAACGATATCGAAGATATGGGTGCTGGTACGTCTTTAACTACTGAGACTAAAGCAGGTGGATCTTTCGGTTTAACTTTAGGTGCTTTTGGTGGTGTTGAATATTTCTTCGCTCCAAAAATGTCTGTAGGTGCTGAGATCTCTTGGGGTATCAACTTCAATAGCCAAGCTAATGGAGAGACTACTACTGAGACTTACGATGGTACAGCTACTACTAGCTCAACTTCTGAGACTGGTGGTTCTTCATCTTTCGGATTAGATGTACAGCCTAATTCAATGATTTCTTTAAACTTCCATTTCTAAGAGAAGTTTAAATCAATAAAAGAAACCTCGACATTGTCGGGGTTTTTTTTATGCCTTTTTTTTACTTCGCCTACTTAAAGAATTACTTTTGCCAAATGAGTTCAGCCGACGAAAATTTAAAGAGCATTATTGCTCACGCCAAAGAATACGGATTTGTTTTTCCTTCCTCAGAAATTTATGATGGATTGGGTGCAGTTTACGATTATGGCCCATTGGGTTCAGAATTGAAAAATAATCTCAAGCAATATTGGTGGAAAGCCATGGTGCAAATGCATGAAAACATTGTTGGAATCGATAGTGCTATATTCATGCATCCTAAAACTTGGCAAGCTTCAGGTCATACTGATGCTTTCAATGACCCTTTAATAGACAATAAAGACTCTAAGAAAAGGTATCGCGCAGATGTCTTGGTGGAAGAGTGGGTGGCAAAAATTGAAGGCAAAATCAATAAAGAAGTCACAAAAGCAGCAAAACGATTTGGTGATAGCTTTGATGAAGAGCAATTTAAAGCAACCAATCCAAGAGTATTAGCCAATCAAGGTAAGATAGATGATGCCAATGCGCGATTTAAGTCGGCCATGGATCAAGACAATCTGGAAGAGGTAAGGCAATTGATCATTGATCTAGAAATTGCCGATCCTGTTAGCGGATCTAAGAATTGGACTGAAGTAAGGCAATTCAACCTCATGTTTAGCACCGAAATGGGTGCAACAGCAGATGGGGCACAAACAATTTATTTGCGACCTGAAACAGCACAAGGAATTTTTGTCAATTTTTTAAATGTTCAAAAAACAACACGACAGAAAATTCCATTTGGCATTGCTCAAATTGGGAAGGCTTTTAGAAATGAAATTGTAGCACGACAATTCATTTTTAGAATGCGCGAGTTCGAACAAATGGAGATGCAGTTTTTTGTTAGACCAGGTGAAGAAATGAAATGGTACGACTTCTGGAAAGAGAACCGAATGAAGTGGCACTTAAACTTGGGCATCAGCAAAGACAAATACCGTTTCCACGACCATTTAAAAATGGCCCATTATGCAAATGCTGCAGCAGATATTGAATTCAATTTCCCATTTGGATTCAAAGAATTAGAAGGAATTCATTCTAGAACTGATTTTGACCTTAAAAGACATCAAGAATTTGCTGGCAAGAAGCTACAATTTTTCGATCCTGAAATCAATGAAAACTATGTTCCATACGTGGTAGAGACCTCCATTGGCTTAGATCGTTTGTTTTTAGCAGTTTTCTCCAACGCATTGATGAATGAAACATTAGAAGATGGGTCCCAAAGAATGCTTTTGAAATTACCCCCTTTTTTAGCTCCATATCAAGTGGCCATACTGCCTTTGTTGAGGAAAGACGCATTGCCTGAAAAGGCAAGAGAAATCATGAAAGGTCTTCAGGCAAAGTTCAATTGTCAGTACGATGAAAAAGATGCCATTGGTAAACGATATAGAAGGCAAGATGCCATTGGTACTCCATTCGCCATAACCATCGATCATCAAAGTTTAGAAGACAATACAGTTACCATTAGAGAAAGAGACAGCATGAAACAAGAGCGCATTCAAATTGAAGAGCTCAGTTCAAGGATTGCTGAAAAAGTGGATATGGCTAATTATTTGATTTAGTTAGCTTCTAAAATCTCTAGTAATTCGTCTAGTTTAGGAGTTAAAATCACTTCTGTGCGTCTATTCTTACTTCTTCCTGCCTTAGTAGAATTGTCTGCTATTGGAGAAAACTCTCCTCTGCCACTTGCGCTTAAGCGTTCCTGAGCTAAGGCTTTGTTCTCTAACATGATCTTTACAACCGAAGTAGCTCTTAATACACTTAGGTCCCAATTGTCTTTAATGGTTCCACTGCCATTCAATGGCTCATTATCTGTATGACCTTCTACCATAACATTAATGTCTTGGTTTTGTTCCAGCACAGTGCTTAACTTCTGGATGACCTCTTTTCCTTTAGAGTCTACAGTATAACTACCAGACTTGAACAATAGACTTTCATCCAATGAAACGTAAACTTTTCCATTTCTTTGTTCAATCGTAAGGCCATTGTTTTCGAAACCCAATAGTGCTTGTTGAACTTTTGTTTTTAGTGCATTAACTGCCGAATCCTTTCTTGCCAAAATGGCTTCCAATTCTTCAACTCTTCCAGCGCGTTCATCCAACTCTGACTGAATTTTATTCAAGCTCTTTTCCTTTGCGCCTAAATCCATTCTTAGCTTTTCTAAAGCATCAGATTGTTTTTGCAATTCAGCTTGAGATGCTTGTAAATTGGAGAACAATGTGCTGGTTTCGGCTTGATTTCCTCTCAATAAAGCTGAATTTTTATCCAATAATAATTCATACGTTTCATTTAACTTATCGTAATTCTTAGTCATCAAGCGAAGTGACTTCCCGTAAATTGTTGTATCTAGTTTCAACGATTTATTAGTCTTCTCCATTGATTCCAAACGATCACTAGTTTCTGCAAATTTCTCCTCCAATATTCTGTTTTGCTCCTTAAGAGCATTTCGTTGTTCTTCGCAAAGTTCTTTTTTGCTTTTGATATCTTGAAATTTCTTTGAAGGAACACAAGCTCCTAAAACAGATAGAATTAGCAATAGCGGGAATAATTTTTTCATCATTATAATTTTATTTTGCAATAGTACTTAGAATCGTGAACCTAGGTTTCAAATCTTTTAAATTAATGTTTAAGCTTTCATCGATAAACTAACAGGGCAGTGGTCGGAATGTTTCACATCTGCTAATATTTCAGCGTGTTGAATTAAATGTTTAATGGGTTCACTTACCATGTTATAATCTATCCTCCAACCTAAATTTTTTGCTCGTGCATTTGCTCGATAACTCCACCAACTATAATGATGTGGGTCTTTATTGATTGCTCTAAAGCTATCGACAAAGCCTGAAGCGATGAATTCACTAACCCACTCTCTTTCTTCAGGTTTAAAACCTGAAGTATCTTTGTTGGTTTTTGGATTGTGGATGTCAATTTCTGTATGACATATGTTATAATCACCAGTAATAATCAAGTTCGGAATCTTCTTTTTCAATTCGTCGATGTAGGTTTTAAAATCTTCCAGCCATTCCATTTTAAATGCTTGCCTTAAATCACCACTTGAACCAGAAGGCATGTATACGCTCATCACAGAATAGTCCTTAAAGTCACAGCGTATCACTCTTCCTTCAAAGTCATACTTTTCTATTCCACATCCATACTCGATATGTTGTGGTTCTTCTTTTGTCCAAATGGAAACACCACTATACCCTTTTTTTTCAGCAGATACCCAATAATGCCGATAACCTAGTTGCTCTATTGCTTCAGTATTTACTTGCTCTGGTCGGGCTTTTGTTTCTTGAATACAAAGGATGTCAACATTGGCCGACTCAAGCCATTCAATAAGGCCTTTTTTCATTGCCGCCCGAATTCCATTTACATTATAGGTGATGATTTTTTTCATGATAAAGCTCCCGCATAAGTTTCTTTAAATTTACCTTAGAATAATTTCTTGGGAAAATTGTAGTTTAAACGGCTAAACCTAACACTTTAGCCCAATACTCCCAAATTTATCCTTTGCATTTGAAAGCCCTCGGATTTTGCTTAGTTATTTTTTTCTGCTCTGGCGTATTGCTTGGACAAGAAGCATCGAACAAGAGAATAAAATCTATTTTCATTGATGGCGATACCATACAAATAGATTCGTTGAGCATTATTCCTAATTCGGTTTTTATTGTAAATGAAGCCAAGCAAAAAATCCCAGATTTTTTGTTTCAAATGGATTATACCAACGCCCAACTCATCAATAAAGGAATTGCAATCGGTCAAACATTAAAGTTTCGATATCGGGTTTTTCCCTTATTGTTTACCGCTACCTATTCCCATAAAAGCAAATCCCAAATAGAACAAGAAGATCCTGGTAAATACGATTACTTTACTTTAAAACCTCAAACCCAGAATCAAGACCTTTTTGCCCTTTCGGGATTATCGAAAAATGGAAGTATATCACGGGGGATAAGCTTTGGAAACAATCAGGATTTGTCTATTCGTTCTAATCTTGACTTACAATTAGCAGGTAAAGTAACAGAAGACATCAGCATTCAGGCGGCCATCTCAGACAATAGCATACCCATTCAAGCTGAAGGGAATACTCAACAATTGCAAGAATTTGATCGGGTGTTTATTCGACTTTTTAATGAAAACTCTTCATTAATTGCTGGGGATTTCCTTTTGACAAGGCCTTCAAGTTACTTCATGAATTTGAACAAAAAAGTTCAAGGAGGGGGATTCTCAACAACAATTGTAACACGAAAAAATAAGGCGAAGGAGCAACAAGGAGTTTTTAAAACTGCCTTGAATGCAGCAATCTCAAGAGGAAAATTTTCTCGAAATGTCATCGATGGTATAGAAGGAAACCAAGGCCCCTATCAATTGCAGGGCGCAGAAGGAGAAAGTTTCATCATTGTTTTGTCTGGAACTGAAAAAGTATATGTGAATGGCAAACTATTAAAGAGAGGGCAAGAATTCGACTATACCATTGATTACAATACTGCTGAATTGAGTTTTATGCCAAGTCAAATCATTACCAAAGACAAAAGAATTGTAGTTGAATTTCAATATGCTGAAAGGAATTACGCCCGGTCATTAATCTTTGTGGAAAACCAATACAAACAAAATAAGTTCCAGTTGGACTTTAATGTTTACAGCGAACAAGACAATAAAAATCAGTCCTTATTGCAAGAACTAAGTGATGAAGATAAATTGGTACTAAAGGAAGCTGGTGACGATTTTTCTAAAGCGCAAGTAAGTGGAATAGATAGTGCCGATTTTGAGAATGATCAGGTGCGTTATCGCTTAACCGATTCCTTGGGTTTTGCAAATGTTTTAGTCTATTCTAAAGACCCTGATTCAGCCAAATACCAAGCAAAGTTTTCATTGTTAGGGGCTGGACAAGGAAACTATGTTCAAAGTCAGAGTGATGGTAATGGCAGGGTTTTTCAATGGATCGCTCCACAGAATGGGATTCCTCAGGGCTCATATGAACCTGTAATTGTATTGATAAGCCCTAAAAAAAGACAATTGATCAGTTTAGGCTTGGCTTATAATTTTAATGAAGAAACGGCTGTAGAGGTAGAAGGGGCCTTTTCCAATTACGACATCAATACTTTCTCCAATAAAGATGCTGCAGACAATACAGATTTAGGTTTAAAATTGGCCTTTAAACATCAAGAGGTGTTGAGAAAACAAGATTCTGCTCCAAGTCTGCTATGGAGATCAAATGTATTTTATGAGCAAATTGGAGCAAATTTTCAATTCATAGAGCGTTATAGAGATGTTGAGTTTCAACGCGATTGGAATCTTCAGGGATTGGTTTTGAATGGAAATGAACGAATCATTAGAGCCAACACTGGACTAAAAAAAGGGGAATCAAATTTCGATTATCAATTTTCTACTTTTAGCAAAGGAAGCGATTATGAAGCTTATCGGAATGGCTATTCTGGAAATTTAAAGCACAAAGGATTTTCTTTGCAATCTAAAGGAAGTTGGTTAACGGCCAATTCTATGGACAACAATGAATTTATCCGTCATTATACAACACTTAAGCAAAAAGTATTTGGGCTAACTGCTGGGGCTTATCTGGAGCAAGAAAGAATCTTGTTCTATCAAGGTAAATCAGATTCCATTAAGGCTGGGAGTTTTGACCGTCTAATTTGGAGGGCATTTATCGAACAGGGAGATAGTAGCTCTAATACAGTCCGACTTGGCTACAGTGAGATTTACGACTATTTTCCTATAGACACTCGTTTGAGCTACGCCCTGAAGAGTGAAAATATGGACTTGGCATTCAATTGGAAGAAAAGTCCCAAAAGCAATTTAAAAGCAACAGCGACCTATCGAAAATTGAAGATATTAAACTCTGAATTGAGCAGCAGAGATCCTGAAAATACCCTCTTAGGCCAGGTGGAATATAACCTAAAGGCAATGCGAGGCTTCATTAGTTCCAACACTTTTTATCAAATTGGGTCTGGGCTGGAATACAAAAGAGAATTTTCCTTTTTAAATGTTAACGATGGATTGGGAACTCACGTTTGGATAGATTTTAATGATAATGGAATAAAAGAGTTAAATGAGTTTGAGGCAGCTGGTGCAAACAATGCATTTAGGGCAAACTACATCAAGGTGTTCACCCCAACTTCTGAATTCGTTCGGGTATTTAGCAACCAATTCAATCAAGTCTTTTTGATTAAACCCGCAGCAATAATAAAATCCAACAAAGGCTGGAAGAAATACATTGCTAAATTTTCCAACAAATTGGCCTATAGAAGTGAACGGAAATTACTCACAGAAGAAAATAGTTACGATCCTCTTTTTGCTAGTATTAAGGACAGCAATTTGATTTCCTTAAATTCTTCTTTTTCTAACACACTTTACTTCAATAGACTTCATCCTAATTTTGGAATGGATTATTATTTCCTCAACAACTCCAATAAGAATTTGCTTATCAATGGATTCGAAAGACGAGATTTAATCCTTCATGAAATAAAATCTCGATACAACTTAAATAGTGTTTATTCTCTAGAGCTGAGAATGACCCAATCTGAACGAAGAAATTCATCTGAGTTTTTTGCTAATCGCAATTATACCATTGAAAGTGCTGAAATAGAACCGAGAGTTATTTTTCAGCCATCAGTTAGTTTACGCTTGAGTTTGAGTGCATCTTATTCAGATAGGAGTAATCAAATTGGAAGTGAAAAAGCAATCTTGAAATCTAGCAATGTAGAATTGAATTACAACCAAGCTGGAAAAGGTACTTTTCTTCTTGGATTTGGTTTTGTTCAAATTGATTTTAATGAAATTGCTTCTTCCTCTTTGAGTTTTGAAATGTTGGATGGATTGCAAAATGGCAACAACATTACTTGGAACACAAGTTGGCAAAGAAACCTTTCGGATAATTTACAATTAAGTATTAATTATACTGGAAGAAAATCAGATGCGATTCGAGTAATCCACACTGGAGGAATGCAGCTTAGAGCTTATTTCTAATTATTTCAAATTATGTGTAGTTGAAGCCATTTCATAGTCTTCAGCATATAAGAAAAGCGTGTATTTTCCGGCCAGAAGCATTTCCTCTTCATCTAAATGTTCGTAATCAAGGCAAATCTCAGTGTTGGTATTTGCATAGTCTACAACAAGTTTGTCAGAAAAATGTCCTTGTACTCCATTGAATTGAAACTTATATTCATCTCCAATACCAGCCGCTAAGATTTTACCATCAGGGGCAAGTACTCTTAAGTACAAGGTTTTCTTACCGGCCTTTGCAATTTGGTTTTCATCCAATTGAAAGCAAACTCTAATTTTATCTGTTTTACGTGCTCTATTGGTTTCTTTGCCAGTCATGTCTTTTCTTACATTAACCCCAAAGACCCTAACTTCTGAAACATCTAACCTGCTGGCAATTGCCACTTTACTGCTCAAATTCTCGTTCGATTTTTCAAGCTCTTTAGTTTTACTTCTTTCTTGACTAAGTGTTCTTCTTACCTGTTTATTCTCCTTTCTTAAGCCAACATTTAGAGTATTGATGGAGTCTATTGTTACCACATAACCCCTCATAATAGTGCGCAGGGTAGTGGTTTCTTTTTTCAATTTGTATATCGCAAAGTCCTTGTCTTTAACCTTGTCTAACAAGTCTTCAACTTCTGCTCTTCTATTGGCCAATTCAACCTTCATTGAGTCATTATCGGTTTCCAAGCTATCGAACTCATTCAGCATTTCCTCTAATTCAGATTGAAGCTCACCGCGTTCGTCTTCAAGGTATTCTACCTCAGTTCCTTTTTGAGCATTTGTTTTTCTTAGCTCAAATAGTTGCCAAGTCATTAGCCCTAATCCTAAGGAGAGGAAAACAATTAAAATACTTAGCAACCTAATTTGCTTGTTCTTTTTTTGAATTTCTAGATTAGAATTTTCTGCTTCTCCTGACATGTTCGACTTTTTAACAAAGATAGAACTTAGTGGCTATTAATCAGAAAATGTCCTTGAAACTAAGCTCCTAGTCCTTTAGCTTAGAGTCAAGATTATGTTTCAAGGTTTGATTCGGCTTTTTTTCCCTCCACTATGTGTCATTTGCAATCAGTTGATCGTTGTAAAGTCACATGAAATCTGCACATCCTGTTTAAGCAAATTGCCTCGAACGAATGCGCATCAAAGAAAAAATAACTCCATCGTTCAGATCTTTTGGGGAAGAGGAAATTATGAGCGTGTTACAGCATTTTGTCACTTTTACCCTAAAGGGATCGTTCAAAAATTAATGCATGAACTTAAATATAAAAATGGAATTGAACTTGGAGTTTTTATGGGGAAAATAGCAGCTAGTGATTTGCTGGAAAGTAACTTTTTTGATGAAATAGATTTGCTAATCCCAGTGCCAATGCACCCGAAGAAGCTAAAGAAGAGAGGGTTCAATCCAGCTGAAAAAATAGCAAGAGGAATTCAAGAAATCACAGGCATAGAATTAGACAACAAGCATCTAATGAAGGTGGAGAATATTCAATCTCAAACCAAAAAGGGAAGGCTAGAGCGTTGGGATAATGTTAGTGACAATTTTAAAATAGAAGATTCAACAGTATTTGAAGGTAAACACATTTGTTTGGTAGATGACGTTTTAACAACTGGGGCAACTATAGAAGCCTGCTTCAAAGCATTATCCGAGATCAAAAAACTAAAGATTAGTGTCTTCACATTCGCCCATACTTATTAGCTAAATTTGTCCAACATGATTTCCGTTGAACTAGTAGACAATACCAACTTAAGCCGAAAAGATATATACGGACAATTCCTTACTCAATTGGATGCCCTTATTGCTCAAGAAAGAAATTTAATAGCGAACCTGAGTAATCTTGCCGCGGCAATAAAGGAGCAATTTAATTTTCATTGGGTAGGGTTTTATTTAGCAGATGAAAATGATTTAGTTTTAGGCCCTTTTCAAGGCCCATTGGCCTGCACTAGAATTGCTTTTAATAAAGGAGTCTGTGGTCATGTTTATTCAACTCAGAAAAGTAAAATTGTTTCAGATGTTTCTTCATTTGATGCGCACATTGCTTGCAGTCCTGAAACTAAATCAGAAATTGTTGTACCAGTAATAGTGGGTGGAGAAGTGAAACTTCTTATAGATATTGATAGTGTAAACCTAGCTGAGTTTGATGAGCATGATCTATTATTTTGTGAAAAATTAGCCCAATTAATAGCAGCAAAGCATGAATAGGTTAATTATACTTCTATTTGTTATTTCATCTTGGTCATGTGCTCAAATTGTTGCACCTACTGGAGGAGAAGAAGACATTATACCTCCTGAAATCATTGCTGTGAATCCAGAAAAATTTAGTGTCAACTTTTCTAGCACTGAAATTGAATTGGAGTTTGATGAATATGTTAGAGTGAACAGATGGAAGGATCAATTCATTGCCTCACCTCCCCTAAAGTATCCAATTGTAACAAAGGTAAAAGGGAAGAAAGTCATCCTTTCCATAAAAGATACCTTGTTAGAGAATTCTACTTATCTATTCCGGTTTGGAAAATCTATTGTTGACATTACAGAGAACAACCCATTGAGTGACTTTACCTATGTGTTTTCAACAGGAACTTATATTGACAGCTTACAATTATCAGGGCGTGTAAAAACAGCAGAATCAGACGAAGCCTTAGAAAACTCCTTAGTGATGTTGTATTCAGACGAAGGAGATTCATTGCCCTACAAACAATTGCCAAAGTATTTATGTAAAACAGATGAATTAGGGAATTTTCAATTTGAAAATTTAGCAGAGGGAGATTATCAGGTATTTGCTTTGTTGGACGAGAATGATAATTTTCTTTATGATCAAGTCAAAGAAAACATTGCCTTTTTAAATGAACCTGTTCGAGTGGCTCAGAATAATGAACCAGTGGAATTGTTAAGCTTCATTGCGGAAAATGAGATTCAATATGTAAAGAAACAGGAGGAAAATGGCCCAGTATTGAAGCTCATTATGAACAAGAGTGGAGACGCAATTCAAATTGCTGCACTAGATACTTTGCTGGATGATATTTTAATTCAGCAAGAAACGTCTAAACTATCCGATACATTAATCTATTGGTTTAAATCCCTTGAAGAAACGTCTTTTAGTTTAGAGTTGAGCACAGATAGCAGTGTAATTGATACAATAAAAGTGAACTTGGATTCCTTAACCGAAACCTTGCAGGTAAAACCATTTACAAGCGTCGATTTCTTTAAAGACTTAAGCTTAAAGTTTAACTTTCCAATTGCCAGTATGGACACTAGTCGAGTGCTTCTTTTCAGCTCGGATAGTGTAAAACTTCCGTTTCAAATTACTAGAGGAAAGACTCCATTGAATTGGAATTTAAAACATCCTTGGAAAAGCAAATTGGCCTATAGATTATTAATTCTTCCTGGTGCCTTTGAGGATATATATGCCCAGACATTAGACAGCCTTGAACAGTCTTTTATTGTGAGCTCTCCTGAAGATTTTGGCAATTTGGTTTTAAAAATCCAAGACGATAATAAAATTTCAAAACTGGTTCAAGTAATTCAGGGTCAAAACATTGTTAAACAAGTTTTTCCAATAGAGGGAAATGCAACATTCAACAACCTATCACCTGGGTCTTATCAAATTCGCCTAGTATACGATTCCAATGCTAATGGCAAATGGGATACTGGAAATTATCCACTCAGAGTTCAACCAGAAAACTGCATTATCTTTAATGAGCAAGTTCAAATTAGAGCCAATTGGGATAAAGAGATAGAATGGAAAATAGATTAAAACACTATTTTTAAGCACAATCAATTTTACAATCATGAATAAGAAAATAATTAATTGGAGTTTGTTCTTACTTCTTTTAGGTGTAATGGCCTGCAGACAAGCTGCAGGAGGAGATGCTAAAGAGGAATCCAATGCGGTTCAGGTGGAAGAGGTAAATGCCTTTTTAAGTGAGTACAATAGCAATTATCAAGACCTGTATTATGCTTCATCTGAAGCACAATGGAAACTGAATACCTACATTGTTGAAGGAGACACTTTGGCGAGCAAAGCTGCAGAAAAGGCCGATGAAGCTCTGGCTGCGTTTATGGGAAGTAAAGACAACATTTCTAAATGCCAATCCTTTTTAGAGGATCGAGAAGAGTTAAAACCCATTCAAATAAAGCAATTAGAAGCGATACTATACAATGCTGGAAACAACCCTGCTATCGCAGGTGAGATTGTGCAAAATAGAATTGCTGCTGAAACTGCTCAAACAGAAGCATTGTTTGGTTTTGAAATGAAGATAGGAGATGTCCCAGTTACTGGAAATGACATCGATGACATTTTAAGCAATTCCTCTGATCTGGAAGAGCGATTGGCCGCCTGGGAGGCGAGTAAAGAAGTAGGAAAAGTTCTAAAAGATGGCTTAACTAATCTCCAAGGCCTGCGCAATCAATCTGTACAGGCTCTTGGTTATGAGGATTATTTCGATTATCAAGTTTCAGCGTATGGAATGAAAAAAGAGGAAATGAGAACCATTTGTCAGGAAATGATGAAAGAAATGTGGCCAGTTTATAGAGAATTACACACATGGGCACGGTTTACTTTGGCTGAGAAATATCAAGTTGGAGTTCCAGAGATGCTGCCAGCGCATTGGTTACCTAATCGTTGGGGACAAGAATGGGGTGGATTACTAAAAGTGGAAGGAATAGACTTAGATGGCACATTGGAAGAGAAAGGAGCAGAATGGATCATTGAAGAAGGGGAGCGATTCTACATGAGCTTAGGCTTTGATTCCTTGCCTCCTGTGTTTTATGAAAAATCAAGTTTGTATCCAGCACCCAAAGAAGCAAATTATAAAAAGAATTCCCATGCCTCTGCTTGGCACATGAACATCGATCAAGATGTTAGGTCCTTGATGAGTGTTATACCAAACACAAGATGGTGGGGAACAACATTGCACGAATTAGGGCACATCTATTACTTCTTGGAATACTCTAATGATGAGGTTCCTTTGGTTTTAAGAGAGGGCGCAAATAGGGCTTATCATGAAGCCATGGGAAGTTTAATTGGATTGGCAGCCTTGCAAAAACCATTTTTAGTTGATCGAGGATTACTCTCTGCCGATCAAGAATTAGACGAAACACAAATGTTGCTATCTGAAGCATTAGAATTTGTGGTATTGATTCCTTGGGGTGCAGGAGTGATGACCGATTTCGAGCATGATTTGTATGCCAAAAACTTGGAAAAAGGTCAGATGAATAAGTTGTGGTGGGATTTAAAATTAAAATATCAAGGGATAGTTCCTCCATCTGAACGAGGTGAAGAATATTGTGATGCTGCATCAAAAACACACATCAACAATGACGCGGCTCAATATTATGATTATGCTTTATCAAATATTCTCCTATTCCAGTTTCATACCCACATTGCCAATAATATTTTAAACCAAGACCCTCATGCAACCAATTATTATGGAAACAAAGAAGTTGGTGATTTCTTAAAAAGCCTGCAAGTTACTGGCGCAACTGTCGATTGGAGGAAGGACATTGAAGAAAAGCTTGGAGAACCAATGAGTGCAAAGGCCATGCGTGCCTATTTCGAACCCCTGATGAAATACCTGAAAAAAGTCAATGAAGGAAGAGAGCACAGTCTTCCCGAACAGCTCTAAATTTGATTTAAAATAGGAGTAGAAACATTACATTATGTAAAGCAAACCTTACATTGAAAATATTTTATTATTTTTGGTTCAAATCTTAGAACCATGAAGTCAGCCTATTTATTCCCGCACAGCCTTAGAAAACTAGGCTGGATAATTTTTTTACCCACTTTATTATTTGGATTGTATTGGTTGTTTGTTGCCGACCATCAGGAGCCAGATGCTTTTTTTGTGACCGTCTTTGCCGTTTTCACTGATGGAGTTTTTAAAGGAGATTTAGACAAAACTTTTGTGTTTACAGAGAACAATATATTTGGGGAGCTGATAGGTGTTTTAATGATCATAGGAGGAATATTAGTAGCGTTTACCAAAGAAAAAGAAGAGGATGAAATGATCCAGAAATTAAGGTTGGAGTCATTGTTATGGGCAACCTATGTAAACTATGCTGTACTCTTTTTGGCCTTAATTTTCATTTATGATGTGGGTTTCATTTATGCGATGGAGCTGAACATGTTCACCATTTTGTTGTTTTTCATTGCACGATTCCGCTATAGAATTCGATCAATTAAAAAATAGCAATAAAATGAATTGTAAGAAATTCTGGCTATAGTTTTATCACCTTATAGTTAAGGTTAAAGCCCTCTTCTCCTTCAATTCTTAAGAGGTAAATGCCGGCTTTTTCTCCAGATAAATTAAAGTCAATTCGTGTTTTGCTCACATTTCGTTTTTCATCTAGAAGTCTACCAGTAACGCTTCTAATGTAGGTGTTAATTTTTAAGCCCTTACTGTTGTTCAAGAAGAAACTTTCTTCTATTGGGTTTTGGGAGAGGCTGAAACTATTCTTGCGATTTGTTTCAGCCAAACCTACTCCTATTACAGAAACACAAGCTAAGGTGTCAGCGCAGCCATTTTTTTTCAGTATTACAGCAAATGTGCCATTTGAAGTGCTTGTAAAAGAACGATTCGTTTCACCTTGTATAGGCAAATTGCTAGAACAATCTATCCATTGATAGCTGTCCGCTAAGGAATCATTTGCACTTAATGTGTTTCCAGTTTGACTGATACTAGTGTCAAAAACTGGAAAATTTATATTTGCTCCAGAAAGGTCAAAATTTGAAGTGGTTCCATTAAGGGCAAAATTCATTAGGAATCCGTCGCCGCTATTCACTGTATTAGCAACTTTTGAAATGCCTGTATTGTTTCCACCAGCAACACCATTGTTAAA
This sequence comes from Vicingaceae bacterium, assembly GCA_965218715.1. Taxonomy (GTDB): domain Bacteria; phylum Bacteroidota; class Bacteroidia; order Flavobacteriales_E; family Vicingaceae; genus CBDCLY01. The sequence goes on from CBDCLY010000033.1 coordinate 49,679, forward strand.
ATTAAAATGAGCGGCTAAGCCAGGAACAGAATCGCAAAATGTGGTATTCATGTGACTACTTATCTCGTTTTGCGAGCGAGCAACATTCCAAATTCGCACTTCGTCTATGAGACCCTCAAACGGAATAGATCCACCGCTTACTCGCTCACCGATTGTTAAATCTGCGTTTCCTGCAGGAGTGTTTACAGAACTTAAAGAACCAGTTCCAACTTGAATGCCATTAAGGTAGATGTAGCCAGTGCCATTGTTTAGAACGAAAGCAACATGTTCCCATTGGCCAGGTTGAAGACTGCCCGACGAAGAAGAAATATTGGCATTAGTGCCTCCTGAAATGAATCGTATGCCTCTAGTACCATCTATAAGAAACGTGTTTCTAGATCCAACGGCATTTAAACCATAATCCAATATAGTTAAATTGGAGGATGGTGCATTCGAACTTACATTCACCCAAGCCTCAAAAGTTCTGTTTGATGAATCCAATACACCGGAATAATTACATTGGATAAAATCATCTACTCCATCAAAATGTAAGGCTTCTCCTGGAATAATGCCACCACCGAAATTAGCACTAACACAGGCTGAGGTATCAGTACAAGAAGTGTTAGATAAGATAACTGCAAAGCTTCCACTTGTTCTAGTCGAAAAAAATCGATTAGTGTCTCCGACTAAAAGGCTATTATTTGAACAATCATACCATTGATAGTGCACATTGGAGCTAGTGTCCATAGCGCTTAGAATTTGATTCATCGTGTCGATACTTATACTAGTATTTAAAGGTCTAATTGGACTTAGCACTGCACCACTCACCCAGTTTGATTGGAGGCCTGTCATGTTAAAATTATTTGCTACAGCTGTGTCTCCTGTTTCTCCAATTACATTTATTAGTCCAGTATTATTTCCATTTGCAGATCCTTGATTGAATTTATAATAGGAAACTAGGGAAGAAGGGTAACTGCAAAGTTCTGAATTCATGTTGTTTCTAATTTCAATTGCCGTTCTGGCTATATTCCAGATTCGAATTTCATCTATGGTTCCATTAAAAGGGATTGATCCTCCTGAAACCCTTTGACCAATAGTCATGTTTGCATTCCCCGCTGGAGTATTTACGCTTGTTAAAGAGCCGGTTCCTACTTGGTTTCCGTTGATGTATAAAAAACCTGTTCCATTATCAAGAACAAAAGCAACATGCGCCCATTGTCCAGGTACAACTGCACCCATGGAGGAAGAGATGTTGGCATTAGTGCCGCCAGAAAGGTATCGAATACCCCGATTTGCATCCACTAAAAAAGTATTCCTAGAACCAACAGCATTGAGGCCATAATCCAATATTGTAAGGTTCGATGAAGGTGCATTTGGGCTAACATTTATCCATGCTTCAAACGTTCTATTGGTCGAAGACAAAACACCCGATTGCGTAGTTTGAACAAAATCATCAACACCATCATAAAAAAGTGCGTTTTGGGCCCTTAATGTTCCAGTCAAAAGAATAACACAAGCCAGTTGTATAAATAGTTTTCTCATAACAATTCTATGATTAATTAAGCTGAACTAAATATAGATAAAAATGGACAAAGCGGATGAGGACGATCAGCCAGACCTTAGCATACTTTCAAGGGGGTGACTCTTTAGGAGAATATTGTTTTATTGAAAGAAGATGATTGCTTTCTATAGTGGTTCCAGCTGGGATTTTCAAAGTAATTTCTTTGTCAGCCGAGGTCAAAATCCAATTAAAGAGGCCTTGCATCTCAAATGCACAATTACAAAAAATAAAGCAAGCAATATTTTTTGCTCGCTTTTCGATAAATAACTTATTTTTGTCGACCAAATAAAACAATAAAACAATAAAACAATGAAATTAAATTTTAAATACACAATTCTAGTTTTGCTTTTCTTTTCCTTAATTAAAGTAAATGGGCAAGACATGGTAAGCAATGGCGATTTTTCAGAATCAATGAAATCTCCTCGCTCTGCCTCACAAATTAAACTAGCTAATGGCTGGAAAGATGCAAGTTGGGGTACTGCCGACTTTTTCCATAAAGAAGCCAAGAAGTGCTCAAGAATGCAAATTCCGGGTAATCAAATGGGAACTCAAGATGCTTATAAAGGTGATGGATATGCAGGAATAACTGCTTTCATGGACAATGAGGTTTTGTCTTTTAAAGATGGAAAATTGCAATATGTAAAAGGGTATGCGAATTACACAGAATACCTAACTACTAAATTAAACTCAGCATTGGTAGCTGGAAAGTCTTACAAAGTGACTTACATGGTTAGTTTAGCTGAAAACAGTGGTAGAGCCGTTAAAGGTTTAGGTGCATTTTTATCTAAAGAGCCAATAAGCTTAGACGGAAATTCTTTTATTGAAGCCGAGGCTCAAGTGAAGTCTTCAGAAATGTTAGATAACAAAAATGATTGGGTTGAGGTATCAGGAATTTTCACTGCTAAAGGTGGCGAAGAATACCTTGCTGTAGGTGTTTTCAATGGCCCTGATGAAGTTAAAAGAGCTCCAGCAATTAACGAGTTAAATAATAGAAGAGCTTATTACTATATTGATGCAATAAGTGTTGTTCCAGGTGAAATAAAAGATGCTGATAAAGACGGAGTAGCAGATTCTGAAGACGCTTGCCCAGAGGTTGCAGGCCCAGCAGAAAACAAAGGTTGCCCAGTTGATTCTGACAATGATGGAATTGTGGATGCTGAAGATAAATGTCCAGAAGTTAAAGGAGTTGCAGAGAATAACGGGTGCCCAGCGGATAGAGATGGAGATGGTGTTCCAGATGCTGAGGATAAATGTCCAGACCTAAAAGGTTCTGCAAAATACAATGGATGTGCCTTAAGTGAAGAAGAAGCTAAGGTGATTAAAGATGCTTCTGCTAACATATATTTTGAAACAGGAAGTGATGTAATTAAGAAATCTTCTTATGCAGATTTAGATCGTCTGGTTGCAATCTTGAAAAAACATCCAGAAGTAAAAGCTAGAGTAGAAGGTCATACAGACAATACTGGAAACGAAGCAAAAAACATGACTTTATCAAAAACGAGAGCAAAATCTGTAGCTGACTATTTAGTTGGGCATGGAGAGCCTGCAGATCATATTTCGTCAGAAGGTTTTGGAATTACCAAGCCGGTGGCAACTAATGACACGAAAGAGGGAAGAGCAAAAAATAGAAGAGTAGAAATAGTTGTTTCTTCTTACGAGAAATAAGAATTTCTAAATATTGAAAAAGGCGAAGAATTTTCTTCGCCTTTTTTTTGCCAAAAAAATTAAAAAAAATGCAAGCATTATTTTGCTTGCATTTTTAATCCAATTTTGAAATTGCTTTCTCTGGTGGTACCAGCTGGATACACAAAAGTAAATCCCTTGTCAACCGAGGTCAAAATCAAAATTAAGATGCCTTGCATCTCAATTACACACTAACAAAAAACAAAAGCGAGCAATGTTTTTTGCTCGCTTTGTAATTGATTCTAAGAATTTTGATTCTCTAGTGGTGCCAGCTGGAATCCCTTCGACTCCATTTCATTTTGCTCTGGATAAACTTCAATTCCTTTTTGATTGCATCAAAAAAAACCTTGAAACAATTTGTTTCAAGGTTTTTGCAGTCACCACTCGCTGTGCTCGTGGTGCCAGCTGGAATCGAACCAGCGACACAAGGATTTTCAGTCCTTTGCTCTACCAACTGAGCTATGGCACCAAACCGGTCGGCAAATGTATCAATAAATATTTTTCAGAAGCAAATTATCTCCTCATTTTATTTTAGCATGCTTAGCTTTGATGCATGGCATTTCATTTATGTGTTGATATTGGCAATTCTAGAACCAAGTTTGGCTTGTTCGAAAATGATGAACTCATGCAAGTAAAAGCCTTGGCCAATGAGGAATTAGCCCAGAACAATCAGCTATTCAATGATTATCCAATCCAAGGATTAATTATTTCTTCTGTAAATGAAAATGCAGCATTGGATTTATCCATTCCTGAACATGTTCCCATTCACTTTCTTTCAGAAAAGAGCAAATTGCCCTTCAATAATAAATATCAAAGCCCAGAAACTTTGGGAAAGGATAGAATTGCTTTGATGGCAGGAGGGATGAAGCTCTATAAAAATGATGATGTTTTGGCAATTGATGCCGGTACTTGCATTACTTATGATTTTTTAACATCCGAAAACCATTACTTGGGTGGGGCAATTTCTCCAGGTGTTCAAATGCGGTTGAAGGCAATGAACCAACAAACCGATCAACTTCCTTTACTTAATTGGTTAGATGGAAATCGCCCTAAAACCACTGGAAATACTACAATGGCTAGTATGCTTTCAGGTGTAATAAATGGAGTAATTAACGAAATGAATGGCTTCATTTCTTCTTATCAAGAGCAATATCCTAGGCTTAAAATCGTCATCACTGGCGGAGATGCTCAGTTCTTTGAAAAAGAGTTAAAAAATAGCATCTTTGCGAACCCAAATTTGGTCCTAATTGGATTGCATGAAATTCTTAAACACAACCTTCATTAGACAATTATTTTTTTCAGCAATCTGTTTGCTTGTTTTTGTTACTTCAAAAGCTCAAAGCCTAACAGATTCTCCTTACTCAAGATATGGAATAGGAATGCTCCAATCGCCAAGAAGCAATAGCAATTTTGGAAGTGGAGGAATTGGCATAGCCTGGCGTCCAAGTATCTATAAGCCCCAAATCAATGATTCATTGGCGAGGAGCAATGCTAAACTAAACGATAGAAGAACCAATTTCATCAACATCATTAATCCGGCCTCATTCAGTAATATTAGCTTAGTCACCTTTGATGTAGGTATTTATAGCAATAATGTTCAGTATTCTAGCAATGGTCAAGAAAGAACAGGGAATAATACCAGTATCAGCCATATCGCTTTGGCATTTCCAGTGGGAACAAAAATTGGTGTAGGCTTTGGTTTAAGGCCATTTTCAGCAGTAGGATACGATTACGAAACCACTCAAAGCATTAATACTGGAATCAATGCCACTAATAAATTTCAAGGTGAAGGAGGTTTAAGTGAATTTTTTCTCGGAGGATCTTATAGTTTTGATAATGGACTTTCTCTTGGAGCCGCAATGAAATATCGCTTTGGAAGGATACAACACATCAATAGGGTTGTTTTTGACGGAGAAAATAGCAATAATTTCTTCAATACCATCAATAGAGAACGCAGCGTAATTTCAAGTCTAGGAACCGAATTAGGCCTTCAATATGATGTGGACTTGGGTGATAACTATCTGCTTCATTTAGGTGTAATTTATTCACCAATTGATCAGCTCTCCTCTAAATACAGCCTTTTATTAGCGAACTATACCGGGAGAAGAAGATCTTGAGAGGTTCAAAGACACTACCACTTTTTTAGAAGATAAAAAAGTTGACCTGCCTTTTCAATCTACTTTTGGTGGAGGATTTAGCATAGAAAAAAAGAAAAAATGGGCAGCTGAGTTCGATTACACCCTTAATACCAGGAAAAGTGATCAAGTTCAAGCCGGTGCTTCATTTAGCGATGGCTTCCAAGTAAATGCTGGTTTTGAACATTTTAACAATACCACTGCATTTGGATCTTATATCAGCCGAATGGCAATAAGAACTGGTTTTAGGTACAATTCTTCCTTGGTGAATATTAATGGAGAAGATGTGGATGAGATGGCCATCAGTTTTGGTTGCTCACTTCCATTGAGGAAATCCTTCTCTACTTTAAACTTTGGCATAGAATTAGGAAGACGAGGTTCAGATTCAAATGGATTAAGTCAAGAACAATTTATAGGACTGCTCATTGGAGTTACTGTAAATGATAAATGGTTCATAAAACGCAAATACGATTAAGCAAACAAGATGAAAAAGCTATTATTATTAGGATTGATAATTTTCGCCTTCGGTGAAATTAATGCACAAGGGAAATACGGAGAAGATAGTGTAACCTGTGTTCAAAACATCTCTCTCTACAGAGATTACTACAAACAAAAGATGTACGATGATGCATACGGATATTGGAAAGTTGCCTTCAAAATTTGTCCAGCTGCCTCAGAAAGAATGTATGTTGATGGTGTAAACTTGGTCAATAGAAAAATTAGAGGCACTAAAGATGCTGCCATCAAAGCGGCTTACATTGATACCCTAATGCAGGTGTATGATCAAAGAATTGCCAATTTTGGAAAAGAGTGTTTTGTGCTAGGAAGAAAAGGCACTGACATGTTAAGGTATAAAGGTGAAGATCCAGAGCCAGTTTTTACAGTCTTAGAAAAATCTGTGAATGGATGTGGGCCAAAAACTGAGGCTGGAGCAGCTGTTTCTTACATGAACGCCACCGTTCTCATGGAAAAAGCAGGAAAGAAAAGCAAAGAAGATGTGGTAGCTGTTTACGGATTGTTAAGCGGGATTGTGAGCCAGAACATTCAAAAATACCAAGGAAAGAAAACAGCAGAGTATTATGTGAAAGCTGAAGAAAGCATTGGAAATGTGGCTAGTCCATATTTAAGCTGTGAGGTTTTAATTGAAATGGCCAATAACAATTTCGAAAGAAATAAAGAAAATCAAGATTGGATGGAGAGAACTGCAGATCTTTTGGATAAAAAAGGTTGTACTGATGATCCTATCTTTTTTAAGCTTGCTCAAACATTACATGCTACAAGTCCATCTGCGATTTCTGCAGAGAAAATGGGAATAATGTCATTAAAAACAAAAAAGTACCAAGAGGCAGTGGATTACTTTCAGCAGGCACTTTCTTTAAGTCAGGATGAAACAAAACACTCTGATTACTATATAGAATTAGCACAAGCTTATAGCAGCATGGGCTCTTATTCATCTGCTAGAACTAATGCATTAAAAGCAGCCAAATTAAAGCCAGGTTTTGGCCTTCCTTACATTATGATTGGTGATATGATTGCAGCTTCAACTAGCTGCGGTGGAGACGATGCATGTGCTCAAAAAGCGATTTATTGGTTAGCAGTTGATTATTATACAAAGGCAAAAAGCATTGATCCTTCAGTGGCTGCCACTGCAAATGGTAAAATTGCGAGTTACAAAAAGTATTTTCCAAGTCAGCAAGATTGCTTTTTTGGTGGAACCAAAGAAGGAGATTCAGTTCAAATCGGTTGTTGGATTGGAGAATCTACCAAAGCGCGCTTTTAATAAACAATGAAGGCTAGTTTTAATTTCATTTGGAATTGTTGTTGCCACCCTAGCCTTAGGACTAAGTGCTTGTGAAAACGACATCAAAGAAGTTGAAGAATTAAACTTAGAAGAAATTTTTCCAGAGCAGTCTGCTAAAGATGTAGAAATTCTCTATAGCACGGAAGGCAGATTGGCTTTTCAATTGAATGCGCCAATATTGGATCAGTACGGAGGTGCTGAGCCCTACAACGAAATGCCTGAAGGGGTTCATGTTCAACTTTTTGATTCCTTAATGAATGTAAAAACAGAACTAAGTTCAAATTATGCGATCGACTTAAGTCATCAAGATGTAATGGAGGCCAAATACGATGTGGTAGTCATTAATGCGAAAGGAGAACAACTCAACACAGAGCATTTGATTTGGAACAAGGCAGAACAAAAAATAAGCTCTGATGCTTTTGTAAAAATCACAACGGAGAATCAAGTCTTGTTAGGTGACGGTTTAATTTCCAATGAAGATTTTTCAGATTATAAAATTTTAAAACCAAGAGGAGTAATCAATATTGACAATGATTAAATACATTCAATTTTTAGAGAAATGTGGTTCATGTTGGCCATACTAACCTTCTGCATTGGTCTTTACCAAACCTTTGTAAATAGCATTTACGATGCCCTTTACTTTTTTGGTTTCTCTGTGGTTAGCATATTTCTTTTTTCAGTTCGACGCAAGCAACGAAGAGCCCATCAAAGAAACGACAAGTCATAATTGGTATATTTGAAAGATAGCATTTGACTATGGAAAGTATGCAGTGGGGAGTAATCCTTACGATGTTAGTTTTTTCTGCCTTTTTCTCTGGAATGGAAATCGCCTTCGTTTCGGCCAATAAGCTAAAAATAGAACTCGATGGTCAACAAGGAGATTTCTTCTCCAAGATAATAGCCAATTTTCTTAAAAAACCTTCTAAATTTATTGGTGCTATGCTTGTTGGCAATAACATTGCTCTAGTAATTTACGGCATCTATATGGCGGAGTTGTTGGAACCACTAATCATGCAATTCTCTAGTAATGATTTAGTTGTATTGTTAATTCAAACGGCCATATCAACCCTGCTAATTTTGTTTGCCGCTGAATTTCTTCCTAAGACCTTGTTTCGGATTAACCCCAATAATATGTTGAGGTTCTTCGCTTTTCCTTTAATCATTATTTACTCTATTTTACTCATTCCAATGTTGATCGTAATTGGAATATCAGAACGGCTGATTAAATGGTTCTCTCCAGAATTATCAGTTGAAAAAGACATTTCCTTTCAAAGAATCGACCTCGAGCATTTCATTAAAGAAGGAACCGACCACTCCTCCGATGAAGAAAATTTGGATCATGAAATTCAAATTTTTCAGAATGCTCTTGATTTCTCTAAGGTAAAGGCAAGAGAATGTATGGTTCCAAGAACTGAGGTTGTGGCAGTTAATATTGAGGAAGAAGTAGATGAATTGAGGAAAAAGTTTGTTGAGACTGGCCTTTCTAAAATCCTGATTTATCGAGATAATATAGACAATGTAATAGGTTACATTCATTCCTTCGAATTGTTTAAAAAGCCGGAGAACATTAAGTCGATTTTATTGCCCATACCGATTATCCCAACCTCAATGCCTGCCAATGAAATTTTAGAAAGCTTTATTCAGCAAAGAAAAAGCATAGCGGTTGTGGTGGATGAGTTTGGCGGAACTTCAGGAATCGTTACCATTGAAGACATCATTGAGGAGATTTTTGGAGAAATTGAAGACGAACACGACAAAGAAGAATTTGAAGAAAAGCAGTTGTCTGAAAATACCTTCTTGTTTTCTGCAAGATTAGAAGTGGATCATTTAAACAATGAGTACAATTTAGATTTGCCAGAATCTGATCAATATGAAACTTTAGGTGGCTTAGTCATATCCATTAGCGAGAGCATACCTAGCTTGAATGAAGAAATAAACTTAGATCAATTTCATTTTACCGTTAAACAAGTCCATCAAAATAAAATTGACTTAATTCACTTAAAGGTGAATGTTGTTGAAGACTAATTTTCTGAATTGGAATTGTTTTAAGGCCTTGTCATTCAGCGGGTTTTTTCTTTTATAATTTCATTTTACTATCGTATATTCGCAGACCAAAATTTTTAAAGATTTTAGATGGCAATTATTGGAAAAATTAGAGAACGATCTACATTGGTTCTCATCATCATTGGCGGAGCAATCGTCGCCTTTGTTTTAGGAGAGTTATTTACCTCTCTTTCTTCTGGTCAACAAGGACCAATTAACTTAGCGGAAGTCAATGGAGAAAGTATCTCTGCGCAAGATTTTGATATGAAAGTCCAAGAGGCCTACAGCAATTATCAAGCAAATGCACAGTCTAACGAACCGCTTGACGAAAGAACAAAGTCAAGCTTGAGAGAGCAAGTTTGGAATGAAGTAATTTCTGATCAATTGCTTGGTCAGGAAATGTTGGATCTTGGTATTAAAGTGACCAGTAAGGAGTTGTTTGATATGGTTCAAGGTGAAAATCCTCACCCAAATGTGAGACAAGCCTTTTCTGATCCAGCAACCGGAGCATTCAATTCTGCTGCTGTTGTTCAATTTTTACAAAACCTTGACAATGACCCAAGGGCTAAGGAGCAATGGATAGCATTTGAAAGAGCTTTGAAAAGAAACCAGCAGATGCAGAAATACAATACTTTAATTAGCAAAGCAGTTTATTTGCCTTCAACTTTGGCTGAACAAGAAGCTAAAGAATCTGGTTCAACGGTTAGCTTTAATTATGTAATGAAGTCTTACAATGATGTAAATGATACTACCATTGTATTAAGCGAAAAGGAAATTGAAAGCTATTACAATAATCATCTAGATGATTACGAACAAAAAGCGAGTAGAAAAGCATACTATGCATATTTCCCAGTAAAAGCATCTGAAAGCGATATTGCCCTGACAAGAGAATGGGCAAATGAAGTTTATGAAGAGTTTAAGAACAATGAGAACGATTCTACTTTTGTGAATGCTAATTCGGAAGTTGATTATGATCCAAACTATTACTCTGCAAGTAATTTACCAATGGGAGCTGATACTTCTTTATTGAGAATGGATTCAGGAGAGTTAAAAGCTCCTTATATGATTGAGACATCATTCTATATTCAAAAAGTGGGCGGTTTTAAAATGGTTCCTGACTCAGTAAAAGCAAGTCATATCCTAATAAACATGACAGACAGAACCGAGGAAGAAGCTGAGGCTATTGCCGACAGTCTTATGGGTTTACTTGAATCAGGAGTAGCAATGAGTGACTTGGCCGCTGAGAATTCTGATGATGTTGGATCTGGGCAAAATGGCGGTGATTTAGGATGGTTCAATGAAGGAACAATGGTGAAACCATTTAATGATGCAGCTTTTTCAGCTGAGATCGGTGACTTTACCAAAGTGAGAAGTCAGTTTGGAATACACATTATTGAAGTAATGGAGAAAACAGAACCGATTCGAAAAATTCAAATTGCTACAATTCGTAGAACAGCCACTGCTGGAAAAGATACCTATGCCAATGCATTTAATGAAGCAAATAGCTTCTCTATTGATGCAACAGACTTAGAGTCTTTTAATAATCTAATTGTGGAAAAGGACATCCAAAGAAGAGTTACTATCCTTAGAGATAACGACAATCTAATTCAAGGTGAGCCTGCCTCTAGAGATATCGTTAGATGGATCAAAGAAGGCAATGAAAACGATGTTTCAGAGGCTTATGATTTAGACGACGCATTTATTGTTGCCGTTATAGAGGAAGTAAATGAAGATGGACCAACTGATTTAGAAAAGATAAGAGCTAGGGTTGAATTTGAGGCAAAGAGAGAGAAGAAAGCAGAAATGTTTATGGATGAGATGGCAGGTGAAGCCGATCTAGGGACATTGGCAGGAAATCTTGGATTAAGTGTTGAAAAAGCAAGCGACATCGGCTTTGCAAATCCTTCAATTCCAAATGTTGGAATTGAGCCAGTTGCAGTAGGAAAAGCCTTTAGTTTAGGAAAAGGACAAACTAGTGTTCCAATAAAGGGTAACACAGGAGTTTTTGTGCTAAACATTTTAGAAAAGACAGAACAGGCAAATCCTAACATAGCTGAGACAAAAGCTAGTTTTTCAAGAGGAGCACAATCAAGAATTGATAATGGGTCTATTTTTATAGCGATAAAAGACATCAGTGATGTTACTGACAATCGCTCTAAGTTTTACTAATTAACAAAACATTAAGCAAAAAAAAGAGGAATGAATCATTCCTCTTTTTTTTGCTTAATTCCCAATTAAATAACTCCTAATTCCTTTCCAACTTTTGTAAAGGCATTGATGGCTTTATCCAAATGTTCCTCCTCATGAGCTGCAGATAGTTGCACTCGAATTCTAGCTTGTTCCTTAGGAACAACTGGAAAGAAAAATCCAATCACATAAATTCCTTCTGCTAACAATTTGTCTGCAAATACTTGAGAAAGCTTGGCATCGTATAACATGATTGGAACTATGGCAGAATCTCCATCCTTAAAATCAAAACCAGCAGCTTTTATTCCTGCTTTGAAATAGGCTACGTTCTCCATCAATTTATCTCTAAATGAAGTGCTTCCTTTCAATAGGTCCAAGACTGCAATGGATGCTCCAACAATAGCAGGAGCTAAAGAATTGGAAAATAAATAAGGCCTAGATCTTTGTCGAAGCATTTCTATAATCTCTTTCTTTCCTGTGGTAAAACCTCCCATTGCGCCTCCCAAAGCCTTTCCAAGGGTACCCGTAATGATGTCAACTCGACCTAATACATTGCAATACTCAGCGGTTCCTCTTCCTGTCTTGCCAATGAAACCATGTGAATGACAATCATCAACCATTACAAGGGCATCATACTTGTCCGCCAAATCACAAATCTTATCCAATTGGGCAACGTAACCATCCATAGAGAAAACTCCATCGGTAACAATTATTCTGAACCGCTGATCTTGGGCTTTTTTCAATTGCTCTTCCAAATCTGCCATGTCGTTATTTGCATAACGGTACCTGGCTGCTTTACATAAACGAACTCCATCAATAATGGAAGCATGATTTAATGCATCTGAAATGATGGCATCTTCTGGACCTAAAAGCGGCTCAAAAACCCCACCATTGGCGTCAAAAGCAGCTGCATACAAAATGGTGTCTTCAGTGCCACAAAATGAGGCAATTTTTTCTTCCAATGTTTTATGAATATCCTGGGTTCCACAAATGAACCGAACAGATGACATCCCAAAACCATGACTATCAAGAGCATCTTTAGCAGCTTGAATCACTTTGGGGTGAGAAGAAAGTCCGAGGTAGTTATTTGCACAGAAATTCACCACTACTTCTCCAGTATTGATTTTTATTTCTGCGTCTTGCGGACTAGTAATAATTCTTTCTTTTTTGAATAAACCTGATGATTCAATCTCAGATAAACTTGTGCTTAAATGTTCTTTTATTTTTCCGTACATCTCGTATAATTTGCTTTAAAATTAGCCAAAAAAAACCCTGAAGTTTGAGCTTCAGGGTTGGTGCATTTATCTTTCTTTTATTAAACTACTCCTTGGGCCAACATCGCGTCAGCTACTTTTACAAAGCCAGCAACATTTGCTCCTTTTACATAATCAACATAACCATTGCTTTCACCATATTTAACACAGGCTTCATGTATGGAAACCATAATATGATGCAATTTCTCATCAACTTCTTCTCTAGTCCAAGAAAGTCTCAATGAATTCTGACTCATCTCTAAGCCAGATGTAGCAACACCACCAGCGTTGGATGCTTTGCCAGGAGAAAACAATATTTTAGATGAATGGAATACTTCAATTGCTTCAGGAGTACAAGGCATGTTAGCGCCCTCAGCAACGCAAATTGCTCCGTTTCCTACCAATGTCTCAGCGTCTGATTTTTCCAATTCATTTTGAGTTGCACAAGGTAAAGCAATGTCTACTTTGATTCCCCAAGGTCTAGATCCTTCTAAAAATTCGAAACCATCAAATTGATCAGCAATTTCTTTTACTCTTCCTCTTCTAACGTTTTTTAAGTCCATTAAGAATTCCAAATGCTCTCTTTGGAAACCATTTTCAGCATGAACCGTTCCAGACGAATCTGAAACACTAACTACAGTGCCTCCAAGATCCAAAACTTTTTCAAGGGCATATTGAGCAACATTTCCAGAACCTGAAATCGCAACCTTTTTACCTTCGAAACTATCGTTTTTAGTCTTCAGCATTTCTTGAGCAAAATAAACTGTTCCATATCCGGTAGCTTCTGGGCGAATTAAACTTCCACCAAAACTTATTCCTTTACCCGTTAAAACACCGGTAAACTCATTTCTTAATCTTTTGTACTGACCGAACATGTAACCAATTTCTCTTCCGCCTACACCAATATCGCCGGCTGGAACATCTGTATCAGGACCAATGTGACGAGATAATTCTGTCATGAAACTTTGACAAAATCGCATGACTTCATTGTCTGACTTTCCTTTTGGGTTAAAGTCTGATCCACCTTTTCCACCACCCATTGGAAGAGTAGTTAAGCTGTTTTTAAATACCTGTTCAAAGGCCAAAAATTTCAATACACTTAGGTTTACAGAAGAATGAAACCTCAAGCCACCCTTGTATGGCCCAATTGCAGAATTCATTTCAATCCTAAATCCTCTATTTACCTGAGTTTTGCCTTCATCATCTATCCATGGCACTCTGAACATCAATACTCGTTCAGGTTCAACCATACGCTCTAATAACATCTTGTTTTGATATTCAGGATTTTCCTCAATAAAAGGAATTACAGTTTCTGCAACTTCTTGGACAGCCTGTAAAAACTCAGGTTCATTAGAATTCTTTTTGGTGACTTCCTCAACGAATGCGTTGATTTTGCCTTCTAGATTATTTGTTCCAGTACTCATTAGCTTAAGGTTATATTTTGAGCAAATGTAAATAATTTCTCAATGGCTCCTCGTTTTGATTCAGGAATATCAAATCACTTGAAATTGTTTCCCAGGTAAGGATTGGAGACAACCCAAGAATTCTAATTCCAACAATAGACTATTTGTTTTACTCATGCTTTGATTGGTGTTTAAACAAATGGTATCAATTCCAAGAACAGGATTAGATACAAAACAATTCATAATTGCTTTTTGATCCTCGTTGAGGCCGTTAAAGTCAATTTGAATTTGTGTCTTTTTTTGAATTTGTTCTTCCCATCCTAAGGCAAGAATAACATCCTCGGCAGATTCTATTAATGCGGCTTTATTGTTTTTAATTAAGCCATTGCAGCCTTCGGCATTATCCTCTTTGGGATGGCCAGGTACAGCAAATACATCTCTGTTATATCCTTGTGCTAAATCTGCGGTAATCAATGAGCCCCCTTTTTTTCCAGATTCTATAACCAGCACCGCATCAGAAAGCCCTGCAACAATTCTATTTCTTTCCGCAAAGTGACTAGGAATTAGTTTTTTATCGCTCGAGTAATCACTTAAACAGCAACCTTTTTCATTGATTTTATCTGCAAGTTTTGAATGCATTTTCGGGTAAACTTGGTCCAAATGATCTGCCAAAACAGCCCAAGTTTCTACTTGGTGCTTGAGTGCCGATCGATGAGCAGCAGCATCAATTCCATAAGCCAAACCACTAACAATTACTAGTTCATAGGGGCTTAACTCTTTAACTAAATCTTCGCAAAATCCTTTTCCCCAATTGCTAGCTCGCCTTGAGCCAACTATACTCAAAACTCGTTTGGGATTTAAATTGGCATTCCCTTTTTGGTAAAGAATTACAGGTCCATCATCGCAATGCAATAATCGAGTTGGGTACTGCTCATCAAGGTAAAAATGGGCATTAATTTGATGCTTTTCCATGAAATCAATCTCTTTCTCTGCTTCTACTAAAACTTGGGTTCTATTTAGTCTTTTTGCAGTTTTAGGACCTAATCCTGGGATTTTTAATAAAGAATTTATGCTGGTTTTAAAGAGGGCCTCAGGGCCTCCGCAATAGGCAATCAGCTTTTTTACGTTGCGATGGCCAATTCCTGGAATAAGCGATGCAGCGATTTTGTAGTGTAAATCGTTCAATTTGGTTGGTTTGAATTTAATATCTTAGCCAAAAGTATTCAATCATGACCGCAATTGGAATTATTCCCGCAAGATTTGATTCGAGCCGATTTCCCGGCAAACCGCTTATTCAGATAAACGGGAAAAGCATGATCCAACGTGTTTACGAACAAGCTTCCTTAGTGAAGAAGCTAGAACAAGTTTGGGTCGCCACTGACGACCAAAGGATAGTAGTGGCAGTTGAAGCATTTGGGGGAAGAGTAAAATTGACTGACAAGAATCACCAAAGTGGAACGGATAGATGTCTCGAATTGGCAAATAGCTTGGACACAAATTTTGATGTTGTAGTGAACATTCAAGGAGACGAACCATATATTCAACCAAAACAAATTGAACAATTAATCAATTGTTTTGAAGATTCAACTACTGAAATAGCAACTCTTGTCAAACAAATTGAAACAGAAGAAGAATTATTGGATCCTAATCGGCCTAAAGTGTTATTTGACAAACGAATGAATGCAATTTATTTTAGTCGACAAACAATACCTTATAACAGAAAGCTGCCGAATCATTTAGACGGCCAAACCTCTTATTATAAACACATTGGGATGTATGCTTATACAATGAAGGCATTGCAATCGATTTGTGAATTGCCTCAAGGTAAACTTGAATTGCTTGAAGGCTTAGAACAATTGCGTTGGATAGAGAACGATTGGAAAATTAAAGTGGCAATCACCAATTTGGAAGCTCAGTCTATAGATACCCCTGAAGATTTAGAAAATTTATTGAAAGCGTCCACCTAAAATTTTTACCTTCGCAATTGATGGAGCATCTAAAAATTGACATATACATTTCTGACTTACTGTATCAGTATGATTGTGTTATTGTGCCTGACTTGGGTGGATTTGTTGCAAATTACTTATCTGCCAAAATACAACCCATACATGGCATCATTCAAGCTCCTAGTAAAAGCATCTCTTTTAATCGCAACCTGAAAACTAACGATGGCTTATTAACCAGTCACATTGCACAACGAAAGTTGATCTCTTACGAAGAGGCCAAGTCTTTAATTGATGCATTTGTTAATCATTCAATTGAAGGTTTAAAAAAGGGAGATAAAATTAGAATTGATAAAGTGGGTGTTCTATTCTTAGACCCAGAGGGCAATGTTCAATTTTATGCTGAAGAGCAAAATGATTATTTGCTAGATTCTTTTGGTTTAGGCCAAATTCAAGCGAAACCGATCATTAGAGAAAAAATTGAAGAGCGAGTTGAAAGGAAACTCAATGAACCAATTATTCTTCAAGAAGAAGTTAAAAAACGAAGACATTATTGGCCTGCAGCTGCTTCAATATTGCTATTAGTGTGTTCTGTTTTTTGGCTTAATCAACAGTTTAATTTGCTTGATGAGTCTAAAGTTTTCATGAGTTCTTTTAGTTTTTTCAATAATGCACCTGGAATTTACACTGAAAAGGATTTAACAATTGAAGAAATCCATTTTGAAAACATCAACTTTGAAGAGAAAGAGTATGAAGCCGATTTAGAGTGGATTCCTTATGAATTGGAAAAGGAAGCCACGCTGCTAATCGTTCATAATGAATTGGTAGTTTCATCTAAAATTGACAATACTGCCGTTGATGTAGAAGTTTCACCATTGGCTACTTTTCACGTAATGGGTGGTTGTTTCTCTATGGAATCTAATGCAAAAGGATTAGTGGACCAACTTCGGCAAGAAGGCTTTAAAGCTCAACTATTGGGGAAATACAAATCTTTTCATGCAGTTTCTTACCAAAGTTTCACTACTAGAGAATCTGCATTGAGATTCTTGAAATCCATTAAGGAAGAAAAAAACCCACAAGCCTGGCTTTTAGTCCAAGATTTTAAAGATTAATTCTAGCAATCCATTACTTTTGTGCTTTCAAAATTTGATTGATGAAAGCGAGAAAAGCACAGGAAACATTTACCACCACATCTAAGATTGTTTTACCAAATGATACCAATGTATTGGGAAATTTAATGGGTGGACAATTGTTAAACTGGATGGACATTGCCTCTGGAATATCTGCCCAAAGGCATTGTAGAAGAGTTGTTGTAACCGCCTCTGTTAATCATGTTTCCTTCAACCAGCCAATAAAATTAGGCGATGTTGTTACAATAGAAGCAAAAGTGTCGAGAGCATTTAGTTCTTCTATGGAAGTTTACATGGATGTTTACGTTGAATTACAAAGCTCTGGGAAAAAGATAAAGTGCAATGAAGCCATTTATACTTTTGTCGCGGTTGATCAGATTGGTAGTCCTATTGAAGTTCCAGAATTGCTTCCAGAAACTGAGCAAGAAAAGGAACGATATGCCGGAGCTTTAAGAAGAAGACAACTTAGCCTGATATTGGCCGGAAAAATGAAACCCGCTGATGCTACAGAATTAAAGGCATTGTTTGATATTTCAAAAGCTTAATCCAATTCTAAACTTGAAAAGTCTGCCTCAAGCATGCATTTGAAATGACCTTTAGGACACTTGTCGAAACCAATCTTACTGCAAGGTCTGCAGGATAATTCTTTGTTCTCAATAACTTGAAATTTAGGAGATCCATCCTTCAGGTATGGATACATCCCAAATTCAGGCACAGTATTCCCCCAGATTGAAATAATCTTTTTGTTAAAAGCGGCGGCAATGTGCATCATGCCTGTGTCAGGACTAATTACTAAATCTGCACCTTTAATGATTAATGCAGATTCTTCAAGGCTTGTTTTTCCTACAGCATTAATCGTTTTCTGCGGAAATTGTTGATGTAGGATGGCCCCCAATTCTTGGTCCTCCTTTCCACCTATTATCACCAACTTATTGTCAATAGCAGCGATTAATTCTATTAATTTTTCTTTAGGAATTTTCTTTGTGGCGTGGTTGGCACTAATAGCAAGTACATGGTATTTTTTATCACATGTATCGCTTAAGAAATTTGGAATTGAAGTGGATTTAGGTAGAAAAAAATCGAGGCCATTTCCATCATTTTCAATGCCTAAGGCTTTCGTTGTATTTAAATACCTGTCAACAATATGTGTGTCGGGTAATCGCTTGATTTTTAAATTTACCAAGAGCCATTTCTGCCAATTCAACTTATTAAAGCTCCAAGAGAGGGCTTTTAGTTTTCTTTTAATCTGAAGCGATCGAATGTTCTTGTGAAGGTCAATGATGTAATCGTATTGTTCTTCCTTTAGTTGGTCAATTACTTCATGTGTGCTTTTTTCAACAGAATATACCTTGCTTAGGTATGGATTTGGTTTTAGCAATTTTGAATATGCCGCTTTGGTAACAAAGTGTACTTCAACCTCACCCTCTAATTGTGTTTTTAGACAACGGATAACAGGGCTACATAAAACGATATCACCAATGGAGCTAAACCGAATCACCAACACTTTTACCTTATTCTCCATTGAAGCAAAATAAAGGAATAATAAACAAAAACTGAATATGAAATTCTATGTGCTACCTTTGCAAAATGATGTTGATAGATACCCATACCCACCTTTATGCATCTCAGTTTGATGAGGATCGAGAACCTGCAATTCAGGCTGCAAAGGACTTGGGAGTAGGGATGTTTCTATTGCCCAACATTGATTCAACCAGCATTTCTGGCTTAAAAAAGCTAAGCGAAATGGATTCAAGCATTTTGCCAATGATGGGGCTTCACCCTTGCTCAGTAAACGAATCGCTAGAAGAAGAATTAGAAATTATTGAAAAGGAGTTAAATTCCGAGACAAATTACATTGCAATTGGAGAGATTGGAATGGACTTATATTGGGATAAAACCTTTATTAAGGAACAAGAATATGCTTTTAGAAAGCAAATCGACTGGGCAAAAGAAAGAAATTTGCCGATAGCCATCCATTGCAGAGAAGCATTTGACGAAATTTTAACGGTTTTGGATGAAGTAAATGACGAGAAGCTATTTGGTGTCTTTCATTGCTTTACTGGAACACTTGATCAGGCACAGCATATTTTATCTTACGGAAATTTTAAACTAGGAATTGGAGGAGTAGTTACGTTCAAAAATGGGGGATTGGATAAAGTGTTACCCCATATTGATATTGATGACATTATTTTAGAAACAGATGCACCTTATTTAGCTCCAAGCCCATTTCGTGGCAAAAGGAATGAAAGCAAATACTTGCTTAACATTGCTCAAAAGCTTGCAGACATTTATCAGATTCCTTTAGATGCACTAGCAGAAAAAACTAGCAATAATGCACGTCAACTATTTAATTTGAATTATGAATCGGCCTAAGGTATTACTTCTTTACACCGGGGGAACAATTGGGATGGTGAAAAATGCAAAATCTGGCGCATTGGCACCGATTGACTTTAATCATCTAAAAGACTATGTTCCAGAGCTTAACAGATTGTATATAGATATTGATGTGCAATCTATATTGCCAATTATTGACTCTTCTAATGTTAACCCGGATACTTGGAAGAGATTAGCTGCAATAATCTTTAGTCAGTATTCCAAATACGATGGCTTTGTTATTTTGCATGGTTCAGATACTATGGCCTATACAGGTTCTGCTTTAAGTTTCATGTTAAAGAATGTTGCGAAGCCTATTATATTAACAGGTAGTCAATTGCCAATTGGAACCATTAGAACTGATGGAAAAGAAAACCTAATTACGGCAATTGAAATTGCTGCAGCCAAAAAGGACGGTCGAGCAATTGTTCCAGAGGTGGCCATATATTTTGAGTATTCGCTTTATCGGGCCAATAGAACTACAAAAGTTAGTGCCGAGAATTTTGAAGCCTTTCAATCTCCAAATTATCCCAATTTAGTTGAAGCTGGCGTTCATTTGAAATACAATTCTAATGCGATTAAGCCACTACCATCGGAACCATTTGAACTTATTGATGAATTAGAAGAAGCCGTTACAAGTATTCGAATATTTCCAGGAATGTTTCCAGAAGCTGCGCTGAGAACTATAAATGCGCCAGGCTTAAAAGGATTGGTTTTGGAAACCTACGGTTCTGGAAATGCACCAGAGTTATCTTGGTTGGATTCCGCTTTAAAGAATGCCATTGAAAAAGGCCTTGTCGTATTAAACATCAGTCAATGTAATTCTGGTAGTGTTGTTCAAGAAAAGTATGCTACTGGCAAACATTTAAATGATATTGGGGTAGTAGGAGGAGAAAATTTAAGCTTTGAGGCAGCGATTACCAAATTAATGGTTCTTTTAGGTAATGCGGATGTTAATGAGCAAGATAGAGTGACGGTGCTTAAGCAGAATTGGTCAGGAGAGTTGGATTGATAATCCTATTCTTTAAAGGGCATTTGAATGCATTTTTTTGTAATTTGGCTGACCCTTCAAAAAAGGGTTTTATTGGAGAGGTGGCCGAGTGGCTTAAGGCGCACGCTTGGAAAGCGTGTATGCGGGAGACCGCATCGGGGGTTCGAATCCCTTCCTCTCCGCATCAGATTTTTTTGAATTGCGATACTAGAAGGATTAAATTTTAAAAAAAATGGGATTATTTTTTTTTTAAAAGAATATCAATGCTAAATTGCCAACAGAAATTTTAAAAATATTAGCCGATTTAATAAAAGAGCATTAAATTCGCAAACAATAACACAATTATATACCAGTTAACCTTAAACAAGATTATTAACAATTACATTATGAAAAAGGTATTTACTTTAATCGCAATTGCTGCATTTTTAACATTTGGACTGAGCAATTCATCATTTGCCCAAGAAGACGTCGATACGGCAACTACAGAAATGACAGAAGATTCCATGGCCCTAGAAGAGGTCGTTGAAGAAACAATTGCAGAAGAGCCAGCAGAAGAAGTAACTGAAGAAGTTGCAGAAGAAGAAGCTGAAAAATCATTTCACCAGTTATTAAAAGAAAAATTTATTGAAGGTGGCCCAGAATTTATGGGGATTGTATTATTATGTCTAATTCTTGGGTTGGCCATTGTAATTGAGCGTATTATATACCTTAACATGTCCACTACAAATACAAACAAACTATTAACAAACGTTGAAGATGCCTTGAATTCTGGTGGCGTAGATGCTGCAAAAGAAGTATGTAGAAATACTCCAGGACCTGTTGCTAGTATTTTCTATCAAGGTTTAGATAGAAGTCATGAAGGCATTGAAATGGTTGAGAAATCAGTTGTTTCTTACGGAAGTGTTCAAATGGGATTGTTAGAAAAAGGAGTTTCTTGGATTTCATTGTTTATTGCACTAGCTCCAATGCTTGGTTTCATGGGAACTGTAATTGGTATGATTGGAGCCTTTGATGCGATTGCAGCAGCAGGAGACATTTCTCCTTCACTAGTGGCAACTGGTATTAAAGTAGCCTTATTAACTACTGTATTTGGATTAATTGTAGCAATTATTCTTCAAATCTTTTACAATTACATCGTTGCAAAAGTAGATAGCATCGTTAACGATATGGAAAATGCATCAATTAGTCTTGTAGACCTATTGGTTAAGCATGAGATTGCAAATAAAAAAGCCTAAAATTATGTCAGAAGGATTTTCAAAAATATTGACAATATTGCTATACTCACTAATGGGAATTAGTGTGCTATTGGGCGTATTGTTTTACGCAGATGCAATTGATTCTGAATTCTTGATTTATTGGTGTTATACTTTATTTTTTATTGGAGCTCTTGCTGCAATTGTATTCCCGATAATTCAAATGGCAAAAAACCCAATTGCGGCAAAATCTGCTTTAATCGGGGTTGGAGCTTTAGTGGTTGTTTTCGGAATTTCTTATGTATTAGCAGGAGATGAGATGTTAGATAAGTATGCTGGATTCATTTCAGGACCAGAAGCCTCAAAAAGAGTTAGCGCTGGTCTGATTAGCTTTTACATATTAGCCCTAGGAGCAATTGTTGCCACTCTTTATTCTGGAGTAACTAAAATGTTTAAATAAAAAATATGGCTCGTAGAGAAGCACCAGAGATTAATGCAGGTTCGATGGCAGACATCGCCTTCTTGCTATTAATATTTTTCTTGGTAACCACAACCATGGATACCGATACTGGTTTAACTCGTAGGCTACCACCACCACCAGAAGACATTCCGGAGGACATAGACCAAAAGGTGAAAAAGAGGAACATCTTTGAAGTACTGGTGAATGCAAATGACGATTTATTGGTTGAAGGTCAAGTAATGTTGGTAAGTCAATTGAGGGAAGCTGCTAAAGAATTCATTGTTGGTGATCGATCTGAAAGAGATGAATCATTGCCTGAGTTTAAAACCGTAACTGTACCAGTATTTGGAGACTATAGAGTGTCAAAACAAATTGTCTCATTACAAAACGATAGAGGAACTTCTTATGAAATGTACATCAAAGTTCAAAACGAACTGGTTGGTGCCTACAATGAAGTAAGAGACGAATTTGCTAAACAGGAGTTTGGAATGACAATGAGTGAATTGGAAAAGAAGGCAGAGCTTTCGAAAAAAGCCGAAACTCAAATCAAGGCGGTTAAAAAAGTATATCCTCAAAGGATTTCTGAGGCTGAGCCTAAAAGTATAGGAGGTATTGAATAAATGTCAAAATTTAAAAAGAAAAAAAGCGGTGGCCAACCACCAATTTCTACTGCATCATTACCTGATATTGTGTTTATGTTATTGTTCTTTTTTATGGTAACTACTGTAATGAGAGAAGTCACCTTAAAAGTTGAGGTGGTTACACCAAAAGCAACTGAAGTTAATAAGCTTGAACGAAAATCTTTGGTTAGCTACATTTACATTGGAGCGCCAATTAAATCACTTCAGGGACAGTTTGGTACAGCAGATAGAATACAATTGAATGACGCTTTTGCAGATAAAGATGAAATCATTCAATTCATAGAGGCTGAAAGAGAACAGAGAAACCCAGCTGAGGTTCCTTTAATGACTACCTCTATTAAAGCCAACGTTGAGGCCGAGATGGGGATTATTACGGACGTGAAACAAGAGTTAAGAAAGGCCAATGCATTAAAAATAAATTACTCTACTTCAAAAACAGATGTAATTGTCGATTAGTTAAGTCTAAAATTTATAAGATTAGCCCAATTTTATTGGGCTTTTTTTATGCCTTTTTCTAAAGGAAATCATAATTAGAAGAAAAATTACTAAGGAGAATAAAGGCAAAGTTTCACTTCCCTCCACAACACCAATTTGATCTACACTCTTTTCTACCTTATCCATTCCTAAAAAGTAGGCTAGGCAAATTGCTGTCGCATTATTGATGAAATGTGCTGCAATACTTAGATTGATATTTCCACTCCAATAAAATAGGTATCCAAAATAAACACCCAAAAGAAGCCTAGCAAAAAAGCCAAAAAATTGCAAGTGCAGAGCACTAAACAAAAAGGCCGAAATCCATATGGCCAAAACTTCTGACTTTAGGCTGAAAGCAATTTCTTTCTGAATGATTCTTCTAAAAACTAGCTCTTCCCCTAGGGCTGGAAGCAATGCAACGATGATAAGATTTATGAACAAGTCTGTTGGCTTACTCATCTTTAAAAAAACATCGGTCAATGCTCCTGCCTGTTCTTCTGCAGAAATCATCCATGCTTCAATTTCTGAGAACATCTCCGGTAAACTCAGAGATTGATTCCAAGCAACTAAAAAATTAATCAAAGGAACGGCTGCAATGAAAAGAAGTACTAACGTGCCAAGGTCGAACAATTTAGGAACCCTGAAGGAGGCAAAATTATTTTCATTTTTCGGAATAAAAGACAGAAACAATACTGAAGGAATAATGAAAAGTGAAATTGTGTTAGCGGCTTGTAAAAATTGAATCAATCCGTTTGGAGAGTCTGATGGGTCAACAAGGAAACCAGCAATATCTGAAGAACTGATGTCAAAAACAAAAGCGGCAACCTGACTGCTTAATAAATGCCCGAGTAATCCAATAATTAGCGCGGCTATTACCAATAGAAGTATTCTAGAAAAGCCACGTTGACTCAATATAAATTGCATGGATTGAATATGTGTAATTTTGTCAAAAAAATTGAATTGTCAAAGATAGGAAACATAGAACTTGGAGATTTTCCTTTATTGCTTGCTCCAATGGAGGACGTTAGTGATCCTCCTTTTCGTGCTCTTTGCAAAGAGAATGGAGCAGATTTGATGTACACAGAATTCATCTCTTCCGAAGGATTGATTCGTGATGCAGCAAAGAGTGTCCAAAAGCTTGATATCTTCGAATATGAACGTCCAATTGGCATACAAATTTTTGGGAATGATATTGAGTCCATGAAAAAGGCAACTGAAGTCACAGCTGCTGCATCTCCTGATATTATTGACATCAATTATGGCTGCCCTGTAAAAAAGGTGGCATGCAAAGGCGCAGGTGCAGGGATTTTACAAGACATCCCTAAAATGGTGAAAATGACAGCTGAAATTGTAAAAAGCACTGATTTACCTGTTACTGTAAAGACTCGATTGGGTTGGGATGAAAATACAAAATACATCGTTGAAGTAGCAGAAAGATTGCAAGATATTGGTATCCAGGCGATCTCTATCCATGGTAGAACAAGAAAGCAAATGTATAAAGGGGAGGCCGATTGGAGTTTAATTGCTGATGTTAAAAACAACCCTAGAATGCACATTCCTGTTTTTGGAAACGGTGATGTTTCGAGCCCTGAAGTGGCTCTTGAAAAGAAGAAAAGGTATGGTGTTGACGGAATCATGATTGGTAGGGCAAGCATAGGTTATCCATGGATCTTTAGAGAAATCAAACATTTTTTAAAAACTGGCGAACATCTTTCACCACCTAGTTTTGATGAACGAATAAAAGCGGCAATGAGACATCTTGAAATGTCAGTTGAATGGAAAGGTGAAAAATTAGGGATAGTTGAAATGCGAAGGCACTATACCAATTACTTTAAGGGAATTCCGCATTTTAAGCAGCATAGAATTAAACTGGTAACCCAGGATAGCTACAGCGACTTGCTAGAAACTTTTGAAGGAATAAGAAGTGAATTGAAAGACACAATCTTTATTTAATGCCTCTCGTCAATTTTGCAACGGGATACCAAGAACAAAGCAGCCCAATAAACAATACAGTAATTAAGATTCCAAGTAGTTCGAAGTAGTTGACACTTACTGGGTAAAAATCAACAATCCCACCTTCTAATCGCAATAAACCTACGTGTTGTTGAAGTAAACAGACGATTAGTCCGAGCGAAAGCCCGATGACTGCTCCGGTTCCATTGATCAACATGCCTTCGATGAAAAATATTTTTTTGATTAATGATTTATTCGCACCCAGGCTTTCTAAGGTATGAATGTCTTTTTGCTTATCGATTATTAACATACTTAAGGATCCCAAAATGTTAAAGGCCGCAATTATTAATATGAAAACTAGAATTAGAAATGTAACCCACTTCTCTGTTTTATTGGTTTTATAAATTATGGCATTGAATTCATACCGGGTTTTTATTTTATAATTTGAACCTAGATGAGTACTCAATGATTTCTTTGCCGATTCCAAATCTACTCCCTCTTCCATCTCTAATTCAACTCCACTTAGTTGATTTTCATACTTCAATAAATCTTGCATAAACCGCAATGGAACAAGAACGTATTTTAAATCATACTCAGGACTGAAATAAAAAACTCCACCAGGCGAAATCGACTTATGGTAAATTGATTGCATGGGATTGATTGGATTTACCTTACCTCTTTTTGGAGAAAAGACTTGAATGTTTTCCATGGAATTGCTCATAAAAATGCCAAGAGAAGAGGCTATTCCATATCCTGATATTGCAAAGTTGATGGGGCCATTTGTTAAGCGGGAACTACCCTCTACAATATTACTATCTAGCTTACTCATCTGGATGAAGCTGTCTTCAACTCCCTTAAAACTTGCAATTCCTTGTTGATTTTTATATTGAATTCCGCATACCTCTTCTAAGACCTTAGTGTAATTAATAAGTCCCGGAGTTTGATCAATGAGCTCCCAATTCAAGTCTTCGACAGAAAAAGTTTTTCCTGTTTTAGCACTTATTTTAATGTCAGAGTCAAAAGACTCAAATAGACTTTCTACTAGACCCTCTAAGCCATTAAATGCTGATAATACTACCACCAATGCAAATGTTCCTATGCTAACACTAATTACAGATATCCAAGAAATAATGTTGATGGCTTGATGCGATTTTTTCGCAAACAAGTATCGTTTAGCCATGTAGATTGAAAATCCCACAGAATTATTTTAATAGCTGATCAATTTTTTCAGCATAATCAAACGAATCATCTAAATAGAAACTTAAACTAGGGATGTGCCGCACTTGTTTTCCTATTTTTTTTCCAAGAACATATCTAATCTCAGAGCTTTGTTTTCTTATGCTCTCTAAGGCTTCTTCACGATTATCACTAGGAAAAAGTGAAAGATAAAATTTGGCAATCCCTAAGTCAGGACTCATCCTTACCTGAGTGATTGAAATCATTATCCCTTTTGGAGTGCCTACTTCATTGGAGTTAAATATTGCCCCAACTTCCTTTTGCAATAGGCGCCCAACCTTTTGTTGACGAATTGTTTCCATTGTGTACAAAGTTATTGATTAATAAAGCAGCATGGAAGCCTTGAACCATTTCCTTTGCTGTCCTCATTAATTGACTAATTTCGCATAAAATCTTTAGCATGAAAATTAGCGGATTCACCTTTACAAGGAATGTTTCTAAATTGTATTACCCAATTTGTGAATCCATATTGTCCATTCTTCCTATTTGTGATGAATTCATTATTGTTTTAGGAAAAGGAGATGAAGATGATAACACGGAAGAGCTAATTAAAGGACTAAATTCTTCAAAAATTAAGATTGTTTATACCGAGTGGGACACAGATGCTTTTCCTAACGGAACAGAAAATGCTCATCAAACAGACATTGCCATGTCGCATTGTTCGGGTGATTGGTTGTTTTATGTACAAGCCGATGAAGTTGTTCATGAAAAGTACTTGCCTGTTATAAAAAGCAGGTGTGAAGAGCTTTTGGAAAATGAAGAGGTAGAGGGCTTATTATTTCATTACCGCCACTTTTTTGGAGATTACGAGCATTACATAAATCATCATGGCTGGTACCAAAATGAAATTCGAATTGTTCGAAATAGACCAGAGATTCACTCGTTCGAATCAGCTCAATCTTTTAGAAGAATTCCCAATTTTGACGGTAAAAGTTATCGGAAACAAGAAGGAACACATCTTTTAAAAGTTGCTCCTCTTGAAGCATACATATACCATTACGGTTGGGTTAGGCCACCAAGGTATATGCAAAGCAAGAAAAAAGCATTGGATAGCATCCATAAAGGAGACAAAAAGGCGGCAGACCTCTATAAAGACAGAGCAGCAGATTTTGATTATGGACCATTGAAAAACCTACCCAAATTTAATGGCACTCACCCAAGCGTGATGAAACAAAAAATGCAAGATTTTGATTGGGGGAATTCACTCAACTATACTTCCTCAAAATTGCCCAACAGGCCAAAATTCAAACACGAGAAAATTAAATATCGATTCATTTCATTTTTTGAAAGAAACTTGAATAATGGGAGGCATTATTTCCCGTTTAAAAATTGGGAATTATTAGACATCTAAAAGAATATGAAAAGCCTAGTTAAAGTTTTACAATACATTAAGCCTTATAAATTTTACGCATTAATAAGTGTAGGGTCCAACTTGCTTTCTGTGGTTTTTCATTTGTTATCCTTATTGGTGCTGATTCCATTTTTAAAACTCCTTTTCATGGGAGGAATGGCAGTAACGGAGAAGCCTGAGTTTGCTTTGACCTCCGATTATGTTTCAGATTTTATAAAATATCAAATGCATCCTTTTGTTGAACAGCACGGCCAACAAGGTGGCTTGTACTATTTATGCATTGCTGTTGGAGTTTTATTTTTTGCAAAAAATTTGTTTCGTTATTCAGCAAAATTTTTCTTGGCACCTATTCGAAGTGGAGTGGTTAGAGACATCAGACGAGATGTTTTTTCTAAAATATTGGCTTTGCCTCTTTCCTTTTTTTCTGAAGAGAAAAAGGGTGACATCATCAGCAGAATTACAGGAGATGTTCAGGAGATTGAATGGTCCATCATGAATTCTTTGGAGATGTTGTTTAGAGATCCTCTTTCAATTATTCTGTCCTTGGTTTTTATGATTAGCATCAATGCAGAATTAACCTTGTTTTCTTTTATTCTCTTGCCAATAAGTGGTTTAATCATTGGAAGAATTGGTAAAAGTCTTAAGAAGACCTCATCTAAGCTCCAAATAAGAATGGGGGAGCTATTGTCTACTGTTGAAGAAACGCTAACTGGTTTAAGAATTATCAAGGCCTTTAATGCTGAAAAAGCAACCGATAATAAGTTTGCGGGAGTGAATGAGATTTATAGGACAACCATGTTGAGAATGTTCCGTAAAAGAGATCTTGCCTCCCCAGTAAGTGAGTTTTTAGGCTCCTTGATTATGGTAGTGCTGCTCTGGTATGGAGGAGCGATGGTAATAGATCCTGCGGTAGATTTTAATGCTGAGGAATTTATCGCCTACATTGCTATGTTTTCTCAACTATTAAATCCAGCTAAATCCCTGTCGACTGCCTACTACAATATTCAAAAAGGGGCAGCTTCCACTGAAAGAATCGATGCGAT
The DNA here is from genome assembly GCA_965218715.1 of Vicingaceae bacterium. GTDB lineage: Bacteria > Bacteroidota > Bacteroidia > Flavobacteriales_E > Vicingaceae > CBDCLY01. The sequence goes on from CBDCLY010000033.1 coordinate 78,512, forward strand.
CCTTTCGGCAGATAATGTTGTTAAAGAGATAGAACAGCCAGTATCCATTGCAAATTTTGAAGATGAAATAAAATACGAAGGCCTTAGTTTTTCCTATGGACATGAAGAGGTCTTGTCTAATATTAACCTCAATATCAAGAAGGGAAAAACCATTGCCTTGGTTGGTCCATCAGGTGGCGGTAAATCTACTTTGGTCGACCTTTTACCAAGATTTTATGATCCACAAAATGGAGAAATTAGCTTAGATGGCAAACCTCTTCGTTCCTTAAAAATTAAAGACTTAAGGGCATTAATGGGAATAGTTTCTCAGCATTCAATTTTATTCAATGACACGGTCTTTAATAACATCGCATTAGGAATAGAAAACCCAAGTCATGATAAAATAGTAGAAGCTGCAAAAATTGCCAATGCTCATGAGTTCATCGAGAAATTACCTGAGGGCTACCAAACAAATATTGGAGATAGTGGTGGTAAACTATCAGGTGGACAACGCCAGCGGTTAAGTATCGCTAGAGCAGTGTTAAAAAATCCTCCAATAATGATATTGGATGAGGCAACTTCAGCATTGGATACAGAATCTGAGAAACTTGTACAAGAAGCCTTGTATAAGTTAATGGAAAATAGAACTTCTGTTGTCATTGCTCATCGATTGTCTACCATCCAACATGCTGATGAAATCGTAGTTATTGATGACGGGAAAATTGCAGAACGTGGCCGCCATGAAGAGCTCATAGCCCAAAATGGGGTGTACAAAAAACTGACCGATTTACAGACCTTTTCTTAATACAACATCCTGTGAGGATAGATTTTTAAATGAAGCGCTTTAATTTCTTCATATAATAAATCCCTCAATGCATCAATATTTACTTTCTTCCCTGCAGAAATGAATAAACATGGAAAGTTCTCCTTGGCCATCCACGTGTTCTTTAAATCATCTAAACTTAAATTCTCTTTTGTTTCTGGACTAAGGTCATCAGGGTCCTTTTTAATGTAGCTAAATGCATCTATTTTATTAAAAAGCATAATGATAGGCTTATCACTTGCTCCAATATCTTGCAACGTTTCATTTACGGTTGCAATCTGTTCTTCAAAGTTAGGGTGAGCAATGTCTACAACATGAATCAAAAGGTCTGCTTCTCTTACCTCATCTAATGTTGATTTAAACGAATCAACCAAATGGTGTGGTAACTTCCTAATGAATCCAACAGTATCAGACAAAAGAAAGGGAAGGTTAACAACAACAATCTTTCTAACAGTAGTATCTAGTGTGGCAAAAAGCTTGTTTTCTGCAAAAACAGTAGAGTTAGAAAGCAGGTTCATTATCGTGGATTTTCCAACATTGGTATACCCGACTAATGCTGCTCTAATCATTTGTTGCCGCCCTTTTCTTTGGGTCTCTTTCTGCTTATCAATTTTCTGAAGCTTAGTTTTCAATAGGGCAATTTTATCCCTAATGATTCTTCTATCCGTTTCAATCTCAGTTTCACCTGGACCCCTCATTCCAATTCCACCTTTTTGCCTAGAAAGGTGCGTCCACATTCTTGTTAGTCGAGGAAGTAAGTATTCATATTGAGCTAGTTCAACTTGTGTTTTAGCAGCTGCGGTTCTGGCTCTTTTTGCAAAAATGTCGAGTATCAAATTGCTTCTATCCAACACCTTAGTTTCCTTCAAGGCATTTTCTATGTTCCTAGTTTGAGAAGGACTCAGTTCATCATCAAAAATGACCAATTGAATGTCATTTTCTTTTATGTAGGTAATAATCTCCTGCAGCTTGCCAGTACCAACAAATGTTTTTGGGTGTGGATTGCTTAATTTCTGAGTAAAGCGCTTTACAGTGATGGCTCCAGCAGTTTCTGCAAGAAATGCTAGCTCATCAAGATATTCTTCAACTTGTTTCTCGTTCTGGTCTTGGGTGATTACCCCAACCAAAATGGCTAATTCATCTTTGGGGTCACTACTTAATTGGTGGTGCATATAGAAAAGTTAAAACCAGGCTCTTGAAATTTCAGACCATGGCCATGGAATTGCTGAGAATATTGAAACAGTTGCCAACAGGAAAAAGACAGCTTGTCGCCTAAATTTTCCTGAATCAGTTTTAGCTTTCTTGGCCATTATTCGGCCTAAAGTAATTAGAATGATTCCCAAAACCATTGCAGTCATGTGCTCAACTCCCCAAAAGCGCAATTGATCATTTTTCATTGAATTGGCAAAGTCAGCCATTGCTGTTTCAACAATAGGGCTAATGAAATATAAACCAAAGCCAAGTAAGAGCTGAATGTGGGCGGCAATGAATAAGAATAGACTTAGTTTATCGTCTTGTTTCTGATAAGACTTTTTACCAAGCCAGCCCATAAACGACATCAAAAGGTTGATCAACAATAGGATAACAATTATGTATCTGAAAAGATTATGGGTATGAAGCAGACCTGTGTACATGGATATTTTTTTGTAAAGATATAAAAAACCAAAGCCTTAAGTGAGGTGCATTGTTTTGGTATTTTTGCCAAATGAGATTAAGTGCGATGTACCTCCTATTGATGCAATTGTTTTTTGTTTCAACTTATGGTCAAACATGGAAGCCTCAGAATGGCTCTTTCGAGTCAAATGACCACGTAAAGGCTTTTGTTAATGCTAACATATACCTTGAAAAAAACAAACAGCTCAAGGGTGCCACATTAATTATTAAGGGAAATAGGATAATAGCTGTTGGTGATGACATAGCAATTCCTATAGGTGCCCTTGAAATTGACCTCAATGGAAAATGGGTTTACCCTTCCTTCATCGAATTGCAATCTGATTTTGGTGTAAAACAAGAAAAAAAAGCATCGAATAAAAAGGGGCCTCAATTGGAATCGAATAAGAAGGGACCCTATTATTGGAATGAATCTGTTAAAGCAGAGCAAGAGGCTTCAAAGCTGTTTCATTTTGATGAAAAAGAAGCGCAAAGATTAAGGGGAATGGGCTTTGGGATTTGTCTATCTCAAGTTATGGATGGAGTGATTCGAGGAAAGTCACAACTTTCATCACTCAATGAAAAAAATGAAAAACAAGTAATTTCTTCAAATGCTGGATTTCATTATTCATTTTTTAAGGGAACATCCAAACAATCCTACCCTAGTTCATTAATGGGGATGATTGCTTTAATCAGGCAAGCCAAATACGATGCTCTTTATTATGAAAATCAATCAAGCGAATTCAATGCAAGTCTTGAAGCCATTAACTCATCGAAGCCTCTTGCAAAATTTATTAAAGTTGAAAGTACCTTGTCTTTATTCCGCGCATTAAAAATTTCAAAAGAATTCGATGAAGATTGGGTGCTTTTTGGAACAGGAAAGGAATACCAACGATTAAAAGAATTAAAATCATCGAATGTAAGTTTGATTGTCCCTATAAATTTCCCAAAGCCGTTTGATGTAAGTGATCCCTTTTTAACTAAGGACTTGCCGCTTAGCAAATTAAAGGAATGGGAATTGGCGCCTTATAACCTTAGTTATCTGAATCAATTTGAAATTCCAAATGCAATTAGTGCCTATAAGGTCAAAAATGCCAATGTGTTTTTTAAAAATTTAAACCTGGCGGTAAAGAATGGTTTCCCAAAGGAGGAAGCCATTTATTCTTTAACTAAAATGCCAGCAATAATGCTCGGCCTCGACTCTTTAATTGGAAGTATAGAAACAGGAAAACTTGCAAATTTTTTAATTTTTGATAAAGAGTTGTTCTCAGAAAATGCTCAATTGCTTGAAAATTGGGTAATGGGAGACGTTTATCGATTAAAACCTTTGTCTGCATTAAATTTAGAAGGGGACTACAGTTTAAACATCAATAAAAAAGAATTCTATTCGCTAAAGCTAAAATCCAAGAATGGAGGCTACCAAGCGAGCATCTCCTTTGGAGATCAGGAAAAAGACAGGAAGGTAAAAATAAAACAAGTCGACCAAAGGATTCAATTGCAGTTCATAGATTCCAACCAAACTTCTCGTGAATTAACTGGAGGGATAAGCGATAAGCAAAGTAGAATCTGGACCGGTAAAACGCGTAAAAATGACCAATGGATAAATTGGGTGGCGGTTAAAAGAGCACAAAAAATGAAATTGACTCTATAAAAACAAGCGAACTAAAACTAGACACAAGCCTGAAGGTGGCCCCTAAAGTGTTTTATCCTAACATGGCTTATGGTTGGGATTCCATGCCAAGTGCTCCCAAAGCAATTGTGTTTAGAAATGCAACAATTTGGACCAATGAAGCTGAAGGGATATTAAGAAATTCTGACGTCTTGATTCAAAGGGTAAGATAAAATACATTGGATACAAATTGAATCTAGGTGTTCTTTTTCCTGAATTGAAAGGAGAAATACTAGAAATTGATGCCAAAGGAAAGCACATTACTTCAGGAATTATCGATGAACATTCTCACATTGCCATTAGCAGAGGGGTAAACGAATCTGGTCAGGCCATTAGTTCAGAAGTTAATATAGGAGATGTAGTAAACTCTGATGATATTAATGTGTACCGACAGTTGGCTGGTGGCGTAACTTGTTCTCAATTGTTGCATGGGTCTGGCGAATCCTATCGGTGGACAATCGGCCATCATCAAGTTAAAATGGGGTGCCCTGCCAGACAGCATGAAAATAAAAGATGCTACACCATTTATCAAATTTGCTCTTGGCGAAAACGTGAAACAATCCAATTGGGGAGATAGAAATACCACCCGCTTTCCTCAAACAAGAATGGGGGTAGAGCAAGTCTTTTACGATGCTTTTCATCGAGCTAGAAATTATTCCATGGATTGGAAGCTTTATGAAGCAAAGACCAAGAAACAAAAGAAAACTAGCTTCCCACCTAGAAGAGACCTAGAATTAGAAGCCTTGGCTCAAATTTTAGATACTCAGCGATTTGTAACATGTCATTCCTATGTTCAGTCTGAAATAAACATGCTAATGCACGTTGCAGATTCCATGAAATTTAAACTGAACACCTTTACCCACATTTTGGAAGGTTACAAAGTCGCAGACAAAATGAAGCGTCATGGAGTGGCTGCTTCTACTTTTTCAGATTGGTGGGCATATAAATATGAGGTAAATGATGCCATTCCTTATAATGGCGCAATCTTGCATAAAATGGGAGTGCTTACAGGGTTCAATTCTGATGATGCAGAAATGGGGAGAAGGTTAAATCAGGAAGCCGCTAAGGCAGTAAAATATGGTGGCGTTTCACAAGAGGAGGCTTGGAAAATGGTCACTTTAAATCCTGCAAAAATGTTACATCTTGATCAAAAAATGGGAAGTGTAAAAGTTGGAAAGGATGCAGATTTAGTTGTTTGGAACAACAATCCCCTTTCTATTTATGCCATTGCCGAACAAACTTATATTGATGGGGTCCTGTATTTTGATATCAAGAAGTCGAGAGAATTGCATAAGCGAAATCAAATAGAAAAGGAAAGAATTATCGACCTAATGCTTAATAGTAATACTACGGAGAGAAAAATTCGTTCAATCCCAAAAGAAAAATCCATTTTATATGAATGCGAAACCATAGAAGGATTATGAAAAGATTGATATTTATTTTTTGCTTGCTTATTGGATTTGGTTTGTTGGCACAGACAAATTCTAAATCTATTCTATTGCTAGATGCCACTGCTCATTTAGGAAATGGGGAAGTGATTTCAAGATCAGCGATAGGAATTAAAGACGCTAAAATTAATTTGGTCTTAAATGCATTTGATATTCGGTTGGATACTGGTCTCTACGATAGCATAATTCACCTGAAGGGGAAGCACATTTACCCAGGATTCATTGCCCCAAACTCAAGACTGGGCCTTGTAGAGATAGAGGCGGTTAGAGCAACTAGAGACTTCGACGATGTTGGAGATTTTAACCCACATGTACGTTCACTTACTGCATATAATACTGAATCTAAAATCACAGCCACAGTTAAATCAAATGGAGTATTAATGGCTCAGGTGAGTCCAAAAGGAGGATTCATTTCGGGAAGTTCTTCTATATTCAATTTGGATGCCTGGAATTGGGAAGATGCTGTTGCCAAGCCTGATGATGGCATTCACATTAGGTGGCCAATTTCAAGGACTTGGAGTAGCGATGTGAAGAAACAAAAGGAGGCCGCAGAAAAATACAAAGCAAAATTAATTGAGTTGTCTTCCTTCTTCAATCAATCTTTGGCCTACTTGAAGAAATCTGTTCATCTAAATGTCAATTTGCGTTTCGAAGCAATGCGGAAGGTTAATGAAAGAAGGGCGAAAGTGTTTGTACATGTGCATCACGCTAACGAAATTCGTGATGCATTATACTTCTTTGATGAATATGACCTTGATCTTGTTTTGGTGGGAGCATATGATGCTTGGTTAGTATCAGATATGATTAAGGATAGGGCCATTCCTGTTATTCTTCAACGCATACATTCTTTGCCTCGCAACGTTGACGATGAAATTGATCTGCCATTTCGTTTGCCAAAGATTCTTCATGAAGCTGGAATCATTGTTTCTTTAGAAAACTCGGGAAGTATGGAAGCTATGGGAACGAGGAATTTACCTTTTTATGCAGGTACTGCCGTAGCTTATGGGGTGGAAAAGGAGCAAGCCTTAAAAATGATTACACTCAATACCGCTATTGCTTTAGGCATAGATAACAATTATGGCAGCATAGAAAAAGGAAAATTCGCCAACCTATTTATTTCAAAAAGGTGATGCTTTAGACATGAGAACAAATGCTATTGATTTAGCCTTTATTCATGGAATTAGCATCGATTTAGATAACTCCCAGAAAAAGCTTTTTAGAAAATACAGTAGAAAGTATGGATTGGATCAGTAGCTAGAACGGGCAATTCGAAATTAAATAGAATAGCCAAGTTTCTTCCTAACCTTTTCTAGAACAGGTTTGGCAACTTTTCTAGCCTTAGCCGCACCTTTCTCAAGAAGATCATCAATTTTTTTAGGGTTTTCCATTAATTCCCAATAGTGCTTTCTTTCTTTTTCATAGCGCTTAATAATCAGGTCAAATAAAGCTTGCTTGGCATGACCGTAACCATAATTTCCCTCAAGATAGTTTTTACGCATCTGGGATATTTCCTCTTCATTGCCTAGTAAATTATATAGAGCAAAGACATTACAAGTGTCTGGATTTTTTACTTCTTCTAGTCCTTTGCTGTCCGTCTCAATTTTCATGATCACCTTTCTAAGCGCTTTGTCCTTGTAGAAAAATGTTGATGTAGTTGTCATAAGTTTTGCTCATTTTTCTGCCATCTAAACCCGGAACAACCATAACTCGCTCATCTATGAGTGGCTCTGGTAAAACAAAGGTTTCACCATATTTATGATTGAAAGAATTCGCCATATCTCTGGTCATTTCAAGATGTTGCTTTTGGTCTTTTCCAACTGGAACAAATTCTGCATCATATAAGATGATGTCACAAGCCATCAAGACAGGGTAGTCGAATAAACCTGCATTAACATCGGATAATTGATTTGCTTTATCTTTAAATGAATGCGCATTAGCCAACATCGGATATGGAGTAAAGCAGTTTAAATACCAAGTTAGTTCGCATACTTCTGGAACATCAGATTGACGATAAAATACATTCTTTTCACAATCAAATCCAAAAGCTAGCCAAGCAGCTGCAACAGCATAAACATTGGCAATTCTAGTATCTGCATCTTTTACTGTGGTTAGAGAATGTAGATCGGCGATGAAAAAAAACGCTTCATTTTCAGCTTTCTTAGAAAGTGCAATTCCAGGCTCTATTGCCCCTAATATATTTCCCAAATGCACTTCTCCTCTGCTACCTGAGCTTTGTATTCCTGTAAGTATTCTAGCCATGGTTCAAAAATACAAATTTGTCCTATTTTTGAAGCCATGAAGTATTTGAAAGGCTTGTTTGTAAATGCGTGGAAAATCTACTTCTTTTTGGTAGTTCTGTTAAGTTTAATCCTGCTCTATCCACTTTACTTTATTCTGTTAAGAAAAGAGGCCTACTTCGGTGCTGGTTTCCGATTGATTAGAGTTCATGCTAGGTTTATTTTAATAATGATTGGTGTGATCCCCAAAAGGATAGGGACGCCACCACCTAATAACCAATCCTATATATATTGTCCGAACCATAGTTCTTATTTGGATATTCTTCTTTTATATGCTTGCATGCCTAACTATTTTGTGTTTCTCGGAAAAAAAGAATTAGGGGAAGTACCCGTTTTTAATATATTTTTTAAAAGGATGAACATTTTAATTGACCGAAGCAACCCTAAAGCCTCGCACAATAGCATTATGCGTGTATTAAAGCTAATGGGAAAAGGAGGGAGTGTTGTGATTTTTCCTGAAGGAACAATACCTATTTCCGCACCTGAAATGAAGGCATTTAAAAATGGGGCATTCCGAGTTGCTTTAGAATGCAAAGCCCCAATTGTTCCCATATCATTCCCAAACAATGCAAATTTACTAGAGGATTCTTGGTCATTTTTTGCTAAAGCTGGGCCAGGTAGAGCAAGAATGTTAATTCATGATGCCATCAATTTAGATGAATTGGGAGAACAAGATTTAATATCTTTGCGAGAGAAAACAAGGGAAATCATTCAATCTGGATTGTAAAATGAGTGTTGATATTAAAACTGTGGAAAAAATTGCTGAATTAGCGAAGTTAAGTTTCGATGAATCCGGCAAAGAAAAAATGCAAAAAGACATGAATAAGATGTTAGATTTTGTTTCTCAACTTCAAGAAGTGGATACCGAGGGAGTTGAACCTTTGATTTACATGTTGGATGAAAAAGCAATCCTAAGGGAAGATGTTGTTCAGCAAGACATTAGTCAACAAGAAGCCTTAAAAAATGCGCCTCTTAAAGATTCTGATTTCATTAAAGTTCCTACCGTATTGAAACGATAAAATTTGAGCAAAAAAAAAGCCGTGAGATTTCTCACGGCTTTTTTTTTGCATTTTATTCTCTTATGGGAAAATTATTCCCTCATAGCTATTTGGATCAACCTTAGGAACGTTTGCACCATATTTCTCATTGATGACTTCAATGAAAGAATTACAAATGATGGCATATCCTCTTGTATTAGGGTGAACACCATCCAATGAAAATGCACCACCTGTGATGTAATCAGTTGAGTATGTTACTCCATTGTAAGTTAAACCAGATTCCATCTCACTAAGGATTCTATTGGCATCTAATAAACCAAGGTTTTTGTTAGATGCCCCAGTTCTGATGATGTCATTGTAAGCCTTTAAATTGGTGTTCATGGCATCAACTTCCTTTTTCAACAAAGTAAATTGCATAGGAATTGGCGTTGAGCTTCCCCAGCCAGCACATTTTAAAGAATCTTGAGGAACGCCCAATGTGATGAATTCATTCGCTTTAATTTGTCTAATGTTTGGCATGGTGCCAACCCCTGGAATTGTAACAGTTTTAAGGCTATTGTCTTGAATAACAAAAGCATTATTTCCTTCTGCGAACGACATTTTTCTTCTTGCTGCTTGATCAGCTGATATTAAGCCAAAACTTGCTGCAGCATCCATTGCTCCATTGTAACCAGCATAACTAGTATTTGCAGAAGCTGCTTGACTAGCAGTTAGCTCCAATGCATTCCTATTTACCGCATTGAAATAAGGAATTGAAGTAATATCTGGAATATTTGCCAACACTCCCTTAGCACCATTCTTGGTCAAAGAGTCTAACATCATGTTGTAAGTTGCTCTAAATGTTGTAACTGGGGTTAAAGACTCTGAGCCTTCATCTCCACCTTCAATTGCGTACAATAAGATGTCATTGCTTCCTATCCAAAAAGTAAAGAAACTTGGATTAGATTTACCAACCAATTCAGCAACTGATTCATTAAAGTTACCTGGGTTAACAAATCTTGTGTAGTATGGATTAGCAGTTCTTGGCATTGTTAAAAGGCCTCCAGGATTTCCAAATCCAGGAGCAACTAGATGAAAAGATTTAGCTCCAGGAATTCCTAGGTTATTGTAAGGTCCATTTGCTCCAATGAATTTTGAAGGGTCTGCAAAGTTAAATTGATCAATTTGTCCAACTCCAGCCTCAGGGCCAGGTCCAATCTCACCAGTACAATCAGCACCTAGTTCTAATTCAAATTCAGAATTACTTGAAGAACCAATTCCAACACCTGCATCTAATAGTGGTTGTTTAAAACTTCCTCCGCCTACTAATTGCATTTGTCCTGCTAAAATAGCTGGAAAAGAAACTTCTTGGCGTTTTCTTCTTAAGGCCCCACTTTGGTATCCTGCGGTTAATGAATTACCAACAGAAATATAGTTTGAAAAATCAGCTGAGCCTGAATCGAAAACAACTTCTCCATCAAATTCAGGGCTACAAGCTGTCGCAAGTGCGATAGGTAGAGCAAGAAAATATTTATTAAATTTTTTCATAATTGTTTCTTATTGCTTAAAAATTATAATGAAGTCCGATTCCTGGAATTATACTTGAGGCTTTGTATTTTCCTCCGAAATTCTCTCCACCTAAGGTGCGTCTATTTTTTGAGTCTTGATAATAAGAGTCTCTTTCTTGTCCATCAATATAGATGAAAGAAGCATCTGCACTTAATTTATCAGAGAAGTTATAGGTAAGTCCACAAGTCAATCCGATGTTATCAGTGTTTGGCGTCTCGGGGTTAAAGAAATTATCCTGAATTGGAGATTCGTCATAATAGGCACCAACTCGAGCAATCAATTTTTCTGATGGTTGATATTGAATGCCAAATCGGTAAATTGAAGAAGCCTTGTAGTTTCTAGGATTTTTAGAGTCTTTAAAGCCATCAGTTTCAGTTTCAAAATCAAAGTCTAAGCTTCTGTATACGTACCAGTCAACAAAACTATATTCTACTGCAACTAAAAATTTATCATTGATTTGATAGCTTGCCCCAATAGTTGAGGTTGAAGGCAATGGCAACTCGGCATCAAATGAATTTGTTGGAGGAACTGTACCTGCAGTTGAGGCAGGTAAATCAAATTCTGCGTCTCCATCTCTTAATGTCATTGTTACTGCTGAACGGTAAGATAGACCAATATTGAATTTTTCAGTCACTTTATAGTGCAATCCAAAATTAAAACCCATTCCGCTGGCGCTACCTGAAAGATTAGTTGATCCTACAGACTGCTGAGCGCTTGAAAAGCCAACAGCTCTATTCAATTCAAATTTTCCAGTTGCATAAATGAAACCTAAGCCAATGTTTAAATTGTCATTTGCTTGAATGCTAAGAGTAGGTTGAATAAATATTGCACGTAAAGAAATGTCACGAATCAAATACTTGCCATCCCAATCATCACCCCAAGTTACACCAGATCCAAAAGGAGTATATACAGCTAAACCAGCTGTAATGTCTCTATTTAATTTGGCAGTTCCATATAAATAAAATGGAGTCCCTAGAGGATTATCTGTTTCAGATTCTAACCCTGTACTTTGATTTTGATAAATAACGGTAGAGGTAATACCACTAGCTCCAGCCTCTAGACTGAACTTAGTATCGCTCATGCCCATCATGGCAGGATTAAAATAAGCACTAGATGCGCCAAGGTAAAAGCTTGTACCCAAGTGACCCATGCCACTTTGTTGGTTTCCCTGAAGGTTTACTTGAAAACCACCAGCCATTGAAAGTAGTGGTATCATCGCCAAAATTGGGAGTAGCAATTTTTTCATAAGTGTCGTATAAATTTGGGGTTAAAAGTAAATTTTTTTTTTTGCATTTCAACAACAGATCTTTGATTCGATTGTTTTACTTTATTGTGAGTAAATTTGGCCAGCGAAAAGCGGACTATAAATATGACAAAATCAGTAGAAGAAAAGCAGGAGGTGAGTATAGTTTTCGCAGGAGATTCTGGTGACGGAATTCAGCTAACTGGGACTCAATTTACCAACACAAATGCCTTGTTTGGGAACGACATAAGCACCTTCCCTAATTATCCAGCAGAAATTCGAGCTCCTCAAGGCACAATTGCAGGAGTTTCTGGCTTCCAATTGAAATTTGGTAGCACTGAGGTTTATACCCCTGGAGATGCATGTGATGTTTTGGTAGCAATGAATGCTGCTGCCCTTAAGGTAAATTTACAAAGCTTAAAAAAATCTGGAACCATAATATTAAACACAGATGGTTTCAATGCTAGGGATTTGAAGTTGGCTAAGTATGAATCAAATCCCTTAGAAGATAACAGCCTTGAAGATTTTAGAACCATTCAAATTGATGTCACTAAAATGACTCGAGCCACTCTGGTAGATAGTGGAATGGGTAAAAAAGAAATAGACCGGTCAAGAAACATGTTCGTTCTTGGCTTCTTGTATTACATGTACAACCGGAAATTGTCATTTACCGAAAACTTTATCAAAGAAAAGTTCAAATCCAAACCTGACTTAATTGAAGCCAACATTAAAGTATTAAGAGCAGGCTATAATTTTGGGGACACTAGTGAAACATTTACTTCTCGATACAATGTAAAAGCTGCAAAATTACCTGAAGGCGTATATCGAAACATCATGGGGAACCAAGCTGCTGCATTGGGCTTGATCGCAGCTTCTAAGAAAGCCGGTATAGATTTATTCTATGGCACTTATCCAATTACTCCTGCTTCTGATATTTTGCATGAATTGGCAAAACATAAAAACTTTGGAGTGAGCACTTTTCAAGCCGAGGATGAAATTGCTGCTATTTGTTCTGTCATTGGAGCCTCATTTGGCGGAAAATTGGGAGTAACAGCTTCATCTGGCCCTGGCATTGCTCTTAAAGGAGAAGCCATTGGCTTAGGAGCCATCCTCGAGTTGCCAATGGTGATTTGTAACATTCAAAGAGGCGGACCTTCAACTGGATTGCCTACAAAAACAGAACAATCAGATCTTTTACAGGCGGTTTATGGAAGAAATGGCGAAGCTCCAATTCCGGTTGTATCAGCGTCTTCTCCTTCTGACTGTTTTTCTGCCATTTTCGAAGCTTGTAGAATTGCCATTGAACACATGACACCTGTATTTTTTCTTTCTGATGGATACATGGCTAATGGTTCTGAGCCGTGGAGCTTTCCGCATCCAGATGATTTGAAGGAAATTAAACCGATGCTAGTTGAGCCAGGAAAAGGAGAAGCTTACCTTCCTTACAAAAGAGATGAGAATCTAGTTAGGAAATGGGCAATTCCTGGCATGAAAGGTTATGAGCATCGCATTGGGGGATTGGAAAAGGAAGATGAAACAGGAAATGTTTCTTATGATCCCGAAAACCATGAAAAAATGGTTTGGACAAGACAAAACAAAATAGAAAAAATTGCCGAGAGTATCCCAGAACAAGCCATTAATAATGGATTGGAAAGTGGTGATATATTAGTGCTTTCTTGGGGCTCAACTTATGGTGTTGTAAAAACCGCTGTTAGAGAATGTGTTGATGAGGGAGTAAAAGTTGGACATGCCCATTTGAGGTATATAAGCCCATTCCCAGAAAATCTAAATGATATTTTTAAGCAGTACGCCAAAGTAATTGTTCCAGAAATGAACAATGGTCAACTTTTAAAGTTAATTAGAGATAAATACTTAATTGATGCTAAAGGAGTCAATAAAATTAAGGGCATTCCATTTACAACAGAAGAAATTAAAACAGCTATTTTAGAAGCATAAATGATGAACGAAAATTCAACAACAAGCATCCCTGAATATACGGCTAAAGATTTTTCTTCTGATCAAGAGGTGCGTTGGTGCCCAGGTTGTGGAGATTATTCTATCTTAAAGCAAGTTCAGGCCATTATGCCTAACATCGATAAGAAAAAGGAAGACATCGTATTTATCTCTGGGATTGGCTGCTCCTCTAGGTTTCCATATTACATGAATACTTATGGAATGCATAGTATCCATGGGAGAGCACCAGCTATAGCATCAGGCTTAAAAATTAGTCGACCAGAATTGAGTGTTTGGGTAATTACTGGAGATGGTGATGCCTTGTCAATTGGCGGCAATCATCTGATTCATATGATTAGAAGGAATTTTGACCTGAATGTTCTGCTTTTCAATAACGAGATTTATGGATTAACCAAAGGGCAATATTCACCCACTTCAAGGGAAGGAACAGTAACCAAATCGACACCCATAGGATCTATTGACCATCCTTTTAATCCTTTAACTTTATGTCTTGGTGCTCAATCCACTTTTATTGCTAGAACAATGGATAGAGACCCTATTCATCAAAGGGCAATTTTAAGTCGGGCCGACCAACACGTTGGAACTTCTATGGTTGAAATCTACCAAAACTGTAATGTGTTTAATGACGGAGCTTTTGAGGCATATACAGACAAAGGATTTAAAGCTTTAGAGGCCTTGTTTCTCGAACATGGTCAACCTTTAATTTTTGGTCATGAAAAAGAAAGAGGGATAATTCTAGATGGCTCAACTCCTAAAGTGGTACTATTAAGTGAAGTAAGTGAAAATGATCTTTGGATTCACGATGAGCAGGACAGGTTTAAAGCACAATTGCTAACAGCATTTTTTGACGACCCTAATGAGAAAGAGCATTTACCGCGACCTTTTGGAGTTATTTATACGGAAGATCGATTTAGATATGAAGAAGCTCTAAAGCAACAGATTGAAGATAGCATTGAAAAGAAAGGAGAGGGTGATTTGGCTAAATTGTTACAAGGCGATAACATTTGGGAGGTAATAAACTCCTAAGCTAGGTATTTTCCAACTATTGGCATTCTCCTTCCCATTCCAAAGGCTTTATCTGAAATTCTTAAAATTGGAGGTGCTTGATGCCTTTTGTATTCATTGATGTTTACTAACCTTAATGCCTGCTTTACTAAATCTGCCTCATGCCCAGCATCAATTAATTGACTCGGACTCCTATTTTCCTCTAAATACTTTTTTAGGATGGGGTCTAACAAATCATAATCAGGTAAAGAATCAGAATCTTTTTGATCAGGTCTTAACTCTGCACTGGGTGCTTTTTCGAGAATATGAATGGGAATAATTTCCTTTTCTTTATTTATGTAGTGACACAGCTCAAAAACTTCTGTTTTGTACAAATCGCCAATTACAGAAATGCCTCCGCTCATGTCACCATATAGGGTTCCATAACCAACAGCTAATTCACTTTTATTAGAGGTGTTTAAAAGAATTTCACCAAATTTATTACACCTTGCCATTAACAAGGTGCCCCTTATTCTAGATTGAATATTTTCTTCTGTAAGGTCAAATGCTAGTCCTTTAAAAAGTGGGGCTAATTGAACTTCAAATTCCTTGAATAAACTCTGTATTTGAATGGTGTGATATTCGCATCCTAAATTTTTACACAATTCAACAGCGTCTTCAATTGAATGGTCTGAAGAGAACTGTGAAGGCATCAATATTGGATTTACATTTTCAGCACCTAATGCTTTTACAGCCAGCACTAGTGCTAATGCAGAGTCAATCCCTCCTGAAAGGCCAAGTGTAGCTTTTTTGAACCCAAGTTTTGTAAAATAATCCTTAATGCCAAGGCACAATGCTTTTTCAATCTGACAGTACTTGGTCTCCGTTTGATCATTATTTTTAGCTAGTAATTGATTGGTATCAATAATTTGAAAATCTTCCTCAAACGATTTTAGCTTGCAAATGGTTTCTCCAGCGGCATTGAGGAACCTTGAATTTCCATCAAAAATTAATTCAGTTTGAGCCCCAACATGATTTACATAAACCAAGGGTAATTGATACTCATTACTATTGTGTTGAAACACCTTATTCCGATGCTGCTCTTGTTTAAAAGAAAACGGCGAAGCGGCAATGTTAATCATGAAGTCAGGTCGCTCTTTAACAAGTTCGTCAATTGGTGACTTTCTATATTTAGAATTTCCTTCAATGTTCCAGATGTCCTCACAAATAGTCAAAGCAATTTTTTGCCCATTTAATTGGATGCATTGTTGCTCAAGAGCGCCTTCAAAATACCTATTCTCGTCAAAGATGTCGTAGGTAGGCAGTAAACTTTTATTTACTTTCTGAGCTATTTCCCCATTGTTTAAAAAGTAGGCTGTGTTGCTCAAAGCTTTACCTTTTGAGGCTTTATTGAAGCCTGGACCGCCAACAATAGCAGCTATTCCATTGCAATGTTTAGCAATTCTTTTAATGGCAGATTCGCAATGGAAAATGAAGTCATCGAATTCAAGAAAATCCCTTGGGGGATAACCAGAGATAGCCAACTCAGCAAAAACAACTAAATCGCAGTTTAAAGATTTAGCCAGTTTTATGTGCTCGACAATTTTCTCTTCATTGCTGGTGAAATTGCCTACATGGTAATTAAGCTGCGCGATTGCAATTTTCATTCAAGCTGCTTAAAACAGTACTCCAACATTTAAGGTAATGATGTTGTTAATGGCTTTAAAGTCTTTATTTCTACTTCCAGTTCCATTTCCATTTTGATCTGCATCATATCCATCCTCAGAAAGAATATTGGTAAAACCATTATTAAAAGTTAGGCCCATTAAAATGGAAGTATTGCCAGAAAGATTGTATTCAGCACCAAGGCCAACAACTAGTCCTGCCCTTAACAAATTAATTTCATCTTTAAAATCTACAGATTCTTGAGACAATGCGCCAGTTCCACCAGGATATTCAAAATCAATATCAGCTTCAGCATCATAATTTACCCCAAGGCTAAATCCAAACTGACCATAATAAGTCATGTAACCAATTTCGTTGGTCTTTAGTTTTAATGTCAAGGGTATTTCAATGTACTTTAGACTAATGTCTGCATCTGTAACACCACCAAAGGTAGTTGGGGTTCCACCAACATCTAAAACTGTAGCATCTGGATAGCTCATTTTTCCTCCTGTTGAAAGAATAATAATTCCGGTTGAAACGGCATAATTTTCGGCAATGTTAAAGTCACCAATAATACCATAGCTAAACCCAAATTTTGATCCTTCACTTTCCGCGTTTTCAGATTGTGTTTTCAACCAACTTACATTTGGAGAAAGTTGCAATCCCAATTGGAAAGAATTTTGAGCTTGAATACCCAAGCTTATCAAAGCTGTTAGGGCGATTAGGAGAAGGTTCTTTTTCATATTTTTACAAATAATTATTTTATGCAAAACTAAGGTGTTTTTATCAAAGTGAGGTCGGCCTTAATTCCCTTTATTTTTAGTTTGTTTTTATTATTCCTTTTTTCTTGTGATAACAATCGCTGGAATGTGGATTCTGATTCGGTAGTATACTCTCCTGAATTGAAAAGGTTTGATTTGGCATTATTTAAAATAATGTCGAACGACCAAGAATCAAATGGTTTAGAGGATTTAGAGAAGGAATTTCCTGAAATTCTCACAATGTATGTTGAGCAATTGCTTCGATTTGGCCCAATGAAATCTATGGAAACAAGGAATCAATTTGGTGGATTTTTAAAACATAAAGATGTCATTGGGCTTTTTGCAGAGGTGGAGAAGAAATTTCCAAATACTGATTTGGTTATCGAGAAGAAAGCGATTGTAGAAGCCCTTAGAAGATATAAAGTTCATTTTCCTAACAAAGATTTGCCCTCGCTACATTCCTTTGTTTCTGGCTTTCAATACCAAGTGGTTGTTAGCGACAGTATGCTTGGAATTGGTCTTGATATGTACCTAGGGGCCGAATTTAAAGAGTATGCCCTTGTAGGAATTCCTCAATATAAATTTAAAACTTTTGAGCGCGAGTACTTAGTGTCTGATGTTGTTAAGGCTTGGTTATTAACCGAATTTGATGAAAGACCTGGTAGCAGCCTTTTGGATCAAATGGTAGCAAAAGGAAAAATCATTTACCTATTAGAAGCCATTTTGCCGGAGTCTGAATTTCATTATTTATTAAATTTTGACCTTGAGGACTTAGCTTGGTGTGAAAAAAATCAATCTGATGTTTGGTTCCATTTAGTAGACATGGAGCTGCTGTACAATACAGAATTGGAACAGGTTAGAAAGTTCATGGGAGACGCACCCTTTATTCCAGGTTTTCCTGAAGGATCCCCTGGTAGGGTTGGTCATTGGTTGGGTCATCAAATAGTAAAAGCCTATATGGATAAACATCCAAAAATCACCTTGAAAGAACTAATGGCAAATGAGAATGCCAATCAATTATTAATAGAATCATCGTATAAACCGAAACGATAATGAATAAAAAATCCAATATCAATTTTGAAATTAAATTGGACGAAAATGATGTTCCAGAAAAAATAACTTGGTCAGCAGAAGGTTCAGAAAAGGAAGGAGATCAGGGCACAAAAGCGGTTATGTTGGCACTTTGGGACCAAGATGAAAACAACACCTTGCGAATAGATCTTTGGACCAAAGAAATGATGGTAGATGAAATGAAAAAGTTTGCTTGTCAGAACATCATCACCATGGCTGATGCCTTTGAAAGATCAACTGGCGATACAGTTGCTGCAAAGGAAATTAGAGATTTTGGAAAAAATCTTGCCGTCAAATTAGGGGTATTGAAATAGTGTATTGTGTTTCAAGCGCAATAATGATAATTTAGCAGAGTAATCAAAAGCATGGCAAAAGAAGAAAAGAGTAAACCAGGGATGAAGGTCAAAACATCCTACCTTTCTACAATAATTAGCATCTCCTTGGTGCTTTTTATGCTGGGTTTGCTAGGCATGATTGTCTTGAATGCTAAAATGATATCCGATCATGTGAAGCAAAACATTGGCTTTTCATTGTATTTGCACCAAGGCGTTTCAAGTCAAAATGCAGAGAAACTTCAAAAGAAATTAGCAGAAAAGGCATTTACCAACAGAAGCGAGTACATTGATAAAGAAACAGCTGCAGAATTACTTAAGGCTGACTTAGGTGAAGACTTTGTAGATTTTCTCGGTTACAACCCACTTTCAGGGAGCATAGATTTGTATTTGCATGCCGATTATACTCACCCAGACAGCATTCCTTGGATAGAAAAGGAGCTCAATGAATTTAAACAAGTAAAAGAAGTTAGTTATCAGCAAGATTTGATATTGGCGGTCAATCAGAATGTGAAAAAGATTGGAATTATCTTATTGGGCTTTAGTATCCTATTGCTTATTGTAGTCATTGCCCTAATAAACAACACCATTCGGTTAGCGATTTATTCTAAACGATTTTTGATTAAGACCATGCAATTGGTAGGAGCTACTGGGGGTTTTATTCGAAGGCCTTTCGTGGGCAGAGGGATTTTGAATGGAATAATAAGTGCAATTATTGCCATTGCACTTTTATCTGGAGTCATGTATTCTTTGGCTCAAAGCATACCCGAAATAGTGGATTTACAAAATTTTAACGCTTACCTCATTCTTTTTGCTGCTGTGATTGTCATGGGAATCTTAATTTCGTGGATATCAACTTCATTGGCCGTTAGAAAATTTTTAAGAATGCAAAGCGGAGATTTATACTAGAATTATGTCAGAGAAAATAGAACAAGAATTAGCTTTTGGAAAAGAAAATTACCGACTATTTGCAGTTGCTGCAATCATGGTGGTTTTAGGTTACTTACTCATGTCTGGAGGTGGGTCAGAAGATCCAAATCAATTTGACTATGAAGGTTTGTTTTCTGCACGAAGAATAATAATTGCACCAATAACAATACTACTTGGTTTTGCTGTTGGAATATATGCCATCATCAAGCAGCCTAAGGAAAAATAAGAAATGATCAATTGGGATGAGGGAGAAATCGTTCTAATCGATAAGCCACTTAATTGGACTTCCTTCGACGTTGTCAATAAAATACGTCATGCCCTTAAACATAAATTCCAGATCAAAAAAATAAAAGTTGGTCATGCTGGAACCTTAGATCCTTTAGCTACAGGCTTACTTATTATTGCAATAGGTAGAAAAACGAAAAGCATACAAGATCTCCAGGGATTGGATAAAACCTATACTGGAAGCATGCGAATTGGTGCAATAACAGCATCATATGATGCTGAAACTGCGGAGGAGAACGTTCAAATTGTTGAAGATTTAGAACTACCTGAACTCAAAAAAGTAGCCTCTTTAATGGAAGGGTCTCAAGAGCAATTGCCTCCTATTTATTCGGCTAAAAATATCGATGGTAAAAGGGCTTATCAATTGGCTAGGGAAGGTAAAAAACCAGAAATGCGAACAAAATTGATTCAACTACATCATTTTGAGATTTTAAATCTTGATCAAAACATTTTGGAATTTGAAATCAATTGTTCAACTGGTACTTATATCCGTTCAGTAGCCCATGATTTTGGACAAGAAATTAAGCTTGGCGCCTACCTGAAATCATTAAAAAGAACCAGTGTTGGCCCTTATAAATTGGAATCGGCACATCAACTTAATGATTGGATTAGTAAAATAGAGAATTGGAGCGAGGAAAACGCACTGTGATTCAGGCTAATTTATTAAATTTGCCGCTCGTTTTTTCATCCTTAAATAGCGATTATCATGAAGTTATCTAAATTCAAATTTGATTTACCAGAAGAATTATTAGCGGAACACCCAACGGAAAACCGTGACGAGTCTAGATTAATGGTGGTCGATAGAAGTGCTGGAACTATTGAGCACAAGATGTTTAAAGACATTACAGATTATCTTGATGAAGGCGATGTGTTGTTAATGAACGATACAAAAGTGTTTCCAGCAAGGTTATATGGGAACAAAGAAAAGACCGGTGCAAAAATTGAGGTTTTCTTGCTTAGAGAATTGAATGCTGATAATTTATTGTGGGATGTTTTAGTTGACCCAGCAAGAAAAATAAGAATTGGCAACAAATTGTATTTCGGCGATGATGATTTAGTTGCTGAGGTAATCGACAATACTACATCCAGAGGAAGAACCTTGAGATTTTTATTTGATGGTAGTCATGATGAATTCAAAAAGATCATTGAAACATTAGGAGAAACGCCTATTCCAAAATACATCAAAAGAGAAGTTGAGCCAGAGGATGAAGACCGTTATCAAACAGTTTATGCAAAGAATGAAGGTGCTGTAGCAGCTCCAACTGCAGGATTGCATTTTAGCAAAAACTTATTAAAACGCTTAGAAATTAAAGGGGTAGAATTTGCTCCACTTACCTTGCATGTTGGTTTAGGTACATTTAGATCAGTTGAGGTAGAAGACTTAACCAAGCACAAAATGGATTCTGAAGAAATTGAGATTCCAAACACCACGGTTGATATTGTCAATAATGCTAAGAAAAGAAAAAGCAAGGTTTGTTCAATCGGAACTACCTCTATGCGTGCCGTTGAAACATCTGTATCTACAGATGGATATTTAAAACCATATAAGGGTTGGACGAATAGATTTATTTTTCCTCCATTTGATTTTAGCATTGCAGACATGATGGTGACCAATTTCCACATGCCAGAATCTACTTTGTTAATGATGACTGCCGCATTTGGTGGATATGATTTAATAATGGAGGCCTATGAATTGGCAATTAAGGAGAAATATCGTTTTTACAGCTATGGCGATGCCATGTTGATCATCTAAAATGAAGCAATTTGTAATCGTTGTTGCTGGCGGTTCGGGAAATCGAATGGAATCAGAAATTCCTAAACAATTTCTTGAATTAAAAGGAAAACCAATCATTGCTCATACCATTTCAAAATTTCAATCAGTTCTTCCTGAAGCTGAAATTATTGTAGTTATTCCAAGTGAGTCAAAACATTACTGGGATGCAATATGCAATAAAGATTTTTTTAATAATGTTAAAACCTGCACAGGAGGTGATAGCAGAATGGAAAGTGTTAAAAATGGTTTGGCGCTTATCAAGGAAAATGGAATTGTTGGCATTCATGATGCTGTAAGACCTTTAGTCTCAAAAGAAACAATATTGGCTTCCTTTAACAAGGCTGAAAAAGTTGGCTCAGCAGTTCCAATAATGCCTTTAAATGATTCAATTAGACGAGTGTTTGAGGGAACCAACAGAACTAAAGACAGGTCTCGATATCGTTTAGTGCAAACTCCACAATGTTTTCAAATCAATCTATTAAAGGCAGCCTATAACAAAATTGGCTCAAAAATTTTTAGTGATGATGCTGGGGTTTTTGAGTATGCTGGACATAAAATTGGACTTGTAGATGGTAATGAAGAAAATTTGAAGATTACTCGACCAATTGATTTAGATTGGGCAAATTTTCTATTGAGTAAATAAGCAAAATCAAATTAAACATATTAACCAAGGACCTCTATTGAAGCGTCGGCTCCTATTCTTCCAGATGGTTTAAGGTTTTTTATCCAATTAATTCCTGGTTTGCGTCCTATTTCTAATACACCAAATCGATCTTGTAATGAAAAAGCAGACGCCCCATTCCAACAAGCCATAGGGATCAATTGGTCAATGGTAACTTCCTCAAATTTTTCTTGAATTAACCGCATCTCTGAAAGGATGTCAAGGCTAGAGTTGGAAGCTAAACTATCAGTTCCAATAATTCCCCTAATGTCCAATTTTAAAAAGGCATTTAAATCAGGTAGTCTCTTTTCAATAAAATCATTGGCTTTCGGGCAAAAACACCAATAAAGATTTGCATGTCTTTTAGTAGACCACTCAATATCTGATCTCGTACTATAGGTGTTGTGGACTAAAATAACAGTATTGCTTTCAGGAAAAAATGGCAAATGATAATGAATGGAATTGACTCCCTTGTTTTTTAATGCACTTAAATCAAATCCCTTATTCTCAAATTGCTCCAAAAGATTGCCCTTCCCATTTAAAAATAAGCTATTCTCATCTTCAGTTTCTTGGTTATGAATACTAAAAATACTTTCTTGCTCTTCCTCAACAATTTTTTTAAATAAATCGGGACTAAGCGAATAAGGTGCATGCGGACTCAAACTCGCCGTCATCCCTAATTCATTGGCTTTTTTCTTTAACAGTTTCCCTCTAGTTAAATGATCATTAGCCATTGATTTGTCTAAACCAAATAGCTCGATTAAGTTGTGGTAATGAATTGAAGACTTGGCTTTAATTTGGAAACAATCACTTCCATTGCTAATGTCACCAACCGCTACAATCCCGTTCTTTATCATTTGTTTATCGGCTGCTGCTGCGGCAGCTAGAATGCTTTCTTTTTTACTCTCTCTTTTTTCAAAAATCTCACTTATGAATCCGCTTAAATGAGTGCCTCTATTGATTTGATCATGAAGGTGAGATAGTTCGAGATGACAATGACTGTTAACGAATCCAGGACAAATAATTCCCTTTAAGTAGTGCGCTGTTGAACCTTGCTGAATATTTTCGCCAAGATGAATAATCTTTCCACTTTCATCAAGTTCAATGTATCCATTTTTGATGATTCGACCATCCCCTAAATGGATCGCCTCTGCTTGATATATCTTGTTTTTTATCCTCAATTCAGGAGCAAAAATAAGATTACCTTTGGCCCCAGTGAAACAAGCAGCAAAAAAGAACATAAGAACCTTAAGTTTAGAGGAACTCAGTCAATTCTTTCAGGATAATGGTGAGAAGGCATTTCGCGCAAAACAAGTGTTTGAGTGGTTGTGGAAAAAGTCGGCAAGAAACTTTGATAGAATGAGCAACTTATCACTTTCTACCAGGGAATTGCTAGAAGAGCATTTTACTTTTCCTGTTGTTAGCGTTTCAGAGGAACAAAAAAGTGAAGATGGCACCATCAAAAATGCCTTTCGTTTAGCGGATGGTAAAATTACTGAAGGGGTCTTAATTCCATCTTCAAAAAGGATGACTGCCTGTATTTCTTCTCAGGTTGGTTGCAGTCTGAGTTGCAAGTTTTGTGCAACAGGTAGATTAAAAAGGTTAAGAAATATTCAATTCGATGAAATTGTTGATCAAGTAGCTATCATAAAAGAACAAGCCGAAGAAAACTATCAGAGGCCGCTTTCAAATATTGTTTATATGGGCATGGGAGAACCTTTGCTCAATTATAAAGAAGTATTGTTATCAATAGAGAGAATCACTTCGCCAGATGGATTAGGGATGTCGCCCAAAAGAATCACCGTTTCTACAGCCGGAATTGCCAAGATGATTAAAAAACTTGGAGACGATGAGGTAAAATTTAATCTTGCATTATCTCTTCACGCAGCAAACGATACCAAGCGCAATGAAATCATGCCTATAAATGAGCAAAACAATTTAGAGGCATTGGCTGAGGCCTTAATTCATTTTCATGAAAAAACTGGAAGTAGAGTCACATTTGAATACATCATCTTCAAAGACTTTAACGATGAAATTCAGGATGCTAAAGAGTTAGCAGAGTTTTGCAAAATTGTTCCTTGTAAAATCAACATCATAGAGTACAATCCAATTGATGAGGGTGAATATCAGCAAGCAGATTCAAAAAAAGTGGATCAATTTGCAGCTTATTTAGAGGGATGTAATTTAGTGGTCAATGTGAGAAGAAGTAGGGGAAAAGACATTGATGCGGCTTGCGGTCAATTGGCCAATAAAAATAAAGCTGTTAACTCCCTTTAGTGTAATTTTACCTGTGATGAATATTAGCATTCAACAGATTCAAGAGCCAATTATTGAGGAGATGAAAGCTTTTGAGAAGCATTTCAGAAATTCAATGAAAAGCAGTGTCCCTTTGTTGGATAAAATCACTCATTATATCGTAAAGAGGAAAGGGAAGCAAATGCGACCAATGTTTGTATTTCTTTCGGCTAAATTGTTTGGAGAAACTCAAAAATCAACTTACCATGCAGCATCTTTAATCGAGTTACTGCATACCGCAACTCTAGTTCATGATGATGTAGTTGACGAGGCCTATAAGAGAAGAGGGTTTTTTAGCATCAATGCGCTATGGAAAAATAAAATTGCAGTCTTAGTTGGAGATTATCTTCTTTCCAGAGGCTTACTTCTTTCTGTAGAGAATGAAGAGTTTGAGTTATTAAGGATAGTTAGTCAGTCTGTAAAATTGATGAGTGAGGGAGAATTGCTTCAAATAGAAAAAGCAAGAAAACTAGACATCAGTGAGGAAGTCTATTTTGATATCATAACAAAAAAAACAGCCACATTAATCGCTTCTTGTTGTGCTACAGGGGCTTCCTCAGCGAAACAAACTCCTGAGGTAGTTGAACAATTAAGGTTGTTTGGTGAAACTGTTGGCATTTGTTTTCAAATTAAAGATGACCTTTTTGATTATGGTTCTGGAGATGGAATTGGAAAGCCAGCTGGGATAGACATCAAGGAAAAGAAAATGACCTTGCCCCTTATTTTTTCGCTTTCACAATGCTCTAAAAGTGAAAAGAAGAGAATTTTAAGACTGATTAAAAAGAAGCAAATTTCTAAACAAGAAGTTAAGGAGGTTGTTTCCTTTGTAGAACAGGCTGGTGGAATTAAATATGCTCAAGAAAAAATGTACCAACTAAGAGACAGCGCAATGGAACAATTGCAATCCTTTCCTGATAATTCTGCTAGAAAAGCCTTACATGATTTAGTTTGGTACACCACAGAAAGAAAAAAATAATGAAACAAATCCTACTATTTCTTTGCCTAGGCTTTTTGGCTTGTCAATATTCCGAAAAACAAGATGCTAATTTGGCTCAAGAACAAGAAAAGTTTTCTGAGGAAAATGGACATTATGTTGATTATTACCCAAATGGCTTGAAAAAAATTGAAGGAAATTTGGTGAATGGAAAGCGCCACGGTAAATGGATTTACTATTACGAAAATGGCATAAAATGGAGTGAAGGAAAATTTCTTCATGGTGTTCGTCAAGGAATGGCTTTTGTCTATTATGAAAATGGTAAAATCAAACTAAAAGGACAATACAAAAATGGTCTTAAGATTGGCATTTGGGAAGTGTGGGAAGATGATGGAACCTATGTTAGTAATATAGATTTAAATGAAATGTTGAGTGCTCAAGATTCCATTCGTTTAGAATTGAAATAGTGCATTGGCAACATTCCGATGTTTTGTATTTTCGTAAATAAATTAGCAATTTGATTCCAAAGGAAACAGTCGATCAAATCATTGATACTGCTGAAGTAGTAGATGTGGTTGGGGAGTATGTGAATCTTAAAAAAAGAGGCGCAAACTTGCTTGGCTTATGTCCTTTTCACAATGAAAAAACTCCCTCTTTTACAGTTTCCCCAAGCAAAGGGATTTATAAATGTTTTGGATGTGGAAAAGCAGGGAGTTCGGTTAATTTTTTAATGGATCATGAACACTTTTCCTATCCTGAAGCATTAAAATTTCTTGCGAAAAAGTACAACATTGAAATTGAGGAAGAAGAGTTAAGCGCCGAGCAAATTCAGGCAGCAAACGAGAAGGAAAGCTTGTTTATAGTTACAGAGTTTGCCTCCCAATTTTTTCAGAAGCAATTAAAAGAAACTGACGAAGGAAAGGCCATTGGTTTGAGCTATTTTAAGGAGCGTGGTTTCAGAGAAGAGAGTTTGAATAAATTCTTATTGGGTTATAGCCCAGATAGCTGGGAAGCGTTTACCAAGGCAGCCTTAGGTAAAGGATATAAACTAGAGTTTCTTGAAAAGGCAGGCCTAAGTATTGTAAAAGAGGAAAAACAATTTGATCGCTTTAAAGGTAGAGTCATTTTTCCCATTCAAAATAACTCAGGAAGAGTAATTGGCTTTGGGGCAAGAACTTTAAAAGCAGATAAAAAAACAGCAAAATATTTAAACTCACCTGAGTCAGAGATTTACCATAAAAGCAAAGTGCTCTATGGCTTAAATCATGCAAAACGTAAAATGGTAGAGCTAAATAATTGCTATTTAGTGGAAGGTTATACTGATGTGATTTCATTCCATCAAAGTGGGGTGGAAAATGTAGTTGCCTCTTCTGGTACTTCCTTAACTACCGATCAAATTCGCCTCATTAAACGATTTACTGAGAACATCAGCATTTTGTTTGATGGAGATGCTGCTGGAATAAAAGCCGCATTTAGAGGAATAGATATGATTCTTGAAGAAGGATTAAATGTTCGGGTTTTGGCTTTTCCTGATGGAGAAGATCCAGATTCTTACGCAAGAAATCATAGTAGTAGTGAGTTGCAAAATTTTTTGGAAGAAAATGCTACAGATTTTATTCGCTTTAAAACTCAGTTACTGATTAATGAAACTGGCAACGATCCTATTAAGAGAGCCAGTCTAATCAAAGAAATTGTAGGGAGTATTTCATTAATTCCTGACCCCATTGCAAGATCGGTATACCTTCAGGAATGTAGTCGATTATTAGAGATAGGCGAGGAGGCCTTAATTAGTGAGTTAAACAAACTTAGAAGGAATAGGTTAAGTAAAAAAATTAGGAACGAATCTCCACCACCGCCAAGTGCACCACCTCCTGGTGCCGAAGACGAGTTTTATGCAAATGTTCCAGATGGGCAAGAAGCCTTGCCTAAACAAATGGTTTACCAAGAAAAAGATGTTCTGAGAACATTAATAAAATTTGGAAACATCAAAATGGACTTGAATTTACTCAACCCTCAGGATAAAGAAAGCGATGAGAACAACGAGGTACAAGTAGCCAATTATTTAATCCAGGAGATTGAAAACGATGGATTGCAGTTTTCAGATGAGAAACTACAAAATTTGTACAGTTTGCTTAAAGAAATGCTAGCTAGCAATGGAAGTATTGTGGAACAAGATTTAGTAAGCCATCAGGATACAAGCATCAGTGCCTTTGTAATAGAATCTTTAATGGATAAATATAGTTTAAGTTCAAATTGGGAAGCAAAACACAACATTTTAACCATACAAGAGGACAATGTTTTGGCAAAAAAAGCACATAAAGGCATTTGTTCTTGGCGTTTGAATAAGATCATTGAAATGATAGAGGAGCGACAAGAACTTTTGAAGGGATCTGATGAGGATTATGCCAAAGTCTTAAAAGAAATCGATAGATTACTTTCTGCTAAAAAGGCTCTTGCCAATGAATTAGGAAGAATAATATTACCATAAGAATGGAAAATTTAAATCAAATCTGGGAAGGTGTTCAAAATGTTCTAGCATTCAACATCATTGAAGCCGGTGGGCACTCTATAAGTGTGTTCGATATCATTACAATAATTGTAATTCTAATTGGAATAAAAATTCTAGTTAAAGGCTTGGAGCGCTTAATTAAAAGGAAATTTCAAGGCAACTCCTCTGTTAAGTCAGGAAAACAACATGCAATAACCCAAATTGGAAAATACTTGCTCTATGTTATAGGATTTGTATTTGCCTTGGAAGCAATTGGAATCAATACAACAACATTAATAATTAGCTCTTCAGCCTTATTTGTTGGCTTAGGGTTTGGGCTGCAAGAAGCATTTAGGGATTTTATTTCAGGTCTCATTTTACTTTTCGAAGGAGATGTAATTATTGGAGATGTGGTTGAAATGGATAATGGAACAGTTGCAGTTGTTAAACACATTAATTTAAGAACCTCAAAGGTTAGGACACGAGACGGAATCATTATGATTGTTCCCAATTCTCAATTGATTAACGACCGTGTTATCAACTGGAGCAATAGCAATAAGATTACACGGTTTCATGTGAATGTTGGTGTTGCTTATGGTTCTGATACAAAACTGGTTGAAGAAATTCTATTGGATTCAGCAAAAAGAATTGATCAAATATCTACAAGAATGAAACCGGTTGTTCGATTTGTAAATTTCGGTGATTCTTCTTTAGATTTTGAGCTTCATTTCTGGTCAGAAGAAGTTTGGAAAGTTGAAGATATTAAAAGTAATTTACGTTTTGATATTGATCAAGAATTTAGAAAAAACAAAGTCTCTATACCTTTCCCACAAAGAGATTTACACCTAAAAAGTAGCACTGTCCCTTTTGATAAAAGTTCTTCATGAAAGTGGGTAAACAAATAAAGAAAATATGGAATTTACTCCATGACTTTTTTGACCTAATTCTAAGAAGGATACTAATCTGGCGTCATAAACACATGAATGAACGCCAATTCATTATTTTTTTAAGCATATTGGTTGGTTTTGCTTCTGGGCTTGCTGCCGTGTTTTTAAAGAACATGGTTCACCTCCTTCAATATTTACTAGGTTCGGATGTAGCCAATAACTATGAAAATTATTGGTATTTCCTTTTACCAGGTTTAGGAATATTGCTTTGTTATTTATTGATTAAATACGGAATAAAAAAGAAAGTTGGCCACGGAATTCCCTCAACACTATTTGCAATTGGGAAAAAGCGATCTAGAATGCCAAAACATGCTACCTATGCATCCATTTTTACCAGCATGATCACCGTAGGTTTTGGTGGTTCTGTTGGACTGGAGGGACCAACCGTAGGAGCAAGTAGTGCCATAGGTTCTAACCTTGCTCGTAAATCAAGGATGAACTACAAGGTAACTACACTCATGTTGGGATGTGGAGCAGCGGGAGCAATGTCTGGGATTTTTAACGCCCCAATTGCAGCCATTGTATTTGCATTGGAAGTAATCATGTTGGATTTAACAGCAGCGTCTCTAATTCCACTGCTAATGGCTTCTGTTTCTGCGGCATTAACTTCCTCATTCATTTCGGGTGATGAAACTTTATTCAACATTGAACTCATTGATAAATTTTCTTTTTCAGATTTGCCTTTTATTCTAGTGCTAGGAGCATTAACAGGAATTGCCTCAGTCTATTTTTGTAAAGTGTATTGGTTTGTTGAGAATCAATTCGAGAGAATCAATGGAAAATTGTTGCGGGTAAGCATTGGGGCTGTTATTTTAGGCCTTTTGATTTTTTTGTTTCCCCCTTTATATGGAGAAGGATTTGGAAGCATTAAGCAATTGTTAAATGGACAAGAAAACGAATTGTTAAATGGAAGCCTTTTGGTTTCTTATGCAGATTATACATGGGCTATTCTTGGATTTTTGGTCTTGGTTGTTGTTGTAAAGGCAATTGCAACTGCTGTTACTATAGGGGCTGGTGGAATAGGGGGTGTCTTCGCGCCAAGTATGTTTATTGGAGCCGTTCTTGGTTTTGCTTTTTCAAAAGCCGTAAACCTTTTGGGTTGGTTCAATCTTTCAGAAAGAAATTTTACATTAGTAGGGATGGGGGGCGTTATGGCCGGAATACTCCATGCCCCACTTACTGCCCTTTTCTTAATTGCTGAAATAACTGGAGGATACGAATTGGTGATCCCGCTTATGATTTGTTCAGCAATTTCATTTTTGACTTCCAAGTATTTTAATCCGCATTCCTTGTATACGCTTCAACTTGCAAAAAGAGGAGAATTAATTACACACAATAAAGATAAAGCTGTACTAACTTTAATGAACTTAAGAGCAGAAGTTGAAACTAATTTTTCATGCATTAAACCCAACGATTCCCTAAGGCAATTGGTGAAAACTGTCTCACATTCACGAAGAAATATTTTCCCAGTAATTGCAGATGAAGGTGAGCTTTTGGGAGTAGTATTGTTGGATGATATTAGGCAAATTATGTTTGACCCTGAAGCTTATGATTCAACCTTAGTAAAAGAATTAATGAGTGATTTTGGAGAGTCAGTTTCTCCCACAGATTCTATGGATTCAGTTATGCAAAAGTTCAATAATAGTGGGGCATGGAATTTGCCTGTTATCGACAATGGACGTTACGTTGGCTTTGTTTCAAAATCAAAATTGTTTAGTGCTTATAGGAAGGTCCTTCAAAATTTTACACATGAGTAAACAACAAAAAATAATTATCTTCGGGAAAAAAATCATGAGACTGGTAAGCATACTATTACTTCTTTTGGCCACGTATCAGGCCACCGCACAAACAAGTTTTAAGGATGGTTTGCCAAATGATTTGGATAAGGAAAAATTAATCATCCTAAAGCATGATAAAGTTAAAGTAACTGGAGACAAGAACGGGAAAAAAGCAGATCGTTACTTGCACCTTCGACAAAGTAATCACAATAAGGTTTTACAAGAGTCTAACAAAAAATTAGTTGTAGCAGCATTGGAATATCCATTTCAATATGCATTTGCAACCAAAAAATCCTATAAAAATCTAATTCCGGCTGGTTATAAATATGTTTTGATTAGCCAGGTCTACGAAAATGAGCACTTAAAAAAGGAACAAACCCAAGATGAACTTATAGTTTTTGAATACTTTTTACTCAACGTTGAGGAGAATATCGCTTACAAAGTATTCGAACTAGACGAAATGAAAGTATACGATTCTAAATTGATGATTAAGCGACTAAATAAAAAATTAAAAGAGCAGTACCCAGAAAATTTCTAACTAATCTACTATCATCCCAGCACCAACAGTTTCATTGGTTGCTTCATCAATCAAAATCAAACTTCCTGTTGATCTGTTTCTTCGGTAGCTATCAAAAAATAAGGGCTTTGTAGTTCGTATTGATATTCGTGCAATGTCATTCATCTTTATTTCTTTCTCTTCCTCATCTCTATGCAAGGTTTCGATATTCACTCGGTAACGAACATCTTTAACAATACACCTCGCATCATTAGAAGTATGTTTTACTGCGTATTTCCCTCTTAATTGAAGAGGCTTTTCGTTTAACCAACAGACCATTAAATCAACATCTTGCTCCATTTTGGGTTGATTGTTTTC
This sequence comes from Vicingaceae bacterium, assembly GCA_965218715.1. Taxonomy (GTDB): domain Bacteria; phylum Bacteroidota; class Bacteroidia; order Flavobacteriales_E; family Vicingaceae; genus CBDCLY01. The sequence goes on from CBDCLY010000033.1 coordinate 109,920, forward strand.
TCTAACAATCATATCGCCACGACTAATGTCAATCTCATCTTCTAATGTCATGGTAACAGACATAGGAGCGAAGGCTTCCTCAATTGGACCATTAAAGGTGTCTATAGATTTAATCTTTGAACTAAACCCAGAAGGCAAAACTGTGACTTTGTCACCAGGCTTGAAAACTCCACCTGCTATTCTTCCAGCGTAACCTCTATAGTCGTGAAATTCAGTAGTTTGTGGCCGAATTACATTTTGTATCGGGAACCTGCAATCAATATGATTGTGGTCGCTTCCAATGTGTATGTTTTCCAACAAATACATCAAAGTTCCACCTTGGTACCAAGGCATTTTTTCAGACTTGTGCACTACATTGTCGCCAACTAAAGCGCTAATAGGAATAAAGTGAATGTCTTTTACATTTAATTTAGATGAAAAGGCTTCTACATCTTTTTTAATAGAAGAGAATGTAGCTTCATCGTAATCTACTAGATCCATCTTGTTGATGCAAAAAACAACGTGTGGAATCCCTAATAAAGAAGCAATAAACGTATGTCTATGGGTTTGCTCAATAATTCCTTTTCTTGCATCAATTAAAATGATGGAAAGATTAGATGTAGAGGCACCTGTTACCATATTTCTTGTATACTGAATATGACCTGGGGTGTCGGCAATGATGAATTTCCTTTTTGGTGTAGCAAAATAACGGTAGGCAACATCAATGGTAATTCCTTGTTCTCTTTCAGAGCGTAATCCATCTGTAAGGTGAGCAAGATTAACATGTTCTTCACCTTTCTTTTTGCTGCTTTGTTCTATGGCCTCGTATTGATCTTCAAAAATCGATTTTGAATCATATAACAATCTTCCAATAAGTGTACTTTTTCCATCGTCTACACTTCCCGCAGTTGAAAAGCGCAGTAATTCCATATCTAAATAGGAGTCTTTATTCATGTTGTTTTATCTTTCTATTAAAAGTAGCCTTGTTTCTTACGATCTTCCATCGCCGCTTCAGATCTTTTATCATCTGATCTAGTCCCTCTTTCTGTTGTTCTTGTTGAGGCAACTTCTTCAATAATTTTTGTCAAATCATCAGCATCAGATTCCACTGCACCGGTACAGGTCATGTCACCAATAGTTCTAAACCTAACTTGCATTTCCTCCAATACTTCATTTTCTCTTCTCGGAATAAACGGACTGTCAGACATCACAACACCATCTCGAATAAAGCATTGTCGTTTGTGTGAGAAATACAAAGATGGCAATTCGATGTTTTCTGAAAGAATGTATTGCCAAACATCCATTTCTGTCCAATTACTAATTGGGAAAACTCTAAAGTTTTCTCCAAAGTGTTTGAAACCGTTAAAGATGTTCCAAAGCTCTGGGCGCTGATTTTTTGGGTCCCATTGGCCAAATTCATCTCTATGTGAAAAGAAACGCTCTTTAGCACGGGCTTTTTCTTCATCTCTTCTAGCTCCGCCCATTGCTACATCAAATTTATTGGTCTCTATTCCTTCCAATAAGGTCACGGTTTGCAATCCGTTTCTACTGGCATTGTATCCTTTTTCTTCGGTTACTTTTCCTTGGTTTATGGAATCTTGTACTGAAGCAATGATGAGGTTCGCTCCTATACTTCCAATGAATTTGTCTCTAAATTCGATAGTTTCTGGAAAGTTATGACCAGTATCTACATGCATTAATGAAAAAGGAATCTTCGCAGGGTAAAATGCTTTTCTTGCAATGTGAGCGCATACAATCGAGTCCTTTCCTCCAGAGAACAATAAAACAGGATTTTCGAATTGTGAGGCAACTTCCCTTACCACAAAAATGGCTTCTGATTCAAGTTCCTTTAAATGGGTTAAATTATAAGTTTGCATATTATGCTTGTCGTTCAATGTGTGGTAACAAATATTCAAATATTTCTTGAGCAGACTCAAGAACTTCTTTATTTTCCGTTGTAATGGTTAAATCAGGATTGTTTGGTTCCTCAAAAGGAGATGATATTCCTGTAAAGTCTTTTATCTCACCAGCTCTAGCTTTCTTATAAAGGCCTTTTACATCGCGTTGTTCGCACACCTCTAATGGGGTGTCGATAAAAATTTCCAAAAAGTGATCCTCTCCAATTGTTTTCTTTGCAAGATCTCTTATTGCAATTGTTGGGCTAACAAAGCAATTGATGGTAATAATTCCACAGTCTAGAAACAGTTTCGACACTTCAGCAATTCTTCTGATGTTTTCTGTTCTATCTTCCTCTGAAAATCCCAAATTTTTATTAATCCCAGTTCGAATGTTGTCTCCATCCAACAACTGCGTTAAATGTCCCTTCTCATGCAGAATTTGTTCAAGTTGTTTGGCAATAGTTGTCTTTCCAGAACCGCTTAGGCCAGTTAGCCAAAGTACTTTTGCACGCTGATTCAATAAAGCTTCTTTTTCATCTTTTTGAATCAATTCATCAAAAACAGAGAATATATTTCTTCCTTCGTTTTTCATTTGGGCGACAAAGATAATATTTTAAGCTGATTGAATTGGTTATATAAATGGATAGATTGAGCAAAGTCCCCAATAGATTCAAGCAATAATTCTATCTTTGGACTTGCAAAAAAGAACACTTTGACAAAAAACAATTTAGATTGGTCAAATCGACCTAAAGTTGATCAGGTAGGAATTCAAGAAAGAGCTGCCCGCTTTCAAACTAGAAGCATTAAAAAGGAAGCTAAATTAATGGGCCTTAAAATGGCCCTTAATATGATTGACCTTACCACGCTTGAGGGAAAAGACACCATTGGAAAAGTGAAACAGCTCTGCAGTAAAGCTAAAATAATACATCCGGGTTATTCTTTGCCTAATGTAGCTGCAGTCTGCGTTTATCCCAACATGGTTAAAGTTGCTGTAAATGAACTAAAGGGAACAAAAATTAAAGTGGCTTCTGTAGCAACAGCTTTCCCAGCAGGAATGTCTTCTCTTCCAGTAAAAATTGCTGATACGAAAATGGCCGTATCAGAAGGGGCAAATGAGATAGACATGGTCATTTCACGAGGAAGGTTTCATCAGGGAGATTATAACTTTGTGTTTGATGAAATTGCCACCATCAAAGAGGCCTGTGGTAAGGCTAGATTAAAGGTCATATTAGAAACTGGAGAATTAGGAACAGCTGATAATGTTAGACTTGCTAGTGATATCGCCATTCATGCAGGGGCGGATTTTATTAAAACCTCCACTGGAAAAATTTCACCTGCCGCAACTATGCCAGTTACTTTGGTTATGCTTGAAGCCATTAAAGATCATTATTTAAACACCGGAAAGATGGTAGGTATGAAGCCAGCTGGGGGGATTTCCAATGCAAAACTGGCCCTTCACTATTTGGTGATGCTAAAAGAAACACTAGGCTCAGATTGGCTGAGCAATGAGTGGTTTAGGTTCGGAGCAAGCAGTTTAGCAAATGATTTGGTAAAGCAAATTATCAAACAAGAAACAGGAATATATCAATCGGACAATTATTTTACTAAGGATTAATGAGCATGAAACAAAACAGTTTTTCGTTGGCATTTGATACTGATTGGAATTATGCGCCAGCTCCAGAAAGTACAGATCATATAGATCTAAAAGAGAGGTACAACTTATTCATCAATGGAGAATTCGTTGCACCTAAAACTAAAAAGTATTTTAAAAGCATTAATCCTTCAAATGAAACCATTTTGGCCGAGATTGCTGATGCAGGAAAGTCGGATGTAGATGCTGCTGTAAAGGCAGCAAATAAGGCTTTTCCTTCTTGGCAAAAAATAGGAGGAAAAGAACGTGGAAAATACTTGTTTAGAATTGCAAGATTAATGCAAGAAAGGGCAAGAGAGTTTGCCGTAATAGAGTCCTTAGATGGAGGTAAACCAATTCGAGAATCAAGAGACATTGATATTCCTTTAGCTGCTGCTCATTTCTTTTATTATGCTGGTTGGGCAGATAAGTTGGAGTATGCTTTTCCAATGAGAAAGCCTAATGCCTTGGGAGTAGCCGGACAAATAATTCCTTGGAACTTTCCATTATTAATGGCAGCTTGGAAAATTGCGCCGGCCCTAGCAACAGGCAATTGTGTAGTATTAAAGCCAGCAGAAACAACATCCTTAACGGCATTAAAATTGGCTGAATTGATCCAAGACGCAGGCTTACCAAAAGGAGTAGTAAACATAATAACCGGGGCTGGAAAAACCGGTGAAGCCATTGTCAATCATCCAGATATAAATAAAATTGCCTTTACTGGATCTACTCAAGTTGGAAAGATTATTCAGAAAAGCATTTCTGGGACCAATAAAAAAGCAACCCTAGAATTAGGCGGAAAAGCAGCCAATATTATTTTCGATGATGCTCCAATGGAGCAAGCAATTGAGGGAGTGATTAATGGAATATTTTTCAACCAAGGACACGTTTGTTGCGCGGGGTCAAGGCTATTTGTTCAAGAATCAATTGCGGAAATTTTTACAAAAAAATTAAAGTTGAGACTGGAAACCCTATTGATAGGTGATCCCTTAGATAAAAACACCGATATCGGTGCCATTAATTCTAAAGAGCAACTAAAAACAATCAAAGATTATCTAAAAATTGGTGTGGATGAAGGATTGGAATTGTACCAACCAAAATGTTCTCTGCCTAAAAAAGGATTTTTTGTTCCTCCTAGCTTGTTCATGAATGTTGCTCAATCAAGCCGCATTGCAAAAGAAGAAATTTTTGGACCTGTTTTGGCCATTCAAACTTTTAGAACGGTGGATGAGGTAATTGAGAAGGCAAACAACACGCCATACGGTCTTTCTGCTGGAGTTTGGACTGACAAGGGGTCTAAGGCTTTTAATTTGAGTAGTCAATTGAAAGCAGGAGTTGTTTGGGCCAATACTTATAATAAATTTGATCCTAGCTCACCGTTTGGAGGATATAAAGAAAGTGGATTTGGAAGAGAAGGCGGCCTACACGGCTTAGCTGCTTATTTAAAATTTGAAGATTAATATGGGAAATCGATTAGAAGTAATGAAAACCTACAAAATTTTCATTGGTGGTAAGTTTCCACGAACAGAATCTGGGAGGTATTATGTGCCAAAAAACCCAAAGGGGTCTCCGATTGGTAACATTTGTTTATCGTCTAGAAAAGACGTTCGAAATGCAGTGGTTGCTGCAAGAAAAGCGCAAGATTCTTGGGCTGGCCGCACAGCCTACAACCGAGGGCAAATCATTTACAGGATGGCAGAAAATATGGAAGCCATGAAGGACCAGTTTGCTAATATGTTGCTTCTGGAAACTGGTCAAACTAAATCCAAATGCATCCTTCAAATAGAGGAATGCATTGACTTAATGGTTCATTACGCTGGTTGGAGCGATAAGTACCAACAAATTTTTAGTAGCGTGAATCCTGTTTCAAGTGCGCATTTTAACTTCTCAATTCTTGAGTCAATGGGGATTGTTGGGGCAGTACATGATGCAAATTCTTCATTTTATGACCTAATTCATGGTGTGCTTTGCACACTAATAGCGGGTAATTCAATTTTGATTCTAGCTCCAGAAAATCACCCCTTAAGTGCTTACACTTTTGCAGAATTAACTCAGAATTCAGATGTTCCAGCTGGTGTAATTAATATTCTGACAGGGAAAAAAGATGAAATGCTACCTCATCTATCTTCGCATATGGATGTGAATGCTATTTTGTACTCAGGGGAAAATCAAAATTCTTGGAAACTAATCCAAGAAAATTCAATACATAACCTAAAGAGAAACATTTGGTGGAAAGAGAAACAAGGACACAGTCCTTACCGTATATCTGATTTCTCTGAAGTGAAAACTACTTGGCATCCTATTGAACAAATTGGTGGATCAAAACCAGGTTATTAAAGCAAAAAATTGACGGCTGAAATAATTATCATCTTTTCTTCAATTTTATTCCTTCTAGCAGCTTTGTATCTAGAATGGTTTAAACCTACTGTGGTATTCTTTATAGCAATCCTATTTTTAGTTTTTACTGGGATTTTAGATTCAGAGGAGGCGCTCAGCGGATTTGCCAACGAACAATTAGCTGTAATTATATTGTTATTAATCATTAGCGATATTTTTAAAAAATCATCAGTTATACATGTTGTTTTCAATTTTTTCTTTGGAGAGAAGAAGTCGAGTTTTTCATTTCAATTCATCATGATGTCTGTGGTAGCTGGCTTTTCTGCTTTTTTCAATAATACCCCATTGGTGGCTATGATGATGCCGTATGTAAGTAAGTGGTCTAAACAAAATGGAGTTTCAGCATCAAAATTGTTAATTCCCCTTTCCTATGCTGCAATATTGGGGGGTTGCGTTACACTTATTGGCACAAGCACTAACTTAATTGTTGATGGTATGGCAGTTAATGCAGGTTTTGAGCCATTATCAATTTTTGATTTCACAATTGTTGGCCTGCCAATGCTTGTAATTGGAATCGTCTATTTGTTGTTGTTTGGAAACCGATTGCTCCCAAGTTCTAATGTTTACGAGAATGAAGAACAAGGCTTTTCAAGAGAATATTTGGTAGAAACCCAAATAAAAAGTTCATCTAAATTGATCGGGAAATCAGTTGAGGATGTAGGCTTAAGAAGTTTAATTGGAGTGTACTTGGTAGAGATTGTCAGATTAAATGGAGGCATATCACCAGTTAATCCAGAGGAAATTCTTCAAGATGGTGATGTTTTGATTTTTGCTGGTGATCCAAGTTCTATAGAGGAATTCAAAAATTCTTCATTAGGTCTTACCCTTCCCAAAGTGGTAGAAAGGATGTTGGACGACCATGCAAGCATAAACGAAGTGGCCATTTCTTTTAATTCATCTTTAACAGGCAAATTAGTTAAAGAAACTGATTTTCGCGCAAGATTTGATGCAGCAATAGTTGCAGTGCACCGGAACGGAGAACGCTTATCAGGAAAGATAGGTGACATTACCCTTAAAGCGGGTGATATTCTACTTGTTTTTTCTGGAAGAGACTTTCTGACTAGAACTAAATCTAATCAGGCGTTTTATATTTTAACTCATACCGAAAAGCCGAAGAACATTAATGTTGGTAAAGTGAGTATCGTATTTACTTCATTGCTCTTGGCAATTGGTTTAGCTGCCTTAGGAATTATTCCTTTATTAAGCGGGTTAGGAGCTGTTTTATTGATTGCAATATTGATGAAAATAGTGCCATTGAACGAAATTAGAAAGGGCTTGGATTTTGATTTAATTGTTTTAATTGCTTTTGGATTGGCCTTTGGAAAAGCAATGATAAATAGCGGTGCTTCTGAATATCTTGCAGAATTATTTTTAATCTTAAATCCATATATAGGCTCATTAGGGTTCTTAATGTTAATATTCTTAGTCACTAACATACTTGCCGCTTACATCACTAATAAAGCATCTGTAGCGATATTATTCCCCATTTCAGTTTCCCTAGCCATGGAACTTGGGCTAAACCCGATCCCATTTATATTAATTGTTTCATTTGGAGCAGCCGCAAACTTTATTACTCCTATTGGATACCAAACTAATTTAATGGTTTATGGACCGGGTGGTTATTCCTTTAAAGACTATTTTAAAATTGGTTGGCCACTAACACTGATGTACATGATAGGCAGTTCTATTATTTTATATTATTACTACAATTTATAAGCATGGATTCGAATACATTAAAAAAGTACTTAATAGAAGTTTCTGAGATTGCTGAGCAGGCCGGGGTGAAAATATTAGAAGTTTATGATTCGGAATTTGCCGTTGAGCATAAGGATGATAAATCTCCACTTACCGAAGCAGACCGACAGTCTCACCTGGCCATTCAAGCTGGTTTAGAGAAAACACCTTTTCCAATACTTAGTGAAGAAGGAAAAGCAATCGAATTTGAAGAAAGAAAGGATTGGGCAACACTTTGGATAGTAGACCCTCTAGATGGCACTAAAGAATTCATCAAAAGGAATGGAGAGTTTACAGTAAATATTGCCCTTATTGAAGAGAATCAACCAATTCTCGGGGTTATTTATGTTCCAGTTAAAGACCAAATGTACATTGGTGCAAGAGGTTTAGGTGCCTTTAAAATTGATGACTACTCAAAAATTAGCGCTAAAAATGAAGCCACATTAATGGCAGATGAATTTCAGATTCCTAAGAAAATAGACCGACCTTATACCATTGTTGGTAGCCGGTCTCACATGTCTGAAGAAACAGAAGCATATGTGGCCAAGAAAAGGGAAGAAATTGGAGAAGTTGAAATGATTTCCGTTGGCAGTTCTCTTAAACTATGCATGGTTGCAGAAGGTTTGGCAGATGATTATCCACGATTTGCGCCAACAATGGAGTGGGATACAGCAGCAGGTCAGTCAATCGTGCAAGCCGCTGGAGGAAAAGTGATCAATTGGAAAAGTAAAGAGATAATGAGATACAACCGTGAAAATTTATTGAATGACTGGTTTTTAGTCACAGCCTGAAAAGGTTAATATTGTAATCTAATATTTGAGGAAATGAAAAAAGTTGCATTAGTTACAGGAGTTACCGGACAAGATGGTGCTTACCTGTCAGAGCTATTACTTAGTAAAGGATATGAGGTGCATGGAATTAAAAGAAGAAGTTCTTTATTCAACACCGATCGGATTGATCATTTGTACCAAGATCCACATGAAAAGGATGTTAAATTCAAATTGCATTTTGGTGATTTAACCGATTCCTCGAATTTGACAAGAATAATTCAAGAAGTTCAACCAGACGAAATTTACAATTTAGCTGCCCAGTCTCATGTGAAAGTTTCTTTTGAAACACCAGAGTATACAGCAAATTCAGATGCTGTTGGTACCTTAAGAATACTTGAGGCAATTCGTGTTTTGGGTTTAAGTGAAAAAACTAGATTTTACCAAGCATCTACTTCAGAGTTATATGGAAAAGTTCAGGAAGTTCCTCAGACTGAAACTACTCCATTTTATCCAAGAAGCCCATACGGTGTCGCTAAATTGTATGGATTCTGGATTGTAAAAAATTACCGCGAAGCCTACGATATGTACGCTTGTAATGGAATTCTTTTTAATCATGAAAGCCCATTAAGAGGTGAAACTTTTGTAACAAGAAAAATTACAAGAGCGGCAGCAAGAATTAGTTTAGGAATGCAAGACACCATGTTTTTAGGAAATCTAGATGCGAAAAGAGATTGGGGTCATGCTAAAGATTACGTAGAAGGCATGTGGAGAATGTTGCAGCAAGAAAAAGCAGATGATTTTGTTTTAGCCACAGGTGAAACAATTGAAGTAAGAGAGTTTGTCTCAAAGGCATTCAAAGAATTAAACATTGATATTGAATGGTCTGGGACTGGCGTAGATGAAATTGGAAAAAATAAAGCGAATGGTAATGTTATTGTTCGAGTTGATCCAAAATATTTTAGACCAACAGAAGTTGACCTATTAGTTGGGGATGCAACTAAGGCAAAAAACGAATTGGGATGGGAGCCAGGATTTACTGTTGATGATTTGGTTAAAGACATGGTTAGATCTGACCTGGCATTATTTAAAAGAGACAAATACCTGATGGAAGGTGGCCATAAAGTTTATGATTTCCATGAATAGGTCGGCTAAAATATACGTTGCAGGTCATCGAGGGATGGTTGGTTCTGCAATTGTTAGAAACTTAAAAAATCAAGGCTTTAGTAATTTTCTACTAAGAAGTTCATCAGAACTAGACCTTAGAAATCAACAAGCTGTAAACGAGTTTTTCGAGCTTGAAAAACCAGAATATGTCTTTTTAGCTGCTGCTAAAGTTGGGGGCATTCATGCAAATAATGTTTATCGTGCAGATTTCTTGTATGATAATTTGATGATAGAGGCCAACATTATTCATGCAGCTTATAAAAGCAATGTGAAAAAATTGCTGTTTCTAGGTTCCTCTTGTATTTACCCTAAAATGGCTCCTCAGCCACTTAAGGAAGAATACCTGCTTACTGATGAATTGGAGTACACCAATGAACCGTATGCAATTGCAAAGATTGCAGGAATAAAACTATGTGAAAATTATAGGAAGCAGTATGGGTGTAATTTCATTTCTGCCATGCCAACTAATTTGTTTGGCCCGAATGACAATTATGATTTAAACAATTCTCATGTTCTTCCAGCCTTGCTAAGAAAATTTCATGTTGCAAAAGTAAAAGGCCATGAAAAGGTTGAAATATGGGGGTCTGGCAGTCCGAAAAGAGAGTTCTTGCATGTTGATGATTTGGCAGATGCCTGTTTCACTCTTATGGAGGATTATGATGGGGAAGATTGGTTCAACATTGGTGCTGGCGAAGACATTTCCATCAAGGATCTAGCCCTGATGATTAAAGAGGTAGTGAACTATACTGGGGATTTAGTTTTCGATTCTTCAAAACCTGACGGAACACCAAGAAAATTAATGGATGTCTCAAAATTGCACGCCATTGGTTGGAAGCATAAAATTGAGTTAAGACAAGGCATAGAATCAGTTTACGAAGAAGTAAAAAACATGGATTTTGAAATGGAGTAAATCACTTCCTTTCATTGGCATTTGTATGCTTTTGCTTATGCAAATGTTGACAAAAAAATCATTTTCGCAAGAATTGAGTAGTCCGCAAAACCTCCCACTTAATTCGATTTATCAAGTTCCTCAAGATATTTTCATACACTCGGATACTGAAACAGTTCAACATTTAGGATTTCTTCCATTATTGTCGAGTAGAGTAAAATATCAAGGGCCCTTGTTGAAATTTACCAATAGTGATAGAAAATCTTGGTTTGCGAGAAAAAGCTTTGATGAGCATTGGATACAATACGATTCCAATTCGATTTACTTATCCATAGATCCAGTTGTTGATTTTGAGTTTGGTAAAAACTTAAGCCAAGATGCTAGAGAAGACGTTTCGCTTTACAAAAATGTTCGTGGATTTATGCTGCGATTGAACTTGGGATCCAAGATTGCCGTTTCCTCTACATTTAGAGAAAACCAAGTGGTGCTTCCAAATTATCTTCACCGAAGAACGCGAATAAATAGAGTGGCATATGGTCAAGGTAGAATCAAGCAATTCAATGATGATGGTTTTGATTTCGCAATGGCATCTTCCAATATTAGTTATTCACCCAATGAGCGATTCAATATCCAATTTGGCCATGGAAAACATTTTGTCGGTTATGGAATGCGGTCTCATCTGCTTTCAGATTTAGCATTTAATTACCCATATCTTAGATTAAATTCCAATTGGTTCGATGGTAAATTAAATTATCAAAACTTGTATACCTATTTTCAAGAAATTGAACGATTGCAGAACAATGCATTAACTGAGGGCCTTTTTAGAAGAAAACAGGGAAGTTTCCATTTCTTGGACTTTGCTCCTACTAAAAAGCTCAACATCGGAATTTTTGAAGGGCTAATGTGGACAAGTTTGGATACTTCAGGAAGAAGGCAAATGCCAATAAATTATTATTTGCCTCTCGCTTTTTTAAATACAATTTTGGAAGGAGAAGAACAGAAAGGGAATTCTCTATTGGGATTTAATGCCCAATATCAAGTGTTAAAATATGCTCAATTGTATACTCAAATTGCAATGGATGGGGTAAGTTTTAAATCTAGGGGCTTTCAGGCGGGATTAAATGTTTGGTTGAAGAAATTACCATTAAAATTTAGTGCAGAATACAATTCCAGTACTGTTTTAGATTTTCAAAACCAGTTTAGTCACTACAATGAGTCTCTTGGGAGCCCTGTCCAACAAGGAGGAGAAGAATTCCTACTTAGAGCATTGATTCATAAGAAAAGATGGGTGAGCTTAATTCAAGGAAATCAGATAAGTTATAAAACAGGCAAGATTCAATATGCTGAATTTCGTCAGTCTTATATAATAAATACAAGTTCCCAACTATCTTTTCATGCTGGAATCAGGTATCGTATTGAAGAACATGCGAGCAATAAATTAAACATGGTTTATTTTGGACTAAGTACTAACTTGCAGAACATCTACCTTAACTACTAATCAATTATATTTGCACCAAACCTAGATGATATGGCAATTGCAGCAGCGATTCTTATTTCTTTTTTTATAGTATTATTTGCAACTCCTTCCTTTATTAAGGTTGCCGAAATAAAAAACCTGTTTGACGAACCAGGTGAGCAAAGAAAGTTGCATCAAGAAGCCGTTCCGTCAATGGGTGGAATCATGATTTTTGCAGGAACTTTGTTTGCGTTTTTCATCTGTTACCCTTCTGTTGATATCGGTTACATTAAATTTCTAGTTCCAAGTATTCTGGTGTTATTTTTCATTGGCATTAAGGATGACATCATTGGAACCGCCCCGGTTAAAAAGTTAATTGGACATTTATTGGTGGCATTCATTATGGTGCTTATGGCCGAGATTAAGATTACTAGTTTGTACGGGATTTTTGAAATAAGAGAACTTCCAGATTGGGCAAGCATTTCATTATCGATTTTCACTTACGTGGTAGTGATCAATGCGTTTAATTTAATTGATGGAGTGGATGGCTTGGCAGGAGGAGTAGGATGTATTGCTGCCATTTCTTTTGGAATTTGGTTCTTGATTTTAGACTCAATGGTTGACGCCATTATTGCTTTCTCTTTGGCGGGAGCCTTGTTGGGATTTTTGCGATTTAATTTTCATCCTGCAAACATTTTTATGGGTGACTCTGGGTCTCTAACTGTTGGCCTTATCGTTTGTGTATTGGCCATTCGGGTTATTGAAAATCAACCAGAAGTTACTCCATTAGAATTGCAATGGATTTCTAGACCAATATTCGCAATGGCTGTCTTGTCTTATCCTCTTTTAGACACTTTCAGAATTTTTATCTATCGAATGCTTAAGGGTACTTCACCATTTCAGGCGGATAGCAATCACATTCACCATCGACTTATTCGACTTGGTCTTAGCCACTCCAAAACGGTTGGGGTTATTTATGTCTTTAATGTTTTATTGATTGCAAGTTCTGTCTGGTTAAAAAATACCAATGCAAGCATTTCATTCATCATTCTCATTAGCATTGTTCTTATTCTTATGGGGGGGCTATTTCTTTTCCCAATAAAGGACCAAGAAAAGAGTGAAGAATGAGGATAGCACTCCTATTTGCCATTGTTTTTTACGCTTTTTCTGGATTCAGCCAGATTAACCCAAGGGTGAACAATTCCTTCAATTATCAATTTGAGAAAAGCTTCTACGACCGCGAAGAGAAAACTTTTACAAGTTTTAAACCTAGCTTTTCGGATAGTGGATTAGTCAAAAAAAACAAATCATTGATTCATCATCAAGCAAAAGGCCAAGATGAGTGGTTAAGATGGCTAAAACTTAATCCATTATTTGAAATTAGTACAGGGCTCGAAAACAAAGAGTTCTCACCAATCTTAGGTTTTGGAGCAGGTCTTCGATTGGATGCTTCTATGGGTAAAAAATGGAGAATCAATCTTTCAGGCATTCACCTGAATAAGCAATACATGTCCTATCAAAAAGCTTGGATAATAGAAAACGAAACTAGCCCAGGAACGAACTTAACTCAAGGCTCAAATTTCTTTTCATCCCAATATTTTTCTTCCTTCATTAATTATCAAGCAAATGACTGGATCAATATGGAATTTGGATATGGTAGGAATTTTATTGGGGATGGATATCGGTCCTTATTATTGTCTAACAATGCCAATGCTAACCCTTATTTAAAAATAAGCACTGAATTCTGGCATTTCCAATACACCAATTTATTTACTCAGCACAGAAATATCTTTGGGGCAAATGGGAAGTCTTCCAACTTTGAGATTAAATACACTGCCACCCACTTTTTAGATTGGAAAATCACTAAATGGATTAGTCTCGGGCTTTTTGAAACTGTGGTATGGGAAACCGAGGAAGGGACCTATAAAAGAGGCTTTGATGTTAATTACTTAAATCCAGTAATTTTTTATCGTCCAATTGAATTTTCAACTGGTTCTTCAGACAATGTACTTGTAGGTGCAAATTTAAAAATTAGCCTACCTAAACGACATGTAATTTACATTCAAGGCTTATTAGACGAATTTTTGCTAGCAGAGTTAAGAGCTGACCTTAGTCAATCTTTAAACCCAGAAAAAGACATTGAATCTGGATGGTGGGCCAATAAATATGGAATTCAATTAGGCCTTCGTTCTTTTGATTTGTTTGGTATGGAAGGCTTGTCGAGCCGACTGGAATACAATATTGTTCGGCCGTTTACCTATGCCCATACGAGCTCGTCACAGGCATACGCACATGATAATATGCCCTTGGCTCATCCACTGGGATCAAATTTTGAAGAATTAGTTTTTCATCTTGATTATCAAAGTGAAAGACAGTTTTATAGCCTAAAATTGAATTGGGCCTCCAAGGGCTTAAGTACTGGTTTAGAAAACTTAGGCGACAATGTTCAATTTTCCAATACAACAAGAACCAAAGAGTATGAAAACTACATAGGACAAGGAGTGAGAAATAATAAATTAACTCTTGATCTTTCTAGTCAATATGTATTGAATTTTCAATGGCTATCTAGTTTAAAACTTGGACTAATCCTTAGGAATGAGAGTTTTTCTAATGCCTCTGAAACAAGGCAAATGATTTATTTGAGTTTGCAAACCAATTTAAGAAATCGGGCTTTTGATTTTTAAAGTTTTCATATTCTATCCCTCCCAATTTCAGTACTTTTGTGACTCAATTTGCCACTCAGTTGAATGGAAATGACAAATCAAAGTGAATTAAGACTTGAAAATCCTTTTTTAGCGAAAATGAAGGCCTATGCTGCATTTTTCAAATTGAGGTTAGCTAGTCTTGTTGTTTTTTCTGCTTTATTGGGTTACGCAATAGCTGCTGATTACATATCATGGTGGAGCTTATTGATTTTATGTTTAGGTGGATTCTTAATTACAGGATCATCAAATGGATTCAATCAAATTATTGAAAAAGACTTAGATAAATTAATGGAACGAACTAAAACTCGTCCATTAGTAGTTGGAACAATGAGCACAAAAGAAGGGTATTGGATTGCCTCTATTGCAGGAGTGCTAGGCATAGTATTGTTATTGTCCATTAATGCCCTTTCAGGTATCTTAGGTGTTCTAGCCTTGTTTTTATACGTTGCTGTTTACACGCCTATGAAAAGAATTAGTCCTTGGGCTGTTTTTGTAGGAGCATTTCCTGGTGCAATTCCACCAATGTTGGGTTGGGTAGCTTATACAGGCAGCTTTGGTTTAGAGCCAGGATTGTTGTTTGCAATACAATTCATGTGGCAATTTCCTCACTTTTGGGCCATTGCTTGGAAGGCAGATGATGACTACAAAAGAGCGGGATTTTTCTTGCTTCCCTCTAAAGGTGGAAAAGATCAATCCTCAGCCTTTTTAATATTATTGTATTCATTGTTTATGGTGCTAGTAAGCCTGTTGCCATTGGCATTTGGTTTTATTGGGCCAATTGCAGCAATATTTATATTACTTGCTGGCTCATTAATGGTGTGGCCTTCCATTCAATTGTTTAGAAAAAAGACCGACCAAGCGGCATTAAACGTAATGTTTGCCTCATTTGTATACATTCCAATCATTTTAATAGCATGGCTATTGGATAAAATTTAAGCATGACAGATCAATTCTCACTAAGCGAAAAAGAATTTAAGGATTACAAAAAGGAAAAAGTTGCCAAACCGCTTATGTGGTTTGGGATGGTGAGCATAGTTATGCTATTCGCAGGTTTAACCAGTGCGGTAATCGTTAGAAAGGGAGATGGAAATTGGATGCATTTCGAATTGCCAGACCAATTCTTATGGAGTTCAATTCTAATTGTAATTTCAAGCATTACCTTGATTTTGGCTCAAGTAGTTGCCAAAAGAGATCAATTATCAAAGGTTTTCCCTTTTCTTTTAGCAACATTAATTTTAGGGATTGGTTTTGTGCTATTTCAAATTAGTGGTTTTCAATTTTTAGTAGATAATGGCGTGTATTTTACTGGTGCAGAGCACAATGCTTCTGGCTCATTTCTTTATGTGATTACCTGGCTTCATATTGCCCATTTGTTGGGTGGAATAATTGCTTTATTAGTCGTCCTTTTTAATGCCTATAAAGGGCAATACAACTCAAAAAATTTATTAGGTTTGCAAGTGTGTTCAATCTACTGGCACTTTTTAGGTGCAATGTGGATTTATTTGTACCTATTTTTTAACATGATTATCTAAACAAAACAGCATGTCTGGAACATCTCCTTCAATTGATAGAAAAACCTTATGGTCGGGTGGAAGCTCACCTTTTGGGGTAAGCTATGGAAAAATCATGATGTGGTTTTTCTTAATTTCTGATGCATTTACCTTCTCTGGATTGCTGATTTCTTATGGATTCATGCGTCACAGATTTGAGGAGGTTTGGCCAAAAGCTGAAGAGGTTTTTACTCATTTTCCTTTCCTACACGGTGATCATCCATTACTGTACGTAGCATTAATGACCTTCATATTAATTATGAGTTCGGTTACTATGGTTTTGGCAGTTGAATCTGGGCACAGAATGAACAGAAAAGGAGTTATTCTTTGGATGGCACTTACCATTGTTGGAGGATTAATTTTTGTTGGTTCTCAGGCTTGGGAATGGTATCACTTTATACATGGAACTGAAGCAGGCGCTTTTCAATTAGCAGATGGAACAATAGCGCATTGGGCTAATGAGGCCATGTCGGCACTAAAACTCCCAGGAGGCATAGAATTAACTGGTGCAGAAATGACGGCCGCATTAGAATCGGCCACACATGTGCACGGAGCAAACCTTACAGTTAATGAGTATGGTGTTCCACTTTTTGCAGACTTTTTCTTTTTCATAACGGGCTTTCACGGAACTCACGTTTTCTCTGGGGTGGTGTTGAATTTTATTGTCTTTGTAAATGTATTACAAGGTACTTATGAGAAAAGAGGTCATTATGAAATGGTTGAGAAAGTAGGTCTATACTGGCACTTTGTAGATCTTGTTTGGGTATTTGTATTTACCTTCTTTTATTTGGTTTAATTCTAAAAATAGAAATCATGTCTGATTTTGATAGAACAGCAGAGTACGTTAATCACCATTCCGAAGAGGAAGGAAAAAAAATGCGTAAAACCATATGGTTAATCTTTTGGGTTTTACTTGCAGTTACTGGTATTGAAGTAAGCCTTGGGCTTACTTGGAAAGATCTTGGCCTTGCATGGCCATTTGTAAAATGGACCTTTATCATTCTTACACTAGTAAAAGCCTATTACATTGTTGCCTACTACATGCACTTAAAACATGAATATAAGAATTTCATGTATGCCATAGCTGTTCCCTATATCGTATTGATCATTTATGCTATCTATATGTTCTTAGCAGAGGCGGTCTATATTCATGACGTTGACCAACTAATGTAAAGCATGAATCAACATAAATTTAAGAAGGTAGTAATTTTGGTATCCATCCTGTTACTACCTTCTTTTTTATACCTATTTCTTCATACGGGAGATAACAATTTCAGGAAATTATCCATCTATGGTCCAAAAACTTTAGATGCAAATGGAGATACCTTGTATCACCGAATACCAGATTTTTCTTTCATCAACCAAAATGGCGAAACGATTAGTCAAGATAAATTCCAAGATAAGATTGTAGTAGCAGATTACTTTTTTGCGACTTGCCCTAGCATTTGCCCAAAAATGGCTACTCACATGCTAGTGCTTCAAGATCATTTCCACGATAGAAAAGATTTTGCATTATTGTCACATACTGTTAATCCAGAACATGATTCGGTTCATGTTTTGAGAGAATATGCTACCAAAGTGCATGCAATGGATTCCATTTGGGATTTTGTAACTGGCGATAAAGAGGCCTTATACGATCAAGCATTTAAAGGCTACTTTGTTAATGCCCTTCCCGATGAAATTGCCCCAGGAGGCTTCTTGCATTCTCAATTTCTAATTCTTATTGATAAAAAGCAAAGGATTAGAGGGTATTTTGACGGAACAAGTACAAGTGAGGTGAATGACCTCATGGATGCCATAGAAATATTAATGAAAGAAGAATTCGTTTCTTTAAAAGAATAAGAATGACCAAAGGAAGAAATTTTATTATCATTCTCCTTTCAATAGTAATTCCTGCATTGGTTGCTTTGCTGTATTTTCTTCCAAAAAGTGATACTGTTGGAGATCAAGTTTATTTGTTACCCAAGCTAAATGCCTTCCTTAATGGTACTACAAGCATTTTGCTAGTATTGGCATTTCTGGCCATTCGTAAAGGGAAAAAAGAGGTGCATAAAGGCTTGATGCTTTCTGCGCTAGGATTATCTGTATTGTTCTTGTTGTCTTATGTCAGTTATCATTCATTAGCACCCCTCCACCTCATTTGGAGGAGAAGGAATATTAAAAGGCATTTATTATTTTGTTTTGCTTAGCCACATATTATTGGCCATGCTCATTGTGCCGCTTGTATTAATTAGCTTCAACCGAGCTCTCAGCAGCCAGTTCGATCGGCATAAAAAGATTGCTAGAATTACATTGCCATTGTGGTTGTATGTTACGCTTACAGGTGTAATCGTATACCTAATGATCTCGCCCTACTATTAGTTGGAATCCATTGTTTTGCTTCTTAGTTTTGTCCTGTGAATAATAAAGTGCTTGCTTTTTTTGTATTTGGTTTATTAATGCTTTTATCAGTTTTGGATTTAGATGCCCAATGCTCTATGTGCAAAGCAGTATTGGAAACAAACATGCAGAATGGAGAAGAAGCAGTTGGAAGGGGAATTAATGATGGAATAATTTACATCATGTTTGTTCCTTACCTTTTATTAGGTGTGGTTGGATACTTTATGTATAAACACTACGTTAAGACCAACGTAGAATAGTTCTTATTAATTTTTATCAAGAAAGGTGGAGGGACAGGCCCTTTGAAGCCTTGGCAACCGGTCAGATGACGGAGGTGCCAATTCCTGGTTCGCATTGCGAATGAAGATAAACAGAAGTTACATTAGCCCTTTTGACTTTGTCTGAGGGTTTTTTTTATTAGGTATGGATATTAGAGAGATATTAAAAAGTAGAGTCTTGGTTTTAGATGGTGCAATGGGTACCATGATACAAAGACATAAATTGGAAGAAGAAGATTTTAGAGCCGACCGCTTTAAAGATCATTCACACCCACTTAAGGGGAACAATGATTTATTGTCAATTACCCAACCAGAAATCATTAAAGACATCCATAGAGATTACTTCAATGCTGGTTCTGATATTGTAGAAACCAACACCTTTTCCTCTACTACCATTGCTCAAGCTGACTATGCTTTAGAAGATTTGGCCTTTGAGTTAAATTTTGAATCAGCCAAAATTGCTAAAGAAGTAGCACAAGAATTCAATGCTCAGAACCCAAATAAGCCAAGATTTGTAGCGGGTTCTATCGGCCCTACAAATAGAACAGCCTCGCTTTCTCCAGATGTTAATCGCCCAGATTTTAGAAACACAAGTTTTGATGAATTGAAGGGATGCCTACTATGAGCAAACCAAAGGTTTAGTTGAGGGTGGAGCCGATTTACTATTAGTGGAAACGGTATTTGATACCTTAAATGCAAAGGCCGCCTTATTCGCAATTGCTAGTTATTTTGAAGACAGTGGGATTGAGATTCCTATCATGGTTTCAGGCACAATTACCGATGCAAGTGGAAGAACATTATCTGGGCAAACTGCTGAAGCATTCCTAATCTCTATTAGCCATCTTCCACTTTTAAGTGTTGGATTTAACTGCGCACTTGGTGCCGAAGAGATGCGACCATACCTAGAATTGATTGCTAAAAAAAACCAATTTTTTTGTCAGCGCACATCCTAATGCAGGATTGCCCAATGCATTTGGGGAATACGATCAAACTGCTAATCAGATGGGCGGATTCATTCAAGATTTCATTGAAAGTGGATTCATCAATATAGTTGGAGGTTGCTGTGGAACTACTCCAGATCACATCAAAAGAATTAGTGAAATTGCTGAAAGATCAACACCTCGCCCATTAAAAGCAGTGCCCCAATTGCCAAGATACAGCGGACTAGAACCTTTAACAATTTTTGAAGAAAGCAATTTTGTGAATGTTGGGGAACGAACCAATGTAACAGGTTCTTTAAAATTTAAGCGACTGATAAAAGAAGGCAATTATGAGGAAGCCCTTAGTGTAGCGCTTCAACAAGTAGAGGGTGGTGCCCAAATAATTGATGTCAACATGGACGAAGGCATGTTGGATTCAGCTGAAGCCATGACTACATTTCTTAATTTGATCGCATCTGAACCAGACATTTCTAAAGTTCCTATCATGATAGATTCATCTAAGTGGTCGGTAATTGAAGCTGGATTGAAATGCGTTCAAGGGAAAAGTATAGTCAATAGTATTAGCCTTAAGGAGGGAGAAGAACAGTTCATTAAACATGCCAGATTGGTAAGAAATTACGGGGCTGCCGTAATTGTGATGGCATTTGACGAAACTGGACAGGCTGATAATTTTGAAAGAAGAATAGAAATTTGTGAAAGGGCCTATCGAATTCTTACTGAGAAAGTAAAGTTTTCACCTACAGACATTATTTTCGACCCAAACATACTTACTGTAGGCACAGGTATTGATGAACATAATAATTATGCAGTAGATTTCATTAAAGCTACAAAATGGATTAAGGATAATCTCCCCGGAGCTCTTGGTCAGTGGAGGAGTTAGTAATGTTTCTTTTTCATATCAGAGGAAATAATACAGTTCGAGAAGCCATGAATTCTGCATTTCTTATTTCACGCCATTAAAAATGGTCTTGGATATGGGAATTGTAAATGCAGGAATGATTGAGGTTTATGATGATATTCCAAAGGACTTGTTAGAACACGTTGAAGATGTATTATTAAACCGCAGGCCAGATGCAACAGAAAGGTTGACCGATTTTGCAGAAACTGTAATAGCCTCTGGTAAAGTAAGCAAGTAGAAGGACGATGCCTGGAGAAATAATGCCTGTTCAAGGATACGATTAAGCCATGCCTTAGTAAAAGGAATTACTGAGCATTTATTTTAGAAGCGATACTGAAGAGGCAAGGTTACAATTGTATGACAAAGCCATCTGGAGGTAATTGAAGGGCCATTAATGGATGGGATGAATGTAGTTGGAGATTTGTTTGGTTCTGGAAAAATGTTCCTTACCTCAGGTTGTAAAAAGTGCACGAGTTATGAAAAAAGCAGTAGCACTATTTATTGCCTTACATAGAAGAAGAAAAGAAAAGGTCTGGCAGACAAAGCAAAAAATGCTGGAAAGATTTTATTGGCAACCGTAAAAGGAGATGTTCACGATATAGGGAAAAACATTGTGGGTGTAGTGTTAGCTTGTAATAATTATGAGGTAATTGATATGGGAGTTATGGTTCCTGCACAGAAAAGATTCTAAAAGAAGGCACATTGAGACTAGGATGTGGATATGATTGGATTAAGTGGCTTAATCACTCCATCCTTTAGACGAAATGGTACATGTGGCCAGTGAAATGGAAACGCCAGGAATTTTAAGGTGCCTCTATTAATTGGAGGGGCAACAACTTCAAAAGCTCATACTGCGGTTAAAGATTGCCCCGCAATATCGATTTACCCGGTAGTTCATGTCTTAGATGCTTCTACGAAGTGTTCCTGTTGCAGGAAGTTTATTGACTAAAGTAGAAGGCCAAAGAGAAAAATTCATTCAAGAAACAAAAGACCTCTACCAAAAAATGAGGGAGCAACACGAGGCTAAGCGCGCCTATAAAAAGATGTTGAGTATCGAGGATGCAAGGGCAAATAGATTCTCAAAATTTATCTGAAACAAAAGCCACTAGGGAACCATCCTTTTTAGGAACCAAAGAGTTAATTGATTTCCCAATATCGGATTTGAGAAAATACATTGACTGGACACCCTTTTTCAGCACCTGGGAATTGGCAGGTCGCTATCCACAAATATTAGAGGATAAAGTGGTTGGCAGTGAAGCAAAAAAGTTATTCGCAGATGCACAAGACATGTTGGATTTGATCATTAAAGAAAATTGGTTAAAGGCAAATGGAGTGCTTGGTTTTTGGCCAGCTCATTCTGTGGGAGACGATATCAAATTGTTTGAAGGAAAGGATAAGAAAAGTTGCCTTGCTACTTTGCACACATTGAGGCAACAAGGGGAAAAGGCAAAGGAAATTTCAAATTTGCATTGGCTGATTTCATTCAAGATGAATCAGGACCCGACGACTACATTGGCCTTTTTGCAGTAACCGCAGGCTTGGGAATAGAAAAGAAATTGGCCGAATTTGAAGCAGACCATGATGACTATAACAGCATTATGCTTAAGGCCCTAGCAGATCGGCTGGCAGAAGCATTTGCTGAGCGCTTACATCAAATGGTAAGGACCGAATTGTGGGGATATGCAGAAAATGAATCACTTAGCCCAGAGGAATTAATTAAGGAAAAATACCAAGGAATTCGTCCTGCAGCAGGTTACCCTGCTTGTCCAGATCATACAGAAAAGGAAAGCATATTTAAATTGCTAAATGCAAATGCAGTAGGAATTGAACTGACCGAAAGTTTTGCAATGTTGCCAACAGCAGCAGTTAGTGGCGTTTATTTTTCTCAAGCAGAATCTAAGTATTTGGACTTGGTAAAATTCAAAAAGACAAGTTGAAGACTATGCTAAAAGGAAAAACATCACTTTAGAAGAAGCTGAAAGATGGCTAGGACCAAATCTAAATTATTAGATTACCTTTTTAGTGTTATCGTACCTTTTTTAGGAATTGATTGATTCCCATGTTTAATTATTGCATGATAGATGTATACATCATCTGCTGCAAAACTACCATCCGGCATTAAGCCTTCCCAATAACCATAGAGACCTCTCCATTCGTGGATCAATTTGCCTGTCTTGTTAAAAATCTTCACTTCAATCTGTTCAAGGTTTTCTCCTTC
>CBDCLY010000034.1:0-56104 GCA_965218715.1 Vicingaceae bacterium
GCCAAACAGGGCTTCAATCAACCCTGTTTTAATGTTGAAATTGAAACAAGAGTAGATTATGTGCTGCCCAGATGTAATCTTAACGATGGGTTTATTGACGCAAGACGTTCAGTTGGTGGAACACCACCATACTCATATTCGATTGATACATTGGATTCACAATTGGGGGTGTTTATCGATTTAGGAATTGGCACCTATACTTTAATCACCACCGATGCAAGAGGTTGTACCTCATC
The DNA here is from genome assembly GCA_965218715.1 of Vicingaceae bacterium. Classification (GTDB taxonomy): domain Bacteria; phylum Bacteroidota; class Bacteroidia; order Flavobacteriales_E; family Vicingaceae; genus CBDCLY01. The sequence continues at coordinate 237 of CBDCLY010000034.1, forward strand.
GAGAGATATCGAATTAATCTACAAAGATCTTGAAGTGGTAATAACTCCAGACAACACTTTTACGCCAAATGGTGATAATATTAATGATACCTGGAGGATAACTGGAATTGATCGATTTCAGGGAACGGATGTTCGTGTTTTTAATAGGTGGGGACAACAAGTTTTTGTAAGTAATCCCTATATCAATGAGTTGGGCTGGGATGGCACACAAAATGGGTCAAATGCGCCTCCTGGCACTTATTTTTATGTCATAAGTGTCATTGATAATTGCATTGAAGATCATTTGGCTGGATCAATTACAATTGTGAGATGAAAAAAGCTTTGGTCTTCGGTATATTGATTTCGATCATCGCTCCAATTTTGGCGCAACAACATCCTATTTACACTCAATATCAGCTAAATCGGTTTGCCATCAACCCAGCATTAGCTGGTGTTCTGCCTTGTGGTGAAGCAATTGTTGGTAATCGAAGACAATGGATAGGATTTGAGGGAGCGCCACGAACCTATTACTCAAGTTTCAATACTAGGGTCAACAAAAAAGACAAATACCCTAAAAATTACCATGGTTGGGGCATAAATATTATTGCAGATAGATTGGGTCAATTGGAGTACAATTATATAAAGGGTGCCTATGCCTATCATGTAAAGCTGAGTAGAAATTTTAGAGCGAGTATGGGTGTTTTTCTAGGAATTCATCAATCGAAGAGAAACTTCAGTGGAATTCGAGCACAAGGCAAGGGCATTGATCCAGCCTTGAACAGCGACGAGAAAGAACAAGGTTTATTTTATCCTGAAATTAGTCCAGGCGGCTATTTGTACAACAAAAATTTTTATCTCGGTTTAAGTATTCTTCAAATTTTTCCAACAAAAATGGAAATCTACGGCTCGGAGGAAAATAGATTTACTGCCCATTACTTTTTATCCAGTGGATACCGCTTACGTGGAAAAAATTTGCATTACATTCCCAGCTTTTTATTCAGTTTTTCGCCACTGGTTTCTCCAACAGCAGATATAAGCTTAAGAATAGAATATCCTCACGTAATCGGAGTAGCCCTAGGCAGCAAGTATCTTAACTCTGGATATGCACTATTTGAAGTTACCGCCTCAAAATCCTTAAGTTTTAGCTATTCTTACGAGTATGCCTTAAATGAAATCAATAATGTTGCCCCCGTTACCCATGAAGTGGCAATTCGATACAGGAGGTGCTCCGATACCAAAATTCCTAAAGAAGAATTCTTTTGTCCTGCCTATAAGTAAAATAGCAACTAATTCTAGTGTTTTTGCGTCTTATAAAATGATAAAACCATGATTTAGCATTTTGGATTTATTATATTTGTTAGTTAGGCGACACCAAACAATCGCCTACCTGATTAATGCCAATCAGAATTTGCAAAAAATACAATAGATGAAAATCTTTTTTAGACTTTTACTGCTGACACTCATATTCTCTACTGCACAAAGCCTACAGGCAAGAGTAGATGTGATTCATACAAGTCAGCAAGACCCTTCTTGTTTCGAAGCTACTGATGGTTACGTTACCATTGACTCTTTGACTACAACGGCCCCCTCCGGAAATTACATCATCCGAATTAATACTTCTCCTGTTACCTTTTTCAATGTAGGGGATACCATCTTTTTGGGAGATGGAAATTATACCATTACTACGATTGATCAAATGGATGGAAATTCAATCAATTTTAAATTTATTTCCATTAATGACCCATTTGACATAGGCTCAATACCTAGTTCTACTAGCGCAAACTGTTTTAATGTTTGTGACGGAACAGCATCTATTATTGCATTTGGGGGTACTGGTGCATTTACTTATGTGTGGAGTGATGGACTTTCTCAAACTACAAGCACGGCGATAAACCTATGTGATGGCAAATATTATGTAACCATCTCTGATGCAAATGGATGTACCTCTTTAGATTCTGCAACAGTAACTGAACCAAGTGAAATCCTTCCAACAGTTACTGCGAACGATGTGGCTTGTTTTGGCGATGCAACTGGTTCTGCAATGTCTGCTCCAACGGGAGGATCAGGAACATATTCTAGCTGGACATGGTCGAGTAGTGGAAACAATACTGATACAGAAAATGGCCTAGTGGCTGGAAATTATTCCGTAACCGTAACCGACAATACTGGTTGCACTGGAGTGGAAAATTTTTCCATTAGCGAACCTGCCGCTCCACTGGCAGTAAGTTTAAGTTCGAGCCCAGTATTGTGTTTCGGGGAATCTACTGGTTCAATTACAAATTCTGTAAGTGGTGGAACAAGCCCTTATACTTATGTCTGGAATGACGGAAACACCAATCAAAATAGAAATAACATTCCTTCAGGCCCTTATACTGTAACAGTTACCGACAATAATGGTTGTTCTGAAACCGAAAGTATTACTGTAGCAACAAGACCAGAAATACTAACCACCTTAACCCCTAGTGATGTTTCATGTAATGGCTTAGCAGATGGCTCAATTACCATTACAAGTCTCACCGGCGGAACGGCTCCTTATAATCCAATCAATTGGTCAAATGGAGGCAGTGGCACCAGCATTAACGGTCTTACTGCAGGAAGGTATTACGTTACCGTTACCGACTTGTTTACTTGTACAAAAGTAGATTCTGCAGATGTTGGAGAACCTTTAGTGTTAGTTCCTAGTTTCGACACAGAAGTTGACCCTACTTGTAATGGTGGTGCAAATGGTTCTATTAGTGCATCTGCTATAGGTGGGACCCCCGCTTATACCTTCAATTGGTCAAACGGAGTAAATGGAGCTAGCTCTATTTCAGGGTTGAATGCCGGCCCATACACAGTAACCGTTATTGACGCCAATGGCTGTTCAAATACGCTAACCACTAATTTAAGCAACCCAGTAGCTATCGTTCCCACTTTGACTCCAAGTGATGCACTTTGTTTTGGAACATGTACTGGCTCCATAATGGCCAACCCAGTTAATGGTATTGCACCCTACACTTATGCATGGAGCAGTGGCGGTTCGTCTCAAACCGAGTCTAATCTTTGCGCTGGAAATTATTCAGTTACTGTAACAGATGCCAATAATTGTACAGCCACTGAATCTGCTGTGGTAGGTGAACCTGCTGCAGCAATAGCAATTTCTTTAAATCAAACCGCCGTATTGTGTTTTGGAGAAAGTACAGGAGGCATCACTGCCAGTACCAGTGGAGGAACAAATCCTTACACTTATTTATGGAACGATGGCAATCCTAGCCAAAATAGAAGCAATATTCCAGCGGGCATATATACTGTAACTGTTACAGACATTAATGGATGTACTGAGGATGAAAGCGTTACCGTTCAAACTAGACCAGAATTAATTAGTGCAGCTACTCCAACGAATGCAACGTGCAATGGTTTAAATGATGGTTCGATTACTTTAACTACTCTCTCAGGTGGAACCCCCCCATACAATCCTATTAATTGGTCGAATGGAGGAAGTGGAACAAGCATTAGCAATTTATTAGCAGGACGTTATTATGTAACCATAACTGACTTGTTCGGATGTACCAAGGTTGATTCTGCAGACGTGGATGAGCCAGCAGCCTTGCTCCTTACCCTAGACAATCAAACAGATCCTCGCTGTACAAATGATGCCAATGGGTCAATTGACTTAAGTACATCAGGCGGAACTCCAACATACACCTTTGCCTGGAATGATGGAATTACAACAGAAGATAGATCTGGTTTAGTGGATGGAACTTATACCATCACGGTAACTGATGCAAATTCATGTTCCATCTCTCAGTCTTTTACACTAACTGATCCTTTAGTTTTAAGTGCTACTATTGATTCGCTTGAAGATGCAAGTTGTTCTGGATTTTCAGATGGTTTTGCAAGAGTGCTTGCAGCTGGAGGAACTGGCGCCTATACCTATTCTTGGTCAAATGGAATTACAAATGCGGCAAACCCAAATTTACCAATTGGAACTTATGGAGTAACAGTTACAGATAATAATGGATGTATGGCAACAAGTTCTGCTACAATAGGAGCCCCTGTTGTGCTTGTTGCAAGCATTAATGGCACCGACGCCTCATGTGATGGGATTGATGATGGAACGGCAACTGCTAGTGGAAGTGGTGGATCACTACCTTACACCTTTTTATGGGGTCCAGGGAACCCAACCGGACAAAATACTGCTACAATTTCTGGCTTAGCTGGCGGAACATATACGGTTACAATTACTGACGCAAATGGGTGTACAGATGATGAATCAATACTTATATCGCAACCTTCAGCCATTGCCTTAACAATTTCTGGAACCAATATTTTATGTAATGGCGACAATACTGGTGACGCTACAGTTAACCCTTCTGGTGGAACACCTGCTTATACCTATTTGTGGTCTGATGGAAGTGCACAAACGACACAGACAGCAGTTAACCTCGTTGCCGATACCTATACTGTTACTGTTTCTGATGCCAATGGCTGTACTAACTCTATTTCAATTAGCCTCAGTGAACCTAGTCCATTAGGGGCAACAATTACAGCATCAACCAACCCAACTTGTAATGGCATTAATGATGGAACGGCAACGGTTACAGCAGCAGGTGGCGTTGCTCCCTTGACTTATCTTTGGTCTGATCCTAGCTCACAAACTACAATTACAGCAACTGGCTTAAGTGCAGGAACTTTTACGGTTACAGTTACAGATGTAAATGGGTGTACCACTGCAGATCAAGTAACTTTATCTAGTCCTGCTTCTGTTATCATTACTACCGATAGCATTTCAATGGTGAACTGTTTTGGTGGAAACGATGGTTATATTGAAGTAACAGGAAGTGGCGGAATTGCTCCTTTCACTTATGATTGGTCGAATGGCCCAACAACAAGAATTAATACGCCATTAATTGCTGGTAATTACGACTTAACTGTTACCGACAACGCCGGTTGCTTCAGTACTCAAAGCTTTACAATTACAGAACCCCCAGTTGGTCTAAGTGCAACAACAAACTCAACTGATTTAGATTGTAATGGTGACGCAGATGGAACTGCTGGAGTTGCTGTTTCTGGTGGAACACCAGCATACACTTATAGCTGGGGTGGAGGACAAACAACAGCAACGATTACAGGATTGAGCGGCGGAACTTACAACGTTACGGTCACTGACAATAATGGTTGTACTCTTACAGAGTCAATAATTGTGAATGAACCAACACAACTTGTAATTAGCGTAGACGCTACAACTGACGTTACTTGTAATGGTTCAAATGATGGTACGGCAAACGTTTCAGCTACTGGAGGCACACCAAATTACACCTTCAACTGGTCGAATGCTGGAACCGGTTTAAGCCAAAGTAATCTAAGTCCAGGCCCATACACTGTTACCGTTACAGATGCAAACGGCTGTACAGATTCTGCTAACTTCAATATCAATGAGCCTCAAGTAATTGACTTTACAGTTGTGCAAGAAACAAATGTTAGCTGCTTTGGTGCAAATGATGGATTAATTGAAGTTGTTGGTACTGGCGGTACTCCAGCGTATACCTATAACTGGTCTAATGGCCCAACTACTGCATTAAATAATAACCTTAGTCCTGGTCCTTATACAGTCACCATTTCTGACGCTAATGGCTGCTCAACGACTTACTCTACTACGATTACAGAACCAACTCAATTAAACGCTGATATAATTGTAGATAAGCAACCTTGTTTTGGGGCTAGTGATGGTGAATTGACTGCGCAGGAAAGCGGAGGAACAGCTCCATATACCTATGCTTGGCTTTCTGGACAGACAACCCAAACAATAACCGGTCTTGCAACTGGATTATACTTGGTTACAATAACCGACGCTAATGGATGTACTGCGACAGATAATACAACCTTAACCCCTAATCCTCCAATCACATTATTAGGAGTGAATGGTACAGATGTTTCTTGCTTTGGGGGAAATGATGGAAATGGGGTTGTGCTGGCTTTTGGTGGAACAGCTCCACTTACCTATGATTGGTCTGATGGTGGTTCTGGATTTTTGCGGACTGACCTAGTGGCCCAAACCTATATGATCACTGTTTCAGATGCAAATGGCTGTTCTGTAAGTCCTCCTTCAACACTTGTTATTAATGAACCAAATCAATTGGATCCTGTTATTACAAGTGTAAATGAAACTTGCCCTGGTTCTAATGATGGTTCAATATCTACCACTCCTACTGGTGGAACTGCCCCTTATTCTTTTGTTTGGTCAAACGGAAACAACAATGCTGGATTAACTAGCAGCATTACCGGACTTTCGGCAGGGACATACGGACTGACAATTACAGACGACAATGCCTGTGATAGCATAATTTCCATTGATATCTTGCCAGGTGGAGCTTCCTTTACTTATACCGATTCTGTAGATATGGTTAGCTGTTTTGGAATTTGTGATGGCTACATCGAAATTTTGAACTTTAGTGGTGGAACGGCTCCTTATACCTATGCTTGGTCTAATGGAGTAGCAACTGCTGCAAATCCTAATTTATGTGCCGGAAATTATTCTGTTACAGTCAATGATGCTAACGGATGTGATTCTACTTGGTCATATATGATAACCGAGCCAACACAAATCCAAGCCAATTTGGTAACTGTTGATGAGTCTTGTGGCGGTGCAAATGACGGTTCTGCTACTGCTAGTCCAACTGGCGGTGCGGGCACTTATACTTTTGCTTGGTCTACGGGTGCTTCTGGTAATCCTTTAACTGGACTTACTGCTGGTAATTATGACGTTACCATTACTGATGCCGATGGTTGTAACATCATTGAACCATTTACTATTGGTGCTGGTGGTAATATCGCTGTGAACCCTACGACTAATGATCCTTCTTGTTTTGGAATTTGTGATGGAGACATCACCCTTTCTCCTTCTGGAGGAACAGCTCCTTATACTTTCCTTTGGGATGATAATTCAACCAATTTCTTTAGAACTGCTCTTTGTGATGGTAGCTATGATGTTACTGTAACTGATGCTACTGGCTGTTCTACTACTCAAAATATTATTCTTACTCAACCAACACAAATACAGGCCAACCTTGTCATTGTAAATGAGTCGTGTGGTGCAGGTGGAGACGGTTCTGCTACTGCTAGTCCAACTGGCGGTGCAGGCACTTATACTTTTGCTTGGTCTACGGGTGCTTCTGGTAATCCTTTAACTGGACTTACTGCTGGTAATTATGACGTTACCATTACTGATGCCGATGGTTGTAACATCGTTGAACCATTTACTATTGGTGCTGGTGGTAATATCGCTGTGAACCCTACGACTAATGATCCTTCTTGTTTTGGAATTTGTGATGGAGACATCACCCTTTCTCCTTCTGGAGGAACAGCTCCTTATACGTTCCTTTGGGATGATAATTCAACCAATTTCTTTAGAACTGCTCTTTGTGATGGTAGCTATGATGTTACTGTAACTGATGCTACTGGCTGTTCTACTACTCAAAATATTATTCTTACTCAACCAACACAAATACAGGCCAACCTTGTCATTGTAAATGAGTCGTGTGGTGCAGGTGGAGACGGTTCTGCTACTGCTAGTCCAACTGGCGGTGCAGGCACTTATACTTTTGCTTGGTCTACGGGTGCTTCTGGTAATCCTTTAACTGGACTTACTGCTGGTAATTATGACGTTACCATTACTGATGCCGATGGTTGTAACATCGTTGAACCATTTACTATTGGTGCTGGTGGTAATATCGCTGTGAACCCTACGACTAATGATCCTTCTTGTTTTGGAATTTGTGATGGAGACATCACCCTTTCTCCTTCTGGAGGAACAGCTCCTTATACTTTCCTTTGGGATGATAATTCAACCAACTTCTTTAGAACTGCTCTTTGTGATGGTAGCTATGATGTTACTGTAACTGATGCTACTGGCTGTTCTACTACTCAAAATATTATTCTTACTCAACCAACACAAATACAGGCCAACCTTGTCATTGTAAATGAGTCGTGTGGTGCAGGTGGAGACGGTTCTGCTACTGCTAGCCCAACTGGCGGTGCAGGCACTTATACTTTTGCTTGGTCTACGGGTGCTTCTGGTAATCCTTTAACTGGACTTACTGCTGGTAATTATGACGTTACCATTACTGATGCCGATGGTTGTAACATCGTTGAACCATTTACTATTGGTGCTGGTGGTAATATCGCTGTGAACCCTACGACTAATGATCCTTCTTGTTTTGGAATTTGTGATGGAGACATCACCCTTTCTCCTTCTGGAGGAACAGCTCCTTATACGTTCCTTTGGGATGATAATTCAACCAACTTCTTTAGAACTGCTCTTTGTGATGGTAGCTATGATGTTACTGTAACTGATGCTACTGGCTGTTCTACTACTCAAAATATTATTCTTACTCAACCAACACAAATACAGGCCAACCTTGTCATTGTAAATGAGTCGTGTGGTGCAGGTGGAGACGGTTCTGCTACTGCTAGCCCAACTGGCGGTGCAGGCACTTATACTTTTGCTTGGTCTACGGGTGCTTCTGGTAATCCTTTAACTGGACTTACTGCTGGTAACTATGATGTTACCATTACTGATGCTGATGGTTGTAACATCGTTGAACCATTTACCATTGGTGCTGGTGGTAATATCGCTGTGAACCCTACGACTAATGATCCTTCTTGTTTTGGAATTTGTGATGGAGACATCACCCTTTCTCCTTCTGGAGGAACAGCTCCTTATACGTTCCTTTGGGATGATAATTCAACCAATTTCTTTAGAACTGCTCTTTGTGATGGTAGCTATGATGTTACTGTAACTGATGCTACTGGCTGTTCTACTACTCAAAATATTATTCTTACTCAACCAACACAAATACAGGCCAACCTTGTCATTGTAAATGAGTCGTGTGGTGCAGGTGGAGACGGTTCTGCTACTGCTAGTCCAACTGGCGGTGCAGGCACTTATACTTTTGCTTGGTCTACGGGTGCTTCTGGTAATCCTTTAACTGGACTTACTGCTGGTAACTATGATGTTACCATTACTGATGCTGATGGTTGTAACATCATTGAACCATTTACTATTGGTACTGGTGGAAATAGCAATTACACTTACATCGACTCAGTCATCAACCCATCTTGTTTTGGAGTTTGTGATGGATCAATTGCAATTATTGGTCTAAGTGGTGGGACAGCCCCTCATACTTATTCTTGGTCAACAGGCTCTACAGCTCAATTCATTAGTGGACTTTGTGCTGGCAATTATGGATTAACCATTTCAGATGCTACTGGATGTGATTCTATTGTTTCGTATACCTTAGTTGAGCCACTTCAAATTCAAGCAAATTTGACTATCACAAACGAATCTTGCAATGGTGGTGGAGATGGAACAGCTACTGCTGCTCCAAGTGATGGAATTGCGCCCTATACCTTTGCTTGGTCTACAGGTGCTTCAGGGAATCCATTAACTGGTTTAAGTGCAGGCAATTATGACGTAACAATAACAGATGCAAGAGGGTGCTCAATTATAGAGCCATTTGTAATTTCAACTGGATCGGCTGCTTACACTTATTCTGATCGAGTAGTTAATGCAAGTTGTAATGGAACTTGTGACGGATCTATTGAAGTATTAAACTTATCTGGAGGAACAACACCCTATACCTACAATTGGGCTGGTGGATTGACTGGCCCATTAATTCAAAGTTTATGTGCAGGTACCTATACCGTTACCATGAGTGATGCAAATTCTTGTGACACCATAGCAACCTATACTATTGCGGAACCTGCTCCATTCAATACAACAATTACTACTATATCTGATACTTGTCTTCAAGGTGTTGGCGAAGCAACAGTTGTAAGCGTTAGTGGTGGAAGCACCCCGTATACCTATGATTGGTCTGGTGGTGTTGGAACAGGAAATCAAAGAACTGGATTAGTTGGTGGAAATTACTTTGTAACAATTACTGATAATAGTGGCTGTTCCCAAATTGAACCGCTTACAGTGCCTAATGTTTCTACCTTTGGAATCAATGTTAGTTTTACAGATGTTACTTGTAATGGGGCAAATGATGGAACCATTACTGTCTCTACGTCAGGAGGAACTAATCCTGTAACCTACAATTGGTCAGGTGGCTTAGTTGGAGCGAATCCAACAAATGTCCCTCCAAACACCTACGGATTAACAGTTACTGACGCAACTGGCTGTGCTGAACTTGCTTCAGTAACAATATCTGAACCCGACCCAATTAGTGCAACATTTACCATAACTGACGAGTCTTGTACTCCTGGAAATGATGGCGCCGCAATTGCGAATGTTTCTGGTGGAACTTCTCCATTCACCTATGCTTGGAGTGCTGGAACTTCCTCAGGGAATTCGACTACAGGCCTAGTTGCCGGAACATATACGGTAACTATTACTGATGCAAACAATTGTGTTGGTACTGAAAACTTTACTATAGGCTTTAATGCTGCCTTTTCTCTTGCCATTACAACTACAGACGCAAGTTGTAATGGAGGTATAGATGGAAGCATTTCAATTGTACCAAGTGGTGCTATTCCGGTTGTTACTTACCAATGGGCTGGGCCTCAAACTGGACCTAACCCAACTGGTTTAGCTTCTGGGACTTATACAGTAACAGTAACTGATGGTTCGGGTTGTTCTGAAATTCGATCAATTGATGTGATGGAAGGTTCACCAATAATTAGTGGATTAAGTTCCACTGATGAGTCTTGTACCCCTGGAACAGATGGAACCGCAACCTCAATTCCTTCGGGAGGAACTTTCCCATATACATTCATGTGGAGTGGAGGTGTCTCCTCTGGTAATTCAGTCTCAGGATTAACTGCTGGGTCTTATTTCCTAACCATAACTGATGCGGCAGGATGTACTGAAGTTGAACCATTTGTAATTAATTCAGGAAGTACAATTTCGGTAAACGAAACTGTTGTAAGTCCAACTTGTTTTGGTGATTGCGATGCCAGCATTACCCTATCCCCTTCAGGTGGGGTTGCACCATATACCTATTTATGGGGCGACAATTCAACAAATTTCTTTAGAACAGGATTATGTTTTGGAACTTACTTAGTAACCGTAACAGATGCTACGAGTTGTAGTAAGGTTGAAGGAATTAATGTAACAAGTCCAAGCCGAATTGCAGCAAGCTTTATCATCACTGATGAGTCTTGTGTGCCTGGTGGTGATGGCTCTGCAACTGCTATTCCTTCTGGTGGGACAGCGCCATTAACCTATGTTTGGTCTTCTGGTGTCGGAACTGGAAACGTGGTAAACGGACTTTCTGCAGGAACATATACTGTTACCATAACGGATGCAAATGCCTGTAGCAATTCACAGAATTTTATTATTGGAACAAGTGCAAGTCCAACTGTTAATGGAACAGTAGTTGACGCAACTTGTAATGGCGGATCAGATGGTAGTATTACCCTTTCTGTAACCGGAGGAACAAATCCATTAACTTATAACTGGACAGGGAGTTTGGCGGGTGCCAACCCAAGCAATGTTAACCCAGGAACTTATACTGTTACCATTACTGATGGGGCGGGTTGTACTGCTTCAGATATGTATACAGTTGGACAAGGGAGCCTAATTCTTGCTAACCTAAGTTTAGTTGATGAAAGTTGCAGTCCTGGTGGTGACGGAACAGCTACAGCAGCCCCAAGTGCTGGAACTAGTCCATACACTTTTGCTTGGTCTACCGGTTCAAGCCTGAATCCATTAACCGGATTAAGTTCAGGAAACTACGATGTTACCATTACTGATGCACAATCATGTACTGTAGTTGAACCATTTACCATAAGCGCTGGTAGCAATTTTGTTTACAATGAAATAGTAAATGATGCCTCTTGCTTTGGTATTTGTGATGGTGACATTGCTTTATCTCCTTCTGGGGGAACAGCTCCTTACACATTCCTTTGGGACGATAATTCTACTTTAAATACTAGAGCAAACCTTTGTGCTGGAAGTTATGATGTTACATTAAGTGATGCTACTGGCTGTTCCAACATTAATAGCTTTACGATAAATGAACCAGACGAACTTTTTGCCAACCTAAGCCTAGTAGATGAATCATGTGCTGGAAATGATGGATCAGCAACAGCAAGTCCTGCTGGTGGAAGTAGTCCTTACACTTTTGCATGGTCAACTGGTGCTTCTGCAAATCCTTTAACTGGCTTATCAACTGGCAATTACGACCTTACTTTAACAGATGCAAATGGATGTTCAAAAGTTGAACCATTTACCATTAATACAAGTGCCCCAATAATTGCAAATGAGTTAATTACGAACCCAAGCTGCTTTGGTGCATGCGATGGCGACATCACTCTAGCACCTAGTGGAGGTCAAAGTCCGTATACATATTTATGGGGCGACAATTCAACAAACAACGGTCGAACTGGTTTATGTGATGGCACATTTGGAGTTACCATTACCGATGCAGCGGGATGTTCAATTAGCCCTTCATTTACAGTAACAGAACCTCAGCAAATTGTCGCTAATGTAACTCCTACTGATGAATCTTGTTCTCCTGGAGGAGACGGTTCTGCCCTTGCGAGTCCAACTGGAGGAAATGGTCCTTATACCTTTGCCTGGTCGAACGGTACATCGGTTAATCCTATAACTGGATTAGTTCCTGGAAATTATGACGTAACCGTTACAGATGCTCAAGGATGTACTGATGTTGAAACCTTTATTATCAACCCTTATCCACCAATAATTCCAAATGAATTAAGTGGGAATGAAACATGTGCAGGACTTTGCGATGGTTTTGTGGAAGTAAATCCGAGCGGTGGAATTGGAGCATATACTTACAGCTGGAATACTGGATTCTCAACTAGAAGAATAGACAATTTATGTGCTGGAACTTATACTGTTACCATTACAGATGCAGCTGGGTGTGACACAACTGTTACTGAAACTATAAATGCTGCTGTTGCTTTAACTGGAAACCTGAGTCTTAGGGATCAAAGTTGTACTAACCTTGCGGTTTGTGATGGAAGAGCAATTGCGAGACCACAAGGTGGAACAGCACCATATTCTTATTTATGGGCCCCTGGAACAATTCCAGGACAATCTACCGATACAGCCAACTCATTATGTGTAGGAAATTATTCACTTACCATAACAGATGCATTAGGATGTACTTTTGATACTAGCTTTAGTATTAGTGGACCACCTCCTATTGCAGCTAGCTTTAATGTTACGGGATCAACTTGTACAATTTGCAATGGCGCTATTACAGTCACAGCAAGTGGAGGGTCTTCTTCTAATTACACATACAATTGGTTAGACAATAATTTAGTTCCTCTTGGTGTAACCACCGATAATATTGGTTCATTATGTGCAGGAATCTACTTTGTTGACATTTCTGATAATACAGGTTGTACTGGTCGATTTAGTGTTCCACTTAGTGACATTGGTGGAGAAGTAGTTAATGTAACTGGCGCGGATGCAACTTGTTTCAATACTTGCGATGGAATGGCAAGCGCTAACTTTGTTTGTTTAGATCCAAACTGTTCTGTTGAATGGTTCAATGCTGTAACTGGCCAATCTACTGGAATAACAACGGCAACAACAAATGCTCTATGTAAAGGAGATTACTATGTTCAGGTTACGAATAATACTGGTTGTATTACAATTGAACCCATTTCGATTGGAGGCCCAGATGCAATTAATATCACTGAGCAAATTAACGATGCTACTTGTTTTGGTAGCGCCGATGGAAGCATCAGTTTAATCACATCTGGTGGAACTGGTACTTTAAGTTACAATTGGGCTCCAGGTCCTATTACAGGCCAGGGAACTGCTACAATTAGCAACCTTAATGCTGGTGTCTATTTCGTAACAGTAAGTGACGCTAATTCCTGTGATACAGTATTGTCTTATACAGTGGCTGAACCAAGTGAAATTCAGGCCAGCTTTACAAGCATTGATGCAAATTGTGGGGTTAATGATGGATTCATAAATGCCACTGTAAGCGGAGGAACTGTTGCATTTGATTATGGGTACCAATGGTTCGATGGAAACAATGTTGCGTTAACTGGTCAAGTTAACCCTAGCATTAGTAATATAGGGGCTGGCACTTATTTCTTAAGAGTTAGAGACGACAATTTATGTGAGAAAACATTCTCCATTAGTATTGGTAGCACAAATGCAGCAAGCATTGTTGTAGATTCAGTTACTAATAACTCCTGTTTTGGAGCAAATGATGGTGAAATTTTCATCACTACTTCTGGTGCAAATACCCCCTTTACATTTAACTGGCAACCATTTGGTCAGTCTACTGAAGACTTAATCAACCTTGCTGCAGGAACCTATACCCTTGGGGTAACCAATAGTCTTGGTTGCGAAACCTATGAGACAGTGATTGTAACTGAACCAAGTCAGATGCTCGCAAGTATTGGAACTGTTGATGCTAGCTGTGGATTATGTAATGGCGAAGCAGGAATCACAATAAGTGGTGGTCTTGCACCATATACTTATTTATGGAGTAATGGTTCTACTACGGATTCTGCCAAAGCATTATGTGGGGGAAGCTACACCCTTGAAGTAAGCGACGCAAATGGATGTTCAGAAAACTTTATTTTCTCAGTAAATACTTCTGGTGGTCCAAGTGGAGAAACGATTGCAGTTACTGCCACAAGTTGTGCAACTTCATGCGATGGAACAGCAACCGTAAACCCAATTGGGGGTTCTTTACCTTACACTTACCTCTGGTTACATGATGGTTCTACCACTAATAGTGTTTCCAATTTATGTAGAGGTGATTATATTCTTCAAGTGAGCGATGCCTCAGGATGCGCAAGAAGTGTTACTGTAAGCATTAATAGTCCGATTAGTATAAGTATTAATGAAACCATGGTTTCTCAAACATGCAATTCTAATCCTTGCGATGGTTCTATCCGATTGGATGTAAGTGGCGGAGTTAGACCATATTCTTATACTTGGGGGCCCGCTCCACAAAATGACACCAATTTCTTAGGAAGTTTATGTGCAGGCATTTACAATGTGACAGTTAGCGATGCTAATGGCTGTAGTGAAACAAAATCATTATTGCTAAACAATAATGGACAAGTAATCACACCTAATCCTAGTGTTGCCGATGCAAGCTGTCATGGATCATGTGATGGCTCATTAATCAGTAATGTAACGCCCACAGTAGGAATAACATTCCAGTGGTTTAATGATGCTGGTTTAAGCGTTGCACCTTTAAACAACGACTTAGTAAATGCGGCGTGTGCAGGAGACTATATTTTGGAGATTACTTCTGTTGCTGGTGGCTGTAGAACGTATGCAAGTGTAACTGTAGATGAGCCTGATTCAATCATTCTTGGTTCTTCTATAGTTAGAAACATCAGTTGTAATGGTGCATGTGATGGTGAAATATTTATTTCAACCTTAGGAGGAAACTTACTTTATAGCTATTCTTGGGATGACCCTAGCGGACAAGATGGAATACCTGCAACTAATCTTTGCGCTGGTACCTATAGTGTTACTGCAACAGATGCAAATGGTTGTTCGGCAACAACATCTGTAACATTAACCGATCCACCTGCATTGAACATCTCTATTATTTCTAACACAGATTTAAGTTGTAGCTCGGATTGTGATGCAAGTGCTCAAGTAAGCGCATCAGGCGGAAATGCCCCTTATACCTTTGATTGGAGTGGTGGTCAAACTGGGACAAACCCAACAACACTTTGCTTTGGTCCAAACATTATTAGTGTTACCGATGCAACTGGTTGTGTAAATACCGATACAGTATTTATTGGAGCAACTGATACTGTTGTTGCTGTAATTCCAAGTCAGACTATTTTCTGTGATGGAGACAGCATTCACCTTCTTGGTGTTGCAATGGGATCAAGTATTACATCAATAGCTTGGTATGAAAACCTTCCAAATAATTTGTTTACCCCAACATTAGATACTACAATAGCAAGGAATATTGGTTCTTATACATTCTATTTAATTGCAAGCAATGGGTCTTGTCATGATACAAGCACCTACAATTTTGAAGTTGTTGCTAATCCAAACATTGGTTTGGCAAGTAGTGTTCAAATTTTCAAAGATGAAATTGCAGTAATTCAATTGTCAGGAAAACGGACCGACTATTTATACAACTGGTCTCCAGGGACTGATTTAAATGATAGTACGATTGCAGAGCCACAAGCGGCTCCTAGAGAAGATCGTGTTTATACACTGATTGTGACAGACTCAAACGGATGTACAGTAAGCGACTCAATTAATGTATTGTACCAGCCGAGTATTATCATTCCTTCAGGATTTTCACCTAATGGTGATGGAGTAAATGATGTTTGGGAAATAGACATATTAGAAGAATTCCCGAATGCATCTGTAACAATCTTCAATCGTTGGGGTCAGCAATTGTATGAACAAAAAGACGGCTATGTTAGCCCTTGGGATGGAACCAAAGGTGGAGAAGCATTGCCAATAGGTACTTACTATTTTATTATCGACTTTAAGAGTGATCGAATTGAGCCGATTACTGGACCAATAACTTTACTGAGATAAGATGAAAAAGATTTTTACAATTTGTTTTTTCCTACTTGCTGGTGGAGTGTTGATGGCTCAACAATTACCTCAGTATAGTCAATATATTCTGAACCGATATGTGATTAATCCTGCAAGTGCAGGAACTGAAAATTACTTTGTTGGACAGTCGAATTATAGAAGTCAATGGGAAGGAATACAAGACGCACCTAGGACTTACATCATGAGTGTAAATGGCCCACTTGCTAATCAAAAGATGGGAATAGGAGGTTATGTCTTTGTGGATGTTACTGGCCCAACTAGAAGAAATGGATTCAATCTATCTTATTCTTACCATCTTAATTTAACGGCAAGCTTAAAACTTTCCATGGCAATAAATGCAGGTGTTTTAACTTATGGAGTTGATGGAACGGAAATTACTTTCAATGACCCTAATGACAACATATTAGCTCAGTCACAAGAGAAAAATATCTTCCCTGATGCTGGATTTAGTTTTTATCTATATGCTCCTAAATTCTTTTTTGGTGCCTCTGCTCCTCAATTGATCCAAAACCAATTGGATTTTAAGAATTCCATCGAAGACCCTACTGGTCGATTAGTTAACCATTACTTCATTACTGGTGGATATACACATGAGTTAAACAGTTTAATCGAACTTGAGCCATCTATCCTTGTGAAATATGTTAAGCCCTTGCCGATTCAATTTGAAGCCAGTTTAAGAGGAATCTATAAGGAGACTGCATGGGTTGGCTTTTCTTACCGACAATCTGATGCAATAGTGTTGCTAGGTGGTTATACATTCCAGGATAATTTTTCTATTGGATATTCTTACGATATCATCCAATCAGACATACAACAATACAGCACTGGAACGCATGAAATCATGTTATCCATCAAGTTTAACAAAAGCTCAAGAGATTCAGTTTCAGAATAAACTAAATATACTCTTCTCTGATTTTATCAAAGGTGTAATCCTCTTTTCTTCCTTGCCTTAAGATGTTTTCCAATAAAAAAAGCATCTTGTCTTTAGCCTTCTCACTATCGTGAAATACAGCTATTGCGCCTGGCTCTAATTTGTCCAACATTTTTTTATTGCACAATTCCCAATCACTTTGGTCATAGTCTTTGGTTAAGATACTCCACATGATGATTGAAAAATTTTCTTCGACCAATTTTACTTGTTTGGGTTTCATCTTTCCATAAGGTGGTCGAAAAAAACTGCTATTGATTTTTGTTGAAGCCAAATTAACATCCCTTAAATACTTCTTATTATCAGACTTCCACCCGTTTAAATGGTTAAAGGTATGGTTCCCAATTTCATGGCCTTCATTGAGTATCCTTTTGTACAATTCAGGATATTTCTCTACGTTCTTAGCCAAGCAAAAAAATGTGGCCTTTGCATCAAAACTTGCCAACAGGTCTAGAACAAGCTCTGTTACGCCCGGAGTAGGTCCATCGTCAAAGCTTAAAAAAAGCTTTTTCGAATCAACTTTTATTTTCCAAATTATGGATGGATATATTCTTGCAATTAGAGCTATGGATTGTTGCTGAAGGTTCATCTAAATAGGTCTTTGTAAACTTCCTCCAATTTTCCAACCGCCTTCACTTCGATTTTATAGTTTGTTGTTTGGATGCCCTTTAAGTTATATTTAGAAACAATAATTTTTGTAAATCCTAGTTTTTCTGCCTCTTGGATTCTCTTCTCTAGCTTGTTTACCGGGCGAATTTCTCCAGAAAGACCTACCTCTGCAGCAAAACAAGTTTTAGAATTTACAGGGATATCATCATTAGATGAAAGAATGGAGGCAACAACAGCAAGGTCAATTGCTGGATCTTCAACTCGAATTCCACCTGCGATGTTTAGAAAAACGTCTTTGCTTGCAAGTTTAAAACCACATCGCTTTTCTAAAACAGCGAGCAACATGTTTAATCGTCTGGTATCAAATCCTGTACTGCTTCTTTGGGGAGTTCCATAGGCTGCGGTGCTAACTAGCGACTGAACCTCAATCATCATTGGTCGAATCCCTTCCAAGCTTCCAGCTATGGCTGAACCACTTAATTGTTCATCTCTATTGGCCAGCAATATTTCTGATGGATTGGCTACTTGCCTTAAGCCTTCTCCTAGCATTTCATAAATACCTATTTCATTGGTAGGGCCAAATCGATTCTTACCAGCTCTTAAAATTCTATACATGTGGTTACGGTCTCCTTCAAACTGGAGAACTACATCAACCATATGCTCAAGCACCTTAGGTCCAGCAATTTGTCCGTCCTTGTTGATATGACCAACCAATATTACGGGAGTGTTTTTTTCTTTCGCAAATCGCATCAAGTCGGCTGCACAAGCCTTAATTTGAGAGATACTTCCAGGCGCTGAATCAATTAGCGGGGATTGTAAGGTTTGAATACTATCAATGATCACTAAATCTGCATCAGCTTGTTCCAGTTGATTCCAAATTTGATCCATCCCAGTTTCTGAAAGCAAAAAACATTCTTCATTTTCTATTCCTATTCTTTCTCCACGCATTTTAATTTGTTGCTCACTTTCTTCGCCTGAAACGTAAATAACTTTTATCCCCTTCCATTGCAATGCCATTTGAAGCAGGAGAGTTGATTTACCGATACCAGGCTCACCTCCCATTAAAAGCAAAGAGCCTGGGACTAATCCTCCTCCTAAGACTCGGTTTAATTCAATATCTGGACACCTATATCTTAGGTTGTTTCCAGCCTTAACCTGACTAATTGCTACTGGCTTACTTGCTTTTTTTGTGCTAAACGAATGACTTCCTTGCTTTTTTTCCTTCTGAATTATTTCTTCAACATAGGTGTTCCATTCATTGCATGAAGGGCAATGACCTAGCCATTTAGCAGCTTGAGCGCCACAATTTTGGCAAAAGAAAGCTTTGTTTATTTTAGCCAATGATAGTGTTTAAAATACGATGTCGATTTCTCTTGATCGTGAACGATTAAATTTAGCTCCACAAAAATTATTTGCATTTTCAGCTCCTTGCTCGTAACCATAATTCGCAGCTCTAAGCCAATCCTTGCAAGCTGCTTCTTTCTGTTTTATTTCATAGTAGGCTTCAGCTCTATAATAATAAGCTTTGCCTAAATTTTTGTCATTGTATTCAATGATAGCGTTCAAATCTTCTATGGCTTCTTCATATTTCTTTAAACCAATTTTACTCAATGCCACATTTAATAGTCCGTTTTCCAAATCTGGTTTTGCTTCTAATGCTTGTTGAAAGTCCAACATTCCAGCTTCATAACTCTTTAATTCGGCTTTTGCCGCTCCTCTATTGTACAATGCTTCAGCATAGTCTGGTTGAAGGTCAATTGCTTTCGTATACCATGAAATTGCTTCTTTGTACCTGTTAATTTCAGCACTAACAAAGCCTCTATAGTAATACAATAAGGCACTTTTGTGGCCTAGATTTGTCGCATTCTCAAAATCCTTATCTGCTTTCTTGTAGGCTTGTGTAAAAATATAGGCCGCTCCTCTATGAATATATAACTCAGGATCTTTAGAATTGATGGTTTCAGCGGTGTTATAATCATCAATGGCAGGTTGAAACAAATCTAGTTTGTGTTTGGTGTCCGCTAAAGCTTTAATTGCTTCGTAATCATTCTGGTTTAAAAGCGACGCTTTTTTGTAATGCTGCATTGCAATTGCATACTCCTCTTTATCATATGCTTGTTTGCCTAACTTTTTTAAGATATTAAGAGAATCTTGCCCCTGAGTAATTTGAACCAATCCAATTAATAAGAGCCCGAGGATCCATTTTTCCATATTAATCATTTTTTGCACGTTGAATCAATTGACTTGTAGAGTGACCAGGAAGGAAATCAACAGTCAACACTTCTCCTCCATTTTTTAGCACTACTTCATGACCTGCAATTTGATCTATTTCATAATCGCTTCCTTTTACCAATACATCTGGTTTTATTTCTTTGATCAATTCTGCTGGAGTGTCTTCATCAAAGTAAACGATTAAATCTGTTGCTTTCAGAGCAGCAAGAATTATTGCTCTAGAACTTTCTTCTTGAATGGGTCTGTTTTTTCCTTTATTGAGCCTCTTCACAGAATCATCTGTGTTGAGCCCAATTATCAATTTCGTGCCTAAATCAGCGGCTTTAGAAAGGTAATCTATATGGCCTTGATGGAGGAGATCGAAGCATCCATTTGTAAATACAATGCGCTCAGATTTTAATCTCCATCTATTGATTACTCTTTGCAGTTCTGGCTGAGCAATTATTTTTGAATTAAGCTGTGACAATTTCCCCATCTGGCTTTTTATTTATTATGCGAATTAATACCAAACTTACTACTCCTAAAACAATCACCATTAAAGTTTGTGAGCTCCAAAGTATCCATCCTAGAGCCAGGGAGCTCGTTTTTGGTAATCCATAAAGTATCAAAGTTTCCATTATTGCTATTGGAAATACTCCTAATCCTCCTTGAACAAATACTATGGCTAAACTCCCCATTACAAAGGAGGCCAAAACCGATGCAAAAGGAGCATCCGAGGTTTCTTCTAAACTGTAAAAACAAACACTAAACATGGCGATATACATGATCCAAATAAAAACAGTATGGATTAAAAAAGGCCACTTATTTTCCATTTTCAATATGGATTGGATGCCCTCAAAAACCCCTTTTACCAATCCTCTAATCTTTACCAAAATTGGATGTTGCGACTTGGTAAACAGTAAATAAAAGAAAAGAGTTCCTAAGAGTAGAATAGCAATTCCAACAATTACCAAACTTGTAGCATTAAACTTCCCAGAGCCTTCAAGTAATAATCCCATCAATAACTCTCTTAACATATCCAATTCAGTTATTACTACTAAAAGAATAATACTTCCTAAAATTATTAAATCTGCTACCCTTTCAGCCACAATAGTTCCAAACAATTTATTGAATGGCAATCCTTCGTACTTTCCCAACATTCCTGGTCTGGTAACTTCGCCTAAGCGAGGCAAAGCAAGATTAGCAACGTATCCAATCATTACCGTAAAAAAGCTATTCCAAAAGCCTGGTGTTTTACCAAGCGGCTGTATGGTGTACTTCCAACGAATTGCTCTGCTCATATGGCTTAAAATTCCAAAACAAACAGATGCCAAGATCCACCAATAATTGGCCTGCGAAAAAGCCAATTTAAGCTCATCCAATTCTGCCTTACTTAAGTCTTTGAATACATACCAGATAAGAAATACGCCAAATGCTAATGGCAATATTATTTTTAGAACAGAGAGAATGGCTTTCAAATTGATGCAGTTTTATGATGGAAAATTAATCAATTAGGGATAGATTATCGATTAATCTTACCCCCGCAAGGTTCCCTGCGAACAAGGCCCTATAACTGCTGTTTTTTTCCCAATCTTCCACTTCAATTAGGCCTTGTTCTTCTACTATATCAAAGTATTCTAATTCGATCGAATCATGAAGCAGAGCTATTGCTCTTTTTCTAAGTTCCTTTGGTTTAAAATGATTCTTATTTTCTCTACAAAAATTCAATGCTTTGAAAATAGTTGCTGCTTTTTTTAATTGCTCTTCCGACAACCTTCTATTTCTGGAGCTCAAGGCAAGTCCATCTTTTGCTCTAGCAGTTGGAACACCAATGACTTCTATACCAAGTTGATAGTATTTAGAAAGTTTTTGGACGATCAAAAGTTGTTGAAAATCTTTTTGCCCAAAATACGCTCTATCGGGCTGTATTAATCGAAAGAAAGCCTCTACAACCGTTGCCATTCCCTTAAAATGGCCAGGCCTATATTCTCCTTCCATTGACTTGTCGAATTCGTCGATTGGCAATTCAGAATTGAATTCCTTAGGAAATACCTCCTTGACACTAGGAATAAATACCAAATCGCAGTTAACCGAATTTAAAAGTTCAATATCTTGTTCAATACTAATTGGATAATTATCAAAATCTGCCTTTTTGTTAAATTGCTTCGGATTGACAAAAATTGAACAAACAAGTCTTCCTCCTTTTTTCTTTGCAGCTTCACATAGGCTAAGATGACCTTCATGTAGCGCCCCCATAGTTGGAATAAAACTTATTTCTTCTCCTTTTTGTTTCCAATCTTTCAATTGATTTCTTAAGGAGTTTGCTGTGCGAATTGTCTTCATCTTCTTTGCTTGGCCCAAATGTACAATTTGTTCCTTAAAATCAGCTCAAAACTAGATATAGCAGCCATTTCGCTTTGTATTTAGGAAAAAAATAACGTACTTTTGTAAAGCTTATTAACTAACCTCCCCTATATGAGTAAAAAAAGAATCCTCTATATTTCTCAAGAGATTACTCCTTATCTACCAGAATCAGAAATAGCTAACATTGGCCGCCATCTACCACAAGGCATTCAAGAAAAAGGCCGTGAAATAAGAACCTTCATGCCCAAGTTTGGGTGCATCAATGAAAGACGAAACCAATTGCACGAAGTAATTCGCCTTTCGGGTATGAATTTGATCATTGATGACAATGATCATCCATTAATAATAAAAGTTGCTTCTATCCAGCCAGCTAGAATGCAAGTTTATTTTATTGATAATGAGGACTACTTCCAAAGAAAGGCTGTGTTAAAAGATGCAGATGATAAGTTCTTTGAAGACAATGACGAACGTGCCATCTTTTTCTGTCGTGGTGTTTTAGAAACTGTTAAAAAACTTGGCTGGGCTCCTGATTTGATTCACTGCCATGGATGGATGACAAGCTTAATTCCTCTGTATTTAAAAACTTCTTACAAAGACGAACCTCTTTTTGAGAATGCAAAAGTGGTCACCTCTGTTTACAACGATTGTTTTAAAGGAAGCTTGAATTCTGATTTTGCTAGTAAAGCAATCATGGACGGTGTAACAGAAGATGATTTAAATAGATTCATCGACCCAACTCACCAAAACCTGTGTGCCGCAGCTGCATCATGGTCGGATGGCGTTATTGTAGGATCTGAAGATGCTTCGCCATTGGCAGAAGATTTATCAGTTCCAGTGCTTCCATTTGTAAAGGAAGATTATGTTGACGCTTATAGCAATTTTTATGACGAAGTTCTGTTAGAAGAATCGGTATTAGTTGAATAAAAAAATCTCATCCAAGAATGAAAAAACTTAGTTTGCGGAAAGTTGTCCTTCTTTCCGCTTCTTTTTTGCTCATCTTTTTTGCCTGCAAAAAAGATGGCGCTCTGAATCCAGAGTTTGCAGAAAACAATACAAGCATATTGCTAAATGACTCCCTTACTATTAGCACAGAAACGGAAATAGGCGATACCATTTTGGCTGACAAAATTGCTACTGGTATTGTTGGTGTTTACCGAGATTCAGTATTTGGGAAAACCATTAGTAATGTTCAAGTTCAACCTTTGCTTCCATCAAACGCCCTGGTGTTTTATGGGGCAAACGACAGCTTTGAATGCGACTCTATTGTTTTGAGCCTTGAATACGATGGGGCGTTTGGAGACATTAGTAAAACAGCAAGCTTTGAAGTTCGAAGAATTGATGAATTACTTGATGCAAGTAATCCATATTACTCAAATCATCAAACTCAAGTTTTACCCGCAATTTTAGGTTCAAAAACATTTGTTCCTAATTTGGATACTAATGTTCAAGTAATTCAACCCAATGCCATAGGAGATTTAGACACCCTATCATTGAGTCCGCAATTGAGGATACAATTAGACAAAGCCTTAGGTTCTGAAATACTTTCAAAATCAGGAGATGTTGAAGTATCGGATAATGCCAATTTTGTATCCTTTTTAAAAGGTTTGCAGATAAGTGCTGTTGATCCTGGAACCTTAGGTTTCAATGAACAAGCTTTACTGTATTTTGCATTAACCTCCTCCAACAGCAAACTGAGTATTTATTATCATTCCATCTCTCCCAACAATGATACTTTAAAAAGAACGGTAGACTTTCCTATCAACTCTTCTAGCGTTCGTTTTAACAGCTTTGAGCATGATTATTCAAATAGTGAAGTAAATTTGGCTTTGCAAAATGGAACGCTTGACTCAAGCTTCACATATACCTTGGCTATGGCTGGTGTTCAGACAAAAATTAAATTCCCAGGCATTGTTCAAGCTTTAAAGGATCAAAACATTAGCATCAATAAAGCAGAATTGGTACTTCCAGTAGCTGATGGTAGTTATGCTAAAAATGGTTTCCCTGAAAGCCTTATTGTAGCTTCCAAAACTGACGATGGTGCGCTACAATTTATTCCCGACTTTTTTGAGGGGTTCAGTTATTTTGGGGGTACTTATAATGCTAGTACCAATGATTACCGATTCACCATTACTCGATATTTACAAGGATTGATAAACGGCACAGAAAATGAAAACGGTTTAATCCTATTGGTAAGTGGGAGCGCTGTAAAAGGGGACCGTGCTGTAATTTACGGTCCAGCCAACATGAGCAATAAAATAAAACTAAATTTATACTACTCTAAAACCAATTAAAAATGTGTGGAATAGTAGCCTACGTAGGTGATAAACAAGCCTACCCAATCATCATTAAAGGATTAAAAAGACTTGAATATCGCGGATATGATAGCTCTGGGGTGGCCTTATTAAATGGTGAATTAAATTTATTTAAGAAAAAGGGGAAAGTTGCTCAACTAGAAGAACACGTTGCACAATCAGACACCACGTCAAAAATAGGCATTGGCCACACGCGTTGGGCCACTCATGGGCAACCAAACGACATCAATGCTCACCCGCACTTAAGTGGTGATGGGAATCTTGCAATCATACACAATGGTATCATTGAAAATTATGCTTCTCTAAAGAAAGAACTAATCAGTAGAGGCCATCAATTTTCAAGCGACACAGACACTGAGGTTCTAATACATTTAATTGAAGAAATTTACTCCAATGATAACACTAGTCTAGAAGAAGCGGTAAGAATTGCACTGCATGAAGTTGTTGGAGCTTATGCAATTGTTGTTTTGGATAAAAACAATCCCAATCGACTAATTGCTGCAAGACATAGTAGTCCATTGGTAATTGGGGTTGGAAAAGATGAGTTTTTTGTAGCCTCTGATGCAAGCCCAATTATTGAATACACTAAAAATGTAATCTATCTTGATGATGAAGAAGTTGCTTGTCTTGAAAAAGGGAAGGAAATTGCCATCACTACCATTAAAAATCAAAAGATTACTCCCTATGTTCATGAACTTGAAATGAACCTTGAAGCCATAGAAAAGAGCGGATATGAACATTTCATGTTAAAAGAAATCTACGAACAACCAACATCCATTCGTAACAGCATGCTTGGTCGCCTTAATCCTGACAACGGAAAGGTTAGTCTTGGAGGAATTGAGGAGTTCGAATCTAAATTCATGGCTGCAAATAGAATCATTTTTGTAGCCTGTGGTACTTCTTGGCACTCTGCACTAGTTGGCGAATACATGATAGAAGATTTAGCAAGAATTCCTGTTGAGGTGGAATATGCTTCTGAGTTTAGATACCGAAATCCCATAATCACTGAAAAAGACATCGTTATAGCCATCAGTCAATCAGGTGAAACAGCAGATACCCTAGCGGCTCTTGAGTTGGCGAAAAGCAAGGGGGCAACAATCTACGGCATTTGTAATGTTGTAGGATCTTCAATTGCTAGAGCAACAGATGCAGGGTCTTACACCCATGCAGGCCCAGAAATTGGAGTAGCTTCCACCAAAGCATTTACAGCTCAAATTACTATTTTGGCCTTGATGGCGCTTTCATTGGCCGACAAAAAAGGGACGATTAGTAAGTCCAGATACCATGAATTATCTGAACAATTGAATTCTGTTCCAGAGCTTGTTGAAAAGGTTCTTGAAAGCAATAAACAGATTAAATACATTGCTAGTCTTTATCATGACGCGCACAACTTCTTATACCTAGGAAGAGGCTACAACTTTCCTGTAGCACTTGAAGGAGCACTTAAGTTAAAAGAGATTTCTTACATTCATGCAGAGGGGTACCCTGCTGCTGAAATGAAACATGGGCCAATTGCCCTAATTGATGAAAACATGCCTGTGGTTGCTATTGCAACGCGCAAAGGAAGTTATCAAAAGGTAGTGAGCAATATACAAGAGGTAAAAGCTAGAAATGGAAGAATAATTGGGGTAGTTACTGAAGGAGACGAGTCTGTGAAAGAGATGGCAGATTTCATTATTGAAATACCAGAAGTTGCAGAATTCCTAGATCCATTAATATCGGTTATTCCATTGCAATTGCTCTCTTATCACATTGCAGTGATGAGAGGTTGTAATGTTGATCAACCAAGAAACTTGGCCAAATCTGTTACGGTTGAATAGCATTTCTGGGCTTTAACCACATAAAAACCTGGTCCGACTCGGCAAATTCATCAAGATCTTTCGATCGAATAAGAGCAATTGCATCAATTAAAGGAAGTAAGCCAAAACCGCCACCGAGCGTTAATGCGTAAACCACTGGAACGTTTGGGCTAGTCCCTAGGTAGATTCTATGCACTCCAAAATGACCAAGGAAAACAGCCAATAGAACCGCTTTTAATTTTCGGTGTTTGACCAACTCTCCTTCGGAAAAATCTTCTTGAATGAGAGCATCTAATGGAATTTCTGAAATTTGGGGAATAAAAATGCTTTCGCTTTTCACTGTTTGGACTCCCACCAAAAGAAAAAACGAAAGCATTAATGTTAATCGCATCTATTTCTAGGCTGAGGCCTTAGTTAAATTCTCGTTCACCTTGTCCCAATTCACAACATTGAAAAAAGCATTGATGTAATCTGGTCTTCTATTTTGGTAATTTAGGTAATAAGCATGCTCCCATACGTCGATTCCTAGTATTGGCGAGCCTCCACATCCAACATTGTCCATTAAAGGGTTGTCTTGGTTAGGAGTAGAACACACTTCTAAACTTCCATCTTTTAAACACAGCCAAGCCCAGCCAGAGCCAAATTGTGTTGCGGCAGCATTGCTAAACTTTTCTTTGAAGGCTTCAAAAGAACCAAAAGCAGCATCAATCATTTCACCAACTTTTCCAGTTGGGCTTCCTCCCCCATTAGGCGACATCACTTCCCAAAAAAGGCAATGGTTGTAATATCCTCCACCATTGTTTCTAATTCCGGCACCATGAGAAGAAATGTTAGCTAAAATCTCCTCAATACTCTGACTGTCTAAAGGTGAACCCTCAATAGCAGCATTTAATTTTCCGGTGTATCCATTGTGGTGTTTCCCATGGTGGATCTCCATTGTTCTTGCATCTATGTGCGGTTCAAGGGCATCGTATGCATAAGGTAATTCAGGTAATTTAAAAGCCATATCTATTCATTTTAGTTAATAATTCAAATTTAAATGTTCTATTTGACATAAGTAATACAACTTCAATTTATTAAGGTTTTAAAAACCAGTTTCTTTTTATACTTTTGCGCAAACAATAACACCATATAACATGAAACGAATTTTTGTAACAATTGCAATCGCTGGATTATTTGCAGCTACTGCATGCAATCAACCTGCTGAAACTACAGAAGAAGCTACTGAAGAAGCAACTGAGATGATGGAGGAGATGAACGAAGAAATGGAAGAAACTGCTACTGAAGCTGAAGAAGTTATGGAAGAAGTTGCAGATTCTACTGAAGCTGCTGCTGAAGAAGTAATGGAAGAAGTAGAAGAAGCTACAGAAGCTGTTGAAGAAGCTATGTAATTCTTACCATTAAGAAAAAGAAAGCCATTGCTAATTAGCAATGGCTTTTTTCGTTTCTATTAGTTCTTGTGCTTTAAGTATTGTCTGATCTTCTTTATTTAGCAATTTATAAAAAACTGAATTGCCAAATAAATTTCTGCCAATGGCTGCTTTAATTCTCAGTTGGATCAACTCCTTATCTTCACCCAAATTATCTAGGTCTATTCCCCGTTCCTTCACAAATTTTACAAAATCATTAAGGACAAACTCATTTGCATTCCAATTTTTTTCAAAACTAAGTTCTTGGTAATTATTTACTATATCACTTCGGTGTTGGTCTACATAGTGGAACCCGAATTGATAAAATAATCCTCTATAATTGAGTTGAGCAAATTGGGCTGAAACACCACTTGTATCCAAGGCAACAAAAACATCAGGCATTATTCCACCACCACCATACACTATTTTGCCTGCAGGAGTTGTAAATTTTAATGAATCCGGAAATTGGATACTATCCTTACTGAACAGTTCTCCTTTTTCATAACGATTAAAGTATTCATTGTCGTAATTTTCTAAATCTTCATATGATTTTTGAATGCTTCTGCCAGTTGGGGTATAATATCTAGCTACTGTTAAGCGAATTTGAGAACCATCTGACCATTGCATTGGCTCTTGCACTAATCCTTTACCAAAGGATCTTCTTCCTACAATAATTCCTCTGTCATTGTCTTGCATAGCACCAGCTAATATCTCACTTGCCGATGCAGAACCTTCATTAATTAAGATGAGGGTTTTTAAATTTTTAAACTTCGCGTTTCCTTTAGCAATAAAATCATGCCTCGTTCTAGCCTTACCTTCGGTGTAAACAATCAAACTTCCTTTTTCCAAGAACTCATTTGCAATTTCTGTCGCTGCATTAAGATAACCGCCGCTATTGTTTCTCAAGTCAATAATGAGTTCTTTCATTCCTGCATTTTTTAATTCATTGCAGGCGTTGATAAATTCCTCGTGTGTGTTTCTAGCAAAACGAATTAACTTGATGTAAGCAATTGATTCATTTAACATGTAATAAGATTCGACACTATTTATAGGGATTTCTGCTCTAACGATTTCAAATTCTATTCTATCTTTTAAAATGGGCCTGTAAATTCCTACCTTAACCTTTGTCGATTTGGGTCCCTTAAGCAGTTTCATTACTTTCTGATTGCTAATTGTTCCATCTGCAATCGACTCTCCATCAACATCAATAATTCGATCACCTGCCATCACACCTATTTTTTCTGAAGGCCCTCCTGGTATAGGCTTTACAACTATTACCGTGTCTTTTAGAATATTAAATTCTATTCCTATTCCATCAAAATTTCCCTCCAGAGGGTCGTTTACCTCATTGAATCGTTCACCAGAGATATAAGAGGAATGCGGATCAAGGTTTTGCAGAATCTGACTAATTGTGCTTTCAATTATTTGCTTTTCTTGAATCGTATCTACATAATCACTTTTGATGTAATTAAGCACCTGGTTAAGCTTATGGTTCTCATTACTGGAAGCATCATTAAATAATTGAATGGAACTGGCTTCTGCCATTTTCACTCCCATTAATACTCCAAAAGCCACAGCAAGAGCAATTAGAACTGGAAGAATAAGCAATAGTTTATTTTGTTTCATTCTAATCTAATTCTTTTATATGAACTATCTCTAATCCTGCGGTGCGCAAAAACTCAACACCAGAATTGTCTTTATACTCTTTATAATAAACCACTCTTTTAATGCCAGATTGAAGAACTAACTTACTGCAATCTTTGCATGGAGATAAGCTGATGTAAAGCGTTGCTCCATCAGAATTGTTTGTTGATTTGGCCACTTTCATAATTGCATTGGCCTCGGCATGCAATACATACCATAATGTTTTTTCATTTTCCCCCTCACAACAGTTATCGAAACCTGTTGGCGTTCCATTGTACCCATCAGAAATGATCATGCTATTCTTAACGATAATGGCTCCAACTTGCTTTCTTGTACAATGAGACAATTTCCCCCACTCCAAAGCCATCTTTAAATAAGCCTTGTCGTATTTCAATTGCTTCGCTTCATTCTTATACGTTATTTCCATTCTAACTAATTCTTTAATATCGTTTCTGCAATCACTCTTGGATAGTGCAAATATTCTAATTGTTGAACTTTCAACTTAATGTCTTCGACTTGATCTTCCTTTTTTAAAGTGGTCTTTGCCTGAAACAAAATTTTGCCTTGATCATACTCTTCATTCACCAAATGAATGCTAATGCCTGATTCGCTTTCCTTTTCATTAAACACCGCTTGATGAACTTTGTTGCCATACATCCCCACTCCTCCAAACTTAGGCAATAAGGAGGGATGGATGTTGATGATTCTGTTGGAGAACTTCTCTAAAATTGCTGTACTAATTTTTCGTAAAAACCCAGCCAAAACAATCCAATCTATTCCTTCTTTCAATAAAAATTGACTAAGATCTTCTCCTTGATTAACGGAAGTGTTATCAAAAAAATAAAATGGAATACTTTGTTGGCTTGCCACTTGTTTCACTCCTGCCTGACCATTGTTACAGATGATCAACTTTATTTGCGCATGTTCAACTTCCTCCTTGAAATATCGAATGATTTTGTCGGCATTTGAACCAGCCCCAGATGCAAAAATGGCTATATTGAGCATGAAAAATAAAACCTCAAATTTAGAATTAAAATTATTGTGGATTCCATAAAAAACCTAAAACCAGGCTTTAAAGAACTGGATTTTAAACAATTCTTACCAGAAGAAATGCTTAAACGGTCTAAACAATTTTATGAGATGCTAAATCAACGCAGATCGGTAAGGCATTTTTCCGACAAACCTTTGCCAGTGGGCTTAATAGAAAACATCATTTTAAGTGCTGGAACAGCTCCGTCTGGGGCGCATAAACAGCCTTGGACATTTTGCATTGTTGAGTCTCCAGAAATAAAAAAGAAGATAAGGGCCGCCGCAGAAAAGGAAGAATTTGAAAACTATAATGGCAGAATGAGTGATGAGTGGTTAAAAGACTTAGAGAAGTTTGATACCGATTGGCATAAACCATTTTTAGAAAACGCGCCAGCACTTATTGTCATTTTTAAAAAAACCTACGATGTTGAAGAAAATGGGAAAAGCAAAAATTATTATGTCAATGAATCGGTTGGAATTGCGACAGGGATGTTATTAACAGCTATCCACCAATGTGGGCTTATTTCTTTAACACACACCCCAAGCCCCTTAAATTTTTTAGCCGAAGTCTTGGAAAGACCAAAAAATGAGAAACCCTATTTATTGATTCCTATTGGCTATCCTTCTAAAGATGCTTTAGTTCCAACAATTGAAAGAAAAAGCTTAACAGAAATCATGAAGAAGTACTAATTGAAAATAAATTTTGATATTGATGGATAATCAATTTTCTTTGCATTTAAATTAAAACTAAAATATTATGGCTGATACAGCGTCAAGAGTTAAAGCAATTATTGTAGACAAATTAGGAGTTGAAGAAAGTGAAGTTAATGCAGAAGCGAGCTTTACAAATGATTTAGGTGCTGATTCATTAGACACCGTTGAGTTAATTATGGAATTCGAAAAGGAATTTAACATTGCCATTCCAGACGACCATGCAGAAAAGATTTCTACTGTAGGAAGCGCAATTGATTATATAGAGGAAAACACTAAGTAATTTTTCCATCAAAATATGGAATTAAAGAGAGTAGTAGTTACTGGATTAGGAGCCATTACTCCATTGGGGAATAATGTTCAAGATTATTGGACTAACCTAATTAATGGAGTAAGTGGTGCTGCGCCAATAAGTCAATTTGACGCTTCTAAATTTAAAACTCAATTTGCTTGTGAGGTTAAGAATTATGAACCTCTAGAGCACTTTGATAGAAAGGAAGTTAGGAAACTTGACCTTTTTGCTCAATATGCCCTTGTAGCCACCGAGGAGGCCATGCAAGACTGCAATATTGATTTAGAAAAGGTCAACCTTGATCGCTTTGGCGTTATCTGGGGTGCTGGTATTGGTGGCTTAAAAACATTTCAAGAAGAATGCTTGTCATTTGGGCTTGGAGATGGCACACCACGTTTTAATCCTTTCTTTATTCCAAAAATGATTGCTGATATTGCTCCTGGGCATATCTCAATTAAATATGGGCTCAGAGGGCCCAATTTCACCACCGTTTCAGCTTGTGCAAGTTCTACAAATGCAATAGTAGATGCTGCAACTTATATCCGACTTGGAAAGATGGACGTTTGTGTTGCTGGTGGCTCAGAAGCTGCTGTTTGTGAGGCTGGAATTGGCGGATTTAACGCCTTACATGCCCTTTCAAAAAGAAACGACGCTCCTGAAAAAGCTTCTCGCCCATTCGATTTGGATCGAGATGGATTTGTATTAGGTGATGGTGGGGCTACTCTTATTTTGGAAGAGTATGAGCACGCAAAGGCAAGAGGTGCAAAAATTTATGCAGAGCTTGTTGGTTCAGGTCTTTCTGCGGATGCACACCATATGACCGCACCTCATCCAGAGGGCCTTGGTGCAAAAAATGTCATGTTCAACGCTCTCGATGATGCTGGTTTAAAACCTGAAGATATCGATTACATCAATGTTCACGGAACATCTACGCCACTTGGTGATGTTGCAGAATCTAAAGCTATTCTGGAAGTTTTTGGAAATCATGCATACAATTTAAATATTAGTTCAACTAAATCCATGACTGGTCATCTTCTTGGTGCAGCAGGTGTGATTGAAGCCATTGCTTGTATTTTATCTGTTAAGAATGATCACATTCCACCTACTATCAACCATGAAACAGATGACCCAGCTTTTGATCCAAAACTAAACTTCACCTTTAACAAGGCTGAAAAAAAGGAAGTAAAAGCGGCATTAAGCAACACTTTCGGTTTTGGAGGACACAATGCTTCGGTAATATTTAAGAAAGTATAATTCTTTTGAGTCTTTTTAAAGGAATTAGATACTATTTACTCAAAGACCAACAAAAGAAGAAAGCATTAAAATCCATACTCGGGTTTCAACCTAGCAGCGTTCAGCTATATGAACAAGCGTTTCGACACAAATCTGTATTAGAAAATCGCAATAAAGAAATAGATAGCAACGAGAGATTAGAATTTCTTGGGGATGCTATTCTTGGGGCTATAATTGCCAATTTTTTCTATAAAAAATTCCCTTATAAAGATGAAGGCTTTTTAACAAAAATGCGCTCAAAAATGGTTAGTCGGAAATTTCTAAATCAATTGGCCATTGATATAGGTTTGGATGTATTTTTAGAAACTTCGCTTGATCTAAGTAAAACCAAATCAATTTATGGGGATGCATTTGAAGCTTTGCTGGGTGCAATTTACTTGGACAAAGGTTACAAAACAGCCGAACGATTTATGATCAACAGAGTAATTAGAGAATACATCAATGTGGATCAATTGATTGATTCTGAGTCGGATTATAAATCCAAGGTAATGGAGTGGGCTCAAAAGGCAAAGAAAAATATCCATTTCAGTAATAAGTCATCCGAAAATGAGAACGGAGCTTATTTTATTGCCCAATTGATTCTAGGGGAAAAAGCAATGAGCAAAGCCGAATCAAAATCCAAAAAAGAAGCCGAACAATTGGCTGCAAAAAAGTTTTGGGAAGATAGAATAGCTAAGGCTACGCCTAACCCTTAAGTTTATCCCAAGGATTATTACCTTTGACCAAACCCAAACAAATGGTAAAATTTACACTCTCTTTTGAGGATGATTATGATTTTAAACTCATTGGCCTATTTAGCCATATTAAAGATTATCGCTTGAGTTGGGAGATAAACAATGCCCTTAATATTGACCTCATTAAAGACGATAATTATAGCATTTTTTTAAAGGGGAATGAGCAAGAACACCCATTTTTCTCTTTTACAGATGAAGAAGATCAAATTAGTTTTTACTTGCTTGGTAATCGAAGTCAACAAGGGCCATTAATTCCAGAGGAAAGTTGTGATTACTTTCTTCTAATAAAAGGCTATTTACAAGAAGAAAAACTAAATGCTTATATCAAGGAATTCAGCCAGATGAACACTATCTTAGCACACTCGCTGATTGACCCAATATCGCTTAAGTCAAAAAGCAACCTAATATTCTAAAATGAAACATCAAAAGAAAACGAAAATTGTTGCTACAATTGGGCCTGCTACCTCAAGCAAAAAAATGCTTCTGGGTTTGGTCCAAGAAGGTGTAAATGTGATCCGAATCAATTTTTCTCATGGCAAGCATGAAGATTATAAAAAAGTGATCGATCGCATTAGAGAAATAAACAAAGAAAATAACATCCATACTGCTATACTTGCCGACCTACAGGGTCCAAAAATTAGGATTGGCGAAATCGAAAACGGTTCTGTTGAAGTGGAGGAAGGGCAAGAAATAAAGTTCATTAATGAACCACAAATAGGCACAGCGGAGAAAGTTTACATGAGTTACGAGCAATTTCCAAGAGACGTGAAAAAGGATGAAGTCATCTTAATTGATGATGGAAAACTAGCTGTAAAAATTATTTCTACCGACAGCAAGAGTGTTGTTAAAGCTAAATTTTTAAACGGTGGAACACTTTCCTCCAACAAGGGCGTGAACTTGCCACAGACTAAGATTTCTTTGCCTAGCCTAACTGAAAAAGATAGAAAGGATTTAAGTTTTGCCCTTGAGCAAGACTTGGACTGGATTGGTTTATCATTTGTTAGAAGTGCTAGGGATATCATCGAATTGAAACATTTGATACATTCTGAGCAAAAAACCGCCAGGGTTGTGGCCAAAATTGAAAAACCAGAGGCCATAGACGAAATCAATAGTATCATAGATGAAACCGACGCCATTATGGTGGCCAGAGGAGACCTAGGCGTTGAAATTCCTATGGAAAAAGTCCCTCTCATTCAAAAGGAAATAGTTCAGAAGTGCTTGAAAAAGGCAAAACCAGTAATCATTGCTACTCAAATGATGGAAAGTATGATTACTAGTATTAGCCCAACAAGAGCTGAGGTAAATGATGTGGCCAATGCCGTATTGGATGGTGCGGATGCAGTGATGTTGAGCGCCGAAACTTCGGTAGGGAAATATCCTTTGGATGTAATTAAGGCAATGAGTAAGATCATTGCACAAATAGAACAATCGGAACTCATTTACAATAGAGAGTTTCCACCAGAATTAAACGAAGAACGATTCATCTCAGATTCTATTTGTTACAATGCTTGCCGACTTTCTCAGCGTACAGGTGCACAAGCAATTGTTACCATGACGCATTCAGGATATACGGCATCTAAAATTTCTAGTTTTAGGCCCAATGCAGGTATTTTTGTATTTACTGGCAACCATTCCTTGCTGAACAAACTAAGCTTAGTCTGGGGAGTTGAAGGATTTTACTACGATAAATTTGTGAGCACAGACCACACAATTGCCGACATCAAATACCTTCTTAAAAAGCAAAACATAGTCAAAGAAAAAGACCTTATCATTAACATAGCAAGCATGCCAATTAATACAAAAGGACAATCGAACATGTTAAAGCTTAGCTACGTAGAATAAGCATAAACCAACACTAATCATCATCATGAACATTCCTCTACTAAAAGAAATTTGTGAAATCTCTGGAGCACCTGGTTTCGAGAAAAGAATCCGTGACTTAATCATTAAAGAAGTGAGTCCATTTGTAGATAGCATAGCCACCAATAACATGGGAAATGTTTATGCCATTAAGAATGGAAAAAATAAAGATAGAGTAATGATTGGGGCCCATATGGATGAAATTGGCTTCATTGTTACCCACATCGATACCAATGGTTTTGTGCGCTTTCATACCCTTGGAGGATTTGACCCTAAAACGCTAACTGCTCAAAGAGTTATCATTCACGGGAAAGAAGATGTTGTTGGTGTTATGGGTGCAAAACCTATTCACGTAATGACCCAGGAGGAGCGAAACAAAGTTCCAAAAACAAGTGATTATTTTATTGATCTTGGGATGAGCTATGATGAGGTTTCTAAGCTAATTTCGATTGGAGATCCCATCACAAGAAAAGGGGAATTGATTGAAATGGGAGATTGTGTTAATTGCAAATCCATTGACAATAGAATCTCTGTTTATATTTTGATTGAAACCTTCAAGCGCTTGCATGAGAAACAGGTGCCATTCGACATCTACGGAGTTTTTACAGTTCAAGAAGAAGTGGGTATAAGAGGAGCAAATGTTTCTTCTATGGACATACAACCTAAATTTGGCTTTGGGTTGGATACAACTATTGCCTATGACCTTCCTGGTGCTCAAGAACATGAAAAGATCACCAAACTTGGCGAAGGGACCGCTATCAAAATAATGGATGCTTCCACCATTTGTGATTATCGTATGGTGGCCTACATGAAAAAATTGGCCAATGAGAATAAAATTCCGTGGCAGGCAGAAATTCTAACCGCAGGCGGCACAGATACTGCTGGAATCCAGAGGATGAATGATGGCGGAGCAATTTCTGGGGCAATTTCTATCCCAACAAGACATTTGCATCAAGTTATTGAAATGGCAAACAAAAAAGACATTGAGCACTCCATTGAACTTTTGGAGCATTGCTTGGTTAATTTAGACAATTACGATTGGACCTTGTAATTATTGCCACTTGAATTGGTTTAAAAAAGCCAAATCATTTTCCGAATAAAGGCGAAGGTCGTTTACATTGTATTTAAGTTGGGCAATTCGTTCTACGCCCATGCCAAATGCGAAACCTGTATACTCTTTGCTGTCTATTCCACAGTTTTCTAAGACGTTTGGGTCAACCATTCCGCATCCCATAATTTCTAAAAAGCCAGTGTATTTGCAAACATTACATCCTTTTCCAGAACAAATTGTGCAAGAAACATCCACCTCGGCACTTGGCTCAGTAAATGGGAAATAAGAAGGCCTAAGTCGAATTACTGCTTCATTTCCGAACATTTCCTTGGCAAAATAATCTATGGTTTGTTTTAAGTCGGCAAAAGAAACGTTTTTGTCGATGTACAGGCCTTCAATTTGATGAAAGAAACAATGAGCCCGAGCAGAAATAGCTTCGTTCCTATAAACCCTTCCAGGTGATATACTTCGAATGGGCGGTTCTTGATTTTCCATTATTCTAACTTGCACAGACGAAGTATGGGTTCTCAATGCCACATCTGGATTTCTCTCCACAAAAAAGGTGTCTTGCATGTCTCGTGCAGGATGTTCTGGAGGAAAATTTAAGGCAGAGAAGTTATGCCAATCATCTTCAATCTCTGGCCCTTCTGAAATTGAAAACCCAATGCGTTTGAAAATATCTATTATCTCATTTCGAATTAAGTTAATGGGGTGCTGACTGCCCATCTGAAACTGATTACTTGGCCGAGTAAAGTCTGCATTTGAATAATTTCCTGCGTTGCTTTTAGAAGCCTCTAGGCTTCTTTTAAGCTCTTCAACTTTCTCAGCGGCAGCTTGTTTGAGTTCGTTTAAAATCTTTCCAAATTCTTTTTTATCTGCAGAAGGAACTTCTTTGAATTGAGTGAAAAGGGCCTTAATTTTTCCCTTGGTTCCTAAAACACGGATTCTAAACGCTTCTAATTCGTTCAGGTCTGATGTTTCAAATCCCTTAACTTCTTCTAATAATTTTTGCGCTTCTTCTAGTAACATTAGGGCAAGAGTTTCATTGTAATGATGTAAATGTTTTGCATGGGCCGATCTCCACGGCCAGTTTTACTGGTAGCTATTTGATCAATTATCTCCAAGCCCTTAACAACTTGTCCAAAAATGGTGTATTGTCCATCAATGTGAGGGGAACCTCCAACAGTTTCATACAAACTCAATTGGTCGGAAGTGTAGGGCAGTCCTCTTTTATCTTCAAAGCGATTCATGTATTGCTTTGGGTAAGGCCTGCCTTGTACAATGTAGAATTGCGACCCATTACTTCGGCGGTCTGGATTTACATTATCAGGCTGTCTGGCCGCTGCCAAAGCTCCTTTTCGATGGATAAATTGATTGTTAATTTCTGCACTTAAAGTGTAGCCCGGACCTCCACTACCTAAAGCCACTTTAGTAGCAGAAGGCCGCGATTGTGGGTCACCAGTTTGAATCATAAAATCGCTAATTACACGATGAAACAACAAACTATCATAATAGCCCTTTTTTATCAATTTAATAAAGTTGGCTTTGTGCTCTGGTGTTTCATTAAACAAAACTACTTCCATCTCCCCTACAGAGGTGAAGATCTTTACACTTTGCTGAGCATGAAAATCACTAAAATGAAGGAGGAGGAGAAAAAGAAGATAAATACTCTTGTTCAAAATATAATTAAGTTTGTGTCCAAATCTCTTGGTATAAAGCACAAAAGTATGAAAAAAATTAGCCAGACATTGATCGTAGGATGCCTCTTAATTACGGCATTTGCTTGCAAAAAAGAAGTGTCTCCAGAATTGGAAATAAATGTTGTTGATACTTTGGGGCAGCCGGTTCATCAAATGAATGTAAAAATTTCAGTCGATGGTGCCGAGGATGGAATCATTAATGCTCACGTAATAGATTCTGTTAGAACTGATAAGTTTGGAAAGGCCTATTTCAAATTTGACAATACCATATTAATTGATGTTGCGCTTTGGAACAACTTAAAAGAGGTGGTAGATTCGGTTAGTATTCTTTGTGAAACAAAACGACTAAAAAGAAAAGAAGACAACATTTACGAAAGAACACTCATCTTTAAGTAGCAGGGAGCAGGTAATCCAAAATCGCCTCTTTAATAAGTTGCTCTTGCTCTGGAGTGTTTAAGTTTGGAATTTTTCCCTTTGCGATCCAATGTGGCCAGTTATCTTGGTCACGACCTTCAAATTCATAGTAGCCAAAAGGCTCTAATATGCTGCAAACCCCTACATGCATTACCTCAAGTTTTTGATCCTTGCTTAGCTTATCCTGTTGAATTCCGATTTCCTGCAATCCAATAATAAATAGAATGGCTTGCACATCTAATTCTTCTCCAAAACGTTCGGCAAGATCTCGGGAGAGTTGATCCCATCTTTTTCTAAAATCAATGTCCATTTTTCAAAATTAATGATAGTTTAGCACTAAGTTTCCCATTGTGAATAGTATAGATATACTTCTAATAATTCCGCTTTTGTTTGGAGCAATAAATGGCTTTAGAAAAGGACTAATTCTAGAAATTGCCAGTCTTATTGCCCTTGCGCTTGGAATATACGGAGCATTGCACTTTTCTGATTTCACTAGTTTCTATTTAAAAGATCATTTAAGCATTTCAGAAAATGCACTAGGCCTAACAAGCTTTGCCCTTACTTTCATTATTATCGTAATTGCTGTTCACCTATTAGGGAAATTTTTAAACAAGATAATTCAAATAGCGGCTCTAGGTTTTATTAACCGATTGGCAGGTTTGCTGTTTGGATTAATAAAGTTTCTTCTCCTTTTGATTGTTGTCCTGTTTTTGTTTGAAACATTGAACAACAAGTTCAATTGGGTGTCAAATGAAAGCTTAGGTAACTCTATTCTTTATGAACCAATAATTGAAATCGCTAAACCGCTGAAAGACTGGTTAACATCAAGTGATTACTCCAATATTGAACTCCCTACTCCATTATTGCCTTAATGCCTGGTAATTCTTTCCCTTCTAGATACTCTAAAAGTGCGCCTCCGCCAGTTGATATATAACTAACATGTTCTTGCATATTGAACGCATTTATTGCAGCAGCAGAATCTCCTCCTCCAATTAAAGAGTAAGCTCCATTTCTAGTTGCCTCAGCAATGGCTTCTGCTACCATTTTAGTTCCATTTGAGAAACTTTCCCATTCAAAAACGCCCATTGGACCATTCCACATGATTGTTTTGGATCTAGCAATGATGTCGCTAAATTCCTGTATGGCTAAGGGCCCAATGTCAAGGCCCATCCATGAGTTTGGAATTTCTGTATTGCTCGAAATTTGAGTATTTGCGGCCGCATTAAAAGCATCGCCCAAAACAGAATCTTGGGGCAAGCATAGATTAACGTTTTTTTCTTTAGCAAGCTGAATAATTGTCTCTGCCAAACTAAGCTTGTCTTCTTCAACCAAAGAACTGCCTATTTCTCCGCCCATTGCTTTAAAAAAGGTATAAGACATTCCTCCACCAATAATTAAATTATCCACTTGATCAAGCAGTTTTTCGATTATGAGAATCTTATCAGAAATTTTTGCCCCTCCCATTATGGCAGTAAAAGGCCTTTCATTTTTCTCAACAACTTGATTTATGGCTTCTAACTCATTTTCAATAACGTAGCCAAACATTTTTGCTTCTTCAAAAAAGCTTGCAATAATTGCTGTTGAAGCATGTGCTCTATGAGCAGTTCCAAAGGCATCATTAATGTAAACATCTCCTAAATTGGATAAACTCCTCGCAAAATCAACATCCCCATTAGTCTCCTCAGAATAGAATCTCAAATTTTCTAACAATAAAACTTCCCCGGGCTTCAATTCATCGCTTGCCTTTTCTGCTAAACTTCCTATGCAATCTGAAGCAAACTTTACCTCAACATTCAATTTGTTAGACAAGCATGAGATTAAATGTTGTAAAGAAAACTTGTCTTGCACCTGGCCCTTAGGCCTGCCCAAGTGAGACATTAATAGTACTGAACCGCCACTATTCAGAACTTTTCGAATTGTAGGCAAAGCTGCGTTAATCCTAGTTTCATCAGTAATTTCGAAATTTTCATTTAAAGGCACATTAAAATCTACTCTTATTAATGCTTTTTTACCTGAAAAAGAAAAATTGTCAATGTGTTCCATAAGTTGAAGATGTGATGGCAAAAATAATATTATTGAATTGCACATTTCTCTAGAAAAAGCAATCTTTTCAACTAATTTTGAAACATGTTGATTAATGACGTAGTTGGCCAAAGTGAGCTTAAAAAGAGGTTGAGAAGCACAGTTTCTCAAAATAGAATTAGTCATGCCCAATTATTTTCTGGAAAATTTGGTTTTGGAAGTTTAGCCTTAGCCATTGCCTATTGCCAATACATTAGCTGTAAAAATCGAACTGAAGAAGACTCTTGTGGCACATGTTCTTCTTGTTTAAAGTTTAACAACTTCATGCATCCTGATTTGCATTTTTCTTTCCCATACAATACTCCAAAAGGTGGAAGAAAAGTTGAAACAGCTGAGGATTTAATGAGCGATTGGAGAGCTCTTTTAACGAAAAACATTTACTTCGATTTAAGCGATTGGAACAGACACATTTCAGTCGAAAAAAAACAAGTTTTAATCAATGTAAAAGAAAGTCAAAGAATAATTAAGGCACTAGCTTATAAACCTTTTGAAGCTGAATATCGTTTTTTAATTATTTGGGCTGCCGACAAACTTAATGTTGATGCAGCAAACAAGTTGTTAAAGCAAATAGAAGAACCAAATGCAAAAACATTAATTATTCTAATCACAGAGAAAAAGGAAAGTTTATTAAGCACCATAATTTCCAGAACACAAGATCTTAGACTGGGTCCTATTGATGAGGATAAACTAATTGAAGCCTTAGCTGTCGACCATCCGAAAAATGAAGACCTAGTTCGTGCAGCAAAAAGTGCAAACGGCGACCTAATAGCTGCAAGAAGGTTATTAGAAAGCAATGAGGACTTGGAACAACAATTCAATTGGTTTAAGGCCTGGATGAGAGCTTGTTATAAAGCCGATATTCAAGCCATGCATAAATGGGTAGATGAAATTTCGAGCGCAAAAGTCGGAAGAGAAAATAGAATGCAGTTTTTGATTTACGCTGGCAAAATCATGAGGGCAGGAATCTTAAAAAACTACCAAGGCCCTTATCAAGACAATTTGCAAAAAGAGGAAATAGACTTTGTTCATCGCTTTGCGCCATATGTTCATTCCTCAAATATTGTGGAAATGAGAAGCATCGTTGATGAGGCCCATTACCACATTTCTCGTAACGCCTATGCAAAAATTGTATTTATGGATTTGTCTATGCAATTTGCGAATTTGTTACACGTCAAAAACGTACATTTGTAAGAGGTGAAAACCTTTGTTTAAGAAGTCCAGCAGCCAGACTGCTGTTAATTATAGATTTGAAATATGAGCTGTGCAACCTGCACAAATAGTGGAGATGGGCAACCGAGTGGATGTCGAAATAATGGTACCTGTGGCAATGAAGGTTGCAACAAGCTGAGCATTTTTAACTGGTTATCCAACATGGAACTCCCAG
The DNA here is from genome assembly GCA_965218715.1 of Vicingaceae bacterium. Lineage (GTDB taxonomy): Bacteria > Bacteroidota > Bacteroidia > Flavobacteriales_E > Vicingaceae > CBDCLY01. The sequence goes on from CBDCLY010000034.1 coordinate 42,564, forward strand.
GCAATCTAGAGGCTTTTGATTGTTTTGAGGTCCGTTTCAAAAATGGTAGAAAAGCCTTTTACAGAAATGAGGCAAAACTTCACATTAATCAAGGAGATGCCGTTGTTGTTGAGGGAAGTCTTGAAGATTACGATTTAGGCATAATTTCCATGTGTGGAGAGCTAGTAAGGCTCCAAATGAAAAAGAAAAACATTTTTCCTAAGTCTGAAGACATCAAATTACTGAAAAGAAAGGCAACAGAAGAGGACATTAAGTTGTGGCAAAAAGGCAAAGCCAAAGAGGGCGATGCAATGGTGAAAGCTAGAAAAATAGCCATGGATCTGGATTTAAAAATGAAAATCTCAGATGTTGAATATCAAGGAGACCTGAGCAAAGCAATTTTTTATTACACGGCAGAAGAGCGAGTCGACTTTCGAGATTTGATAAAAAAATTAGCTGAAAGTTTCAAGCTCCGAATTGAAATGAAACAGATTGGAATGAGACAAGAAGCTAGTCGCATAGGAGGCATAGGTTCTTGTGGTAGAGAGCTTTGCTGTTCAACTTGGTTAAATGATTTTCGATCTGTTGCTACTTCTGCAGCTCGTTATCAGCAGCTTTCATTAAATCCAAGCAAGTTAGCCGGACAATGCGGAAAACTTAAATGCTGTCTAAATTTTGAATTGGACGTTTATCTTGATGAATTAAAAAAGTTTCCTGACTCGAAGATCAAATTAAAATCCAAAAAAGGAACGGCCTTTTTTCAGAAAATGGACATCTTTAGTAATCAACTATGGTACTCTTACAAAGACGAACCATTTGAATTTATTCCCTTGAGCTTAAACCGGGTAAAAGAAATCATTCAAGCGAATAAAGAGGGAGAAATTGTTAATGACCTTAAAGAGTATCAAGAAATGCTTGTAGAAAAGGCCCCTGATTATGCCAATGTTGTTGGACAAGACGACTTAACTAGATTTGACAATAGGAACAAAAAACGAAATCATAAACGAAAAAAACGCAAACCTCAACAAAGAGCTAAGAAATGAAAACCCCATTTCAATTTGTAATTTTTACTTTATTTCTTCTTGGTTTTGCCTCTTGTGATTCAAGAATTGTTATCTCTGAAAACAAATCCTTGAATGATGCTAAATGGAGCAGAGATCAAACCTTCACTTTTCCATTTCAAATAAATGACACTAGCATTTCCCATAATGTTTATGTGAACTTAAGGCATGGAAACAACTATGCTTATAATAACTTATATTTATTTGTGTTAACAGAAAGCCCAAGTGGTAAAACTGCAAAAGACACCGTTCAAATGATTCTATCCGACCCAAAAGGAAACTGGTTAGGTAAAGGCATTGGTGCCATTTACGATTACAAATTCATGTTTAAAAACAAATTGAAATTTCCTGAAACTGGAAACTATAGCATTCGTTTAGAACAAGCAATGCGTGATCCTGTTTTATCAGAAATTAGTGACGTAGGCGTGAAAATTAGTAAAGTGAAAAATAATGGCTGAACAAAAAAAGTCATATAAAAAACTCCTCCTTTATTTCTGGATTTTATTTTTCGGAGGAGTCGGACTATTTGCACTTCTGATGTTTTCGGCGGCCAAATCTTGGCCAGGCTTTGAGCCTCTTCCCTCCTTTAATGAATTGGAAAACCCCAAAAGCAATCTCGCCACAGAAGTATATACCTCTGATGGGAAAATATTAGGTAAATACTTTTATCAAAACAGGGTAAATGTAGATTATGAGCAACTCTCTCCTCACCTAAAAAATGCCTTAATCTCTACGGAAGACGAGCGGTTTTTTAGCCATTCTGGTATAGACATTAGAGGCCTTGCAAGGGCAATAATCAACTTAGGAAAAAGTGGTGGCGCTAGCACAATCACACAGCAATTGGCAAAAATGTTATTTCACGAAAGAGGTGGTTCTAAATGGCAGGTTTTAAAGCAAAAGTTACAAGAATGGATCATTGCTGCGCAGCTTGAAAGACGCTACACCAAAGAAGAAATCATTGCAATGTATTTCAATCGTGTCGATTTTGTAAATAACGCTGTGGGTATTAAATCTGCAGCCAAAGTTTATTTTAATACTAGTCCTGCCGAACTAAAAATTGAAGAAGCTGCATGTTTGGTGGGGATGTTAAAAAACCCTTCTCTGTTTAATCCGCTTAGGTTTCCAGACACCACACTTCATCGCAGAAATGTGGCCTTGTTTCAAATGAAAAGAAACGGGCAAATAAGCGAAACAGAATTTGATAGTCTAAGACAAATTCCACTTTTACTCGATTATTCAAAGGTAGATCACAAGGATGGAATTGCTCCTTATTTTAGGGAAATGCTGAGGGCTGAATTAAAGAATTTGTTTAACGAGAAAGATGAAAATGACGAATACGTTCTTCAAAAGGCTAATGGAGAAAAATACGATATGTATAAAGATGGCTTAAAAGTTTTTACTACGTTAGACTATACTTTGCAATCCTATGCAGAATATGCCGTTACTGAACACCTTTCACATGAGCTTCAAGAAGACTTTTTTAACAACATAAAAAGAAATAGAAACAATCCTTTCTCTTCAGATCTAAGTGACAATCAAGTTGAAGGAATCATTAGGTCTGCCGTAAAACGAAGTGAGCGTTTTCTAATCATGAGCGGTAAACAATGTGCCAATTGCGGAAGAAGAGGCCGTTTTCTTGAGCCTTTTAATCAAGATGGACAAGAAATGAAAAAGTGCCTTGCAGAAGATTGTGAGCACCTCACTAAAGTGCATCATCCAGATTCTATTGAGAAAGCTTTTAACACCCCTGTCCCAATGAAGGTGTTCACATGGCAGGGAAAAATTGACACGGTCCTAAGTCCAAAAGATAGCATTCGATATTACAAAAGTTTTTTGCAGTCCGGACTCATGTCTATGGACCCAAGAACTGGTTACATCAAAGCTTGGGTAGGCGGCATCAATTATGAATATTTCGCCTATGACCATGTGCGTCAAGGAAAAAGACAAGTAGGGTCAACCTTTAAACCATTTGTGTACACAGTTGCCGTAGACGAAGGCTTTTCTCCTTGTTATGAAGTTCCCAATGTTCCTGTAGTTTTTAAGAAAGGAGAATTCGGCTTGTTGAAGGATTGGGCACCTAAAAATAGTGACGGTCAATACGGTGGAACGGTTTCTCTAAAGTATGGCCTGGCCAATTCTCTGAATACAGTTACTGCTAAATTGATGAAGCAGTTTGGTCCAGAAAGGGTAATTAAAATGGCGAGAACAATGGGAATCACTTCACACTTGGACACCGTTCCTTCCCTTGCTCTAGGAGTTGCTGATGTTTCCATTTATGAAATGGTAGGTGCATTTTCAACTTTTGCAAATAAAGGGGTATGGACTGAACCCATCTTTCTGACAAGAATTGAAGATAAAGACGGGAACATTATCAAGGATTTCATTCCAAAAACAAGAGAAGCTTTAAGTGAAGAAACAGCCTATGTCATGTTGGACTTCCTAAAAGGTGTAACCAGTTACAACTACAATAAGTTAAAAGATAAAAATGTTGGAGGAAGTGGAATACGGCTAACATTTCCTGAAACTAAAGAACGACCATATGCTGGGATTACCACTCCAATTGCAGGTAAAACTGGAACCACACAAAACAATTCTGATGGTTGGTTCATAGGAGCAACTCCAGATTTGGTTACTGGTGTTTGGGTTGGAGCAGAAGATAGAAGTGTTCGGTTTAGCACAACCTACATGGGACAAGGAGCAAATACTGGACTCCCCATTTTTGCCTATTATATGAAAAAAGTATACAAAGATTCTACCTTAAACATTTCTAAAGGAGATTTTGAAGCCCCTGATAAAGAGCTAAGTATCGAGTTGGATTGCAAAGAATACGATAAGAACATCAATTTTGGTGGCAGTGATGAACCTAATTTTGAATAAGGATGAACAAAGAAGTAAAAAATGAGGAAGAAGCAATTGCAGGAATTGAAAGTGGCATGACCTTAATGCTAGGTGGCTTTGGTTTGTGTGGAATACCAGAAAAATGCATTGGAGCACTCGCGGCTAGGCCGTATATTAAAGATTTAACCTGCATATCGAACAATGCCGGAGTTGATGATTTTGGCTTGGGCTATTTACTTCAAAACAAACAGATAAAAAAAATGATTTCTTCTTATGTTGGCGAAAATGAGGAGTTTGAAAGACAAATGCTAAGCGGAGAATTAGAGGTAGAACTTACACCACAGGGCACATTAGCAGAAAAGTGTAGAGCTGGAGGTGCGGGAATACCAGCATTTTTTACACCTGCAGGATACGGAACTGAAATAGCTGAAGGAAAAGAAACTCGAGAATACGATGGAAAGATGTATGTGTTGGAAAATGCATTGATCTCTGATTTTTCAATTGTAAAAGCGTGGAAAGGAGATACCGATGGCAATTTAATTTTCAAGGCTACTGCCAGGAATTTCAATCCAGTAATGGCCATGGCAGGAAAGATTACTATTGCTGAGGTAGAAGAGTTGGTTGCGCCAGGAGAATTGGACCCCAATGAAATTCATACTCCAGGAATATTTGTACATCGCATATTTCAAGGAAGCAATTACGAAAAACGCATTGAACAAATTACTGTCACAGCATCATAAAACTTAGTCATGTTAGATAAAAACGGAATTGCGAAAAGAATTGCCCAAGAGCTTGAAGACGGTTACTACGTAAATCTTGGAATTGGCATTCCTACCTTAGTTGCAAACTATATTCCTGCAGGCATAAACGTAACGCTTCAATCGGAAAATGGATTACTAGGAATGGGACCCTTTCCTACAGCAGACAAAGTAGATGCAGACTTAATAAATGCAGGAAAACAAACCATTACAACAATGCCTGGTTCAGTGTTTTTTGATTCTGCAACAAGTTTTGCCATGATCCGTGCTGGCAAAGTTCAGTTAACGGTTTTGGGTGCCATGGAAGTAGACCAAAATGGAGATATTGCCAATTGGAAAATTCCTGGAAAAATGGTAAAAGGCATGGGCGGAGCAATGGATTTAGTGGCTTCAGCAGAAAACATTATTGTAGCCATGATGCACACCAATAGAGCAGGAGAATCCAAATTACTACCCAGCTGTACCTTGCCACTAACAGGTGTTAAATGCGTAAAAAAGGTGGTGACAAATTTGGCTTATTTAGAAATAAGAGATGGTGCTTTTGTTCTAAAAGAAAGAGCTCCAGGTGTGAGTGTAGAAGAAATTAAATCCGCAACAGCGGGAAAATTAATCATTGATGGAGATGTTCCTGAAATGAATATATAAGTTAAAAATCATGAGAAAAATTTTATTTATTGCCCTAATTTCAATTGCATGCTTTTCTTGCAGCAGCGCCATTAAAGATGGAGATCAAGTCTACTTATCTTTGAATGAAAAAAATAACTTAAAAGTGAATCCAGACGGCAGTTTTCAATGTTCTGGTGAAAGTAAAACTTCCCTCATATATTTAGATCAAGGAAATGGTGAGTTTAGGCTAAAAACGGAGGATGGCTTAGGGGTAGTTTTAGACAATTATTATTTGTTTGCTAGAACTGAAGAACCAGACTTGTTTATGCTAGACACAATTTCAGGAAACATCTACATCCTATCAACAAACAGTCGATACTTTGGCTGCAATGGAAATGAGGTTTATGAAACTTATGAACCCTTTATTTCGATAGAAAAGAATTAAAGAGCACGATTTTCTCTAAACGATTTAAAATAACTCGCTATTGCTTATAGGCATTTATTGCCCTACATTTATTCTTGATGAAACTTTCTATTCTTATCCCCACTTTCAATGAAGAAAACACCATACTTCCTTTATTGAATAAAGTAGCTAGCTTAAGCTTGCTTGAAACTTGGGAAAAGGAAGTAATTATTATAGATGACGCTTCTACCGATTCAAGCAATCTCTTAATTGAAAAATTCATTTTAGAACAGTCTGAATTACAAGTTTCACTTCATAAACAAGATAGAAATAAAGGAAAAGGAGCGGCCATTAGAAAAGGGATTGATTTGGCAACTGGTGATTACCTTATTGTTCAAGACGCTGATTTAGAATACAATCCAAACGAAATCAACCAATTGCTTCAACCCATCAATGATGGTTTCGCTGATGTTGTTTTCGGTTCAAGGTTCATCAGCGGAAAACCACACCGAATACTGTTCTTTTGGCACTCATTAGGCAACAAGTTTCTTACCTTTTTATCCAACATGTTTACCAACCTCAACCTAACAGACATGGAGACCTGTTATAAGTTGATGGATGCAAAAATTGCCAAATCTTTAAAGTTAAAAGAGAACCGATTTGGATTCGAGCCGGAGATGACTGCAAAGTTGGCAAAAGTAACAGGTATTAGGATATATGAAGTAGGCATTTCCTATTATGGAAGAACCTATGCCGAGGGCAAGAAAATCGGTTGGAAGGATGGTTTCAGAGCCATCTATTGCATCTTAAAATACAATCTATAAATCGAGTAACTCTAACTCTATTGTCCCTAAGGAGGATCTTGTTTTAAATTGATTGAACGATTCTTTCTTGAAAGTAAAAACAGATTCCCCAATAAAACTTGTATCTAAGTACCATTGAAAATGGTTGCTATGGTATTCTAGACCTACATTTTCAAATTCCAAGGTTTTCGGATCAGGACTATACTTCAATTCCTTATCAAACTTTTCATTGGTATAGCCTGGTGCAGATATTTCATAATGATAACACTCATCATTAGAGTATAGGTTGAACTCACCGGTTTCATTGGTAAAAGTGTTCATCCCGATTTTCCAAGATCGATTCCACCCTCTAATTACGGCACCTTCAATGGGCTCTCCGTCTTCATCAACAATTTTACCATTGACCTTATAATTGTGGTAACCCATCATGTTATAATAATTTTCATGGCAGTCACATTCTCCTGTTTTTTCAAGACCTAATGTTGGTAAAAGAGATGCAGCATCTTTAAATTCTCCAAGTATAAAATTATTGCTATCAATAATGGTCTGCCCCCCAGATTTTATCAGAGGAGTATAATTGTGTTCAAAAGGGCCCCATTGCACATCTTGGTATTGCCACCAACCCATACCCAATCCGCCGCAATTGTTAACACGTTCCAACATTTCCTTCATGAAGATTCCTTGATCGGCATAAGAAATTGAATCATTATCTGCTGGTAAGGAAGTTTCTGAAATAATCCATGGCTTCTTTACATATTTTGAAAACCAATAAATTTCATTTGGAACCCTTAATGGATGATAAGTGTGGATGGAAACAAAATCAACAGGCAAAATGGAGGGGTCCCACTCAAATACCTCAATTGGTTCTGCAAAGCTAATTGTTAAAAGTTGATATGGAGCCACTTGTCTCATTTGATACCTCCATTTCTTAACCAATTTAAAAGCACTAGATTTATCCCTTTTGCTTCCTTTATTTTCTGGCTGATTTCCTTCATCAAAATACACTGGCTCATTAAAGAAATCATAAGAAAATATTGCATTTTCATCTTTAAATCTTTTTAAAACTTCAAATACAAACTCATCCTTTTGCTTAGTGTAATCTTCATCTTTTAAAGGTTTTGGAAGTAAGACCATTATTCTTATTTCCTCCTCCCTTGCAATATCAATTATTGACTGGAAACCTTCCAAAATAGATGACTTTGATCGCTTTCCTAGGTGAAGTTTGACTCTTTTTAGGCCCTCAAATACTTCCATCGTAATTCTTGGTGATTGAAATTCTACTTTATTTAGACCCACCAATCGAATTGAATTAAAACCCATTTTTTTTATGACACGAATATGCGTTCTTAACCTTTCGTTTGATTCAGCCTCTGTTTCACTGTCAAAAGTATTAGGATCATCGTACTCTAAAGAGGGTGAAAATATTATTTTGCCATCAATAAATCTTGGCTGAACAACATAATTCATCAGCTTTGGAAAGAAGAATTGATTGTCAATTTTAAAAGAGTCGGTTTGATCTAAATAAACAAATCCTTTTGGCACTTCTTCAATCCTTTTAAAATCATCATAATCCACTTCATTAGTGCAGGAAGCAAAACATCCAATTAATAAAATGTATAAGAAATAGCGATTAATCATTGACCCAAATTGATTGCAAAAAAACGAAATTATTGCTTGTACAGCATTTGGTGTTTTAAAATGAAAGTCTAGTTAAAATTTTGACTTGCTTTTTTTAATTCAGCAAAAATTCCGTCGGCTTTTTCCTTCAGCTCATTAGAATAGTTTAATTCCACCTTTCTTTTGTTGTTGAAGGGCTTCATTTCACCCTGAACTTTCCCCAATCCTATTTTTTTATTCACTTGCTCTATTAAATAGTTTGGATTTTGACAGTATTCATCATAATCAGCAAAGATGGCATTGCTTCTATCAAGGCTTAAAAGGTAACTGTAATAGTTCATCCAAACCTCTAACCAGTAATCTAGGCTCCTTTTATCTTCTTTAGAAATTTGAACTTTATCTTCAAATTGAAATGCTTTTTGTTCTAAGCCAAATTCATGATGGCCTAACCAATTCATGTATTCTAAAACAAATGGGTCTTCAGATTGCATTTGACTATACTCTAAGTGCTTTTCTAATAAAGATGCCGCATGAACCAGCGGTTCTCTGAACATGAAAACAATAAGAAACTCACTATTGTATTTTCTCATTGCTTCATATCGAAGTATGAAGTTGTTGTTTTTTGCCAAGTAAATTTTTTGCTCCTTTCCTCTAATTACTGCTTGGTAATTTAGGTAGTCTATGTGGTCAGATTCTGAAGGCTTGTAATTTACTAGTGTTTCCTTTGTGATGTAACTATCGTTGGCTAGCATCTTAAAAAAGAATTCTTCTAGAGCCTCATTGGATTCTAAGCCAATTAAAATTCCATCATTGTGGCTGCGTTCTTTGGATTCTCCCTTTTTAGGATTGTAAAATTTACTCCACATTCTAGGGGCTGTTATAAAGGGCATGTTCCCATAATTCAAGCTGGCAAAGATTTCGTTTTCAGAAAGCTTATTCATCAGACTTGTTGTTCCAGCTCTTGCCAGACCAGACACAATTACAAATTGAGTACTAGTTCCAAAATCTTGTTTTTGTTGCTTTTTGACTTCCATCCTAAACAACTTAAGTGCGATGGCGTAGTTGTTTAAGGCCATGCGATGCAATAACTTAGATAAATCAGAATAAGAGCTTGCGCTTTCTTTCTTAAGCGGGAGAATAAACCCTATGGTAGAGCCAATAGAAAGTGCAATGATGAATGAGGAAGATGAAAAATCAAGTTCTTGGAATGAAATACCATTGAATAAAGCGAATAATAATATGGGAATGCTTCCAATTCCAAGGGCTAAGGCTATGCTAATAAATACTTTGAGTAAGGAAATTAGAAGCCTTGTGTTTTGCGTCTGAACTAGTTTTACTTTCTCATCCTCATCAATTTTTAGCAACAAGGTATTCACTAGCGCCAAACTGTTTTCTGCTAATGAGAAGAACGGGGCTCTCATTAATTTAATGGAATAGCCCATTAGTAAGAAGCCAAAACCAACAAGACAGAGGTAGAAGAGCACGACTATTTCTTCTTTTTAAATAACTTTTTTACTTTGTGCCAGATAATATAAGCGAAAGCAAAAAGCACGATGCCGGCTATTAAAAAAACCAAGATCATTGATCCGATTCCCATTCCTGGGCCTATATATGCTAATTCCATTGTTTATTTATTTTGCTTAATGCATTGATAATGGCAATATTTCTAGTGTTTTTCTAAACACTTTGCTATTGTTTAATCCACTCTAGAATAAAGTCAAAAATAACAATATTCGAATAGAAAAATTCTGCTTTCAAAAGAGCTATAATAGAAAATCAATAGATCACTTTTCTAAGTCTGCAAAATTTTTAATTGACGTTTCCTTCTGCAATTTTTTGCTTGATAATAAAAAAATGCTGTTCAATAACTTATGAGCCCATTTTCATATCTACAACTCTCGCCCAGTTTGGTAAATGGCAATACCCTTCTCTATGGGAAACGAATAAGTCTTTATAAATAACTTTATCATTCTCAATCAACCAGTAATAACCTTCATTTTGCTCCTCAACAAAATAGGTTGAATCATTAATAAATTCATGTAGCCCTTCAGTAGAAGTAAAAATGTCATTGTTTCGAAATACCTCTTCCCCAAAAGGAACAAAGCTTTCTGTTTCAAGATAATAAAAAACAATATTCGAGTAAAAATTTCCTAACTCAATCATTCGATTGCCTTTCTGAGATTCTAATTTACTGTCAGTAGTCCAATGTGGGTAAGAATTGTTGTTAAATATTGAAAGTGTGGAGTCATTAAAGAAGTCTACATCATGTTGGGCAGAAAAAGGGCCTTCAATTGCCCTTAATACTGTATTATTAACTGGCCGGTAATGCAATATGATTGAAGATTGTTTTAAGCTTAGAAATAAATCCCCTTCTTTGAAGTATTTTGTAGTCTTCAATGCTGGTTGAATGTCATTTAAATGGATTGGGTCAATAGCAGTTTGGGCCTGCAAAAGATAGCTGGTAAGCTTATTTGTTTTAAGAATTTCTGAAATTGATTGATGGAATAATACATTGCCTGTATTTGCATCTACCTTACTAATGTAATCGTCATCATAATATACCTCTCTCCCATTTATCTTATAAAACCCACCGGCTAAACCCTTTGGTGGATTCTTTGAACAAACCCAAACATTACCAGCGCTATCAACATTTAAGGCGTGGTGTGGCAAAATGCTATCCTGTTTCCAAATAAATTGACCTGTAGAATCTATTCTTCTTAGTCCAGTTTTACTTGTAAAAAAATAGATCAGATCTTTGTTTGGGTAAACATATGGGTTTACCACCCTATCCCATCTCCCAACCTTTTCAGGAATATCCCATTGAAATACAATAGAATCCGATTTTAAGTTTTTTATTGCAACAGACCTAAAATTGTTAGATTGTGAAAACGAGTACAACACATGAAAATCTGACTTTAAGTTGTTAATTGGCAAAAATTCTGTCCATATGGGCAAAAAAGTTGCAGATAAATTTTCAACCTCCTTAATTGTTTTATCAAAATGATCAAGGAAGGTGGACATTAGAATTACTGGCTCATCTAATATTCCAAAACTCTTATCTCCTCTATTCACATGGATACTCATCCAACCAAATAATGAAAGAATAGCAAGCCCAACTATGAAGATTGAAATTGTTAAAATAAATTTTTTCATCATATCTATTTATTCAATTTCTCTAATTCCAGCTAATCAAAGCAATCGGTTTTTACCTATAAAAACGTCTATAAATACCAGAAAATAAGGAGAAAATTAGCTTTAATCCCCTATTTTAAATCGACTACTCTGGTCCAATTTGGTAAATGATGGTAGCCTTCATGTTGAGACCTAAACACATCTTTATAAACCACTTCGTCATTTTTTATCACCCAAAGTAGTCCTTGATTTTGCTCTTCAACAAAATAAGTATTCTCATCTATGAAATCCTGAATTCCTTCTGTCGGTGTCCAAATTTGATTGGCTTTGAAAATAGAATCTCCTTTGCTTGAAAACTTACCACTTCTTAAATTGTAAGTAACAATACTGGAATAGTAGTTCTCCACATCAACAAATTTTGTACTGGCTTCGGGTTTCTCTTTGGTTTCTTTATAGCTTCCAGCAAAGAAATTATTATTAAAAATGGACAGGGTACTGTCATTTAGAAAATCCACATCATGCTGAGATACAAAAGGTCCTTCAATAACCTTAATCAATTCATTTGTTGATGGCCTATAATGCAGTATAACAGAGATTGTTCTTAAGCTAATAAACAGATCATCTTCTTCATAGAGTTCAGTTGTTTTTAAGGCTGGTTGCACATCGTTTAAATGAAGTGGGTCTACAAGTTGGTGACTTTTAAGTAAATAGTTTTCTAGTTTATTCTCCTTTAATAATTCAGTAATAGATTTATTAAAAAGCGTCTCTCCTGTTTCAGAATCAAACTTAGTTATGGTGTAATCCATGTAATGATAAGGTGTGCCATCTATGTAAACTCTTCCGTTTTTGTATGCTCCTGGCCCTTTGGTACAGACCCAAATGTCACCTTCATTGTTCAACTCCATTCCATGGTGAAATACCAAGCCAGATCGCTTCCACATTTGCTTTCCATTCTTGTCAATTCTTATCAATTCCCACTTGTATGTATAGTAATATACAATAGATCCATCTTCTAAATACAATGGATGCATGATTCTTGCCGTTTCTTCAAATGGGTTGTTAACCGTCCAACTTTTAACAATTGAATCATTTCTTAAATTTCGGATGGCAATTGTTCTGGTGCTATCATTTTCTGAATAGGAAGTTAATACGTTGATGTCTTCCTCTAATTTATTTACCGATTTAAACCCAACCGGTGTAGCAACAAAAGTTTTTGGTAAGGTATTCACCTCTTCTACAGACTGTTTAAATAAATCAGGAAAGGAATACATGAACTTTATGGGCTCGGTCATAAAGCCAAATTTCTTGTTATGAACTCCAACTTGGTTGACCATCCACCCGAATAGAGCAAGCACAAATAAGAGGATAACAATGATGGAAAATGTGGATATGATTTTTTTCATAAAGCCTAAATGATTTGAAGTCAGCTAAATTCCATTATTTTTTCAGGGAAAAAAAATAATTTCAGGCAAAATCATCCAAGTATCAAAATGTAGTCTGACCAGTTTTTAGACTCATGTTAGGATTCGGGTTGTATATAATTTCATGGAGTCGGAATTTAAAATCTCCTACGTATTCGATTTTAATCCAACCATAGTAATAATCTGACCCAACACTCTTCCTAAAGCCGATGTACTTAATCCCACTAAAGGAAATCGAAAACGGGGTGTTATGCTGAAAAAAATAAGCATAGCCAGATTCACCCCAAATGGTTTTATTATCAATCCTAACATTGTTGTCAAGGGTAATTCTTTTACCATAAATGTTATAGGGGATTTTCAAAAATTCGAAATCATTTGATAAGACGGATAAGTTAAAATTTCTAGGATAATAATTTACACAAGGTGAACTTGAGCTTACAAATTCTGGCCAATGTCTAATGAAAATGGCTATATCAATTGTTGGATCTAGGTCTAAATTTAAAGAGTCTTTAATGCTCACTTCAGTAGGTTGAGGTACACAACCAGCAAACGAATCTATTGTACTCCATTCAATTGGAGGATTAAAAACTGTATGAACAAATGGCTGGGGAGGATAAAAAATACTATCAGTAATTAATATTGTGTCATTGATTATTGAAGTGTCTCTTGTGGTTATTGTATCATTTCTTAATGAGGGGTCTATAACAATTACTGTATCTGTAATGGTAATGAAACTAGGATTGTGTATTGGGTCTGGCTCAAGAGTTTGGATGGGCTCAGTATCTTCTTTCTCACAAGAGAAAATTGATATACTAACAATAAGAAGGATTAGGACTCTTTTTAACACGTATTAAATTTAAGATTAATTTATCTATTCTATAATTCTTTGATTGCTTTCATAACATTTCCAACCCTCAATTGTT
>CBDCLY010000035.1:0-19122 GCA_965218715.1 Vicingaceae bacterium
AAGGCTTTGACCATTAATGTTTCTCAATTCAATCTGACTTGGATTGTCCATAGTTTCTGGCAATTCAATCCAAACAGAATTTTGAGCAGGAATTGGGTAAACTGCGAAAGGACTTGGGTTTTCTTTTTCATTTTCCAATCCGACAGAAACAGGTTCAATTTCTATGTTCAATAAGAAATCCTCAGTGGCCTGATCACGGTAATCTGACCAAGAGCCAAACAATACTTCTATAGTTTGTCTAGAAGCAGGAGGATCAATGCTTCTGCCTAAATTAATTCCATCACCATCCATTAACCAAAGCAAATAAACACCGCCACTATTAATGACTACATTATTCGTTACAGTATGATTGTGATAGGAGCCAACGGTAATTGCTGTTGAAGGAATTAAAACAGAATCAAGAACGGTTCCATGTCCACCTCCACGGCCATCATCATCGTAAATAACAGAATGAAATCCAACAGGTGGATTTCCTAGGGCAGAAATGTAATAGTTTGCGGCTTTAATTCTTGCAGGATAGTAGGGAGGCTCTATGTAAATGGCAACACCACCATTTCCACCTGTCCAAACCAATGCTACCTGCATTAGCAACGCCAGAACTGTAGTCTAAGGTTTGTGGTTGTATCATGGTATCAACGGCAACAATTCGCATGATGTTAGAATCATTCGATTGAACGGCATCAGCACTAACGCCAGAAACGTAAGTTAAAAAGCTATACCTGCCAGATGAACTAGGGTTAAATGCTGATCCTAAAGTAAGGGTGGTATCAGCTCCTGCGGTTAAAGAAGATAAACTTGAAGCACCTAAACCTACAATCGATCCATTTGCATCATTAATGGTGTATGAAATATTAATGGTGGAGTTTACATCTTGATTTCCAACATTTTTTATGTTTGCGCTAGGGGTAAAGGAAGCATTGTCAGCCATGAAAATCCCAGCACTTTTAGTATTATGAACCCAAGCCACTTCAATGTCTGTTACTGGCTGTATTACTGCTGGATACTCAAACTTAACAACTAGTGCCTGAAAGGGCAGTGGTGTCTCCTCGGTAATATTGTAGTCCGTCGTTTCCGGTTGGATTCTCTATACCAATGCTAATGTAGTTGGTGGTATAAACTGGGTCTGGTGTTCCTATTTGTGTTTTATAATTGTAGGTAATTGAAGAGTCTGCTCGATTCAAAATGATTTGGAAAGTGTTTTCACCTCCATATTGGTTGGCATTGTTTACCCAAAAAGGCACTTTTTCAAAAGTAACACAAAGAGTATCGCCCTGATCATACATGAAAACCACCCCTGGGTTAGTAGCATTGCCTCCAAAACTTAAATCTGTAAGAAAGGGAGCTAAAAAGTTATGGGTTCCTCCAACAGATGGTATTGCTGGGAATTGTGCTCCAGAAGATGCAATATTGGAGGGTGTAAATGATAAATAACCATTAGGACCCAATCCAAAACTGAGTAGGATTGCTTGTATAGTAAGGGAAATTTGCAATGGAGAAGGGGCCAACGAAATTATCATCTGATAGACCTGAAACTGGAGTTCCTATGGTGCTAATGTCAAACCAACTATAAGTAGGTCCATTGGCATGACTTGAATTGAAGAAGGTATATCCAAAATTATCAGGCCCTCCACTTGTTGGTTGTGCAACTAGTAGCACTGCGGAAAATAGAGTAGTAAATAATAGACTAAGTTTTTTCATGGTGTAGATTTTATGCTTTAAAGGTATAATTTATCTTCATACCCTACAACTAAATACCGCCCATATAAACGTTAGACCAACCAAAAGAATCAGTTTTAACTCATAAGATTATTGTTTATTTTGCAGCCTTATTCAAAAAAACAACAAATGAAAAGAAAGATAATTTTTGCCTTGGCACTTGGCGGATTCCTTCAACTAGGGGCTCAAAGTGATGCAAAGCAAATTGAATTCACAGAATATGATCTTGATAATGGCATGCACGTTATCTTGCACGAAGATCATTCTACACCAATTGTAGCGGTTTCAGTGCTTTATCATGTAGGTTCTAAAAATGAAGATCCAACTAGAACTGGTTTCGCTCACTTTTTTGAACACCTTCTTTTTGAAGGATCTGAAAACATTAAGCGTGGAGAATTCTTCAAAATTGTTCAAGGAAATGGAGGAGTATTAAATGCCAATACATCATTTGATAGAACGTATTATTTTGAAATTTTACCTTCCAATCAACTAAAACTTGGCTTATGGTTAGAATCTGAGCGATTATTGCATGCGAAAATTGATCTTGAGGGCGTAGAAACTCAGCGTGGTGTTGTAAAAGAAGAGTTGAAACAAAGAAATGAAAACACTCCATATGGAACCATATTGAATGAAACATTCGGACATGCCTTCGTAGATCACCCTTACCGTTGGACTCCAGGTGGATCACCTGAATATATCAATAAGGCTGAGCTTTCAGAATTCATAGAATTTTACAAGACTTATTATGTACCTAATAATGCTACCTTATCAATAGCAGGAGATATCAACATTGCTGATGCTAAGAAATGGATAGCCGATTATTTTGGACCAATTCCTAAAGGAACTGGTGTTGTTCCAAGACCTGATGTTGTTGAACCTAAAAAAACAGCAGAAGTTAGAGATACAGTTTACGACAACATTCAATTGCCTGCAGTAGTTATGGGTTACCATATGCCAGCTCAAGGAGAGGATGATTTTTACGCCATGAGCATGTTGTCTCAATTGCTTTCTCAAGGAGAGAGTTCTAGATTTCAGAAATCCATTAAAGAGGAAAAACAAAAAGCTGTATTTGTTGGTGCATTTCCTTTGCCAACTGAAGATCCAGGTTTAGCATTGATGTTTGGAATTACCAACATGGGTGTAGATGCAGCAGATCTTGAAACAGCTATGGATGAAGAAATCAATAAGGTGAAAAATGAATTGATCGGAGAGAAAGAATACATGAAGCTGAAAAATCAAGTTGAAACAGATTTCATTAGCGGAAATGGAAGTGTTGCAGGTTTAGCTGAAAATTTAGCCAACTATCATGTCTATTTTGGAGATGCGAACTTAATTAACACTGAAATTGATCGATACAGAAAAGTGACTCGCGAAGACATAAAAGCTGTCGCTAATAAATACCTCAACAAAGAAAATAGAGTGGTCTTGCATTATTTACCTAAGCCTCAAGACAATCAATAGCAAAAAGAAGAAACATGAAAAATATTTTAACAAGTATATTGGTGCTAGGATGTGTTAGTTTGAGTTTTGCTCAAGTTGACAGAACTAAGATGCCTGAACCAGGACCAGCTCCAAAAGTAGAGCTAGGCGAAACACAAGAATTTGAATTGCCCAACGGCATGAAGGTTTTTGTTGTGGAAAATCATAAACTACCAAGAGTAGCCTATTCATTAGTATTGGACATCGATCCATTAAAAGAAGGAGACAAAGCAGGAATGTCTGATTTGGCCGGAGATTTAATGTCGAGAGGAACCAAAAATAGAAGCAAAGATGAAATCAATTTTGAAGTTGATTTTATAGGTGCTTCATTTAACACTTCTTCCAGTTCTGTATTTGGTGCATCTTTAAAGAAACACCAAGAGAAGTTATTGGAATTAATGTCTGATGTAGTAAAAAATGCTGAATTCTCTCAAGATGAGATGGATAAATTGAAGACTCAGTATGTTTCTGGAATCCAAACTGAAAAGGACGATCCAGATGCGATCGCTAGAAATGTAAGAAGAGTATTGATGTATGGTAAGGATCATCCTTATGGTGAAATCATGACAGAAGCTTCTGTCGAGAACATTACTTTAGACGATGTGAAAAATTATTACAGCACTTTCTTTAGACCAAATGTTGCCTATATGGCAATCGTAGGTGACATCACCATGGAAGAAGTAAAACCATTGATGGAAAAGTATTTCGGAGATTGGGCAAAGGGAGATGTACCTAATTTTACCTATGAAATGCCTAAAGCACCTAAAGCAACTCAAATAGCTTTTGTAAACAAACCTGGTGCTGTTCAATCTGTAATTTCAGTATTCAATCCTATAGATCTAAAACCTGGTCAACCAAATGTGATTAAATCAACCATTGCGAATGGTATTCTAGGTGGGGGATTTGTTTCTAAATTGAATTTGAATTTAAGAGAAGCTCATGCTTATACTTATGGCGCTCGTTCAAGCATTTCTAGTGATGAGCTAGTTGGAAACTTTAATGCATCTGCTAAGGTGAGAAATGAAGTAACCGACAGCGCGCTTACAGAGATGATGAAAGAGTTAATGAACATGAGAAGTGGAAAGATCACTGCTGATGAATTAACTGCCATTAAAAATTACAGAACGGGCACCTTTTCCATTAGCTTGGAAAATGCACAAACTAAAGCACGTTTTGCCATCAATACAGAGAAGTATGGCTTGCCTTCAGATTATTATGCCAATTACCTTAAAAACATCGATGCTGTGACTTTAGACGATGTAAAAGCCATGGCGAATCAGTACATCACTCCACAAAATGGATATGTATTGGTCGTTGGAAATAAAGAAGAAGTTGCTGAAAAGGTAAAAGCATTTAGTCCAACAGGACAAATTCAATTCTACGATGCTTATGGAAATGTAGCATCCGATAAGAAAATGAAAGCTGCACCATCTGACATGACTGGTCAGGCAGTTATCAATAGATTCATTGAGTCAATTGGAGGGAAAGCCAATATTGCAAAAATCAAAACTTTAAAGAAAGTGGCTAGCCTTTCCATTCCTGGTGCTCCACCATTGCAATTGGAAATGAGTTATAGCTTGCCAAACAATTTCATGTCTGAAATGAAATCTGGTGATATGGTTTTTCAAAAACAAGTTTACAATGGCTCTGCAGGGCAAGTTTCTGGAATGCAAGGCAATAAAAAAATGGAAGCTGAAGAACTTGAAGCAATGAAGGTGGAAGCGGCGATGTTCCCAGAAATGATGTATGAAGCACAAGGCCTTAAGGTTGAACTTAAAGGAATTGACGAAGTAATGGATCAAGAGGCCTATGTTGTTGATGTAACCATGGCGAATGGAGATGTTAAAACAGAATATTATTCTAAAGATTCTGGTTACTTGATTAAAAGCACTCAGGTGAAAGAAATTCAAGGACAAACGCTAACTGAAGAAAACACTTATGAGGATTACAAAAAAGTAGGAAAAATCTACTTTTCTCATAAGATGACTAAGGTATTGGGACAGAGCATTAGCATGACTATCAATTCAATTGATGTCAATAAAAAGATGGATGCCTCTATGTTTAAGGTAGACTAAGAATAATTCATCAATAAAAAAGGGCGCTAAATGCGCCCTTTTTTTATGTTCCTTCTTTTGTGCCAAGCTTCTTATGCTTGCGCTTCATTTCCTTCTTATAAGCCCGCTGACTCTTCTTTCCCAATTTCTCGTAATCATCCCTTAACTCTTGACTTGGAGTTTTTCTTTTCTTCATTCCCTTTTTCTCAACACCTTTAAATCCTTTATAAGGATTACATGCCAGCAGCAAAAGGCTAATGCAAATGAGTCCTATTCTATTTTTCATATTCATTCAATAATACTTCAACATCTTCAATCAATCGGTCTACATCTTCTTCTGATGTACCATCGTAAAAGCCCCTAATTTGCTTGGCTTTATCTACTAAGACAAAGTTCTCAGTATGAATAAAGTCATCTGGCCCACCATCTCCTTCTGTTGTTGCTGCAAAGTAGGATTTTCTGGCTAAATCATAAATTGTTTTTTTGTCTCCTGTTAAAAAGACCCATTTTCCTGGTTTGGCTCCGTGTAGCTCTGCATATTCTTTTAATACAGAGACAGAGTCCACTTCTGGTTGAACAGTATGGGAAACAAGTTGAAAAGAATCTAAATCATTAAACACCTCTTGCAAACGCATCATTTGCTTACTCATGTCTATGCAGATACTGGGACAAGTGGTAAAAAAGAAATCTGCTACATAAATTTTTTGATCTAAATCCTCTTGATTAAATACTTCACCATCTTGATTGAATAGCTCAAAATTTGCGATTTGATGATTGCCTCTTTTATTTCTTAATGATTCGTCTACCAAGTCTGGATTCAACATCAAAGGAGAATAGATGGGCAGTTTTTTATTGGCTGTAATCTCATCATATGCTAAATAAACCCCAAGAGATAAAAGGATAAAAGGAATAATTAGACTTAGGATTTTTTTCATGAATCTACTTGCTGTTTTTGTTTTTTTGAATGAAGTATTCCAGCATCTTTTCCAATGACTCTACATTCATCTTCTTAGATAGAATGATTTTATTTTTATCGAGTAGATAAGTCTGCGGTGTACTAAAAACGTCGTAAGTGTCCCTGAAATTGCTTCTAAAATCTCCACCGTCACTTCCATTGATCCAATTCAAGTTCTTCTCTCTAATGAATTTCAACCAATCTTCATTTTCAAATTCATTGCCGACTCCAAAAACTTCAACACCCTGGCTTTTATATTTATCGTACAACTTTTTCAATTGAGGAGTAGCTACTTTACAATGACCACAATCTGGCGACCATATGTAAACAATGGTGTATTCTGCTTCAACGTCGTATAGTTGCAAATAAGATTTCATTGCTGTATCCTTTACCACAATGTTTGGTGCCTTTTTTCCAATCAATAAGGGGGCTAATGCGCTAGCTCTTTCTTCTATCTTTTTCAATTGCTCGTCTTTTAGCCAGTCCGTTTTGCCCTTTAGGTAATAGTTTTTGGCTAGGTGAACAAACACAGCATCCATTCCCATCATTTTTGACTGCTCATATTTTTGGGTGAAGTAGGAGAGAGTATACTTGAATAAAGCTAGGTTGTCTTTTACTTTGTTCAATATTAAACCAACCGCAACAATTTGAGAATCTGGATCTTGAGATTTTACCTTTTCAACGAAGTATGATATCTTTTCATGGTAAGCAGAAGTTCGCAACAGACGTTCGTCGCTAAAATCCATATTATCAAAGAAATGATCTCTGAAATACTTAAAGGCAAATGTGCTATCAGGTCTACCATTGCTTAGCATGGGAGCATCTGGAATTTTCGGGCTTTCAAGCGCTTTCAAGAAATTACCAGTCAAACTGCCTTTATTTCTTTCATGAAAGCCTTTTAAAAATTCACTTACCTCATTGTTCAATTCCTCAACACGAGCCTGATTCTCTTTAAGCCCTTTCTCATTGTTGGCAAGGTCCTTTTGCTTTTGTCTTAGCTTACTGGCTTCAGACTGCCTAGGGTTTAGAAATTTAAGGTATTCATAGAAAATTCCATTCTCATTGCCACCTTTTACTTTCATGTCGTTAATGGGAGAGTCTTTGCTTGTTTTAAAACTTAAGTCTTGCACATCTACCATGAAGTCGAATAATTTACTTTCTCCAATTAGAACAGAATACATCCCATCCTCAAGCGTATCCACTTTAGTAAAATGAACCTCTCCATTCGAATTCACTTTTGCCGTGTCTTTGTAGTATTGTCCTTTAGCATAGAAATAGCTTAAGTAAGCTGTAGTGTCACTAATGCCGTCGATTTTAACCTTTATTGAATAGGAGTTTTGAGCCTGAGTCAAGCCAAAAATGCTCAACATTAGGCTTAAAAAAATGCATTTTTTCATTTCGAAATTTTAATGCATTAAAATTACTATTTAAGTCAGCTTAATTGATGTTAATGCCTGTTAAGAACTCCTTTACTTAAGAATAAAATAAACTCAATGCTTTTTCCTTTATTTGTTTGGTGGAAAGTTTAACCTGGACCATCTTAATTGCATTAATTCTAATCACCTTGTTGGTTGGGATACTATTGAGTTTCTATTTTTTACAGGAAAAGATCATTTTTTCACCAATACGCTTGCCACAGAACTATGCCTATCCTTTTGAGCAAGAGTTTGAAGAACTGTTTATTGGAGTTGAGCCTGGGATTAAACTAAATGCATTGCTATTCAAATCAAAAGAGAAAAAGGGATTGGTTTTCTATATCCATGGAAATGCTGATAACCTCAGGTACTGGGGAGATTATTCCAAAAGTTTTTTAGAATTGGGATATGATGTATTTATGTATGATTTTCGCGGCTTTGGGAAAAGTGATGGGAAAATAAAAGGGGAGAAGAACCTCCAAAGAGATGCCAAAATTCTATACCGCCAAATGGCTCAAGAATATGGTGAAAGCAACATCATCATTTATGGCTTTTCCATTGGGACTGGAATTGCTTCTCGTTTGGCCAGTAAAAACAATGCGAAGCACTTAGTTTTGGAAGCCCCTTATTTCAATTTCATCGATTTGGTGAAATTTCACAAAGCTTATTTGCCAGCAGACCTAATTAGTAAATACCACTTTAGAACCAATCGTTATCTACCAGAAGTAAAGTCTCCAATTACCATCTTTCATGGTACAGAAGATCAGAAAGTGCCATTTTACTCTGGAAAACGATTAAAGGATTCTAACCCTAATCTCACTTTCATTCCAATGATAGGCGCTACTCACAGCGACATGCAGGGAATGGAGCTGTATCAAAAGGAGATGACCAAGATTTTAGTTTAAGCACTAAAACTCTGAAGTAAAGTGGAAGTCAATGTCGGGGTAATTGTCTTGAGTGATTTTCAATATCCCAGCAGTTTGAGCCAAGAAAACCAAGTTCCCATCACGATCATTGACCACATAATTGGCCTTTAGTCGCATGAATTCATCCATCATCTCTTTGTTCTCAGAAGTAAACCAACATGCCTTATAGAAATTCATTGGATGAAAGCTACAGCTTGCATTGTATTCATGGGCCAATCGATATTGGATGACTTCGAATTGCAGTTCACCAACCGTTCCAATGTATTTTTTGTTGCCCATTCTTGCGGTAAACAATTGAGCTACACCTTCTTCTGTTAATTGATGAATTCCCTTCTCCAATTGCTTGGTTTTAAGCGGATTGGTATTGACCACTTCCTTAAAGATTTCAGGTGAGAAGCTAGGGATTCCTTTGAAAGTAAACTTGCTTCCTTCAGTTAGAGTATCTCCAATTTTAAAGTTTCCGGTATCGTATAAGCCGATAACATCACCAGCAAATGCATCATCAATTAGGCTTTTGTCTTTGGCCATAAAACTGGTTGGATTGGCAAACTTCAATTTCTTATCCAAGCGCACGTGATGGAAAAATTTGTTTCGCTCAAACTTCCCACTACAAACCCTTAAAAACGCTATCCTATCTCTATGATTAGGATCTAAATTGGCGTGAATTTTAAAAACAAAACCACTGAACTTATCTCTGTTTGGCTCTATCAAGCCTTCATCTGTTTCTC
This sequence comes from Vicingaceae bacterium, assembly GCA_965218715.1. Taxonomy (GTDB): domain Bacteria; phylum Bacteroidota; class Bacteroidia; order Flavobacteriales_E; family Vicingaceae; genus CBDCLY01. The sequence continues at coordinate 9,274 of CBDCLY010000035.1, forward strand.
TTCCTTTGGGATTGGGAGCAATTTCAATGAATTGATCCAACATCTCTTGTATACCAAAATTGTTGACAGCACTGCCAAAAAATACAGGAGCAATCTCTCCATCCAGGTATTCTTGCTCGTTCAAGGGATCATAAACTCCTTCAATTAGTTCTACATCTTCTCTAAGTGGTCCAGCTTCATCTCCTAATAACTCATCCACTTGTTGATCTGCCAAATCATTGATGGTAATGATGTCTTTGGCCTTTTTAGTCTTGTCACCTTCAAAAAGATTCACCGCTTTTGCACCAAGATTATAAACTCCCTTGAAAGTAGCCCCAATGCCTATTGGCCATGTCATTGGCCTTACCTTAATCGATAGTTTATCCTCCAATTCATCCAAAAGGTCGAAAGCATCTCTTCCTTCCAAATCCATCTTGTTGATGAACACGATCACTGGAGTATTCCTCATCCGGCATACTTCCATCAAACGTTCCGTTTGTGCTTCAACCCCTTTCACACAATCGATGACCAAGATGACACTATCAACCGCTGTAAGGGTTCTGTAGGTGTCTTCAGCAAAATCCTTGTGACCTGGAGTATCCAGCAGATTAATGAGTTTGTCTTTGTATTCAAAACCCATTACAGAAGTAGCCACTGAGATTCCCCTTTGTTTTTCAATTTCCATGAAATCGGAGGTGGCAGTCTTCTTGATCTTATTGTTCTTAACCGCACCAGCAGTTTGTATTGCACCCCCAAAAAGCAAAAATTTCTCTGTTAATGTGGTCTTACCAGCATCTGGGTGACTAATAATCGCGAATGTCTTTCTTTTGGATATTTCTTCAGTGTACTTCATGCTGGCCAATTGCGGCTGCAAATTTAGCGAAATGTATCCTGCTTAAAGCTTAATAATTTGTTTTTGATGATGTTTACCTTCAAGAATGAAATCGATGAAGTAAGCGCCAGATTTTAGGCCCTTAATGTTTATGTTATCATTGCTGTACACCATCTTTCTCATGATTAATTTTCCAGAAGCATTGAACAATCGAAATTCTATTGGCTGATCATTTTTCGCAATTATCTTAAAATGGTCTGAAACTGGGTTTGGGGAAATGCTAAAACTCTCTTCTTCTTGAGTTTCATCAATACCAACTGCTGGCCTTAAGTCAATGTTCTCTCCAGCAGAACAGGCATTTGCATCAAATAGATACAAATGATATATGGCAGGGCAGAGGCTATCAAAAAATGGAGTTTGAGCATTTTCATAATGAGGTAATTGATTGTTGCTGATATAATATTGTACAGGTTGGCGAACATTGGTTGGCGACAATCTCACTTCTCCATCACAGTGGTTGGCTTGGCTAGCAATTAAGGAAGTGTTTAATGAAATGGAATCCCTCATCTTGATGTGGTAATTTCTTTCATGACGTATTCCTAAAGAATCAACAAACACCACACGAACATATCCAATAGGAACTTCACCGCTGGAGAAGGTCCACCAGTTAATGCTATCGGTAGTCCAGGTAATGCTATCCTGGCTATATTGTGTATAGAATTGTTGAGCTGGCCCTGGTGCGGCATTGGAGAAATTGGGATAGATGCAGCCGTAATTAGAGCCATGACAAGCATCCCAATAAGTTCCTAATGGACATCTAGGTCCATAACCCGGTTGGATCCAAGCCAATTCATCTTCTGAAAATCCATGTTCATTAGCCCAATCATCAACAGCATTGTAATTCATTTCACGGATGTACAAATTGTTGCTTTCCTTAGCAATCTTTTTGGCCAATTCTGCATGACCAGACTGGATGATTAAATGGCCTACAGCGCAAGCAGTACCGAAATCATCAATAAAATAGGGGATGCGATAAGAATGATTGGTATTGATTGGAAATTGACCCGCGAGTGCATACTGTTTTAAAACTTCAATTAGTTCTTTTCGCTTGGATTGGATCAGCAAATTGGAGTTTTTTTCTTTTGACAATTCCTCTGCCACTAAAAGCAAGTGAATTTGAATCGGTTTCAGTTTTTGATTCGAATTCAATAGCTCAATTAAGCTGCATTCTCCTAAGGATTTGGTTTTCCATTCTTGGTTCACCATTTCAAGCTGAATCTTTGAAAATTGCGAGGAAGATTGTGCAGAGATTAGTTGAGGAATAAAAACTAGGGTAAAACCAATAAGAGTGATGAGGCAATTCGATTTCCAATTCATCTTCTAAATTTAAATAATAAAGCACTAAGTACTAAGAGTTTAGCAAAATTGTTCAAATAAAATAATAAAATGCTCCATAATATATCATGAGAACATAAGTTTCATGGTACTTTTGCAATTATCCATGGAGGAAGTCAATAAAATAGATTTAACGAGTATAGAAGAGGGAGAAATCGGTAAAGATTTATACCCCTTTCAGTTGGAAGCCATTCAACAGATTTCTGATAAACTACGGGGCCTTCAAGACAATCACAACATCCTTTTTCAATTGCCAACAGGTGGCGGAAAAACTGTCATTTTCTCTGAAATTGCTAGGCGATACATCAAGGCCACTCAGAAAAAGGTCTTGATCCTAACGCATAGAATCGAATTGTGCAAGCAGACGGCTAACATGCTTAGCGACTTTGGAGTCAAGAATAAGGTCATTGACAGTAAGGTGAAGTCTTTGCCAGACCAAAATGATTACATGTGTTTTGTTGCCATGGTAGAGACGCTTAATAATCGTTTACAAGACGAAAAGATCAGCATTGAAAACATTGGGATCGTCATTGTTGATGAGGCACACTACAATAGCTTTCGAAAGCTCTTTAAGTACTTTAAGAATGTAAACATCCTTGGAGTAACGGCAACTCCATTAAGTTCTAGCATTAAATTGCCAATGAATGAAAACTATCAAGAATTGGTAGTGGGAGAATCCATTTCATCTTTGATTAAAAAAGGGTTCCTTTCTAGGGCGACCACTTTTAGCTACAACGTTCGCTTGGATAGTTTAAAGATTGGAATTAATGGAGATTATACTGTTAAATCCTCTGAGCAATTGTATGGCAATATGGTCATGCAAGAGAAACTACTTCGGGCTTATGAAGAAAAAGCTTTAGGTAAAAAGACCCTCATCTTTAACAATGGAATTGCCACCTCCTATGGGGTTTACGATACCTTTAAGAATGCCGGTTATGATATTCGTCACCTCGACCACAATACACCAGACCAGGAGAGAAGAGACATTCTAATTTGGTTCAAAGAAGTGCCAAATGCCATCATTAGTTCGGTTGGGATTTTAACTACAGGTTTTGATGAGCCTACTGTAGATACTATCATTTTAAACAGAGCAACTAGGTCTCTAAGTTTATATCATCAGATGATAGGTAGAGGCTCAAGAGTATTGCCCAATAAAAAGAATTTTACTGTTATCGATTTAGGAAATAACCTTCATCGATTTGGATTATGGGATTCTCCTGTTGATTGGTATCACATTTTTCAGGCACCGCATCAATATTATGATGATTTAAAATCTGACGACATCATTGAAAGACAGTTCATCTATGATATGCCAGATGACGTTAGGGCAATGTTTAGCAAATCAGATGACATTCAATTTGATGTAAAAGCAGCCTATGAAAAGGCCATGTCGCAGAACCTACATTCTAAAACAGTGATTCAAAGCTCGATTGATCAACACGTGCGAATTTGTACAGAGAATTCAGAAGACATGTGGGACGCATTGGATTTAGCCAAAATTCTTGAAGAAGACATCAAAGATAGAATTCGTCATTATTCTTATTGCACCATCAAAACCACCAAGAATTACCTCATTTGGTTGGAAGAAGATTATACCAGACGATTAAAATCTTCTGTTCGAAAGTTCTATTCTAGTCAGGACTAAGGCAAGTAAATCTTCTCGATTATCGACGTTTGTCCATTCACTTGGATAAAGTAAACTCCATTTGAAAGATTGTCGATAGACAAACGCACTTGCTTATTGGCTACCCGTGCAAAGCTGATTCTACTTCCTTTTAAATCGTATAAACTCACCTGATTAAAGTTTTCTGGAATATCATTTAAGATCAATTGACTTGTGGTTCTATTCATTTCTATGCCTAAGTCATTCAAGTTTTCTTTAATTCCAACCGTTGAGGCAGCTAAAGCTTGATTTCTTGCAGTAGTAAAGGAGGGACCGTTATAAATGATGCTTGAATCTTGCGGACTGTAAACATAATACCTTGGCATTGCTGGTCCAACCCAATCTCTATTGGCATCATCAAAAGCAAAAACGGTAGACCAATTGTATTGGTTTTCCCAGGAAGCAATTGCAGCGCAAGGATTGCTGAAATTGTTGGGATTGAATCTGTAGGTCATTGCAGCCCAAACTTCAACTTTGGCGCTATTTTGTGCACCCCAGCTTTCATAGCCTGGAGAAGCATTGCCACAAGAAGAACAATCAACACCTTTGCTGGATATAATAATGGCTTTCCCTGTCCCTAAAACACTTTGAATTGACTTGGTAGTGCCATTGCAATCGCTAAGGGTTGCTACTAGTGGAATTTGTGCTTGTAAGGAAAATCCGATGAGGATTAAGGTAATCAGGCTTAGTTTCTTCATTTGTATTTTTTTTCAAAAATAAGAACTCCAAATTAGTTTAAGGTCCAATGGCAGACAGTTGGAGTTCCTTCAAATATTCCTTTGGTTAAATTTTGTATTTTGGATACGTGGAAAGAACCTGCTTTAATTGCAATACTAACTTAAACGAAAAGGCACATTATTGTTCCAATTGCGGACAACAGGTAGACGATAACAACCTAAGTTTAAGAGCCGTTGGCAAATCATTTTTTGAAAATTACATTTCTTTAGACACTCGTTTTGTTAGAACTCTCAAGCCATTTTTGTTCAAACCTGGGTATTTAACACTCCGGTTCATTGAAGGCATTCGAAAAAATTATGCGAATCCATTTCGCTTGTACATCATCACTAGCATTGTCTTTTTTAGTTTAATGTCCTACCATTTTTTAAGTCTAAATCAACTTTCTGATCAGCAAAACATTCTCAACGGAATTAAAGAAAACACAGAACTGCAAGTGTTTGGAGATATTGATAGCACAGAATGGGCCCAACTGAATCAAGAATTGAGTCAGAGTGTGATTAAACAATTGAATGAATTGGACAGCAGCTCTTTCATTGCAGCATTTGACCAACTATCCTCTTTGAAGAAAAAGAGAGTAGCTCGTGATTTAGATGATGATTTACAAAAGGCAATAGGCTTGGCAAAAGACTCCAGTATATTCGACACAGAAGCAGGACTTAATTTTACCAGTGAATCACAAGGCTTTCAATACGATGTCTTTGATATGGATTGGGAGAAAATCAAACTGTATCGATATGATAAACGCTATAGCGATGCCATGTTGTTAGACAGCATGAGCCTAGAACCAACTTCTAAATTGAATCATTTAATGTTGATGCAGTCTTTAAGAGTTTATCGCTCCGACAGAGATACGGTGAGTAAGTATGTATTGAAGAACATGTCTTTTGTGATGTTTTTATTGGTTCCACTATTTGCATTATTATTGAAGCTCTTTTATTACAAATCAAGATTGAAATATGTTGGACATTTGATTCATAGCATCCACATTCATTCCTTTAGTTTTTTCTTGTTAAGTGTTTGGATGGGCTTTTCATTGCTAAACATCAGCCCAGAAATTGCAAATACCCTTCAGATAATTGTCATCATTTGGATGTTTATTCACTTTATCAAATCAATAAAGGTGGTTTACAAGCGGAGTTGGATAGGAGTGCTTGCAAAAACATTACTTTTGGGATTCATGTATTCCATTTTACTAGGAACTTTCATCGTTCTTGAAATGATGGTTTCATTTTTAATGTATTAGCAAATTATGAAAACACTTAGAAATTTATTCATTCTCAGTTTAGCTGGCATCACGGCTAGTGTCTTATTTACAGCCAGCTCAGGAGGAAGAGCATTTGCTGCCAACAGTGGAAACACTGGTGCACCTGGAGAATCTCAAACTTGTAGATCTTGTCATGGAACTGGTTTTGGAACAACAGTTTCTTTAACGGTTAAGGACAATTCTGGTTTTCCTGTGATAGAATACACACCCGGACAAAGCTATGAAGTAGAAGTAAGTGTGAACACCACACAAGGCAATCCAGCGAGATATGGTTTTCAAATGCTGACATTAAAAAGTGGCAATGCACAATACAATGCTTGGTCGAATCCTTCCATCAATACTAGAATTGATGCCATTTCTAATGGAAGAAGCTATGCAGAGCACAAAGGCACAAGCATCAGCAACTTATTTACTGTAGATTGGACAGCACCAGCTGTTGGAACAGGAAACATTACGTTTTATGCAGGTGGAGCAGCAGTTAATAGCAATAGAGGAACTTCTGGAGATGGCGGAAATACCACTTCTTTTGTATTACCAGAATCAACAAGCACAGGCTTAGCCAATGAAGAAGCCAATGCTTCTTTCACCTTTTTCCCTAATCCAGCCAATGATTGGGTACAAATTAAATCGGAAGGGGTACAAAGCATTCAAGTGTTTAATATAACTGGTCAAGTGCTTAAGAGTGAAGACTACAAAGGGAAGGCAGGTCAACAATACCAGATAAATGTAGCAGATTTAGCAGCCGGAACTTATTTTGTTCAAGTGAACCTGAAAGGGGGCACAAAGCAGATAAAAAAACTGATTGTTCGATAAAACAATTAAAAAACACCCAGTCCATTCGCTTTGCCTAATTTTGCAGCTCATTAAAAGAGTACCGTGAACAATTTCAAGCAATTAGGCTTATCTGAAGACCTTTTAAAGGTTTTAGACAAAATGGGCTTTGAGCAAGCCACCCCAATTCAATCAGAATCCATCCCTGCATTATTAGAGAACCCCACAACCGATTTCATTGGTTTGGCTCAAACAGGGACTGGTAAAACAGCAGCATTTGGTTTACCATTGGTAGACTTAGTAGATGCTGATAACAAGGCTACACAAGCATTGATCATGGCTCCAACAAGAGAGTTAGGTCAGCAAACAGCAAAACAATTGGTTACTTTTTCTGAGCCAATTAAATCTTTGAATGTAGAGGTGGTTTACGGTGGTGCAGCCATTACCAACCAAATTAGAGCGCTAAAGAAACCTACACAAATTGTAGTGGCAACTCCAGGTAGATTGCTTGATTTGATCAGAAGAAAAGCCATCTCATTGGCCAATGTGCGTTATGTTGTGCTTGATGAGGCAGATGAAATGTTGAACATGGGCTTTAAAGAAGACATCGACGACATCTTATCCAACATTAAAGAAGACCATGCTACTTGGTTATTCTCGGCTACTATGCCAAACGACATCAGAAGAATCGTTAAGAAATACATGAGCGACCCAATTGAGGTAGCCATCAATACTGAGCAAAAGAGTAATGCCGACATTACGCATCAATACATTGTCACTAAGACGGCCGACAAACTGCCAGCATTAAGACGTTTCTTAGACATGCAGCCCGATTTAAGAGGCATCATGTTCTGTAGAACCAAACGAGAAACTCAAGGCATTACCGATGAATTGTCTCAAATGGGTTATGGAGTAGAAGCTTTGCACGGCGATTTATCTCAAGCACAAAGAGATGCAGCCATGAGGCGTTTTAAATCTAGTGCTATGCAATTGTTGATTGCTACAGATGTTGCAGCAAGAGGAATTGACGTGAATGACCTTTCTTACGTAATTCACCATACTTTACCAGATCAATTGGAAAGTTATACTCACAGAAGTGGTAGAACAGGTAGAGCAGGGAAGAAGGGAATTTCTTTAGCCTTTATCAATCCAAGAGAAAGTAGAAGGTTAAAAGAGCTTGAAAACAAGTTGCAAATCAAGTTTGAAACGGCTGAGGTGCCAAGTGTAGAAGAATTGAAAACAGTTCGTTTAAAGAAATGGGCCAATCAATTATTAGAAGCTGAAGTTCATGATTTAGCGGCAGAGCACTTAGAACCATTGCTAGAAGACTTAAAAGACTTGAGTAAAGAAGATTTGCTTAATAAATTAATTAGCAAAGAGTTAGAGGCTTTACTTAAACAAAATAATAAAGGCGGAAACTTGAATCAGCAAACTGAAAGTTCTCGACAAAGTGATCGTGATCGTGGAGGAAGAGATAGAGACAGAAGAAGCAGCGACAACAAGCGTTATTTCATCAACATCGGTGAAGAAGACGGCATGTCTAAGTTTGATTTGATCGATTTTGTACATGAGATTACCAGTGTCAACAAGAAAGACATCAACAACATCAGTATCCAAAGGCGTCATGCTTATTTTGATGTGAAATCTGGATCCGCTAAAAACTTCGAATCCAAATTCCAGGGCTTAGAAATGGAGGACAGAGAAATCCGTGTGAACGAAGAAACCAATAGAGATCCAAGTAGCAACCGCAGATCAGGCGCTGGAGGCGGAGGTGGCCGCAGACGCGACAACCGAGGTCGACCACAAGATAGAGGCGGAAGAAGTGGTGGAGGTGGCCATAGAAAGGGTTCTGGAGGAAGACACAGAAGATAGATTTTTGGTGCATTAGTCATTTTTCACTATTGTTGTAATTCATCAAAACGAAAACAACATGACTAACGGAGTAAAACCACCAACTTGGTTCTGGGTTGTGGCAGGAATTGCCTTGATCTGGGAATTTAATGGGCGTAATGGCCTATTTAGCTGAAGCATTCATGGACCCTGCTGCATTAGAAGCACTTCCTGCTGAACAACAAGAAGCTTATGCTAATAAACCTGCCTACGCAACAGCAGCTTTTGCATTGGCCGTTTTTGGAGGCGCTTTGGCTTGTTTAATGTTATTGCTAAGGAAAGCATTGGCAAGCCCTTTATTTTACATTTCTTTCCTTGCTATTTTAGTACAGATGTACCATGCCTTTTTTGTTATTGATTCTGTAGCCATGTTCGGACCAGGAGCAGCAGTTATGCCAGGAATGATAGTAGTAATTGCCATTTTACTCATCTTCATGAGTAGAAAAGCAAAAGCAAATGGCTGGATCAGTTAATGTAGAAATAGATCCCTGAACCTACCCAAGTCACCTTCTCTTGCTCCATTTGAGAGTAGGGAAGGTGTCCTTGATAAAACTCCAACACCAAGCGCATGGGCAAACGATCTTCACTTGAACGATAAGCAAAACCCATGGCTAGCTTTGCATTGAGATCAAAGTTGGTTTTCTTGAATTCCCCTTAAGGTTTGCTGCATAAGTGAATTGCCATTTTTTATCCTCCTTCAAACTTTTCATGATGCTTGCCTGATAAGAGAAAGGCAATCGAGGAGCATCTGGTCGAATTACAGCACCAAGTGTGACTTGATAATCGATTCTTTCTTTCCAATTGCGAAACACACTCAGTTCCAATTGTTCGTAATTCACCTTATTCTCGCTAGCAAAACGCAACTTGTTTCGAAAGATGAAATCATCACCCAAGTGAGAAGAAACATGGAAAAATCTTATTCTCCAGGTAGATTCATCACTTTCTAAAATATAGGAAATGGCCGCTTTGTAATCTACATTGAATAAATTTCTTTGTTGCTCTCCATTCACCTGCACCCATTCAAACTGAGTAAATGAGCCCAATTCGCCCACAATTTCATAGTTCCTGTCTTTTTTATCGATGCCAGAATAAATCGACTGGGCAGCCCCAAAACCAAAAGGCAAAAACTGATTTTCCATCATATTGCGATCGGTTAATGCAGTAAGGCTTCCAGAAAATTGTATTTCCGTTGGATCAATGAAGTTTGAGGTTTTAGTTGTTCTTTCTCCCATCCAAACGTCTTGAGCGTTCAGAAAAATTGGAAAAACGAAAACAAGTGTTAAAAGGATTTTTTTCATGCGCTGCAAATGTGCTAAA
>CBDCLY010000036.1:0-31503 GCA_965218715.1 Vicingaceae bacterium
CAACATTTTCCGACAATTGTGCGCCTCCTGCACTTACTGTTACAGAACCTTGAGGAATGTTAAATGCATTCAATGAAATTTCTGAACCAGAAGATGATTGGTATCTTCCCCTAAAACTATATCGATTGTGATCTACATCTTGCTGCGCTAAGATTCGAGTAGTGGAGTAAAGCGAATCATAGGCGTATTTAACTCCTAAAGCAGGATCATTGAATCGGCGTTTTAGGTAATCTCCAAATGGCTCTAGAACTGGAAAGTAGACCCTGCCATTTTGAGCATTGATGGTTACATTCGGAATAAAATCAAACAATCCGTCTGGTTGAGGGTCATTCACCACAGAGATTCTGTCAAGACCTAAAGTATTTATTAAAGGTTTTCCTTCAGGTTTTCCTTCAGGGAAGTATGGAATTTCCACTCCAGTTTCTTGGTTCAAGTACCAAATCTCAAGATTAAAGTTGTCTGGACTTACATTAAATGCGTCAAGAGAGTAAACGTTTTTCATCATTAAGTCCCAGCTTGGTAAACTTGGGTTAATGATGGTTCCTTTTAAAAGTTTTAAATACAGAGCTTGTTGTCCGTCTATTCCATCTGTCGATAAATCTCCAACTTGGTATACTTGTCCATTGTAGGTGTATCGGAAAGAAACGGCCAAAACATCCTGAGGATTTAATGTTCTATTTAAGGAAATATAACCCAGCTCTGGGTTAAGGGTATATTCATTTGGTGAAAGTAATACAGCATTTTCCAAGCGCTCATAATCTGATCCACTTTTTAAACCTTCAGCTTGAAGTACAGCATCCGCACCGTTGAAATTTCTAATTTCTCCGGCATTTGTAAAACCTCCAGTTAGGTTGGCATAGAGGTTATTTGATCCATTGTCTGCATAGGGCTGACCGCCTGTTTTTTGAACAACAGCCGTATTGCTAATTCTTCTATCTGATCCTAAATCTGTAAATCCAAGAATGTTTCTTGTATTGTTAAAAGTTCCTTGAGTATTGGTAATGTAAACCTCAACAGCAGTAATGTTTATTCTTGAGGTAATTCGTGGAGGACTTGACAAATTGCTTTCGTAGCTCGATCGAAACAGGTGAGATAAAAAGTAATGTTTGTTTTCTTCGTATTCTGAGGCCGACTTTTCAAACTCTTGTACTTGAGCACCACCTGCAATGTTGATTTCTTTCTTTTCCCCTTTCTCTTGTGAAAAAATGGATGTTACTCTAAGGCGTCCAAATTGAAGCTCAGTTTTGACCCCGAACAAAGTTTGTGAGCCAGTAATCAATGAACTATTCAGAGGAAGGGCAACATTTCCAGCTTCAATTTTCTGAATTATTTCATCCTCATAACCAGTGTACTCCAGCTTCATTTGATTCTCAAAGTCGAAGGTTGCCTCGGTATTGTAACTGGTTTGAAGTTTTAACTTTTCTCCAATGTTTCCAATTACATTTAATTGAATCTTTTGCTTAAAATCAAAAGTGCTAGTTCTTCTTTGTCGCTCAGGTAGAATTGGATTGTCTCTTCTAGAAATATTTTATTCCAAAGCTCAACTCTGCTGAACCCTGTGGACGAATGTCTATGGTGTTACCGCCAAAAATTCTGTCAAATAATTCTCCTTTTACGTTTAGCTTTGGTCTAAATCCTTGAGACTTGTTTAGGGTTTGGGCATTTGCCTTTTGTCTCCAAAAATCTTTCTGGCTTTTCTCTAAATCGTATTCCAGGTATTCTTCAATATCCATGTAATTTGGACTCCGATAATTGTCTTCACCCAATCGTTCGAAATAATTATATTGACCTGTTTCAGGATCGTATTCGAAACCCTTTTTAATGTTCGAAGGGTCTTCGAAATGCAATGGACTTCCATCATCATCAAACCCTGTAGAACCTTTATCCTCGAAGGGGTATTTCAATTGAATATCTCCAGTGTCTTTCTCGGTAGAGTCTAAAGTTGAAGAAGTCGTAAAGAATGCACTTGAATAATCAACGTAGGCGGGATTAAAAGCAAGTAAGGAACCCATAAAGGTTCCTAAAATTGCGGCAGGAAATATAAGCCGGTTGATATGGCGATATTGAAATTTCAAATCCAGTGTTTTCTACTATCCCTTTAAGGCTTTCTTAATAATATCTTCCACCTCTGCATTGGGATGGTCTTGAAGGATTTTATTTATTGTTTTGTCGGCTAAGTTTCTGTTAAATCCAAGCATGACCAATGCAGATAACGCTTCTTCTTTTGTGGTATTGCCCACAGAAGTAGAATTACCTGACTCGAGATTTTCTTTACTCACCTTGTCTTTGAGATCTATGATTATTCTCTGCGCAGATTTAGGTCCAATTCCTTTCACACTTTTAAACCAAGCAACATTGCCTTCCAAAATTGCAGATTGTATTTCGTTGGGCTCTCCGGCAGACAACACCATCAGTGCTGTGGCAGCGCCAACGCCTGAAACACTTAGTAGCAATTGAAATAATCTCTTTTCTCCAGAAGTGGAAAAGCCATATAGCAATTGGGCATCTTCTCTGACAACAAATTGAGTCAACAATTTGCAGTTTTCATCATCGGAAAGTTGGGCAAAAGTGGTTAGCGAAATGTTCAATTCATAGCCAACTCCGCCACATTCTATGATTACATGTGTTGGGTTCTTTTCAACTAATTTACCGTTTATGTGTGCAATCATTTGCTTTTCTTTCTGGTTAAGGCATCCACTGCAGCAATGGTTACCATGTTCACTATTTCTCGAACACTGCTGCCCAATTGTAAAATATGGACTGGTTTTTTCAAGCCCAAAAGTATTGGTCCGATCGCCCTCTTGGTCTCCCTAATTCTTGAACCAGTTTGTATGCAATGTTCCCGGCAGATAGGTTGGGAAATATCAATACGTTCACTTTTTTATCTACCAATTTAGAAAAAGGAAATTTTTCCTTCCTCAATTCTTTACTTAATGCAAAATTAGCTTGAAGTTCTCCATCTACAACCAATTCAGGATGTTCTTTGTGTAAAATTTTTACAGCTTCCGCCACCTTTTTTGATTCTTCAAATTCTGAAGACCCAAAATTTGCAAAGGATAACATGGCTACTCTAGGTTTTACTTTTAATCGCTCCACGGACTTCGCTGTGAGATAGGTAATGTCGGCCAAGTCCCTTGCTGTTGGATTTACATTAATTGTAGTATCTGCAAAAAACATTGGTCCATTTTTAGTCATTAGAATATACATTCCTGCAATTTTATTGACCCCTTCTTCTGTTCCAATCACTTGCAAAGCAGGTCGAATGGTTTCCGGATAATTCCTAGTAATACCACTAATGAAGGCGTCGGCATCGCCTTGCTCTACCATCATTGCACCGTAATGATTTCGATCTCGCATCTTATGCTTTGCCTCGTACAATGTCACTCCCCTTCTCTGGCGTTTGGCAAACATATTTTCACCATATTCTATTCTCTTTTGTCGGCATGCATCACTTTTTGGGTCTATAATTTCTACCCCTTCTATTTCAAGATATATCTCTCTTCAATCAAGGCATTAATGCGATCTACATTGCCTAATAGAATAGGCTGTGCTATGCCTTCTTCTTTTGCTATTTGAGCAGCTTTTAACACACGGTAATTATCTGCTTCGGCAAAAACAACTCTTTGTGGTTTCCGCTGAGCAATCTCAGTCATGTTTTTTATTAACTTGTTATCCAAGCCTAAACGCCTACTCAGTTCTATTTTATATTCATTCCAATCCTTAATTGGTTTTAGTGCAACTCCTGAGTCCATTGCTGCTTTTTGCAACTGCAGGAGCAATTGCTATGAGTAGTCTAGGATCCATGGGCTTAGGAATAATGAAATCTTTGCCAAATCCCAGGTTTCTAGACCCATATGCAACATTTACTTCTTCAGGAACTGGCTCTTTTGCAATTTCAGCAAGTGCAAGAAACAGCAGCTAATTTCATTTCTTCGTTGATGCAAGTTGCCCTAACATCTAAAGCGCCTCGGAATATGAAGGGAAAACCAAGAACATTGTTTACCTGGTTGGGGTGATCTGATCTACCAGTTGCGACAATAATATCTTCTCTTGCATTTATTGCTTCTTTGTAGGGAATTTCAGGATTGGGATTTGCCAATGCAAAAAACGATTGGGTTTTCTGCCATTTTTAAAAGCATGGCCTTTTTCAAAACATTTCCCTTTGACAGGCCCAAAAACATGTCGGCTCCCTCCTATGGCATCTTTAAGCTCATGTAAGTCTCTATTTGTGGCAAACTCCTTTTTTTATTTATTCAATTCTTTCCTATCGCTTTTGATTACCCCTTTGCTATCACACATCACAATGTTCTTCTTCTTAGCACCTAAGGCTTGATACAGTCGAATGCAAGCCATCGCAGATGCCCCAGCTCCATTTACAACAATTTTAATGTCTTGTATTTTTTTTCCAGCTATTTCAAGCGCATTTAATAATGCGGCAGAAGAAATAATGGCCGTTCCGTGCTGATCATCGTGCATGATTGGAATGTTTAATTCCTCTTTCAACCTTTTCTCTATTTCAAAACACTCTGGCGCTTTGATATCTTCAAGATTTATTCCTCCAAAAGTTGGTGAGATCGCTTTTACAGTTTCAACAAAATGATCTACTTCTTTACAATCCAATTCGATGTCGAATACATCAATATCTGCGAAAATCTTAAACAATAATGCCTTCCCTTCCATAACGGGTTTAGAAGGCATCAGGCCCAATATCACCAAGACCAAGGACAGCAAGTTCCATTTGAAATTACAGCAACAAGATTTCCTTTTGCGGTGTATTTGTAGGTATCTTCTAAATTAGATGCTATTTTTAAACACGGCTCGGCAACACCAGGAGAATAAGCCAAGGCAAGATCTCTTTGAGAACTATAAGGTTTTGTAGGCTTTATTTCAATTTTTCCAGGTTTGCCATCGGAATGGTAATCCAAGGCTTCTTTTTGCTTTCTGGAATCGGCCATATGCTTAATTTAGGGTCGTTAAAAATAAGCAATATACCGCGTAAACCTCACTATTTATAAGGAATTTTAGTTCAAAATGAGAAAAAAAAGATTGGTCATATTTAGTGGTGCTGGAATGAGCGCTGAAAGTGGAATTCAAACCTTCAGAGACAACAATGGGCTATGGGAAAATCACAGAGTTGAGGATGTTGCCACTCCCTTTGCCTGGAAGAAACAGCCACAATTGGTTCTAGACTTTTACAATCAACGAAGAAAACAATTGGAAAATGGAAGACCAAATGAGGCCCATCGACTAATTGCCCAATTAGAAAAAGATCTCGAAATCATTGTCATCACACAAAACATTGACAACCTGCATGAACTCGCTGGAAGCAAAAATGTCTTTGCACCTCCATGGAGAACTCACTAAAGTTAGGTGTGAAAAAAATCCAAACGAACTGTATGATTGGGGACATAAGGATTTACACCTTGGTGATTTGGGAATAAATGGCCACCCAACTGAGACCACATGTTGTTTGGTTTGGTGAGGAAGTTCCAATGATGGGAGAGGCCATTGAGGTTTGCAAAACTGCAAGTCATTTTTTGGTAATCGGCACCTCACTAAGTGTTTACCCTGCGGCCAATTTGGTTCACTACCTTGAACCAGAAACCAAGGCTTACATTATTGACCCAAAACCACATCCACAGCTGGGAGATCAATGGCAACAAATCCAATCAAAAGCAATAGAAGGAATGAAACAATTTCTTGAAATAATCGCATAAAAAAAGCCCGCAAATGATGCGAGCTTTCTTTAGTTAAGGTATTAATAGCTTATTGCACAATCAATTTCTTACTTACAATGACTTTGTCATTTTGCAAAACATTCACAAAAATAAATTCCTGCTTTGAATTCACTAGTATTTATGGTCATTTTCTCTGAACCACTTGTTATGGTTTGAAGATTCACTCTTTTTGCCTAATAAATCATAAACCGCTATTTCTTGATTCTCAAAACTCATTGATTTATTGAATTCAATTTGAGTTGAGTTTTCAGCCGGATTTGGAAAAATCCCAAAATCTACCGTTTTCAATTCTTCGCTCAATCCTGTTAGGTAACTAACATCGTATTTTACAAAGAACTTCACCTTTCTAGTAGGATCAGATTGATTGTCTAAATCGTAAAATTCATATTCAAAAATCGCTTGACCAACTTTTTTTATTGTGTCCTAAGTAAACTGCAAAACCAATTCCTCCTGCATAATCCCCTGGGCCAGTTTTAGCTGGATCATTTGCGAACCAAACTGGTCTAGTGCCGGCAGCAATTAAACCAAAACACTGAGAACCCCAACAAAAATAATCTCCTGTTCCAGTAATAGTATCTATTTCGGTTCTAGCCAAATCGACTCTAATGGTATCTATGTGATTGTTCTTAATAGAAACAATGTCTTTGTGCTCAAAATCCAATTGGAAAATGGTGGTATCTACAGCATGCCAAAAAACAAGTGTATCTCCTTGAATATCATTTCCTGATTTATCCTCACCGCTAAGCAATTGTGCTTGACTTGCTCCAGCAAGTGCTAAAGCCATTAAAACAAGTACTATTTTCTTCATAATTTAAGTGTATTTAGCCTACAAATATAAGAAAAGCATTAAAGTCTTTTAAAGACTCAAACAGTCTGGTATTGAATTTGTAATTTAGCTTTCCTCAATATTTAAAACCTTCAACATGAAAAAGATACTATCTGCAGCAATTATTCTCCTTCTTATGGGAGCAAGCATTACTACTTCAGCTCAGGATAAAAGTAAAATACCAGCAATTGACGTTCAGAACCTTGATGGCAGTAAATTCAATACAGGCAACTTAACCAATGGCGGAAAACCAATGATCATTAACTTTTGGGCAACATGGTGCAGCCCCTGCAAAAGAGAACTAAATAACATTGCAGACATGTATGAGGATTGGGTGGAAGAAACTGGTGTAAAACTAGTTGCCATCTCTATTGACGACACAAGAAAAATGGCAAAAGTAGCCCCTTATGTTAATGGCAAAGGTTGGGAATATGATATTTACATTGACCCAAATGGAGATTTTAAAAAGAGCACTTGGAGTAAACAATGTTCCTCATACTTTTTTAGTAGATGGAGAAGGAAAAATTGTTTGGCAACACAATTCTTATAACGAAGGCGATGAATACGAACTTTATGAGTTGGTTCAAAAGCTTGCTGAAGGCAAATCGATTAAATAAAAGTACAGGAATTTACTACCATGAATAAACTACTACGCTGCCTTTGCATCTCTTTGCTTGGCATCCCTTTTTTAAGTATTGGTCAAAGTTTTGAAGAACAAATGAGCAAAGGCCAGATAAGGGGAAATTTTCCAATTTGACGGCCAGTATTACCAAGAAGACACTGTAATTGGGGCTCAACAACCAAGTGAGCAAATGTTATCAAATGGCTTCATGAATTTAATTTATACCAATGGTAATTTTTCTACTGGATTTAGATATGAAAGTTATCAGAATGCCCTTTTAGGGTTTCCGGTTGGCTACCTAGGGAATGGTCTTACCTACCGTTTTGCAAGTTTCACAAAAGATCAGCTGAGCGTTACTGTTGGAAATTTCTACGAACAGTTTGGCAATGGAATTTCTTTCAGAAGTTATGAAGAACGAGGACTAGGTTATGAAAACGTAATGGATGGTATTCGGATAAAGTACGAACCTCTAGAAGGAATTACATTAACTGGAATTACTGGAAAGCAAAGGCTATTTTTTGATTATGGAGAGGGAATAGTTAGAGGATTTGATGGAAATATCGACCTTAATTCTGTGCTTCCTAAAATGAAAGAAAGTAAAACTAGGATTAGTGTAGGTGGAAGTGTTGTGAGTAAATATCAATCCGATCAAGACTCTAGGTTTGTCCTTCCTGAAAATGTCTCTACTGTTGCCGGAAGGTTAAACGTTAACAGAGGAAAAGTTAATGTAAATGCCGAATATGCCTACAAATCAAACGATCCTTCAGCAGACAATGGATTCATCTACAAGTCTGGTGAAACTATCTTTCTTCAGACCTCCTACTCTCAGAAAGGCTTTGGTTTAGTGCTTGCCGCTAAAAGAAACGACAACATGAGCTTTAGATCAGATCGAAATGAATCTCAGCAAAATTTACTCGTCAATTACTTACCTGCCCTTACTAAACAACATACTTACAATTTATTAGCAACACTTTATCCTTATGCTACGCAGTTGAATGGAGAGATGGCATTTCAAGCCGATTTAATTTATAAGTTTAAAAAAGGAACTAGGATTGGAGGGAAAAAGGGCATGGACATCCAAGTAAATTACTCTACTGCCAATAACTTAGATACTACTTTATTGAATGATGAACAAACCTTGAGGCAAGGTTATAAAACCAACTTTTTTAATGTTGGTGAAGTCTATTTTAAAGATTTCAATGTTCAAGTGGATAAAAAGTTTTCTAAGAAAGTGAAAGGCCGCTTTACCTATGCCAACCTTGTTTACAATCAAGAAATTATTGAGGGGAAACCCGGCAAACCAAAAGTTTATGCGAATATCGGTATTGCAGATGTTACCTATAAATTTACCATGAGGAAGTCTTTGAGAACCGAGGCTCAGGTATTATTGACTGAACAAGACCAGGGAGAATGGGCCACTCTATTGCTAGAGTATTCCTACTCGCCACACTGGTTTATTGCTGTGCTTGATCAATACAATTATGGCAATAAGGTATCTGACAAGCAAGTTCATTATTACAATGTTTCTGGTGGATACATCAATAAAGGAAATAGAATCTCGGTTAGTTATGGTAGGCAAAGAGCAGGTATCTTTTGTGTAGGAGGTGTTTGCCGTGTTGTTCCAGCCTCTAATGGTATTTATTTATCAGTAACAAGTAGTTTTTAATCCCATACATTATGAAATCACTTAGAACACTTTTATTTTTAGGGACCATTCTCGTTTTCGCTTCTTGTGATAAAATCGATGACCCATTTCCAAGTAATGTAGGCCAATCGATCGATTACCAAGGAACGGAATACATTATTGATCAAACTTTTGGTGTAGGAAATCCGAATGAGTTATTGAGTTTTTTAAATAATCATCAATGGATTAGCAAAACGGCTCCAGACAATTCTGCACAGCGATTCGTTCTTTTGGAAGAGTTTACTGGTCATCGATGCACTTTTTGCCCGAATGGGACCAAAGAAATTTTACGGCTCGACAATAAATTTGGAGACACATTAGTTCCTGTAGGAATTCATGCAGGCAATTTTGCAATTCCTGATCCAGCAGGGTCTAAATTTTTCACTGATTTTCGTGTTCCAAACGAAGATGGCGAAGAATACTTGAAGGTATTTAATGTAAGTGGTTATCCAAGTGGCTTGGTTTCTCGGGCAAAAGCAAACGCTAGCGGACCTACAACATGGGAAAACGACATCAAAACCAATAAAAACAAAGCAGCCATTGCCACATTGGCAATGACAAATTACTCCTCTCCTACCAGCAATGCCATCCGTTCTAACCTAAGCATTACTTGGAATAGGAACTTATCCTCAGAGTTCAATTTGCAAGTCTTTTTAGTTGAAGACAACATAGTAGATTGGCAATTGGATAATGGATCAGAAGAGGAATTTTACAACCATCGCCATGTGCTTAGAAAAGTAGTAAATAGTCGGTTTGGCAAAGAGTTAGAAGCTGTTGTTAAAGATGAAACTATCGATTTCGAATACATCTTTAGTTATGAAGCAGATTGGAATGTAAACAATTTAGATGTAGTTGCTTTTCTTTTCAATCGTGATGCTAGTTCTTATGAAGTTATTCAGGTTAATGCCGCTCACGTAAAGTAATTGAACTATTTTTACTTCAAACTGTTTCTTTGAAGTGAGAGCCCAAGTATTCATTCTTCTTTTTTCTTTTATTTTTAGTGCTTCATCCGCTATTGCGCAAGATTTTCATGCGGGTTTCATTGCTGGTGTAAATGCCTCTCAAATAAGTGGAGATGGATATGGAGGATTTGACAAAGCAGGACTTTTACTAGGTGTTTATTCAGAAGTTAGCCTTAGCCAAGACTTGAAGGCCTTGCTTGAAATCAATTATTCACAAAAAGGCAGCAGAAGGAACCCAAGCACAGATCAGGGAATTACGGAGTTCTTTCTTTTGAGATTGGATTATGTTGAAATTCCTTTAATGCTGAAGTATCAAAAAAACAAGTTTGAATTTGAGGCTGGAGCATATTATTCTCAATTGGTCAATGAATACTTGGAGGATGAAAATGGAGAGTTTGAAATTCCAACTAGCTTAAATCAATTTAAGTCATCAGATATTGGAGGGCTAGCTGGGTTAAATTACAACTTTACAGACCACCTTATAATGAATTGGAGATTTAGCACTTCTTTTCTCCCAGTCCGCGAATATGATAGCGGATCTAGTTTTCTTTTTGATAATGGAATGTTTCACTCCTACATCAGTATTTCTTTACGTTACGAATTTTACTCCCCAAATGAATAAAAAGATTGTTATTGGTATTACGGGTGCTTCAGGATCCATTTATGCAAAACTGCTTTTAGATACCTTGATGGATTTAAAAGATCAAATTGCTCAAGTTGACATAGTAATGTCTTCCAATGCGAAGGATGTATGGGAGTTTGAATTGCAGAATAAATCCTACTCAGAATATCCATTTACCATTTATGATAAATCAGATTTCATGGCCCCTTTCGCTTCTGGATCAGCAAAGTATACCGACATGGTAATTGTTCCTTGTTCGATGGGAACTATGGGAAGAATTGCCTCAGGAATTTCGAATGATTTGATAAGCAGGGCGGCCGATGTAATGTTAAAGGAAAGAAGAAATTTAATTCTACTGGCTAGAGAGACACCATTGAATTTAATTCACATTGAAAACATGCGTTCTATTAGCCTAGCAGGAGGAATTATTTGTCCGGCCAGCCCTTCCTATTACAGCAGGCCACAAAGCATTGAAGAACTCGCTAAAACTGTGGTGAACCGACTAATTGACTTATTGGATTTAGAACAAGACAGCTACCGTTGGGGAACGAATAAATAATTTTTAACATATTGGACTAAAAATTTAGCTCTATCGCTTAAAATTGATTTGATTTTTTTCTTAACTTGAAAAGCTGAAATTCAAGGGAATATGTATGAGTTAAGTAAAAAAGTTCTCACCAGAGTGAGCTTTGATAGAGCACTGTTTAAGAAGGAATTAAAGAAGTCTAGAAAGTGGTTGAAACCAAAAGAATTAACCATGTTAAAGGCCTGGTGCTTGGCAACATTTGGTCATCAATACAAAGATGTTATTCTAGAAGTATTCGAAACTATTTCTTAAGCGCATTAATGTTTCTCTTCAGCCCTTCAAATCTTGTTCTTTTGATGGCTGACTTATTAAACAACACATTAAACTCTTCTTTTAATAGTCCTTCCCATTCCATTTGAGTCTTACTCAGCAATTCTTCGCTAGGCAAAAACTTTTTCTCTTGGTGGGGCTTAGAAAACCGATTCCAAGGACAAACATCCTGACAAATATCACAACCGAACATCCAGTTTCTCATTTTTCCATTAAAACTTTCTGGTAGTTCTTTATCTCTTAATTCAATAGTTGCATATGAGATGCACTTTTCCGCTGCTAATTTCCCATTGGGTAAAATGGCCTCTGTTGGACAAGCATCTATGCACTTGGTACAAGTTCCACAATGCTCATCTATTGGCTGATCATATTCCAAGTCTATGTCAATAATTAACTCCGCTAAAAAAAAGTAGGAACCATTTGTTTTGCTAATCAACATTCCATTTTTAGCCATCCAACCAATTCCAGACTCTCTAGCTAAGGCACGTTCTAAAACAGGGGCGGAGTCAACAAAAAACCGTCCTTCCACCTGACCAATATTATCTTGAATAAATGAAAACAAAGCTTGGAGACGTTCTTTTACCACAAAATGGTAATCTTCTCCAAAAGCATACATTGCAACTTTTGGTGCAGCGGGATCACTCTGTTTTCGCTCGGTGTAATAGTTATAGCTTAAACTAATAACGGACTTTGCCCCTGGGACTAGTTTACTGGGATCTACACGTTTATCAAAGTGATTTTCCATGTAGCCCATTTTACCATGATGCTTTTCCTTTAACCACTTTTCGAGTTCTATTGCATCTTTTTTTAGCAATTGGGCCTTGGATATGCCCACTGAATCAAAGCCCAACCTCTTGGCTTCTTGTTTTATTTTTAAGCTATTTTCTTGTCGAGTTTTCACTCTGAGAACAATGTTCCATCATTTCGATGATTTACTCTACCCAAATGCTTATAAGCTCGATCGGTAGCTTCTCTTCCTCTAGGGGTTCTGGTGATGAACCCTTCTTTAATTAAGAAAGGCTCATACACCTCTTCAATGGTGCCAGCTTGTTCGCCAACCGCAGTGGCAATGGTTGTTAAACCAACAGGGCCACCCTTAAATTTGTCAATAATGGTAACTAAAACCCGATTATCCATTTCGTCAAGACCGTGCCTGTCAACATTTAATGCACCTAAAGCGAAATTGGCAATTTTTAGGTCGATTGAGCCGTCTCCCTTTATTTGGGCAAAATCTCGAACTCTTCTTAAAAGGGAATTTACAATTCTAGGTGTGCCCCTACTCCTACCTGCTATTTCGATAGCAGCATCATCAAAAATTTCAATGTTCAAAATGCCTGCTGAACGATTGACAATGTTTTTTAGGAGGTCCTTATCGTAATACTCAAGCCTAGCATTTATTCCAAATCGAGCCCTAAGAGGTGCGGTAAGCAAACCTGCTCTTGTAGTTGCACCGATTAGAGTAAATGGATTTAGTTTAATTTGAACACTTCTAGCATTAGGACCGGAATCGATCATGATGTCGATCTTGTAATCCTCCATGGCAGAATACAAATACTCCTCAACAATAGGGCTTAATCTGTGAATTTCATCAATGAATAAAACGTCCCCTTCTTCTAAATTGGTAAGTAAACCTGCTAGGTCTGCTGGTTTCTCTAAAACAGGCCCTGAGGTAACTCTAAAACCAGATTCCAATTCATTGGCAATAATATTAGCTAAAGTTGTTTTACCTAAACCAGGAGGACCATTCAATAAAACATGATCCAGGGCCTCGCCTCTTTGGGAAGCAGCTTGAACGAAAATTTTTAGGTTTTCAACCACTTTCGCCTGACCAGTAAAGTCCTCAAAACTCATTGGCCTTAAGGCTTTCTCGAGCTCTAGCTCTTCTGGCTGAAAGGATCCTAAATTAGGGTCTAAATTATCGTTCATGTCTTTTTTCTCCTCCATTCAAAGCTAACTAATTCCTAGCTTTAATGTCTTGATATAAGTCTTGAAAATAGATTTTCATTTTAAATAAATAAACCGGTGAAGTAAATTTCTCATCCAACTGATTATTCCCACGAATCATTAAACGATATCCTATTCCCATCCCTACTCCTATGTATGGCAACAACCTATATTGAAAAGTAATTGCAGGCTCGTAAGAATAAACTGTTTTTTGTCTAAGTCTAATTTTATCGGGTTGGGCAATTTGGTAATAGGAAGTTCCAAAGCCAAATTGAACTGGGATGGCTAGCTCCCATTTCTTATCGCTATAAAAACCATATTCTATGTAAGGGGAAAAGTAGCGGTAATTCAATTCTCCAATCACCACATTTCCTTCGTAATTGATGTTCTTGTTTTTCAACTTAGACCACAACCAATTGTATCCAATTCCAAAGCTGAGTTTATTATCGTATTGGAAACCTATTTTAAACCCAACAACTCTAACTCCAGTTTGATTGATAAAGGAATTTCGAGAGTCTAATCTAACATCTAACTTGGGTTTACTTTTAACCGCTTCTTTCAATTCATTTTCGAAGTGTTGCGCACTAAGATTAAATTGAATAAGGCAAATGGCGGCAACTAGGGTTAGAACATTGGGTAATGCGGAAAAAAAAATGTCCTTACAGTGTAAGGACATTTTAGTTTGTTTTTTAATGACCTTGATCACTTTCATTTTCTCCTAAAGGAACATTCTGAGGGATAAAGTCGTCTCCACCGATGAAATCACCGTTCTCATCTACTTTACTGTAATCATAAGACCATCTGTATACCTCTGGAATTTCTCCTGGCCAGTTTCCATGTAAATGCTCAACTGGTGCAGTCCATTCTAATGTGGTGGACTTCCAAGGGTTTTGTGGCGCCTTTGGACCTTTAAAAATGCTATACAATACATTGAATAAGAATACCCCTTGAGCTGCCGCAGCAAGAATTGCGAAAATGGTCACAATTTCATTGATGTCAACTAAATTATCAAACATTGGGAATTCAGTATTTGCGTAATACCTTCTTGGAACTCCAGCGAGGCCTAAGAAGTGCATTGGGAAGAAAATACCATATGCAGAAACAATGGTTGCCCAGAAATGAATGAATCCCAATTGCTTATTCATCATTTTTCCGAACAGTTTAGGGAACCAGTGGTAAATACCACAAATCATCCCGAAGGTTCCTGATAGTCCCATTACAATGTGGAAGTGTCCAACAACAAAATAGGTATCGTGAATATTAATATCCAATGCAGAATCTCCTAATATAATTCCTGTTAAGCCTCCTGTAATAAATGTTGAAACCAAACCAATTGCAAATAACATTGCTGGTGTAAATCGAATGTTTCCTTTCCACAAAGTAGTTAGGTAGTTAAATACCTTAACCGCTGATGGAATCGCTACTAGAAGGGTTGTAAAGGTAAATACAGCTCCTAAGAATGGATTCATTCCTGTAATGAACATGTGATGCCCCCAAACTAGGAAAGAAATGAATGCAATGGCTAAAATAGAACCAATCATTGCACGATATCCAAAAATTGGCTTTCTAGAATTGGTTGCAACCACTTCAGAAGTAATTCCCAATGCAGGCAATAGAATAATGTATACCTCTGGATGACCTAAGAACCAGAAAAGGTGTTCAAATAGAATTGGGCTACCACCATCAACCTCAAGCGCTTTACCAGCGATGTAAATATCAGATAAGTAGAAACTAGTTCCAAAGCTTCTGTCAAACATCAATAACAATACAGCAGAGAACAATACTGGAAATGATAACACACCAAGAACTGCAGTAATTAAAAATGCCCAAATGGTTAAAGGCATTCTAGTCATGGTCATTCCTTTTGTTCTAAGGTTAAATACGGTTACGATATAATTCAAACTACCCAACAAGGAGGAGACAATAAACAATGCCATAGAAACAATCCACAATGTCATTCCTAAACCTGAACCTGGAATGGCCTCAGGCAATGCACTTAAGGGAGGATAAATGGTCCAACCACCAGATGCCGGTCCGCCTTCTACGAAGATAGAAACTACCATCACACAGCTAGAAAGGAAAAAGAACCAATAGGAAAGCATGTTCATGAAACCAGATGCCATATCACGCGCTCCTAATTGCAGTGGAATTAATAAGTTACTAAAGGTACCACTCAGGCCAGCTGTAAGTAAAAAGAAGACCATGATGGTTCCATGAAGGGTAACCAATGCAAGGTATTTGTCTGGGGTTAAAACTCCATCTGGAGCCCAATTTCCCATGATGGTTTCCAAAATTGGAAAACTTTCTCCTGGGTATCCCAATTGAAGTCTAAAGAAAGTTGACATTAACATTCCAACAAGTCCCATAAATGAACCTGTAATAAAGAATTGCTTAGCAATCATCTTATGGTCAGTACTAAATATGTACTTGAACAAGAAGTCGTTATCGTGATGATGAGCGTTTGCTGACATTATGCTAATTTTTTCGTTTTATTAATTATATCGTTTCTGTTTCTGCCTCTACTTCTTCAGCAGCAGCTTCATTCTCTTCTGTAATTTCTTCAATTACTTCTGGGCTTTCTACATTTCCTTCAACAGCTAAGAAATCATTTTGCTCGGCTAACCAAGCATTGTAGTCTTCTTCGCTTTCAACAATGATTTCCATTTTCATGTTGTAATGTGCGGCTCCACAAATTTTATTACACAACAGATAGTAGGTAAATTCAGGATCTCCTGTTAGTTCCTTCATCTCTTCTGTTGTCTTGTTTGGAACAAAATTGAACATGGTAACCATTCCAGGAACACAGTTCATTTGAGCTCTAAAGTGTGGCATGTAAGCACTATGAATAACATCTTGCGCTCTAAAGTAGAATTGAACTGGTCTATTCACTGGCAAATGAAACTCAGCTTTCACGTATTTATCGTCCCAAGAGTTTTCATCAGCTGAATCTAGTCCCAACATGTTTAATCCTCCGATGAATCGAACATCAGCCTCTCCAAATTTTCCATCTGCTCCTGGATATCTAGCCGTCCAGTCGAACTGTCTAGCATACAATTCAATTTCAACAGGATTTTCATCTGCCGAAACAGGTTCCATTACGTCATTCCAGATGCTTAATCCATAAAGAATAAGAATCAATAGGACTAAAGCAGGAATGGTAGTCCAAACCATTTCCAATTTTGTACTGTGGGCAAAAAATTGAGCCTTACGGTTTTTATCGTATGCGTATTTCCAAGCAAAGTAGAATAGAAGAATATGAGTAATGATAAACACTGGGATAATTATGATCCAAGTGGTATTCATTAATGCATCGATAATGATCCCATGGTCAGATGCAGATTCTGGCAACATGAGGTCGCCCCATTTCACTATTTGCCAAATGATAAATGCAAAATAAGCTACTAAGAATACAGGCATCAAACGGGCTTGTGTTCTATTGTCGCGGTCAGTTACTTGATAGGTGTTTTCACCTTTAGTATTGCTGGCCAATTCCAATACCTGAATCAGCTTGGAAACGGCAATGATTCCAAGTACTACAGCAATTATGATTAACAAATCCAACATGTTATCTCTTCTTTTTAGATATGTAAATGTTTACTTTCTTCCAAGAACGGATGTTTTTCAACAGTTAATGGAGCTTTAGTAAATGAATTAAAAACGGTGTAAAGAAACAATCCTAGGAACCCTAAGAACATTCCAATTTCCATAAAACCAAATTCTAAGTGGCCAAGGCTTCCTGGCGTAATCATCATGAATACGTCTAACCAGTGGCCAATAAATATGATACAACCTACTACGATTAAGTATCCAATCGATCTTTTTGCATCCCTTGACATTAAAATGATCATTGGGAATAAGAAGTTCACAAAGAAAATTCCAAAGAACAAACCTCTATAATGCTCAATTCTAGTGATGTAATAAGTTACTTCTTCTGGAATGTTTGAATACCAAATCAACATGAATTGAGAGAACCATAAGTAAGTCCACAAAAAGCTAATGGCAAACATCCACTTACCAACATCTTGCAAATGACTATCATTTACATTTGGTAAAAATCCTTTACCTCTTAGATAAATGGTAATCAATACCAAGAAAATCATGGCACTAACCCAAATCCCTGAGAATACATACCATCCAAATAAAGTTGAGAACCAGTGAGTATCAATAGACATGATCCAATCCCAAGATGCAGTTGAAGAAGTAAATGCAAAAAACACTAAAAAGATGGCTGCATAAGTCATGTTTTTAAAGTGAATTTTTGAACCACCTTCACTATCTTCTTGAAGAGAACGCTTTCTAAACAATCTTGCGAAATAGCACCAAACTCCTAAATAAACTAAGGTTCTAATCCAAAAGAAAGGTTGATTTAGGTAGGCTGCTTTACCAGCAATAATTGAATCAAATTCAGGATTTAAACTTCCATCTTCTAAGAATTCAATGAATACCATTGGATCCATCCAGTGATAGATGTGGTGCAGGTGTAGACTTCCAGCCGCAAAGAAAACAATCAAAATGCCTGCTCCTACAAAAATAAATTGAGTAACTCCTTCAATCACACGTTTTAAAACAACCATGTAACTTGCTTCAGTAGCATACTGCAATGCAAGAAAGAAAAGCGCTCCTAAACTAATTCCAAAAAAGAAGAAGCCATTCACAAAAATATTAGCCCAAAATCTATCGTGGTGATCAGGATGACCAAAGTATCCGCTAATTGCTGCAATTAGTCCGATTGCCATTAAGACAATGAACGTAATCTTTGCTTTTTTACTAAAAATAAATTCCATCTTCAACTATTTTTGACTAATTCTGGTTAGTAGTATCATTCATTTCAACTGGTGCCTCAGCACTAGCTAAAGGATCATTTCCTTGCAGTGTTTGCACATACGCAACAATTTTCCAACGATCATTTTCTCTAATAAGACTTGAGTGTGGACCCATTGCATTTAAACCATACATGATGGTATGATAAATATGGCCTTCACTTAAATCTTTCATCGCTCTATTGCCTCTTCTATTTGGAGTTGCATCACTATAGGAAGGAACTGCGCCGTAAATTGCATTTTGAATGCTTCCTTCACCTGCCCCTTTCTTTCCATGACAATGGGCACAAAAAGAAGTATAAAGTACTTTCCCTTCAGCAATGGACTTTTCAGTTAAGTTGATCGCTGATTTTAAATTGGCACCAGCCAGTTCATACCCTTCGTTGCTATTTTCGTAAGCATAAGGCTTATAACCTCGTGGAATACTATTTTCAGGTGCTTGTCTAGAAGTAGATGAATCCGGAAATTCATAATCTACATAGGCCTCAATTGCTGGCGAGCGATACATGTCGGGCATGTACTCAACTCCTGGGCTTAATGGATCATTACATGCCAAAAGACCAAAGGAGATAAGGGCAGCAATAAGAACCGTTTTTCGATGTAAGCTAACTATTTTCATCTTTTGTATCTGCTTTTAGCGTTCTTCAATATTAATAGTACCCGTTTCTTGTAGATGCTTTGCTAAATCATCTGCACTCATCCCATTATCATGTGGATGAATTTCCATAACAAAACGATCATTGGTAGTTTCTGGGTAGGGGTTTCTTGCCTTTACTCCTGGTAAAGTCCAATTTCGAATGAAATAAGTCAATGCCATTCCATGAGCGGCTAACAAAACAGTAAATTCAAAGGTAATTGGGACAAAGGCTGGAATGTTTTGGTAAAAGAACTCATTTGGTTTTCCACCAATATTCATTGGCCAATCAGCCACCATGAAATAGTACATTCCAGATAAGGCCAAGGTTAATCCAGTTAAGCCATACAAGAAAGCACAAATTGCTAAGCGAGTTTGTTTTACACCAATTACAGGGTCAATTCCGTGAATTGGAAAAGGAGAAAACACATCTCTAATATAAATGCCTTTTGCTACTAATTTTTTAGCGCCTTCCAAGAGTACTTGGTCGTCGTCGTAAGTTGCGTATATCACTTTATCTGCCATTTCTAATAAGATTAATGCTCCTCAGCTTTAGATTTATACTGTTCACCTGATGACTTTAAAATCGTTTTCAATTCATTTAAAGGCAATACTGGGAAGAATCTTGAGAATAATAAAAACAACACAAAGAAAATTCCGATGGTACCGATGAAGCATCCTATATCAACAAAGGTTGGGTGGAACATCGTCCAACTTGATGGAAGGTAATCTCTGTGTAGAGAAGTAACAATAATTACAAATCTTTCAAACCACATTCCGATGTTCACTACTATCGACATGAAGAATGTAAAACGAATGTTTGTTCTTAACTTTTTAAACCAGAATACTTGAGGTGAGACCACATTACAAGTCATCATTGCCCAATACGACCACCAATAGGGCCCGGTTGCTCGATTGATGAAGGCATAAGCTTCGTACTCTACTCCTGAATACCAAGAGATGAATAATTCTGTCAAATAAGCAACACCAACAATAGAACCTGTTACAATGATTACAATGTTCATGTATTCAATGTGCTTGATGGTGATGTAACTTTCTAAATTCATCACTTTACGCATGATAATCAAAAGCGTAAGTACCATTGCAAAACCAGAGAAAACAGCACCAGAAACAAAGTAGGGAGGGAATATAGTAGTATGCCATCCAGGAATTACTGAGGTGGCAAAATCCATACTTACAATGGAGTGAACTGAGAATACTAGAGGCGTTGCTAAACCTGCTAAAACCAATGAAATTTCTTCAAAACGATTCCAAGCTTTTGCATTACCCGTCCAACCAAAGCTTAATAAACTATACACTTTCTTAGGAACAGTTTTGGTCACTTTATCTCTAATGGTTGCAAAATCTGGAATTAAACCAATGTACCAGAATACTAATGAAACTGAGAAGTAAGTTGAAATGGCAAATACATCCCATAAAAGAGGGGAATTAAAGTTTACCCAAAGTGAACCAAATTGATTCGGTAAAGGGAATACAAAATAAGCCAACCAAATTCTACCCATGTGAATACCAGGCCAAACTGCGGCCATCATTACGGCAAAGATGGTCATTGCTTCAGCAGAACGGTTAATGGCCATTCTCCATTTTTGACGAAATAGTAACAACACTGCAGAAATTAAGGTTCCAGCATGGCCGATACCAACCCACCATACAAAATTGGTGATGTCCCAGGCCCATCCTACTGTTTTATTCAATCCCCAGGTTCCTACACCTGTTCCTAATAAATAAAGGATACAACCAACTCCCCATAGGGCCATTACGGCTGATATTCCAAATACTATCCACCAGGACT
This sequence comes from Vicingaceae bacterium, assembly GCA_965218715.1. Classification (GTDB taxonomy): domain Bacteria; phylum Bacteroidota; class Bacteroidia; order Flavobacteriales_E; family Vicingaceae; genus CBDCLY01. The sequence continues at coordinate 20,522 of CBDCLY010000036.1, forward strand.
TATTGGCTTTTCCAACAACTGGAGCTAGGACATCATCAGTGATTTGTCCGTAGGTCTTTTCTCCTAGTATTAATGGTTCTCGTATTGCTGCTTCTTGATGCATTCTAAGGTATTTTAGGCAATATTAGTTTCTGTATTTCTTACTTTAACTTGGTAATAGATGTTCGGCTGAGTTCCTACCTCTTCAATTACACGATAAGCTCTGTTGCTATCTGCTAAACCTCTAACCTGACTAGCAGAGTCGTTAAGGTCTCCGAATGTAATTGCATGAGTTGGACAAGCAGAAGAACAAGCTGTTTCAATTTCGCCATCCATTACTGCTCTTCCTTCTTTTTTAGCATCTAGTTTACCTGTTTGAATTTTTTGTACACACATAGAGCATTTCTCCATAACCCCTCTTGCTCTTACTGTAACATCAGGATTAAGTACCATTCTACCTAAATCATCTTGTGAAGGATTTAAGTCGGCAAAGCGATCTAAGCCCATGTAGTTAAACCAGTTGAATCTTCTCACTTTATACGGACAATTATTTGCACAGTATCTAGTTCCTATACAACGATTATAGGTCATTTGATTCAAGCCTTCATTACTGTGTGTTGTTGCAGCAACAGGACAAACAGTTTCACAAGGTGCATGATTACAATGTTGGCACATCATTGGCTGATGCACTACAGATGGATTGTCTTCTGGAGTTTCCATCTTAGTATAAGATCGATCAGATTTGGCTACATCTTCCTCTGCGCTGCTAAAGTATCTGTCAATTCTCAACCAGTGCATTTCTCTTGAGCGTCTTACTTCATCTTTTCCTACAACCGGCACATTGTTCTCTGAGTTACAAGAAGTAACACAAGATCCACAACCAATACAAGAATTTAAATCGATGCTCATGCCCCAGTGATGTCCAACATTCTTAACTGGGTGTTCCGCCCAGATATCAACATCGTTCACATTCATTGGCCCGTCGTGCGTAGCCAACATGTGAGCTGGGTTAAAGTCGTCTTTTGAACCGTTTTTGAAGGTAGATAAATTAGTTTCTCTAACTACCGAAGTTCTTCCCATAACCGTTTGATGAGTTTGGGTAGTTGCAATTTGATAATCATCGCCTGTAGCTTCAAATGAAACATTTGAAGTATAGTTCTGGCGAGACCCATTCATTATTTCTTGAGCAGGGAAAGCGTTAAATCCAACCAATTCATTGCTTTTTCCTATCGTTTGACCATAACCCAAAGCAATACCGAGTGTTCCTCTTGCCTGACCTGGTTGAGCAATTACAGGAATGCCTTCGAAGCTTGTTCCATTGATTGTGATGTTAATGGTATCTGCATTCTTCTGCTCACCATATTCTGTAGCAAAACCCTGGTCTCTAGCATCACTTGGATTCATGCTAATGTAATTGTCCCAAGTAATTTTTGAAATAGGATCTGGTAATTCTTGCAACCATGGGTTGTGGGCTTGGCTTCCGTCGCCAATACCAATCTTCTGGTAAAATTCTATTCTCCCATTCGCCAGCTTCCGCTTTAGAAAGGCTTGTACCATTCAATCCGGCATAAGCAGTTTCAGGAGCTGGTGGCATATTTGCACTGTAGAATCCAGCCTCTAAGCATGTGTTCCAATATTCATCGAAGAAAGTAAATTCACTTTGATTGGCTAAACCATGCTCTTCCCAGTTTGCTCTAATGTAATCGTAATAAGTTCCTTCAATCCCAGCCCAAGCCATGATGCAATCTTCAAACTGCCTGGTATCAAACAAATTAGAAATTACTGGCTGAGACAATGCATAATGGTTGCCCATTGGATTGGCGTCTCCCCCATGATTCTAAATAAGGAGTTTGTGCTGCCACGTATTTTGTTTTGCTGCTGGTCTCATTCGGACGAACTGCAAAGCATAAACTCATTTTAACTTTTTCAAGTGCGGCATCAAAACCTAAAGATGCTGGCATGTTTAAAGATGGATTTGCTCCATTGATGATTAATGCATCAACCTTACCATCGTTCATCTCTTTAACCAAACCTGCAACGGCCTCATCTTTCCCTTGAAACATATTTAGGCTTGCATCAGGAGTAACCATAATGGTGTTTCCATAATTGCCTAAAGCTTCATTAATTGCAATGACTAGTTCTTGAACAACTTTATCGTTAGAACCAGAAAGAACTACACTTGCTCCATTGTTTGACAATAAATGGTCTCCAGCTGCAGCAATTCTATCTGCATAGGCATCAAGTGAAGGTGCAGACACTTTTGATTTTTCCTGTTTTACTCGCAATGTAATTGTACAATGAAGCCACTACAGCTCCTTGTTCAGAAAGCTTAACAGGCACTCTATGATCAGCATTTGATCCAGATAAAGATAAAACAGATTCAAATTGAAAATGCTTGGACATCCAAGAGTTTTCTGGATTCCTTCCTTTTGCATATTGATTCGTTAAAGCAATTGAAGCTGGGAAATTTCCCATAAAATCTGCCCCAACACTTACAATAGATTTTGCATTGCTTAAATCGTAAGAAGGCAATTTAGCCGTACCAAATGCAGCTTCATAAGCACTTAATGTTCCACTGTAAGAAATGGCATCGTATTGTACTACTTGAATATCAGCCTCAGGATTCGCTTCTGCAAATTCTTTCAATAACCTGTTGCTTGAAGGACTAATATTGGTGTTGCTTAGAATTCTAACCGTTCCACCTGCGCTTAAAATTGCCCCTAATTTATCGGATACCTCAGCATCAAACTTCTCCCAAGAAACATCCGCTCCAGCTATTTGTGCATTCTTTAAACGATTTCCATCGTAAAGGCTCAAAACCGAACTATTTACTCTAGCATTAATTCCACCATTTGCAATTGGTGATTTTTTGTTTCCTTCAATTTTTATTGGTCTTCCTTCTCTTGTTTTAACAAGGATGTCGCAATAATCATTTCCATCGTAATAAGAGGTTGCAAAATAATTGGCAACTCCAGGATTGGTTTTATCCGTTTTTACAACGTAAGGAATGACTTTATTAACTGGAGTTTCACAAGCTGCCAATGAAGCAGCTGTAACACCGAAGCCAAGGTATTTTAGAAAATCTCTTCGACTGGTCTGACCGTTTTCGATTAGATTATCATCGCCTAAAAACTCTTCAACAGGTAAATATTCGTTGAATTCCTTGGTTTTGTTTTCCTGAAAATCTGGAGAAGAACTTAATTCTTCTACGCCTTTCCAATATTTTTTATTCTTTGACATCTTATATAGAATCTTACTATAAACTTAATAATGACATTTAGCACACTCAATTCCACCCAATTCAGCAACAGTAATGGTACCGTCTTCTAAATATTGAGCTTTTAAATCTTCTGGAAGTCTTTTATGAATTTCATCATAGTATCCATTGTCTGTCATTTGAACTTTAGTCTCTTTATGACAATTGATACACCAACCCATGGTTAATGACTCATGTTGTTTTCCAACAGTATACGTCTCAACCGGACCGTGACATTTCTGACAAGCAATCTTACCAACAGTTACGTGCTGAGAGTGATTGAAATAAACATGATCAGGCAAGTTGTGAACCTTCACCCATTTTATTGGCTTTTGATTTGGACCATATGATTGAGTAACCGGATCAAAATCTAAGGCTGCATAAATTTTTGCAATCTCTTCTTTTCCATACTCTGGCCCTTCTTGTATGTATGTATGACAATTCATACATAAGTTAGGAGAAGGAATTCCAGCCGATTTACTATAACTTGCACTGTTGTGACAATAATTACAATCAATTCCATTATCACCAGCATGCAATTTGTGAGAGAATTTAATCGGCTGCTCTGGCTCATACCCTGTGTATACACCAACACCTAAAGCAGCATCCCATCCCACCTTAGCAATCATAGCAATCAATACAATTCCTAAAATTCCAACAATGGTTTTATTTCCTAACACCCAATCTCCTAATGCATCAAATAATGAACCTTGCTCTTCAATTTCGACACCATCTTTAGCCGCTTGAACACTATTAATGGAATGTGAGGCTCTTCTTAGAATAGAAATCAAAATGAGGAACAATGCAATGATTCCAAGAATCAACCAAACTGAAGTTGGTTCTTCCTCAGCTTGTGCTGTTTGTCCGGCAACTCCACCACCATTATCTACTACTGGAGCGGCGTTTGCAAAGTCTTTAACATAAGCAAGAATGGCATCAACTTGCTCATTTGTAACAGGTTGGGCTGGCATTAACACCTTGTTATTTTCTTCAAAAACAGCAATTGCATCAGCGTCTCCATTTTCAATTAAAGCTGTTGAATTTTTTATCCAACTGTACAACCAATCCCTTTCATATTTATCGTAAACACCAGCTAAACCTGGGCCCACTAATTTTGTTGTTCCAGGACTGTGACAAGAAGCACAATAGCTCTTAAATAGCTTTTCTCCATCTTCCTGAGCGGAAAGCGTGTTGGAGGAAATGCCTGAAAATAGGAAGAATACAAAAGCAGCTATGATACTTGCTTTAGTCTTAGAGAATAGTAATAATTTCATACTTAGCTAATTAGGCCGATTCTGTTGGTATATCACAATGAAATACAATGATAACCCCTTTTTTTAATGCGCACAAATTTAACCACGCTATACTTTTTGTACTTGCTCTTGGCCGAGAAATTTAGGGTTTTGAGTTAATTTAGAATGTTTCTAAATAATGTTAAAAAAACTAAAATTCTGAATTGAGGAATTTCTTTTGATATCTATAAATCCTCCTTGCTTACTTTTACCACATGATTAAACAAGTACTCCTTTCAGTTCTCTTTATTTTTACAGTTGGGTCAATAGCGGTTTGTCAAGAACAAGAACAAGCTATAGAAAAGGAATACCAGCTAACTCCGCTTTCCGAAAGTCCTGAGATTATTTCGAACGAAACTCTCCAAGTTGAGTTTGGGGCCAATCAATCTGGTGAATTGAATGAAGAAAAAGATGCTCGACTTGAATTGATGATTCAAGATTATATGGAACAAAAAGAAATAGAAGGCTACCGTGTGCAATTGTATTCAGGCCAGAGCAGATTAGAAGCCATGCAAATAAAAACGAGCTTGGTTCAGAAGGAAGAAAAAGTGAAAACCTATTTGATTTACAAACAACCTAATTTCAAAATTCGATTGGGTGACTTTAAAGATCGTTTTCAAGCCCAGAAACAATTATTGGAATACAAAGAAGAGTACCCTGGAGCATTTATCGTTAAGGACGCCATTGAGGCAACCGAGATCCAAAGGGCTCCATAGTTCAAGGGATAGAATAAGAGTTTCCTAAACTTTAGATCCAGGTTCGAGTCCTGGTGGAGCTACTATTATCATGACAAGCAAAACAAAAAATTTTTCTTCTTTTTTTTAGCCTTATTGCCATTCTTCTTTTTGGAATAGGCTTAAAGCCATTTTCTAATGGATCTAATGAAGAAAAGATCAATGGGATCAGCTTCGTTTCACCATCTCAAGCTTTTGATCAAGCGTTTTTTGCAATTCCGAAAAAACAGATTAATGCCAACTGGGTTTGCATAATGCCTTTTGGGTTTATACCAGAAGGAGGTAAGACAGTAAGTTACAATAGTGAATGGCAATGGTGGGGAGAAAAGAAAGAAGGAGTTTCCTCAATGATAGAAATGGCAAAAGCACAAAACCTAAAGGTGATGCTAAAACCTCAGATTTGGAAAAGACACGGAAGCTATACTGGTCATCATTCTTACAATAATGATGATGATTGGCTAGATTTTGAATCGAGCTATCGACAGTTCATTTTAGACTTTGCAAAACTTGCGGAACACCATCAATTGCCTCTTTTCTGCATTGGAACTGAATGGGATTATTTTGTTAAAGAAAGGCCTCAATTTTGGACCAAGCTCATTCAGGAAATAAAAAAGGTGTATTCAGGAAAATTGACTTATGCCGCAAACTGGGATGAATACAAAAGAGTTCCCTTTTGGGAGGACCTTGATTACATTGGAGTTGATGCTTACTTTCCATTATCAGAAGAAAAGAATCCGAGTAAAGAGCAATTAATACAGGCTTGGGAAGCTCACAAAAACCATTTATTTCAGGTACAAAAGCGCTTTAAAAAACAAAATACTATTTACTGAATATGGATACAGAAGTAGAGATTTTTCTTGCAAATCTCCTTGGGAATCTGATCGAAGTGGAGAAGTGAATTTAGCACTTCAAGCCAATGCTTATGCTGCACTTTATGAAGTGTTTTGGGACAAAAAAGAGATGGCTGGTGGGTTTATTTGGAAATGGTTCCCAGATTATGAAAAATCGGGAGGACCTAATAACAACCGTTTTTCACCCCAGAGAAAACCAGTGGAAAAAGTAATTCGAGAATTTTACACAAGCAATTAAAGACGAGCAATAAGCTCCTCGTATAATGCTGTTAAATCTTTTTCTGCTTCTGCCGCAATGGCCAAAATTTCATCCAGAGAAACTGGCTTCAATTCATCAGGATAACATTCATCCGTCAAAACTGAAATTGCCACACAAGGCAATCCCATATGATTGGCGACTATCACTTCCGGAACTGTTGACATACCAATAGCATCTGAACCAATTATTCTCATGTATCTGTATTCCGCTCTTGTTTCAAGATTTGGCCCTGCAACTGGAGTGTAAACCCCCTTGGTGCAGTGTTATGCCTTTTTCACTAGCAATGGCACGAAGCATTTCATTCATGCTAGCATCATAGGGCTGACTCATGTCTGGAAATCTAGGCCCTAAGTCGTCAAAGTTTTGTCCGCGCAAAGGATTGTCAGGAATCATGTTGATGTGGTCGTCTATTAACATCAAACTGCCCTTTTTAAAATCTGGATTTACAGTTCCAGCAGCGTTCGAAATCAATAGCTTTTCTATTCCTAAAAACTTCATTACACGAATGGGGAAAGTAATTTCTGCACCAGAATACCCTTCATAATAATGAAACCTTCCTTGCATGGCCAGCACCTTTTTCCCACCTAAGGTTCCATAAATTAGCTGTCCGCTATGAGATTCAACAGTTGAAACCGGAAAATGAGGAATGTCTGTGTATTGTATACATACCTCTGCATCAATTTTGGTAGCAAGATTGCCTAAACCAGTTCCTAACACAATACCAACTGTAGCTTCGTTGGCTCCCTTTGATTGGATGTAATTAACTGCTTCTTTAATTTTCTCTAACATGAATTCTATTTTATAGGATAAGGAAATTGGCTTGCTTTCAGATCTTCAAAAGTATCTAAATCTATTAATTCTTCAAGTAATAAAATCGACTTGTTTTCTTGCTTCGCTATTTCAATCGTTTCGGATAAAACATGTTCAGTGCTCCATCTAATCCCTTTAAAGAGTTTAGGGTCAAATACCTTCATTCCTATTAAATAATACCCTCCATCGTTTGCTGGACCAAAAACCAAATCTGTGTGATTTAATTGCTCAAAAGCTTCTTCAATGTGTTCTGCCCCCAAGTCATAACAATCACTACCAATGAACACTACAGGCCCTTCTGATAGCTTTTCTGCGGTTTCTCCTGCATGAATTAATCGCTCTCCCAAGCCCTCTCCTTGTTGAAGAAATTTTTCAAAAGTTTGGTTTGGCCACAATGAGGATTCATCAATTTGATCTGTAAAAAAAAGAAAACGTTTTGCCTGGCAAGCACTACAAACTTGACTGCACTCTTCCAATAATCGTTCATAGACTTTAAGTGCTTTTTCATCCCCTATTGTTTTTGCTAAGCGGGTTTTTACTTTGCCTAAAACTGGATTTTTTAATAAAACGATTAGCTTCCTATTGCTCATATTAAGCTAGGGTTCCTTGGCAACTAGAACCAGCACCAGCAGTGCATCCATAGCAATGCTGATTGATTGAAATGTTTCTTGATTGGATTTTCTCCAGGTTGAAATCATTGATGTGCTGACTTGTAGGGCTATTTATTCTCATGGCCAACATCTGATTAAAGTCGCAATCGTACATGTAACCGTCACCAATCGATTGAAATGGTATTTCTACACATCAATCCATTTAATGCCGAAGGATTAAAAGAGCTAACTAACTTCTCCATGTAATCTTCGTAATTGTCACTTGCAATTAAATAATCTAAAAAGCGACTAATAGGAATGTTGGTGATGGCAAAAAGTTGATTAAAGTCAATGTTGAAATCAGCCTTCAAATTCCTCTTGAATTCTGCTTCTAGTTGGGCCTGATCTCCTGGTAAAAATGCTCCATTAGGATTGTAAACTAAATCAAGGATTAAATCATGAACCAGGCAGTCCATATCCTACATCATTCAATTCATTTAATGATTTAATGGACTTCGCAAAAACACCGTCCCCTCTTTGAGCATCGGTTTTTCCTGCTTGGTAATAAGGCAATGAAGAAATTACTCGAACTCCATTTTCTTTAAAGAATAGAGGCAGATCTTTGTAGCTTTTGTTGGCTTGGATGATGGTAAGGTTGGACCTTACAATGATTTCCTTAACTCCAACCTTATTGGCTTCTTCAACAAACCACCTAAAGTTTGGATTCATTTCTGGTGCGCCACCGGTTAAATCAAGGCTGGGGATTTTTGTTGATTTTAAAATCTCAAGGCATCTTAAAAGATGGTCCTTGGTCATAATTTCCTTTCGATCTGGACCAGCATCAACATGACAATGTTTGCAAACTTGGTTGCACATATAACCCAAGTTGATTTGCATGATATCAATTTTCCCTGGTTGAAGTGGGTAAGAGTTGTGCTTTTTTAATTGGTCTTTGAAGGTAGGCAACTCTCCGTCAAAAGGGTAAGCTGACAATACTTCAAATTGATTTTTAATGTTTGCGAGTTTACTTCCTCTGGCTTTTAATGATTTTATCATCTTACATTGAAAGTTTTTTAGCCTTATTCATCATCTGGACTCCATGCACCAATACCGCACCACCGGAAATGGCTCCAGCAACATGCACCGCCTCCATCATCATGCTTTCACTAGCTCCTTTTTGCAAAGCATCTTCTGTATAGGCATCAATACAATATGGGCATTTTACAGCATGAGAGACTGCAAGGGCAATCAAGGATTTTTCTCTTTGAGAAAGCGCTCCCTCCTTAAAAGTATCGCCATACCAATCAAAAAACTTCTTGGCTAGATTTGGTTCAAACTCAGCGATGTCGCCAAATTTCTTTAGGTCTTTTGGGTTGTAATAGGATTTTTCCATTTTAGTTATTTAGGTTCCAATCGTACTTCAAGTAGGATACTTTGGCATTGGCTTGAACTTTCACCTTAGAGTATGTATTGATGAAATCAATTATACTTCCTTTCATCGTAAAATCGTCTTTATACCATTCGAACAATTGAGATATTTGTATTGAATTTGAGGTCAATTTATTTTTTGATGGATTGTTGACAAAACTGACTGCCATCTTATTGAGGTGCTCTTCTAAGTTAACTGCAGTAAAGGCTTTGTTACTAAGCCTAGGGCAAGAAAAGGAAGCACAATTAACTGCAAAATGGATTCTTGGGTCCTTATAAATCGCTCTTAATTTTTTATGCTCTATGTCGTTTAGAGAATACAATTTGCCTTCAATTTTAATAAATTTCATGTCCCATGCTTTTCCGCCATTAATATTCATGATACTAGTAGTTGGCATGTTGTCTAAAATTAATCGAACAGTAAAGGCATTGTAGGCATTGATCCAGTAGGCCATTGTTTCTTTTTTAGACCAGGTTTCTTTTGGATGATTTGATTTCAATTGAGCCAAATATTCATTCAACTTTACAGCATCATTTTTAAATCCTGAATAACTAACTACGCCATTTCTACTAACGTGCTTTTGAAGCAATTGATCCCAATATTGATGGTTAACCTTTGCAGGATTGGACATTAAAAGAAGTGGCATTCCAAGTAATAAATACACGATAAATTTTTTCATCATTTCAAATTTTTATTTTCCAGATTTTCAAAACTAAGCAAAGACCTGACCAAGACTAGTCAAATCGTTGACAAAAAAAGTCCTTTTCATTCAATAAACTTAATTCAAATTTAGCAATGAGCTGTATGAAAGGTTCATTAAAGACTACGCTTCAAATTTCAGGAATAAAAAAACTCCAACACTAGAAAAGCATTGGAGTTGAAATTGTTGTCCGACTAGGGCTCCCTCCTTCATTCCATTGCGGCGGATAGACTTCTCGCCCTTCAAATTTCAGGAATAAAAAAACTCCAACACTAGAAAAGCATTGGAGTTGAAATTGTTGTCCGACTAGGGCTCCCTCCTTCATTCCATTGCGGCGGATAGACTTCTCGCCCTTCAAATTTCAGGAATAAAAAAACTCCAACACTAGAAAAGCATTGGAGTTGAAATTGTTGTCCGACTAGGGCTCCCTCCTTCATTCCATTGCGGCGGATAGACTTCTCGCCCCTTCAAATTTCAGGAATAAAAAAACTCCAACACTAGAAAAGCATTGGAGTTGAAATTGTTGTCCGACTAGGGCTCCCTCCTTCATTCCATTGCGGCGGATAGACTTCTCGCCCTTCAAATTTCAGGAATAAAAAAACTCCAACACTAGAAAAGCATTGGAGTTGAAATTGTTGTCCGACTAGGGCTCCCTCCTTCATTCCATTACGGCGGATAGACTTCTCGCCCTTCAAATTTCAGGAATAAAAAAAACTCCAACACTAGAAAAGCATTGGAGTTGAAATTGTTGTCCGACTAGGGCTCGAACCTAGACTCTTCTGTACCAAAAACAGACGTGTTGCCAGTTACACCATCGGACAGTTGCATAAAGCGAATGCAAAAGTAAAAATTTTTTAAATACAATTATGTATTCTTAACAAAATTAGCACGAGGTCTAATTGGTTTAATATTTTTAAATTCGCATCGGATAATACGTTTCAAAGAAGATTCCTTTATGAATAATTTCAAAAAACTGAACCTCAGCGCAGGTTGGATAACATGGTTAATTGCAACAACCGTTTATTTGCTCACCATTGAACCAACAACTAGCTTCTGGGATTGCGGAGAATTTATCGCTACGG
>CBDCLY010000037.1:0-47606 GCA_965218715.1 Vicingaceae bacterium
AAGTGAGCACAACATCTACCAACTTTAACATTACTGGAGTTGGAACGTCTACTAGCACAACCTCTAGAGTAACAGGAGCAAGTGCGAATCACAATACGGTAGCCAATTCTGTAATTAATGGTGGTTATTACCAGACCTACTTTTATGGTAATAACACAACACTTCAGGTGGGTAACAAAATCATGAACAATGATTTTAACGATGGATACTATTATGGTGTTTATGTATATTATCAAGATAGTGTGGAGGTAGTTGGAAACAACATCGACATGACTTCTCGAAACAATACTCAGGCAGATGGTGCATACATTTGGTATACAACTAATGCCTTGTTTACAGAAAACTGGATCCATGCTCCAGATTATGGTGCATACATTTACAACTTTACACAGTACGCTCCAGAGAGACGTCAGATGCAAGTGGTGAACAACATGATCATCTCTGACACAGATTTTGGAATGTACTTATTGTATCAAGATTCAGTAGACATCTTCCACAATTCAATTGTAACCAATGGAACATTCAATCCAGCATTTCAAATTGGAGCAAGTACTACCAATACAATTGAATCGTATGATGTAAGAAACAATATTTTCTCTTCTGCCAATACAGAAGCATTTGAAATGTCTAATGTAACCGATACTTTGTTTACAAAATTGGACAACAATGCATACAATTCAGGTGGAGCAAATACATTTAATATTGCAAACACTACTTATGCAGATTTAACAGCATTTAAAACGGCAAATCCAAACTTGAATGGAGCTTCTATTGAAGGAGATCCACAGTTTGCATCGCCAACTAACTTGCACATCATTGGTGCATTTGTAAACGATGGTGGTGATAATAGTGTTAGTATCTTAACAGACATCGATGGAGATGTACGTCCAGCATCAGGTGCAACTAACGTTGACATTGGAGCAGATGAATTTTCTCCTGCATTATGTCCTCCTCCTTCGAACTTTGGTTCTGTAAATCCTTCATTGGATTCAGTAACGATCTTCTGGACAGGTGGTGCAGTTAGCACATTTGAATATGAAGTAGTTTTAACAGGAGCAGCACAAGGATCAGGAACGGGAGTAATAACAGGATCTGACAGTGTAAGAATTGGTGGTTTAACTGCCAGTACAACTTATGACTATTACGTAAGAGAGATTTGTGGTAGGGGAGACAGTTCAATTTGGTTAGGACCAACAACATTTAGCACTGCTAATGGTGTTCCTTTCTTAGAAACATTTACTAGTTTCTCTGCAATTCCTAGCAATGGATGGACAAGAGTATCTGCAGGTGCTGCACCAGCATGGAATTCAGGAACTTCAACAAGTTCTAGTTCAACAGGTCCAACAGCGGATCATACAACTGGAACTGGTGGAACATTCTTGTACCTTGAAACTTCAGGAGCTGCTGCTGGTAATACAGACACCTTAACTTCTGCTGGAATATACATTGATACTGGTATGACTAACGTAAGCTTAGAATATTGGTACCACATGCACGGTGCTGCAATGGGAACATTAGAAGTGGGTGTATTGGCCAATGGGTCTTATACTTCTCTTGGTTCTTGGGTTGGTCAGCAACATGCTGCTCAAAACGACCCTTGGTTACAAGGAACAGCAACACTAAGCGGATTCCAAGGACAATCTATCAATATTATTTTTGTAGGAATAGCTGGAACTTCATTTACTTCGGATATGTCAATTGATGATGTTCGTTTATTCGTTCCTGCTGCTCAAGATGGTGGAGTTTCTGACATCATTGGTCCTGGTTCTGGATGTGGTTTAGGATCATCAGATACCGTAACTGTTGAAATCACTAACTTCGGAACAACGGCAATATCAAATTTCCCCGTTTCTTATGTGTTGAATTCTGGTACTCCAGTTAATGCAACCTATACTGGATCGATTGCTCCAGGTGGTGTTGCCACATATACTTTTGCACAAACAGTGAATTTATCTACTCCAGGTACTTATACCTTGGAATCATATACTGATATTACTGGAGATGGTGACATCACTAATGATTCTAGTGATGCCGTTATCAATAGCATTCCAATTTTATCTACTTTCCCGTATTCAGAAGGATTTGAGTCAGGAAATGGTGGATGGACTACTGGTGGTGCTTCTAGCTCTTGGGCTCTTGGTACTCCTAGTAATACAGTAATTAATTCTGCAGCTGGTGGTACTCAAGCTTGGGCAACTAGTTTAGCTGGCCAATACAACTTGAACGAAGCTTCTTGGGTACAAGGCCCTTGTTTCGACTTTACCAACCTAAGCGCTCCACAATTTAAGATGGAAGTTTGGTGGGAGTCTGAATTCTCTTGGGATGGTGCTTTATTGCAGACCTCAATTGATGGCGGTGCTACTTGGCAAGATGTAGGAGCATTCGGTGATCCTAACAACTGGTATACTGATAATACAGTGGCTGGAATTGCACCTTTATCTGCTGCGCAATCTGGCTGGTCTGGACAAGCTGCAACAGGTTCTGCAGGATGGTTACTTGCTGAGCATGACTTGTCAGGATTAGGTGGTGTATCTGGTGTTTTGATTAGAGTAGCCTTTGGTTCTGATGCTTCAATTGCTGGCGAAGGATTTGCATTTGATAATGTGTTGATCCAAAATGCACCAAATAATGATGCTGCTGCTTTGGAATTAACTAAACCAGGAAGCGGATGTGGATTAGGTGCTGCCGATACGGTAGAACTAATGATTGCTAATGCTGGTGGTGCTATGATTACAGGTTTCCCTGTGAGCTATACCATGAATGGTGGAACTCCAGTTACAGAAACATATAATGATACGATTTTACCTGGTGATACTGCATGGTATGCATTTACTACTTTAGTGAATCTATCAGCAACTGGTAACTTTGACTTTGTTGCTTACACTTCACTTGTTGGAGATGGTAACAACTTGAATGATACCACAACAAAGACAGTGGTAAACATTCCCATACTTACTACCTTCCCTTATTCAGAAGGATTTGAGACTGGAAATGGTGGTTGGACAACAGGTGGTACTGCTAGTTCTTGGGCTCTTGGAACTCCAAGCAATACTGTAATTAATTCTGCCGCAGGTGGTACTCAAGCATGGGTAACTAGTCTAGCTGGACAGTACAACTTGAGTGAAGCTTCATGGGTACAAGGTCCATGCTTTGACTTTACCAATGTTGCTGCTCCTCAGTTTAAAATGAATGTTTGGTGGGAATCTGAATTCTCTTGGGATGGAGCCGTTCTTCAATCATCTATCGATGGAGGAACTACTTGGCAAGATGTAGGAGCATTTGGTGATCCTAATAACTGGTATACTGATAACACCATTGCTGGTTTAGCTCCGATTACCGCTGCTCAGCAAGGTTGGACTGGCCAAACTGGTACCGGATCAGGTGGATGGGTTCTTGCAGAACACGATCTTTCAGGTCTTGGTGGAATTAGCGGAGTATTGCTAAGAGTTGCCTTTGGTTCTGATGCCTCAATTGCTGGTGAAGGTTTTGCCTTTGATGATGTATTGGTACAAGATGCTCCAGCTAATGATGTTGGTGTTGTAGCTCTATTAAGCCCAGGTTCTGGATGTACTTCTGGAACTATGGATTCAGTGACAATTGCTGTTGCTAACTTCGGTTCTGCAGTTGCTAGCAATGTCCCTGTTAGTTACTCACTAAATGGTGGTACAGCGGTTAATGAAACAATTGCTACTATCAATACTGGTGATACAGTTATTCATACATTCTCAACATTGGCAATGTTGCCAACTCCAGGTAATTCTTCTAACATTGATGCTTGGTCTTGGATGACAGGTGATGCGAACGTATTGAATGATTCTTTATTGGGCAATACAATTACCAATACTAAGCGTTTAGTTCCTGATACTGAGGATTTCGATGCATTGGCTTCTGGAGTGACAGGACCAACAGTATTTGCAAATGGTTGGGAGAGTACTTCTTCTAATGCAGCATTTACATGGAGATCCAATATTGGTGGAACCGGTTCAACTGCAACAGGCCCTACTAGTGATGTTTCTGGATCAGGAACATACATGTATACTGAGGCTAGTTCTGGTTTTGCTGGTGACATTACCACTTTAACTTCTACTTGTTACGATGTGGGTACCATTACAGGTGTATTAACACTTGAATATTATTACCACATGTATGGATCTGATATCATCGGTCTAGAAGTTGAAATGGATTCTGCAGGAACTTGGGTTAGTGTAGATACCATTAATGGTCAACAACAAACTGCAAATGCGGATACATTCTTAGTAAGAATGGTTCAATTGCCTGCTGGTTTTGCAGCATTACAAACAACTAAGATTAGATTTGTAGTGATTAGAGGTGCTAGCTTCAATGGTGACGTTTCCATTGATGAAGTTACTTTAAGTGATCAGCCTAATGCAATCGTTGACAACAGAGACGCAATCAATCAATTTAGAGTGAATCCAAATCCATCAAATGGTGAGTTTGTTTTATATCTTCCAGAATTGAAAGATCAAGTTCGAGTTGATATTCGCGATGTAAGTGGTAAAGTAGTATTTGAAAGTAATTTAAATGCTGCTGGTCCATCAAATCATTCAATTGATTTAAGTGGAGTTGCTAAAGGAATTTACTTCCTTAGAATTAGCAATGATGATGCAACAAAAACAGAGAAATTGATTATCAAATAATCAGTTTTTCTAATATAATTAAAGGGGGATGCATACGCATCCCCCTTTTTTTTCGTCAATATTTTGACAAAAAAGTTAAAAAATGGTAATTTAGGGTGCTATTATAGTACTTACTAATCAATTATCTAACAATTTACTAATCAATAATAATCATATGAAAAAGAGGTATAGTCTTTTAGCCGCGATGGTTTTTGGTGCATTTTTGGGATTTTCTCAAACAGCGTCATTGCCAATAACGGAAGATTTCGAATTGGAAACTCAAAATCAAAATTGTAATGCTACCATTAATTTGGTCAGCGCAAATTTCGTCAATGTTTCAACCGACGGTGTTCAAGACTGGTCACCTGATGCAGGTGGAACAAGTTCAAGTAGTACAGGTCCAGCTGTGGATCATAGCCCAGGTACTGGTGCTGGCATTTATTTGTATACAGAAACTTCTGGCTGTAATAATAGAACAGTTAGTTTAGAAAGTGTTCACATGGATTGGTCAGCCTTTTCAGGCGTAAAAATCGAATTTTGGTACCACATGTTTGGTGCTACTATGGGAACAATGCATTTAGACATGCGTGTTGGAAGTGGAGCTTGGACCAATGATGTAATTACATCATGGACAGGAAACGTAGACCAGTGGATGTTACAGTCTCATTCTGTATTTGATACTGCTTTTGTAAACAAAGATTCTGTTCAAATGAGAATTAGAGGCCTTACAGGAACCTCATTTACTTCTGATATGGCAATTGATGATATTGCAATTACACCAATTGTGTCTTTAAACTTAGCTGGAGCTGGCTTAACTAGCCCATCTTTCCCATTTTGTGCAGGTCCTGCATTGCCAGTGGCTGCAGATTTCTTAAACGATGGAACGGATACCATTACTAGCTTTACAACCATAAGAGAAATTAACGGAGTACAAGATTCTACTACATTTACAGGAAGTTTAGTTCCTGGAGCAACACAAAATGTTGCATTCCCAGCCTTTACTTTTGCTTCTGGAGTTGTTTACGATGTAAAAATCTGGACAAAGAATCCAAACGGAATGGCTGACCAAGCTCCAGCAGATGACACAGTAAGTGTGCTTGGAGCAAGAACTGGATTGCCAGCTGGTAACTATACTTTAAACCCAGCCAACCCATCTTCAGCAACAAACTTTACATCATTTGCTGACTTAGGTACAGCATTATCAAATTTTGGAACCTGTGGAGCAGTTAATGTGACTGTATCTCCAGGAACATATTCTGAAAGCTTAAACCTTTCAGGTGTAACAGGTCCAAATGAATTGGCAAGAGTAACAATAGATGGAGGAGATTCTTCAACAACAACCATTACAAGTGCAAACTACTTTACAGTAGCCTTGGATGGGGTAAGTTACATTACGCTAAAAAACATGAAGATTGAGAATACCAATGCAACTGCATCTATGGCAGTATTGTTTGGTAATGGATCAAACTACAATGAGGTAACTAATTCTATCATTGAAGTGAGCACAACATCTACCAACTTTAACATTACTGGAGTTGGAACTTCTACTAGCACAACCGCTAGAGTAACAGGAGCAAGTGCGAATCACAATACGGTAGCCAACTCTGTAATTAATGGTGGTTATTACCAGACCTACTTTTATGGTAATAACACAACACTTCAGGTGGGTAACAAAATCATGAACAATGATTTTAACGATGGATACTATTATGGTGTTTATGTGTATTATCAAGATAGTGTGGAGGTAGTTGGAAACAACATCGACATGACTTCTAGAAACAATACTCAGGCAGATGGTGCATACATTTGGTATACAACTAATGCCTTGTTTACAGAAAACTGGATCCATGCTCCAGATTATGGTGCATACATTTACAACTTTACACAGTACGCTCCAGAGAGACGTCAGATGCAAGTGGTAAACAACATGATCATTTCTGACACAGATTTTGGAATGTACTTATTGTATCAAGATTCAGTAGACATCTTCCACAATTCAATTGTAACCAATGGTACAGTCAATCCAGCATTTCAAATTGGAGCAAGTACTACCAATACAATTGAATCGTACGATGTAAGAAACAATATTTTCTCTTCTGCCAATACAGAAGCATTTGAAATGTCCAATGTAACCGATACTTTGTTTACCAAATTGGACAACAATGCCTACAATTCAGGTGGAGCAAATACATTTAATATTGCAAACACTACTTATGCAGATTTAACAGCATTTAAAACGGCAAATCCAAACTTGAATGGAGCTTCTATAGAAGGAGATCCACAGTTTGCATCGCCAACTAACTTGCACATCATTGGTGCATTTGTAAACGATGGTGGTGACAATAGTGTTAGTATTTTAACAGACATCGATGGAGATGTACGTCCAGCATCAGGTGCAACTAACGTTGACATTGGAGCAGATGAATTTTCTCCACCATTATGTCCTCCTCCTTCAAACTTGGGTTCTGTAAATCCTTCATTGGATTCAGTAACGATCTTCTGGACAGGTGGTGCAGTTAGCACATTTGAATATGAAGTGGTTGCTAGTGGAGCAGCACAAGGATCAGGAACGGGAGTTATTTCTGGATCTGACAGTGTAAGAATTGGTGGTTTAACTGCCAGTACAACTTATGACTATTATGTAAGAGAGATTTGTGGTAGAGGAGATAGTTCAATTTGGATTGGACCTTCATCTTTCAGTACAGCAAACGGTATTCCATATTTCCAAGATTTTGAAAACTTCGGAACAAATTTAACAGGTTTGATTTCGGCCGAAGGTTGGTCTACCAATAATACACCAACTCCTCATTGGGAATCTGGTTCTTCAACTAGTTCATCTTCAACTGGCCCAACAGCCGATCATACCACTGGTTCTGGGACTTTCTTGTATTTAGAATGTTCTGGTGGTACAACAGGTGACGATGATACTTTATTTAGTCCATCTATTTTTGTTGACCCTGCATTCACAGCAATTGAATTGAGTTTCTGGTACCATATGTTTGGTGCAGCAATGGGTAGTTTAGAAGTTTATATCGAGTCTGCAGGTGTAAATACTTTAATTACCACCATTACTGGTCAGCAACAATCTGCTCAGGGTGATGCTTGGTTAAACTTTGCAACCAATTTAAGTGGTTACAATGGCAACTCAGTTCGATTGAAATTTGTTGGTATTAGAGGAACATCTTTTACTTCTGATATGGCAATTGATGATGTAGCATTGAATGTTCTTGCTCCTGTTAATGCTGGTGTAATTGGTTTGATGAGTCCATCATTGCCATTATGTCCAGGTACAGTAACTCCAGTTGCGGCTGTGAAGAACTTCGGTTTAGATTCTTTGACTTCGGTTAAAGTGTTGTGGAATGTAAATGGAGTATTGGATTCAACAACTTATACAACAACAATTTTATCTGGAGATACTGCGGCTGTTACTTTAGCTCCGTTGACCATCAACAGCACAACTATCTACGACATTGATATTTATACCAAAGACCCTAACGGAATGGTAGATCCTATCAATGCTGATGATACTACAAGTTTAGATGGTTTGAGAACTGGCTTATCTGGTAACTTTACTATTGATACCTCGTTAGCTGCCTCAGCAACGAACTGGCAGTCTTTCACAGCTTTTGCCAATGACATAAGTAATTATGGTGTTTGTGGAGCCGTTATAGTTGATGTTGCTCCAGGAACCTATACTGAGCAGTTCGAAATTAACGGACTTGAAGGTACTGATTCTGCAAGTACAATTACCATAAATGGCCACAATGCAACAATTACATTTGGTTCGACTAACGCAAACCAAAGAGCGGTTGTTACGCTTGATGATGCATCTTGGATTACCATTGATAGCTTAAACATTGTAGCTGCTGGTGGTACTTACGGATGGGGACTTCAAAATATCAATGGAACTCATCATGTAACCTTAAGTAATTCAACTATTGATGTTGGATTTACGAGCACAAGCTCATTCTTTGCCGGAATTGTGAATTCTGGTTCTAGAACTAGCCCAACAGCTTCTGGTGGCTCAATGCATGACATCAATATTATCAATAATGAGATCATTGGTGGTTGGGCAGGAATTACTTCTTATGGAGACTTTAATGCTCCTACTCAGTATAACTTCAACATTAGTAATAATACAATTCGTGATTTCTATAATTATGGAAATTACATTTTGTATACTGATAGTGTAACAATAGAAGGTAACGACATTACTCGTGCCAATAGAACAGTAGTTTCTACTTTCTATGGAGTATTATTATCAACTGGTTGTGATGCTGCAGTCATTAACGGGAATGCAATTCATAATATATCTGATGCAGCCCCAACTTCAACAAGTTTGGCTTATCCATTATTTGTTGCTGCAGATGCAGCACCAGGTGCGGATAATTACATTACCAATAACCTGATTTACAACATCAATAATAACGGTACTATTTATGCGCTTTATGGATCATCTCCTGAAAATGCACATTTTGTGAACAATACTGTTTCCCTTGATGAAGTAAATTCTACTTCAACAGGAATTGTAAGAGGTATTTATCAATTGGGTGCTTCAAATACGGAGTACACCAACAACATCATTACAATCTCTAGAGGTGGAACAGGAACCAAGCATGGTGTTTACATGACTGGAGCGCCTAGTTCTTGTGATTACAATAACATTTACATCACATCAACTGGTGGAACCAATAGTTATGGATTCTTTTCAGTTGATCAAACTAGTTTATCAGATTGGCAGACCAACACTGCTTATGGTGCAAATAGCCATGAAACTGATCCACAATATGTGAGTTTAGCAACAGATGATTTTGAGCCAGGAAATGGTTTAATCAATGCTGTTGGTTTGGGTCATCCAAACATAACAACAGACTTCTTTGGATTGGCTAGGTCTGCTTCTAATCCAGATATTGGAGCAATTGAGTTTACTCCTCCTGCTTCCAATAACTTAGGATTTACAGGAGTTGCTGGACCAGTAATTAGCACAGATAGTTGTTATGGTTCTAGTGAAGATGTAATCGTAACAGTGATCAATGCTGGTGGAACTATTTTAGATTTCACTGCTTCTAATGCAACTTTAACTGTTGGTGTTACAGGTGGTGTTACTGCTAATTTGAGCATGAACATTACAAATAACTCTTTCAATGGAGGTAATCCATTAGCAATTGGATCTACTATGGATGTAAACATGGGTAGTATCAACATGACCAACTCAGGTAATTATAACTTGAATGGTTTAATTACTATGGCAACAGATACATTCCCTCAAAATGATACATTGGTAGATACCTTAATGCTGGCTCCAGTAAGTGGTGGAACCATTGCAGGATCTGATACCATTTGTATGGGAGATACTGTAACTATTTCTACAAGTAATTTTGTAGGAACCATCCAATGGCAAGTATTGAATGGTACTACTTGGACAGACATCACTGGTGCTGACTCCTCTGAATTAACAATCAATCCTATGAGTTTAACCTCTTATAGGGTGTTGGCTTGTGGAACCGTTAGTTCTGATACATTAGATGTATTGCCAATTACCTTAGTTGCTCCAAGAGCAGATGGTGATACGGCAGTTGCAGCTTCATGTAATATTGCAGCAACGGCTGTTGGAACGGCAATTTCTTCCAACCCTAATCCTACCTTTGATTGGTATGATGCGGCAACTGGTGGAAACAAAATTTCAACTGGTGGAGCATATTCTGTTAGCACTGATGGTGATTCTATTTCTTGGACTCAGACTCCAACTGGAACAATGCAGTTCTATGATACTGTTTGGGTAGAAGAGGTAACTGCTGGTGGTGCCGGTGGTTCTAGCCTTTTAATTACTGAGGCTGATCCAGGTAGTCCAGATATGTTAGAGATTCAAAATGTATCCTCTAATGGTGTTGATGTAACCGGCTGGTCCGTTGCTGTAAGTAATTCTTATACTGACATCAATAACACCAACACTACTGTTCAAACATTAAGCGGTATTATGCCTTCTGGAGCATTAGATTTCTGGACTGATGCAGCCACAAATGCTTGGGGATCTAATTTATTCTGGAATCCAGGTAGTCCAGGATGGATCATTATCGTAGATAATTTAGGAAACATTGTTGACTTTGTTATCTGGGAGTGGTCAGCTGCCGATATTGCTACAATGAGCATTACAGTGAATGGATTTACCATTACTCCGGGTGCTTCTGGCGCATGGATTGGTAATGGGATTGTTTCAACTGGTATTGCAACAGGAAGTTCTATGTATCGTCAAGGTTCAAGTGATAATGATGATATAACTGATTTCATTGTTAATACTATTGACCAAGGCGTTACCAATACAGGCTTAACATTGCCATTTGCTGGTGGTGGATGTGCTAGCCCAAGAGCGGTTGCCTATTTAGGAGTTGAGTGTGTTGTTGGAATTGAGGACATTGCTGCTGTTGATTATTTCAGCATCAACCCTAATCCATCTAACGGATTGTTCAAATTGAACATCAAAACTCAACAAGCTGAAGAATTCATCTTAAATGTTAGAGACGTTAGCGGTAAGCTAGTGTTTAACGAGCAGGTGAATGTTAACGGTGCATTCCAACGTGATTTAGACTTCACAGGATTTGCTAAAGGAATTTACTTCCTTCAAATTCAAACTGGCGAAGAGTCGCGAATTGAGAAATTGATTATCAAATAGGATAATTAAATAATAAAAAGCCCTCCAGAAATGGAGGGCTTTTTTTATGCTAAAAATTTAGCTGTTATGGAATTTTTAGATTTGTATAGGTCGCCTAGTGTACCCTGGAACATTAACTCTCCACCTAAATCACCGCCCTCAGGGCCAAGATCTATTACCCAATCAGCCTGTTGAATGATGGTGGTGTTATGCTCAACAACTAACAAACTGTGTCCTTTTTCAATTAAAGCATTAAAGGCATCAAGCAATTTAATGATGTCGTGGAAATGTAAGCCTGTACTCGGCTCGTCGAAGATAAATAGGATGTGGTTTTTGCTATTCCCCTTTCCCAAATAGGTAGCTAGTTTTATTCTCTGTGCTTCTCCGCCACTTAAAGTCCCAGAAGCTTGACCCAATTTTACATAGCCAAGACCAACTGCAATTAATGGCATTAGTTTTTCTCCAACTTTAATGGATTGTTTGTCATCTTGATAAGTTCCAAAAAAGTCTACTGCCTCTTGAATGGTTAATTCCAATACATCTGCGATGCTTTTTCCATGAAAGTGAACGGCTAAAGTTTCCTCTTTAAATCGCTTACCATTGCAGGTTTCACAAGTCAGATGAATGTCTGCCATGAATTGCATTTCCTCTGTAATTTCTCCTTCACCATGACAAGTTTCGCATCTACCACCTTCTACATTAAAGGAAAAATGACCGGCCTGATAGGCTCTGCTTTTTGCAAGTTTTTGGTTCGCAAACAAACTTCTTATTTCATCATAGGCCTTAATGTAAGTAACAGGATTAGATCTAGAGGACTTCCCTATAGGGTTTTGATCGATGTATTGGATTTCTTGAATACCATCCAATTCGCCTTCAATGCCCTGATGAAGGCCGGGCTTTTCACTAAATATTCCTAAATGTCTTTGTATCCCAGGTAGGATTATCTTTTTAACTAGTGATGATTTGCCAGAACCGCTTACACCAGAAACCACCGTCATCGCATGCAATGGTATTTCTACGTCTATGCCTTTTAAATTATTTTCTCTAGCTCCAAGTACTTTTATAGAATCATTCCACTTTCTAGGATTGACTTTTGGAGGAATCCCTAGCTCTTTATTTAGATACTTAGCGGTTAAAGTGTGGGCTTCCGCTAATTTTTTTTGATTACCGTTAAAAACCAATTCTCCTCCAAGATGCCCAGCGTATGGTCCAAGGTCTATTACTGTATCTGCTGCCCGAATAATCTCTTCATCATGTTCAACAACGATAACGGTATTGCCGAGGTTTCTCAAGGATTCTAATATTTGAATCAACCGCTGAGTATCTTTTGTATGAAGCCCAATGCTTGGCTCATCAAGAATATACATAGAGCCAACTAAATTACTTCCTAGCGATGAGGCTAAATTAATGCGTTGAGATTCACCGCCGGATAGACTAGAAGAGGCTCTGTTTAAACTTAGATATCCAAGACCAACCTTTATTAGATAGTCCAATCTATTTTTAATCTCAGTGATTAGTCGTTTAGTAATTTCTTTTTCTCGTTCATCCAGTTTAAGATGATCAAAAAAGTGAGCAATCTGTATGATTGATTTGCCTGATAATATAGGGAGAGCTGTTCCATCAATTTTAACATTAAAAGACTCAGGCCTAATTCTACTTCCTTTGCACAATTGACAAGTAGTTCTCCCTCTGTATCGTGCAAGCATTACTCTGTACTGAATTTTATAGCTTTTAGCGCTCAAGTAGTCAAAAAACTGGTGAAGTCCTTTAAAGTGCTTATTGCCATTCCAAAGCAATTCATAGTCTTCTTGGCTTAAATCAAAAACTGGTTTGTGTATAGGAAAATTAAATTCATGTGCGGAATTGATCAGTTTATCTTTCCAGGTTTTCATTTTCTCACCTTTCCAACAGACTATGGCATCTTGAAAAATTGAAAGGGATTTATTGGGAATCACTAAGTTTTCATCAATACCAATTACTTTTCCAAACCCTTCGCAACTCGGACAAGCACCTAAAGGGCTATTGAAACTAAAAAGGTCTACATGAGGTTCAATGTATTCAACCCCATCTTCTTCAAACAAATTATTGAATCGTTTGGTAGCTAACTTTTTGGATTTAATTACATGAACTAGGCAAGTAGAATTGCCTTCAAATAGAGCAGTTTCTATAGAATCCACTATCCGGCTCTTCGATTCAATAAAATCCTCTGCCACAGAAAACCGATCAATAATTAAGTCCAGCTGGTCACTTTCTAAGCCTTCAGAAGCTAGGTCTTCTAGCCATCTCGCCTCATTATTATAAAAGGCCCTGCTATATCCTTGCTGCATTAATAATTCGATGCTTGCTTGTTGATCCTTCCCCGCACCAAGGTTTTTTAAAGAACAAAGTAAAACGGTACTTCCAATTTCTTGATTTAAAATGAAATTAGCAATGTCAATAACATTATCTCTTTTTATTTCTTTTCCAGTAGTAGGGGAGATGGTTTTACCAATTCTTGCAAATAGAAGCTTTAAGTAGTCATAAATTTCTGTGCTTGTTCCAACCGTAGATCTGCTATTGCTAGTGTTTACTTTTTGCTCAATTGCAATTGCGGGAGAAATTCCCTTAATGTATTCTACTTCAGGTTTTTCAACCTTTCCAAGGAATTGCCTAGCGTAGGAGGACAAACTTTCTACATATCTTCTTTGCCCTTCTGCGTATAATGTGCTAAATGCTAAAGACGATTTTCCTGAACCTGAAAGGCCAGTGATAACTACTAATTCATTCCTTGGAATGGCAACGTCAACTTCTTTTAAATTATGAACCTTTGCCCCTTTAATCAAAATAAAGTGTTTTGGGTCCAACCTTTCGAAGTCTTTTTTCGTCATAATATCAATTGATCCAATTAGCAAGAGATTGACAAATTTAACCTTGTTTTTTCTGTAATTTGGTAAAATAATTGCATAACACAATATTGTAGAATTTTATTCGTTTAAAGATATTGTATCAAATAAAAACAAAACGCCTATAGCCTAAACATTACTTTTTTAATACAAGCTTTTTACGCTTTAAATAGAATGTTTATGGAACTTAATGCAATTAGTGATCAAACCTTGATCCGTCAATACCTAGAAGGAAAAGATTCTTCATTTGAAATTTTATTGAAACGATACAAGAGAAGAGTATTCTCTTATATTCTTTTTACTGTTAGAGATGAAGCTTTAGCAAATGATATTTTTCAAGAAACTTTCATGAAAGTAATTAGAACGCTTAAGAGAGGGAAATACAACGACGAAGGAAAGTTTCTTCCATGGGTGAATAGAATTGCACACAATTTAATCATAGACCATTACAGAAGGAATCAAAAATTCCCAACAACTAGTGGGGGGGAAAACTTCGACATTTTTGAAATTATTCAAGATAAGAACCCAACCATTGAGGAGAATACTATTAAAGATCAAATGCTTGCCGATGTAAAAAAGTTGGTTCATCAACTTCCTCAAGACCAGAAAGAAGTGTTGATGATGCGAATGTATTTTGACATGAGTTTTAAGGAGATTGCGGAGAGAACAAATGTGAGTATTAATACTGCTTTAGGAAGGATGCGGTATGCTTTAATCAACCTTAGAAAGATGGCTGAGAAGAATAAAATGACTTTAAGTATTTAGGAAACAATATTTGAATTTCCAATGCGTTAATGGTAGACATAAAAAAACTATTATTTGCGTATGGCTGATTTTACAATTTTTGATTACCTACAATTACAACAAGACGAGACTGCATTTTATGAATTAATGGATAAGGAAACGACTTTAGAAGTCGATGAAAATCCAGACAATTCTAGTGTTGAGTTTATTCTAAATTATTCCAAAACCATTTCAATTAGGCCTTCCAAAAACATTGGCTCAATTGAGTGTTTATTGAATTAAGAGAATAAGCTAGCTCTTCCTACCTTACTACAAATCGGACATATTTTTGGATCATGTGGTCTTGCTTTGCAATATTCTCTTCCAAAATAGATGATTTGTAGGTGGAGTTTGTTCCATCGATTCATTGGAAATAGACGTTTACAATCTTTCTCGGTCTGTTCAACTGATTTTCCAGTGGATAATCCCCATCGGTATATCAACCTATGAATGTGAGTATCTACAGGGAAGCTAGGTACATTAAATGCCTGGGCCATGACAACACTAGCCGTTTTATGTCCTACGCCTGGTAAACTTTCTAAATCTTTAAAATTTTCTGGCACTTTGCCATTAAAATTGTCAACAATGAGGTGAGATAAGCCATGAATGGCTTTTGATTTTTGTGGCGACAAACCACAAGGTTTAATTATGGACCTGATTTGTTCTACACTTAAGCTTCTCATATCGTAAGGGTTGTCTGCTAGGCTAAATAAATCAGGAGTAATCTTATTTACTCTTTCATCCGTGCATTGTGCTGAAAGCAGCACGGCAATTAGTAATGTGTAGGGGTCCTTGTGGGTCAAAGGAATAGGCGGGGCTTCGTAAAGTTCAGTAAGAATATCGAGGATAAAAAGGACTTTTTCATTCTTTTTCATAATGTAAATATAAGTCTTGATTTCAAATTTTAAGCAAATGTTTTGTTTCTATAAAAGAAATTACTACTTTGTCGAAGTACAAAATGACAAAATAATCGTCAAAAATGAGCGAATTGAAAATTGGAGATAAAGCTCCAAAGTTTGAAGGAAAAATTCAAGGAGGGAAAACAATAAGTAGTGAAGAACTTTTGGGGAAGAAGTATGTTTTATTTTTTTATCCCAAAGACGATACGCCAGGTTGCACAAAAGAGGCATGTAATCTTAGAGATAATCATTTAGAACTTAGGAAGAATTCCTTTGAAATAATAGGAGTTAGTGCGGATTCAGAAAAAAAACATCAAAAGTTTATTGATAAGTATCAACTTCCCTTTCCATTAATCTCTGATGAAGATAAAAGCATTATATCTGCATTTGGTGCATGGGGATGGAAAAAGTTTATGGGGAGAGAATATGAAGGAATAATCAGAATGACTTTTGTCATTGATGAAACAGGAACAATAATAGATAAAATAGAGAAAGTAAAAACTAAAAATCACGCAGATCAGATTCTGCTAAAAATATAATATTATGAGCAGTGAAAGCAAAGAAATAAATAAGCAAAAGTTGAAGGCATTGTCTTTAACTATGGAAAAATTGGAAAAGACTTATGGAAAAGGATCCATAATGAAACTGGGTGATCAGGCCGTTGAAAATGTTGAGGCCATCCCAACTGGATCTGTCGCTCTCGACTTGGCATTAGGAGTAGGAGGGCTTCCAAGGGGACGGATTATTGAAGTGTATGGGCCAGAATCGTCTGGGAAAACTACTTTAGCAATTCATGCTATTGCGGAAGCTCAAAAACAAGGAGGAATTGCAGCCTTTATTGATGCAGAACATGCTTTTGACCAATTCTATGCTAAAAACTTAGGGGTAGATACAGAGAACTTGCTAATCTCTCAACCAGACAATGGAGAGCAAGCTCTTGAAATTGCCGATAATCTAATTCGGTCTGGTGCAATTGATTTAATTGTGATTGATTCAGTTGCGGCGCTTACGCCTAAAGCCGAAATAGAGGGAGAAATGGGAGATTCTAGAATGGGCTTGCAAGCAAGATTGATGTCACAAGCATTACGTAAACTTACTGGAACCATCAGCAGAACTGGATGTACATGTATTTTCATAAATCAATTGCGAGAGAAAATTGGAGTCATGTTTGGAAACCCTGAGACCACCACAGGTGGAAATGCGCTCAAGTTTTATTCCTCTGTTAGAATAGATATTCGTCGAAGCTCCCAAATTAAGAATGGAGATGAAGTAATTGGAAATAGAGTTAAGGTTAAAGTGGTGAAAAATAAAGTAGCCCCTCCCTTTAGAAGAGCAGAGTTTGATATTATGTACGGAGAAGGAATTTCAAAGGCTGGTGAAATTATTGATATCGGAGTAGAATTAGACATTATTAAGAAGAGTGGAAGTTGGTTTAGTTACGGTGAAACGCGATTGGGCCAAGGTAGAGACGCAGTGAAATCATTAATTCTAGATAATCCCGATTTGTTTGATGAATTGGAAACAAAGATCAAAGAAGGGATGAAGTCCTGATAAAGCAATTTAATTAACTTAGTCCCGTTTTCAACGGGACTTTTTTATGCGCAAAATATTAGGCTTTTTATTAGGAATCACACTGCTATTCTCCTGTTCAAATGAGAAAGATCAAATTGAAGAAAAGCAGCTTGAAAATAGCAGCAAAACTGTTGATGAGGGTTCAAATAATACTATGGAAGAAAAACTGGACTCTTCTTTGGTCTCAGTTAATGTTAAACTCAGAAATAACATCAATGATGCTTCTCTCTACCTCGAAAGAGCAAAGGTCTATTTATCATTTGGAAAAATTGAAGAAGGCGAAATAGATTTAGCCCGAGCGGTTAAAATAGATTCAAGTGACATAACTAATTTGCTAACTCAAGCCGACTTTTATCTTCAAAGAGGAAAATTGAATAGAAGCCTAGCAATTCTTGAGTATGCCAGTAAGGTTGAGCCTAAGAATTCCAAGATTTATGAAGAATTAAGTGAGCTTTTTCTTATTGCTAAAAACAATAAGATGTCCTTGCAGTTTGCTGATTTAGCTGTAAAACACGACATGTTTAGTGCTCAAGCGTATTACCTGAAAGGTTATAATTTTATGGAAATGGGTGATACTACAAAGGCAATTAGTAGTTATCAAACTGCCGTGGAACAAGACCCTGAGTTCTATGAGGCCTACCTAGAATTGGGGCTTTTACACGCCGTTTTAGATGACCCAATTGCAATTGATTACTACAATAATGCACTTTCCATCAAACCTGAAGATCGAAATACCCTTTATTCTAAGGGAATGTTTGAACAAGAACATGAAATGTACAATGAGGCAATTCAAACTTATTATGAGGCCACAAAACAATTTCCTGATTTCCGGGAAGCACATTATAACCTAGGATACATTCATATGTTTTACTTAAAGCTTTATAGAGAAGCAACACGCTACTTTACAGATGCAATTAAAGTAGACCCCAATTATTACCAGGCCTATTACAATAGGGGCTATTCTTTTGAGCTTTTGGGAGACATAAACAATGCCGCTAGAGATTATCAAAAAGCATTGGCTATTCAGCCTGATTATACACTAGCTGCCTCTGGGTTTGAGCGCGTTACTCGTTAATCGAATGAATTTATTAGCAGTTGAAGGAATTTCAAAAAGATTTGGGCCTCGCCTTTTATTTGAAGACTTAAGTTTTGGAATTGATAAAGGTAGTAAGGTTGGTTTAATTGCTAAAAATGGTGAAGGCAAATCAACTCTTCTAAATTTATTGATCGGGCAAGATTCTCCCGATTCTGGGGAAGTGATTACACGCAATGGCATTACTATTGGATTCTTAAGTCAATCACATGAATTTAATGATACCGACAAAGTATTGGACCTTTTTTTGAGTGCAGATAATCCTTTGGCAGTTTCACTAAAGACTTATCAAAATGCTTTGTCGAAGCCAAATGATTTGGACTTAATGGAAAGAGCAATTTCCAATATGGATAGAACTCAGGCTTGGGATTATCAGGCTAAAGTTGAAAAACTGATGGCAGTATTTAAATTGGAAGGAATCGACTGGAATAGTTTAATCCAACCTTTGTCTGGTGGTCAGAAAAAACGTTTGGCTCTTGTTCAACTGCTGTTAAAAGACCCAGACTTATACCTGCTTGATGAGCCTACTAATCATCTTGATATTGCAATGATAAACTGGTTAGAGAGCTATTTTAGCCAAGACCAAAGAAGTTTATTTGTGGTCAGCCATGATCGCTATTTTCTTGACCATGTTTGCAACCAATTTCTAGAATTGAATCAAGGAAGATTGGATCGCTACCATGGTAATTATGAGGAATATTTGAGCCAGAAGGCACTTCGGATGGAACAAGAACAAGCTACAGTTTCAAAAGCAAAAAATCTTTACCGGAAGGAGTTGGATTGGATGAGAAGAATGCCAAAAGCAAGAGGTACCAAAGCAAAATCTAGAATAAAAGAATTCTATAGCACCGAAGAAGTGGCTAAAAGAAAGCTAAAGGAAGATCAATTGAGTCTGAGCATTAAATCTGAGCGACTAGGAGGGAAGATTTTGGAGCTTCATCATGTGTCCAAGGCCTTCGGTGAAAAGAATTTAATACAAGATTTTTCCTATGTTTTTAAAAAGGGAGAAAGAATTGGTTTAGCAGGAAAAAACGGTTCTGGAAAAACCACATTAATTCGATTGATCACTGGGGAGTTAATGCCTGATAAGGGTAAAGTTATCCTTGGGGAAACAGTAAATCTTGCACATTATGCCCAAGAAGGCCTTCAAGTGCCCGGGGATAAAAGGATTATAGAAGTAGTTAAGGAAATTGCTGAAGTGATTCCATTAGCAAAAGGAAGGAAGATATCCGCATCTCAATTGTTAGAACGTTTTTTGTTTTCAAAAAATCAGCAATATAATCAGGTTTCAAGCTTAAGTGGGGGAGAGAAAAAACGCTTGTACCTTTTGCAAGTTCTTATGGCAAATCCCAATTTTTGATTCTTGATGAGCCTACGAATGATTTGGACATCAAGACAATTGCCATACTAGAAGAGTTTCTAGAAGAGTTTACTGGCTGCCTTCTGATAGTCTCCCCATGATAGAGCCTTTATGGACCGATTAGCAGAACATATTTTTCTTTTGAAGGTGAAGGAAAATTAAAGACTACAACATTAAATACAGCGAAATTGATTGGTCAGGTACGGATAAGCAAAATGCTAAAAAAGAGGTCAATAAAAAGAATTTAGAGAAAAAGACGAATAAGTCATCCGGCTTAGGATATCAAGAAAAAAGAGAGTATCAGAAATTAGAACTTGATATTCCCAATTTAGAGTCTAATCTCGAAGAGCTTAGTCAAAAATTGAGCGATCCAAGCTTGTCCAACGAAAAAAGACAAGAATTGGGAAAGGAAATGAATGCTCTTGTTGAAGAAATTGAATTAAAAACGGATCGTTGGATGTCTTTGGCTGAAAGAGCTTAGGAATCGGTATTAATATTTAGTTCTTCCAATTTTGATTTTAGCAAGTTGATTTTGCCCTCCTCTTCTGATAATATGTATTCTATTTCATGATTTCCCATAGCTAATTTCAGGTTTTAAGTTAAGCTGACTCAAGATTTGCATTACTGCATTAAATTGATCAAAAACTATCTTAAAATGTATTCTTGTTTTTACAATGATTGAACAAAACTCCTGCCTCAAGCAAAGCTAAGTTGCTTGCTTCTTTATAAGCTTTAACCAAACCACTTATACCGAGCTTAGTGCCCCCAAAGTATCTGACAACAATGATTAATACATGACTCAAATCATGAGACCTGATTTGTCCTAGAATTGGCATTCCAGCTGAATTTCCTAGGTTCACCATCATCATTAGTAAGAAAATAATCCTCTTCGCCCTCCTTCAGTAGAAGCGCATAACAAAAATGACGAGCCTTTGGATGATTCTCTTTTACGATTTCTAAAAAAATCTTTTAATTGAAATGCTGTTTCTAATGGAAAAGCATAGGCGTAAAATTTACTTCCCTTTTCTTTAAACAATCCTTCACATGGCAGTTTAATAGTTCTCATTGGATTATGAATTTACTGCAATTAGTGCAATTGATAGTATTGAAATCACAAGCCCAATTTTATTTTTTTTCGAAAATTTTTCTTGAAATATGATCAAGGAACTGATACTAGTTAGCATAACAACTCCTATGTTGTTAATGGGAAAGAGAATTGAGCTTTGAAATCCAGAATTATCCAAAGCTCTAATAAGGAAAAAGATAGATCCATAGTTGATTATCCCTAAAGTGACTCCTGCAATGCAAGTCGCCAGATTTAACTTTCTTAAACTGGGTATAACCAAAAGGATGATACATCCAATAGTGCAAGCTATTAATAAAAAGTGAAGAAGTGAAAAGAGCACTTTCTCCCATGGGTTTAGCCGTCAGATGAAATTTTTGAGTATAGTTGATTAAAGTATCAATTAATCCAGATCCTAAAAAGAGAAGTATGGGTAGGATTGCCCATTTAACCTCAAATTTTTCACTTGAATCTCTTTCCTTCCATGTACCCTAGAAAAACTCCTAATAAAGCCATTGTAATTGCAATTCCTTTTATCAAATTCAAGCTATCTTCATACCAAATAAAGGCTACAATAACTGGAATTATTAAAGCCATCTTATTAGCGACAGAAGCTACTGAGGCACCAAGTTTTTGAGATGTTGTAGCCATCAGATTGAATAAACTAATGAAGATAATTCCAAGAAAAAGTGCCAAAGGGAGCCAGGAATAACTAAAGTATTCTCTTGATGAAGGCAAATGGTTTAACAGAAGTATTCCAGTAATTCCTGCAATAAAATAGTTGATGACAATTGCTGTGAAATTAAAAACATTATACCTTGGGAACACTCTGAATAGCAAGAAGATCAAGCTCGAGCAAATGATGCTTAGAATTAAGTCTATCATTTTATTTATTAAAATATGTGGAAAGTTTGTCGGACCCTATCCATTCTTCTTTTTTCTTAGATGAAGAAAGTTTTGGAGCATGAATGCCTTGGCCAAATTTCTTTTTAGCGCTAAAAACCCTAGCCTCATCCCATGAATTATTTTTTGATAAACTGGTTTAAGGTTGAAGTCCCTCCCTCCACTATTAAAGATTGAATCCCTGCATCATAACACCGGTTTAAAAGCTCATGAATTGGATCCTTAGCAAAATTAACTTTTACCTTTTTTATCCTCTTGCTTTGTTCTTCTATTGTGTCATTAATCCACCAGACCTCATTTCCATCATCTTCGAATATTCTTTCTTGAGGGTCTAGTTTCAGGCTCGGGTCAATTACCATACGAATAGGAGAATTCCCTTGGCCATATCTGCACGTCAACTCTGGATTGTCTAGTTGTACAGTTACGCGCCCTACCAAGATAGCATCCTCTTCTGCTCTCCAGGAATGGCTCAACTCTTTGGAGTTTTTACAAGTAATCCAATTGTCATTAAAATTAGGATCAGATGCTAATCGGCTAATAAAACCATCTTCAGTTTGGGCCCACTTTAAAATAATGTAAGGTCTTTTCTTCTGATGAAAAGTAAAAAATCGCTTATTCACTTCCCAGCCCTCATCCTCATAAAGGCCTAGATTAACTCTAATTCCATTGGATTTTAACTTTTTTATTCCTTTTCCATCTACCTCATGAAAAGGATCAAAATTCGAAATGAATACTTCCGGAATTTGACTATCTAATATTAATTGACTGCAAGGGGGTGTTTTTCCAAAGTGGTTGCAGGGCTCTAGGTTAATATAAATGCTTGCATTTTTCAATAGGGATTTATCCTTTACTGAGTTTATTGCATTTACTTCTGCGTGCGGGCCACCATAATTTTCATGATAACCTTCTCCAATTATTTTTCCTTCATGAACAATAACTGCTCCTACTCTTGGATTGGGAGAAGTGCTGAATTTGCCTTTTTGAGCAAGTTCAAAACAATACTTCATGAATTTTTCTGATTCGGGCATCGTTTTCAAAAGTAGAATAAAATGCTAAATTCGAACACTGTAATTTTCGTTTATGAAATTGAAAGAATTGTTTTCGTTTTTTAAAAGGGATTTGGCTCAACAATTTGATCAAAGAACCCTTCAGCAAAGTTTTCATCTTTTATTGAATCACTATACTGGTCTAGATCGTGTTAATTTTCAGATGAAATTAGAAGAACAGGTGAGTAAGGATACCTATGAAAAATTTGTAACTGTTATTGCCGACTTGAAAATGGCTCGACCTATTGATTACATTATTGGTGAAACAATATTCTTTGGAAGAACTTTTAAAGTAGACCCTTCGGTATTAATTCCTCGACCAGAGACTGAAGAATTGGTTCAATTGGTAATAGAAAATGAACCGGAGCAAGGCTCAAGTATTCTTGATATAGGCACAGGAAGTGGCTGCATTGCTATTACACTTCAATTAGAAAAAGGTTTCCTAAATGTTGATGCATGTGAGGTATCAAAACCAGCTTTGGATAATGCGATACAAAATTCGAAACTACTTCAATCCGATGTTAATTTCTTTGAACTGGACATTTTAACTGAAAACCCTAACAATACATATGAAATAGTTGTTAGCAATCCTCCCTATGTTAAACCAGAGGAGCTGAAGCAGCTAGATGAAAATGTTATAGAGTTTGAACCCACAATTGCCCTAGCCCCTGAAAAGGACCCCTTGCAGTTCTATAAACAAATGATAAAAAATGTAGAAAAATTATTAAAACCAGGAGGTAGGTTTTATTGGGAGATTCATGAAGACCTTGGGAATGAAGTGCTTGAATTGTTTAATAATGAACAATTCGAAGAAGTGAAATTAATAAGGGATTTATTCGACAGGGATCGATTTGTCTCAGCAAGGTATGTAGCCTAGACTTGGAGTTTTTTTAACTCTTGGTATAAACCACCGTCCTTTTTATTCAGCTCATCATGTTTTCCTTGCTCCTCTAACATTCCTTCTTTTAGCACGATGATATTATCAGCATTTTGAATGGTTGATAGTCGGTGAGCAATGACAATTGAAGTTCGGCCTTCCATTAATTTTTCCAGCGCATCTTGAACCAGTTGCTCCGACTTAGAATCTAAGGAGCTAGTTGCCTCATCAAGAATTAAGATCTTTGGATTTTTCAAGATAGCTCTTGCAATAGCTATCCTCTGACGCTGCCCTCCCGAGAGTTGAACGCCTCTTTCCCCAACCAATGTTTCCATTTTTTCAGGAAAAGAGTCAATAAACTCTAATGCATTAGCCTGTCTAGCAGCCTCAATAATTTCTTGTTTACTTGCTTCTGGATTTCCATAAAGTATGTTTTCATAGATGCTTCCACCAAACAATAAGACCTCCTGCGGAACTAGAGCTATTGATTTCCTTAAATGATTTAAGGCAAATTCGTCTATTGGAAAGCCATCTATTAAGATATTTCCCTTTTTGGGGGTATAAAATTTTAATATAAGGCTTGTGATTGTAGACTTCCCGGCACCAGATGGTCCTACAATGGCTATTGTTTGTCCAGGCTCGGCAGAAAAACTTAAGCCTTTTAACACTTCTATATCTTCTCGATTAGGATAGGAAAAATGCACGTTATTGAAGGCTAAGCTTCCTTGATTTATTCTTTTAGTAGAATCATTATTCGCCTGTTCCGGTTCTTCTTCCAATAAATCAAGGAGATGCTCTGTAGCTCCGATCGCTTTTTGAATTTGTGCGTAATGGTCTGCAATTCCCCCGATAGAGGCCCCAACAAAAACTGAGTAAAGGATAAAGGTGAATAAATCTCCTATGCTTAGTTCATTGGATTGTATCAAAATAGCGCCATACCATATCACCGCGATTATTGATCCAAACAGGCAGAAAATCAAAAAGGAAGCGAAGGCACCTCTCCATTTAGCTCCCTTAAGCGAGATATCAATCACATCATCTGTAAGTTTCTTATACCTCAAGTACTCAAAAGATTCATTTACAAATGCCTTAACACTTGAGATGCCTTGAAGAGTCTCCTCAACAATAACATTAGAAGAAGCCACTTTGTCTTGAGCTTGTGTGGATAGTTTTTTAATGAAACGTCCAAAGAAAACCGCTACAATTACAACAACGGGGATCAAAGCCAACATGAATAATGTGAGTTTCCCCGAGATGAAACTTAAGAGGATGGTGCCAACAATTATTATGATTATTTGTCGAATAAATTCTGCAATGGTTGTTGTTAGGGTTTCTTGAAGTAGGGCTATGTCTGAAGAGATTCTACTCGTAAGTTCACCAATTCTTCGGGAATCGAAAAAACGCATTTGCAAGCTCAATAGATGGGCATAGGTTTTTTGCCTCAATTTTGCTAAACTTCTTTGGGTAACAATGGCAAACAAATAAATCCTAAAAAAGGAAAATATTGCATTTAAAAAGAAAACCAACAATAGAGCAAAAGCAATTTCATCTATTTTATTTAAGAAATCACTTTGGGCTGCATCAACCAATTGACCAGTAAGGTATGGAAAAACCATACTTGCAAGACTCGACAATAACAAGAAAACCAAT
The DNA here is from genome assembly GCA_965218715.1 of Vicingaceae bacterium. Taxonomy (GTDB): domain Bacteria; phylum Bacteroidota; class Bacteroidia; order Flavobacteriales_E; family Vicingaceae; genus CBDCLY01. The sequence continues at coordinate 25,415 of CBDCLY010000037.1, forward strand.
CCCAACCAAAAGAAGCCCAGCTGTGGTTGAAGGTAGGAAAATAGTCTTCCAGCGCGTTTTATAGAGGCTTTGCTCACTTTTACTTTATCTTGCCCATTGGCAATATTCTTCTTCTTTCTCAAGGGAATTTTATTAGGCTGCAAATTTAACAAACCCTTGATTTCCATGAGCTGAAATTCACTTAAAATAATCTTAAGTAAATTTGTCGGAGCGATTAAAAAATTATACTTTTGCCTTCCGTTTTTAATTAGGAAAAACTACACAAGATGAAAAGGACTTATCAACCTTCCAAGAGAAAGAGAAGAAACAAGCATGGCTTTAGAAGCAGAATGGAATCTGCTAATGGACGAAAAGTTTTAGGAAGAAGAAGAGCAAAAGGAAGAAAGAAATTATCAGTAAGCACTGAGAACAGGGTTTAATTGATGATACCAAAATATTGAAAGGGTAAAGGAAACTTTACCCTTTTTTTATTGCCTAAATTTGAATGAAAAGGAGATGAAAGTAGCAATAAATGGTTTTGGAAGAATTGGTAGAATGACTCTTCGTGTGCTAATGGAGCAGGCAAAACATGAAATTGTTGCTATAAATGATTTGGCTGATGTGAAGACCATGGCTCACCTTTTTAAATATGATTCTGTACATGGTCAATTCCCAGGTGAAGTTAAAGCTGTAAATGCAGGAATTGCAATAGACGGAAAGGTGATCGATTGTTTTCAAGAAAAGGAGCCAAGATCGCTTCCTTGGAAAAGCAAGCAAGTTGATGTAGTGATTGAGTCAACGGGTTATTTTCGATCGTATAACTTGGCAAAAGATCATCTTAGTGCCGGGGCTAAAAAAGTAATAATTTCTGCTCCAGCAAAGGACGAAAAAACCAAAACCATAGTGATAGGTATTAATGATCACGAGATCATGAAAGAGGATGCTATTATTAGTAATGCCTCTTGTACCACCAATTCATTGGCTCCCATAATAGCTGTTTTAAATGAGATTTGTGGTATTGAAAGTGGTTATATTACTACTGTTCACTCTTATACTACCGACCAGCAATTGCATGATGCACCACATCAAGATTTAAGAAGGGCAAGAGCAGGGGCAGTTAGCATCGTTCCTACAACCACAGGAGCTGCGAAAGCGATAACTAAAGTTTTTCCATTTTTAGACGGCAAGCTTGGCGGTGCTGGAATAAGAGTGCCCGTTCCCGATGGATCACTAACTGATTTTACTTGTACAGTAAGAAACTCAAAAAGCATAAGTGAAATTAATGCTGCCTTCTTAAAAGCCTCTGAAGGTCAATTAAAAGGAGTGCTAGCTTATACAGAGGACCCAATTGTATCGGTAGATGTCCTAGGCAATCCTAATTCTTGCCTCTTTGATGCTCAGCTTACATCTGTTATTGGAAATTTAGTGAAGGTGGTGGGTTGGTATGATAATGAAATAGGTTATGCAAATCGTTTAACCAATCTTATTGATCGATTGATTTTCTGACTCGAAACTGAGTAATTCAATGTCATTCCCATCAAAAACAGCGTAGGTACTGTAATTCATCCACTCGCCAAGGTTGATGTATCTGCTTTTTTCTTCTAATTTAAGGTCAATGGGTAAATGTCGATGACCAAAAACAAAATAATCGATGTGTTCCTTTTTCAAGTAATCTTTTGAATATAGGGCAAGCCATTCATTTTCTTTACCTTGAAAAACCTCTTCACTTTCCTTGCTAGCACTTCTACTTTTCTTTGACCAAAAATTGGCCATTCCAATACCAAAATTGGGATGCAATCTTGCAAACAACCACTGACAAAATCGATTTGCAAAAACACGTTTTATGAATTTATATCCGTGATCTCCTGGCCCTAATCCATCACCATGTCCAATGAGGAATTTTTTGCCATTGAATTCTTTTTTTATCGAATCTCTGTGCAGCTGAACACCTAGCTCTTGTGGTAAATAGTCGAACATCCACATGTCGTGATTTCCAATAAAAACGTGAACAGGAATTCCAGCATCACACAATTGAGCAATTTTTCCTAACAATCTCACAAATCCTTTTGGGACTACTGTTTTATATTCAAACCAAAAATCAAACAAATCGCCGACAAGATAGATTTCGGCAGCATCTTTTTCAATGGAGTTCAACCAATGAATAATTTTTTCTTCTCTTTTACGACTTTCTTTTTTGTTGGGTGCTCCCAAATGAAAGTCTGAGGCGAAATATATTTTCTTGTCCTTGTTTGTCAAAACTATTCCAATACCTCTGCTAATTTTTGATGAAGAGCTGGACCTCTTAAGTTTTTGCCGATCACTTTACCTTCCTGATCAATAAGGACGGCAAAAGGGATCCCACTTACACCGTAGTCTTTTGCAGCAATTGAATTCCAGAATTTTAAATCGCTAACATGTGTCCAAGTTAAATTGTCTTGAGCAATCGCTTTTACCCAAGGATCCTTGGCGCGATCTAGGGAAACTCCATAAACCGTAAAGCCTTTATCCTTGTATTTTTGATAGGCCGCCACTACATTAGGGTTTTCTCTTCTACATGGCTTGCACCAGGATGCCCAAAAGTCGATTAGGACCACCTTTCCTCTTAATGATGAAAGTGGAATAACTTCACCCTCTGGATTTGGCAAGTTGATTTCCGGAACATCTGACCCCGGCGCAAATCTGCTCATCTCAATCAGTCGATTATTGAAGCTAAGAAAGAAAGGATTGCTTCCATATTTTTCATTCAAGTTGTTAGCCAATTTTTTATGATAATCAAGATTATCATTAAGCTTCGGATCAAGTTGTTCAATTAAGGCAAGGTTTGAAAATAAATCTGGTTGTTCGTCTATTAAACCTTTAATTACTCTAAATTTTTCCGTCTGGAAATCATTGAATTTGGCTTGAAATGCTTGCCTAAGTGAATCTACATTGGAAATTGAACTACTAAGTGTCTGAAATTCTTGGTTTAAAGAATTTTGATTGATATTAATCGTTTCAAGTGCCTTATTAAAGGCATTGGTTTGATCTGCATCATTAGATCCACTTAATTCAAAATCGTTAGGAATCCTTGCATCTCCGCTTACTTGGACAAATTCACCTGGTAGCATTGGAATGATGATGAAATTTTGCTGACTAATGTTCAATTTGAAAAAACTTGGTTCTGTAACTTTTAAATCAAAAGTGAAGTTTCCATTTTCATCAACAACTGCAGTATCTGCCGGAATGTTACCTTTTTTCGCTAAGTCAAACAAATAAATGTATCCTGTACTTAAATTCTTTAACTGTCCTTGAACTGGAAATTTCTTTTCCTGATCTTTTTGAGAAGCTGCGCAAGCAACAATTAAAAGACAGATAGAGAATATAGAAAGGTAAAATTTTGGTTTCATGCTTTAAGCCTCTAAGTTTTTTTCTAAAAGTTCTTTACTCATTTTAGGATCTGCTTTCCCTTTACTTAATTTCATTACTTCTCCCATAAACAAACCCAAAAGGTTTTTATTGCCGTTTTGATAAGCATTGACCTTGTCTGGATATTTTGCTAAAGCTTCCATTACAAAAGATTCTATCGCGCTGCTATCGCTTTCTTGAATCCAATTATTTTTTTGAGCAATTTCTACTGGACTCAATTGTGGGTTTTGAACCAATTCTGGAAATATTTTTTGATTGGCAATTGAATTGTTGATTTTTCCTTCCTCAATTAGCTGAATCATTTCGGCAATTTGCTTCGGTTTAATTTTAAACTCAGTAATTGCAAGTGCATTCTCATTAAGATGGGATTTAACAGCTCCCATTACCCAATTGGCAGCAGCTTTGTAGTTGCCTGTGTTTTCGCAAATGGTATTGTAATATTCTGCCAAATACTTATCCTCTGTAAGTACTTCAGCATCGTAATCAGAAAGCCCCAATTCCTCGGTAAATCTTTTAATCAATTGATTTGGTAGGAGAGGAAGCTTCTTCTTAATCTCGTTGATGTAATTTTCCTCTATCCAAACTGCTTGTAAATCTGGTTCTGGAAAATAACGATAATCATGTGCCAATTCTTTGCTTCGTTGAACTGAAGTGCTTCCAGTTACAGCATCAAAACCCATTGTTTCCATTTTTACCGTTCCACCAGATTCTACTAACTCGATTTGGCGCTTAGCTTCAAATTCAATGGCACGAAACACATTTCGGATCGAGTTTAAGTTTTTTGTTTCTGTTCTCTGTCCAAATTCTTTACTTCCCTTTAATCGAACAGAAACATTGGCATCACAACGCATACTGCCTTCTTCCATATTGCCATCACAAATCTCTAAATACCGCAATAATTTTCTTACTTCAGTAACATAGTTATAGGCTTCTTGGGCAGTTCTTAAATCTGGTTCTGAAACAATTTCAAGAAGTGGAACTCCAGCTCTATTGAGGTCAATCAAGGTATTGTATGGATCTAAATCGTGGATGCTTTTACCAGAATCTTCTTCCATATGTATTCTGGTAATTCCAATTCGTTTAGGATTATTGGAATCGTCTTTAATGTCGATAAAGCCTCCATCACATAGCGGGGTTTTATCCTGGGTGATTTGATACCCTTTAGGTAAATCTGCATAGAAGTAATTTTTTCTTGCAAATTGGTTCTCCTCTCTAATGGTAGAACCACACGCTAATCCAAGCTTTACACCGTATTTAATGGTGTTCTCATTCAGTTTTGGAAGCGTACCAGGATGCCCTAGAGAAATGGCACTAATGTGAGTGTTTGGAGCAGATCCATATGCTGCTGAATCAGCTGAGTAGGCCTTGCTTTTGGTTAACAATTGGGCATGAATTTCAAGACCAATTACCAATTCATATTTTGAATAAATTCCTTCTTCCAACATGTGTCCAAAATTAAGAAATCCTTTAATTCGTGGTGGACTGTTGATTCCTTATTATTGGAATCATTTTTTTAATCAATTGCGCCAATTTTGGGGCCGCTTCAGCAGCCACTTCCTGAACTTCTTCATGCGAAATTTCAACAATCTGTCCCTCAACGCCTAAATCTGAAATAATGGAAACTCCAAAAACCCTCATCCCTCTATAGATTGCAACAATGGTCTCTGGCGTGGTCGACATCCCAACAGCGTCTGCACCACAAATTCTAAAGGCCTTGTATTCTGCCTTTGTTTCATAAGTAGGACCTGGAGTGCCGGCATAAACTCCAAATTTTAATTCGATTTCTTCTGCCTTTGCTACCTTTTTTGCAATCTCTATTAGGTCTGGGCAATATGGCTTGCTCATGTCGGGGAATCTTGGTCCAAGGCGATCATCATTTTTTCCTCGCAAAGGATTGTCTGGGAAAAGATGAAGATGGTCGGTAATTACCATTAAATCACCGATTTTCTGATTTGGGTCTAATCCACCACTTGCATTTGATAACAAAACATCATTGATTCCCATTTCTTTCATAACATGAATAGGGAAGCTGGCTTTCTTTAAATTGTAGCCCTCATAATAATGGAACCTCCCTTGTAAAGCCAACACGGGAACGCCCTCTATTTCTCCAAGTAACAATTTTCCTGCATGGCCTTCTACTGTGGATACAGGGAAATTAGGTATCTCAGAATAATCTATGCTTAAACTAATATTCATTTGTTCTGCAAAACCACCTAGGCCTGAACCTAATATTACTCCAACTTTTGGTTGAATGCTTGATTTAGATTGGATGAAGCTACTTGCTTCTTTAATTTTTTCTAACATGCTTTTGTATCACTTGATCAAATTCTGCCTTATTATTTTTAAAATCAACGGCAATGGGAAGGCTAAATACGGCAAAGTTTTTAACCTGTTCAACTTTAAATTTTGAGGCGTCTTTTTCAGTCATAATTAAAACGGCATCTTGGCTCAAAATTCCCAATTCCCTGTTCATGTTTTGATAGTCCGTAGCCTTGAAAACATAATGATCGGAGAAAGAGAGGTGCTTTCCAAATTTGAAATTTTCTTTTAAATAATTGATATAAGTACTTGGTTCTGCAATTGCTGAAATGGAAAGAATTTCATTGTTAATGTTTCCATTTTTTTGAGATAGTAAATCCGAAGCCTTCTCATTTAAGGGCTTTAATTTTTGATAATTGATCTCAGTGAAATAAATTTTTTGATTTTTACTTGGATTGATTTGTTGGATGAAATTCGCCTTGTCTTTTTCATTTAAATTTTTTGGGCATTTACTCACTATGATTACATCAGCAGAATTAGCACTCTTTCGTTGATCTCTTAAGGTGCCAGAAGGAAAAAAGTAGTCCTTAAAATAGGGCCGTTGATAATCACAGAGTAAGATGTATAGACTTGCCTGAACTGCTTTGTGCTGAAAGCCATCGTCCATGACTATGCAATTAGTTTCAGGATGTTGTTTTATTAATTCTTGAATTCCTCTTCTGCGATTGCCATCCACCACCAGTTTTATTTCTGGAAATTTTTCAAAAATTTGAAAGGGCTCATCACCAATACTTGAAGCCGTTTCATTTTGTTTCGCAATGCGCGTCCCTTTCGTTGCTCTTCCATAACCTCTGCTCAAAAGGGCTAATTCTACATCGTCCTTTAATAAATTCACAATGTATTCTGTATGAGGAGTTTTTCCTGTTCCACCCATACTAAGGTTTCCTAGGCAAATGATTGGGAAATTGTACGATTGTCGACTAAAGATTCCAAATCTGAAGAATGCGTTTCTTGCGGCAATGATCCATGAATGAATAATTGCAATTGGGAATCCTAAAATTTTAAAAATGTTCAGCAAATGATGAATAGTTTGCTCGAAATTACAGAAACTGTTGTTTTGGCTTAAATTTGAAAAAAAATAATGCATGAAGATTAAATCAATTCTTGAAGAATTAGAAAATTTGGCGCCACTTTCTTTGCAGGAGTCATATGATAATTCTGGTTTGCAAATGGGTGACCCCAATGATGAGTTTAAGGCTGCATTGTTTTGTTTAGATGTCACCATAGATGTGGTAAATGAAGCAGTAGAAAAAGGATGCAACCTCATTATTTCTCATCATCCGGTATTCTTTAGTCCGATTAAACAATTGAATTTTCAAGAAAGCATTCCAGCAATGCTTAAAGTGGCTGTTCTCAATGAAATAAGTATTTATTCTATTCACACCAATTTGGATAATGTTCACAATGGGGTCAATCATGAAATTGCCAATCGCTTAGGCCTTATTAATCAGAAGGTATTAAAACCTAAAGGTGATTCCATGTATAAGCTAGTTTATTTTTGCCCAACAAAGGAAGAAGAAAAGGTAAGAGCAGCTGTGTTTAAAGCTGGAGGTGGAAATGTTGGCAACTATGATTCATGTAGCTTCTCCCAATTAGGTTCTGGAAGTTTTAGAGCAAAAGAAGGTGCAGAGCCTCATATAGGGGAGGTTGGCAAATTGCATAAAGAAGAAGAACTGAGGGTGGAAATTATTTTGCCAAAACAATCTAAATCAAAAGTGATTCGGGCTTTGTTAACTACTCATCCTTATGAGGAGGTGGCCTACGATCTTTATGAACTGGATTTAAGGGATGCAAGTATTGGTAGTGGAATGGTAGGCGATTTGCCACAGGGTATGGGAAGTGAGAAATTTCTACAGTTAATAAAAGAGACTTTTAATGTAAAGCAACTTCGTTACACCAAAATCATGTCTGCTCAAGTGAATAGAGTTGCCCTGTGTGGGGGCTCTGGAAGTTTTTTGCTTGAGGAAGCAATTCAATCAGGGGCCGACTTATTTTTAAGCGCAGATTTTAAATACCATCAGTTTTTTGAAGCGGATGAAAAAATCACAATTGCTGACATTGGTCATTTTGAAACAGAACAATATACTGGGGAGCTATTACAAGCATATCTTAAAGAAAAATTCCCTAATTTTGCGAGCTATTTGACTAGCATAAGCACTAACCCAATTAATTACCTATAAAATGGCTAAAAAAGCGTCAAGCAAAGAAACAAGTGTAGAAGATAGATTGCAAGCATTGTATGACTTGCAAGTGATTGATTCTAAAATTGATCGCATCAGAACAATTAGAGGAGAATTGCCTCTTGAAGTTCAAGATTTAGAGGATGAGGTTGCAGGACTGGAAACTCGAATTGAAAAGGCGGATGAGGTGATTTCAACTTTAGAAGCTGATATTAGTTCAAAGAAGAATCAAATTGAAGAATCTAAGGCAGCCATCAAAAAATATGAAGGTCAGCAGCAGAATGTAAGAAACAATAGAGAATACGATTCTTTAACTAAAGAGATTGAATTTCAAAATCTTGAGATTGAATTGTCAGAAAAAAGAATCAAAGAATACCAAGTAAAAATCGAAAACAAAAAAGAAATCAATGATGCTTCTAAGCTTAAGTTAGAAGATGTGAAAGCTGATTTAGATTTGAAACGCAACGAGTTAGACGAGATTATTGCTGAAACCGAGAAGGAAGAAAAATCTTTATCTAAGGAATCTAAAAAGGCTGAAGAAGTTATAGAAGGAAGATTGCTTACTGCTTATAAGCGTGTTAGAGGAAGTGCTAGAAATGGATTGGCTGTTGTTCCTGTAGAGAGAAGTGCATGTGGAGGTTGTTTTAATAAAATTCCACCGCAGCGTCAATTGGACATCAATTCACACAAAAAAGTAATTGTTTGTGAGCATTGTGGAAGAATCCTAGTAGATCCTAAAATGGCAGGTATTGAAGAGGTTGTTGAAGAAGTGAAGCCAAAGAGAAGAGCAAGAGCAAAGAAAGCTTAAGACTTAAATAGATTGAATAAAAAAGGGAAGCATTAGCTTCCCTTTTTTTATGATGTAATTCGTCTTATTAATTTTCTGATTCTTCTTCATCATTTTCTGACTCTGATTCTGTTTCAGGTTCCGATTCTTCATCGCCTCCCTTATCTTTTCCTATTGCCCCTCTAAATTCTGGCCTCACCTCTGTAGATTTATTGGCTCCAAACACCAAGTTAATTCCGAATCGAACTTGAAGATGTCTAGTATTCTGAGGTTGGAAGGTTCCTAAGATGTTATCGCTTATGATGTAGAATTGAACAGGGCCAGGATTAAGATTCACTCCAAATCCAAGGTTGTTATAGGTCCTATTTATTGCAGTATAAGCCGTTGACAGGGTAATCCATCTAGTCATTTTTCTAGAATAACTCAAGGTAAATGATGGTCGAATATCTGATTGATAGATTTCTGATTGGAAAATTACTCCTGCTAGATCTCGCTCAGTAATTTTGTAATCTGCACCAAGGTAAACTCTGCTTGCCAATGGAGTAGAATACCCTCCTTCACTTTCTTCCAATTCAAAAGCACTTTCTAATGAATCTAGCACTCTATCAAATGAAGTTTCACCAGATTCAGTTTCGGAACCATTGGTAAAGGCATTTATTTCTATCCCAGAATAAGTAAACTCACCTCCTTCATTGGTATAGGATTTTGTATATGAATTCCAATTGATTACTCCTAGATCAAGGATACTAGCATTAAAGCTTATCTTATCATTGAATTCATAGTAGGCACCTAGGTCAATTCCATATCCGGTATTGTCTCTTCCCGTTGCGTAATCAGAACTAGATTCTTCAGAGTCTACATTGTCGATTCCTGCAGTTCTAAGAGTTATGTCTGCATTTGCTTTAATCTCAAAAGTTGATGCATCGGTGCGTAGTCGAATATCTGTCTTTTCAGTATAGATGTTCTCCATACCATACAAGTATTTTGCCCTTGCTCCCAAACGAAGTTTCTGAGTCAGCTGATGGGAAACTCCAATTCCATATTCACGATAGTGATTAAAACCAAATCCAATGTTGCTAAAATTGGCCTCTCTACCTTCAAATCCTCCATTTCCTCTATAAATGAATTCTACAAGATCACGTGGATAAGTAAAACGCATATTTACATTTTCAGTAACGTTTACTGTTAATTGAGTTCTATTACTCAATGAAATTCCAAAGGACAATAAGTCAATCTTTGCATTAATGGCTAAAAAATTATCCTTCTCTAATTTACCTATAAGGTTTTCAAAATCTAATAGTAAAGAATCTCCTGAAGGAGTGATAAGGTCTGAATAAGCAAATCCGCTATTGCTATAGCTAAAATAATTTGAGGACAATGCTGGCAATCCAATGTAAAAGTTTCCATTGAAACGGTTCGAGGGGTTGCTGTATCCACTTTGTGGAATATCATGCTGACCATACATGATAAAGTCTTGCTGTGCTTGTGCTACAATTCCAAGACTTGCAATTATGAATGTTAGTGCTAGTTTTTTCATCTTAGTCTATTAAAATTGTTGCTTTTAAACCTACGGCAATTTCTAGTCGGTAGTCCGATTTAAAAACAACCGTATCTGGGGTGGCAGCGCCTCCGTTAGTAGTTTCTAATTCTGCTCGAATGATCATGTATTTAGAATCTTTTAACTCACTTAATCGAGCCGAGTTGAGGCTTAAATCACTCACCATGTCTCCATTGCCAGTGATGTTGCCATTTCCATCTGTACTTGCTCCAGGTATCTCAAGACTTCCAGTTGTGGCAGTAACCAATGAGTCGATTAGTTGATACCGATCATCTGCAAAATAAAGTTGCAATTGAGTGCCAATTGGAAAACCATTACTTGCTCTTACCCTAACTATACCATTTTCTAGTTGGTCAGAATTTTCAAATTCAAAGTCCAAAGTATCAAACAATAAAAAACCACTTGCAAATCCTTTAAAGGGCATTCTTAAAAATACATCCATGCCAATGGCACTGGTATCCGTAAGAAAGTTCCTCTGGGTCTTGCCTTGTGGATTCGGGTTTACTACTGCATCGTAAGCGATCTGTTTTAACAGGCTAGATATAATTAGATCTACATTGCTATTTTTCTCATCAAGAGTGATGGTCGTAGTTGCAACACCAGGTCCAGTTGGCGAGTTTAAGACTACAGTGTTATTGGTTAATACCTGACTTAGATCAAAATCAACTGATGTCCCTATGGAAGGATTAACTGATTTTAAATCTTCAAAAACCAAGTCCATTGGTAAACCATAACTGTTGTTCATGTTTACTTCAAGAAATGGTTCGGCTAGATAGAAGATTCCTTGATCAAAATTCTTAAATAGGCCTACATCAATCGTGTCTGGGTCTAAGTCAATGGCATCTTGACCAATGTATCCATGAAATTGTTTAAAGGCAACATTGGTGAAATCAGAAGTGATGATGAGCTCATCATTTACCGAAGATGGATTTCCAGCTACTGGAGTAATGGTAACGTCCATTTCTATTCTTATGTTATTGAAAGTAGGGTTGCCAGATCCATCTTTAGTCATGTCTACGGTATATCCATTTAAATCGATTGGATCAGAAGATCTGGTTATTGGATTGTTGCCATTGGTCGGCGGGATGTTAATTGTAAATTGCAATACTGTTCCATTTTCATCTTTAAAACCAGGCATGGTGGCATCAATTTGTATCGCATGTTGGAAATCTGATTGTGCTAAAACTCTAAAATTTCCTCTTTTCAACAACATCGAATCTACTTCAATTCCATTAGGCGCATTGTAGGGTAAATTGTAATTGTAAGGAACTGTAAATGGAGAACCTGGAGGAACCAAAACATTAGAAATGGTATTCGTAGAGGTTTCATTGGGCAAACTTACTTGGTTGGCTCCCAATTGAGATTTTACTGCTCCCTCATAAATGACCTGAAGAACATCATTGGTTCCAGTTTGAACCAATCCATTGGTGTCTTCATTCATGAGCACATCGCTCAAGGTTAAAGTGGAGTTAACAAGAGGAATAGCAAATGTTGGAGTCCAGTCCTCCGTTTTTATTTTGTCGAATTCGAAGTAATCGTCGGTGCAGGAATAAAGAATTCCAATACCCATCAGGACTGCTCCAATGAGTTGAAGTTTTTTTAATTTCATGAATTAGGTTTTCTAGTAATGGTATAGTAAATATAAGTTTTCTTCTTTAATGTCTATTGTTGCGGAGCTTCATCGGGCAATAAGCGAAAACTCATTCTATGGTATTTGCATGAGCCATTTTCTAGTATGGCCTCTCGATGCTTTTTAGTAGGGTATCCCTTGTTTTTTATCCATCCGTATTCTGGAAATTCTCCTGCCATTTTTACCATGAATTCGTCTCGATGTGTTTTAGCTAAAATTGATGCCGCTGCAATTGACTTGTATTTTGCATCTCCTTTAATGATACAATGGTGCTCAATTTTTTGATATGGATTAAAACGATTTCCATCAATTAATAGCTGATCGAAGTGAATGTTTATTTGATCAATTGCTCGATGCATTGCCAAAAAGGAAGCATTCAAAATATTGATTTTGTCAATTTCTTTTTCAGAGACAGAAGCAACTGCCCAGGCAATCGCATTTTGCTCTATCCAGGCCCTTAACTTATCTCTTTTTTTTAATCCTAATTGCTTAGAGTCGTTTAATAACGAATGTGTTTTTCTAGGGTTCAGAATTACCGCAGCGGCATAAACAGGCCCAGCCAAGCAACCTCTTCCTGCTTCGTCGCAGGCAAGTTCTACCTTCCCTTTTTCGAAATAGGATTTAAGAGCCATGTTCATTTAATTCTACCATGCTTTGCCAAAGCAGGTCAGCACTTTTATCCCAGCTGAATTTTTTAAGCTGCTTTTGACCTTCATTGATTAGATTTTCTCTTAATGGTGTATCCTTCATTACATCTTTCATTGCATTGGCAATCGCTTGATGGTTTTTTGGGTCAACTAAAATTCCGCCCTTACCTGCAACTTCAGGCATAGAAGTAGTGGATGAAGAAATCACTGGGACTCTGCATTGAAAAGCTTCAAGTATTGGAATACCAAAGCCTTCAAAAAATGGTATGTAAGTAAGGGCAATAGAATTGGAAAGAAGTAATGCTAATTCTTCATCTGTTTGACGGCCTAAGAACACAATGTCTTCTTTAAACTCACATTTTTGAATCGTGTTCTCTAATTCTTTTGGCCACCATTTTCTATTCCCAGCTACAACTAAAGCTGCTTTTTTCTCATTTTGTTGCCGAAACAAGGTGTAGGCTTTTATCAATCCCATTAAATTTTTCCTTGGATGGATAGTACCAAGAAAGAGAAAGTAGGGCTGGTTTTTTAATAATTGATGTTTAGGATGATCGCTTATTTGGGAGGAGGCCTGTGCTTTGAACTTTTCATTTGCCCCATTATAAACAACATCTATGTTATTTGAATCTAAGTTAAATCGAAGGGCAATGTCGTCTCTTGAGAATTTAGAAACACTAACAATTTTTGTTGCCCGTTGAATAAATTTTGGAAAAAAATGCTTGAGATAAATTCGATGCGACCAAGCGACATGCTCTGGTTGATGCAGAAAGTTGAGGTCGTGAATAACCGCAAGGCTTTTACAATTGATGTTTCTTGGTATCCAGCCCTCTGGGCTCAAGAAAAGGTCAAAGTTATTTCTATTGATGTACTTACTTAAACTGATTTCAAACCAAAAAATCCATAAAATTGGATGTCTTGCAGGAGGAAAAACACTTACACATTTAACATTGAAAGGAAATTGAAAGGTAGTTGGAACCTTTCGATCGAAGATGAAAGTAAATTGACTATCAGGGTTTTTGCTCGCTATTCTAATAAGTGTTTCATAGCTAAACCTGCCAATACCATCCATCTTCTCAGGAACTAAAAGACGGGTATTTACAGCAATGCGCATTTTATTTTTTTTCTACCATGAAATTGATTCCGAAGAAAAAGAATTCTTTTAAAAACTGATTGGATTTCCAAAGGGCCTGCTCTTTAGATATCTTTTCTTGTGCTTTTTCATTGGGAAACATAAATGGAAGATAATAACGAATGTATTGAACGCTGTCTTCAATAACAGCAAAGTTCTCATTCTGAAATTCACTTCTCCACTTTTTTAAGCTTCTAATGTTTTCGTTTCCAAGAAGAATGTTCTTTTTAAGTTGTTCATCATAGATTTCTATGATTCTTTTATTTCCTCTTTGTAAAAACAACTTTGCGTTTTGGATGACATTGTTCCCATTTTCTTCTATGATCAACAATTTCCCCCCTTTATCCAAAATACCATTTAATATTTGCAGCGCATTGTTTAATGGTTCTAGATGGTGAAGGGTGTCTTGAATAATTATTAAATCGTAAGAATTGGCTTCAAACTCATGATCAAACAAATTTTCATAAGAGTAAGTGAAACCACTCACGTCGCCAAATTGAGACCAATACTCTAATCGCTGAGGGATTTCTTTGATGTAATGTTCCAAGGTTGTGCCATGACTCTTGATCCCATTAATCGATAAAAACAATGCAGTTGTTCCAAAGCCACATCCACAATCCAATATTCTCAATTCAGGATTGTCTATGTTGTCATAGATGTACTGCAATCGCTGACAGAAATAGGCCTTTCTATACTCTAATCTTTTAGGGTTTTCCAGGTATTTGTAATAGTACTGAAGCGAGGCGTTTGCTTCAATCTCTTTTAGAAATAATTGGAAGAATTCTTCTACATTCATTTTCATTCTACGCGTAAAAGCTGCAAATATACATAGCTAAAACAACATCTTAGAGTTTAAGATCGTTTGCTTTACTTTGTTATTCCCTTTTTGGCATTCCATGCAAAAGAAATTCGTAGAAAACCTTCTTTTTATTCTCTTCCTTAACCTTTTAATTAAGCCGTTTTGGATCTTAGGAATAGACGTTGCTGTTCAAAATAGAGTAGGAGCAGAAGCCTATGGCTTGTACTATCCAATTTTCAGCTTCTCGATCTTATTAAACATTGTTTTGGATTTTGGAATCACCAATTACAACAGCAGAAACATTGCCCAACATGGTCACATGTTAGGCAGGTATTTTTCTGGAATATTTAATGTTAAAGTTGCCTTGGGAATAATCTATATGCTTGCTACTTTAATTTTAGGTTATGTTATCGGGTATAAAGGCGAAGAGTTCTCGTTATTAATGCTTTTAGCTGTGAACCAATTTTTGTCTTCGATGGTGCTCTACTTAAGATCAAACATTGCCGGCTTGCATTATTTTAAGTTGGATGGTTTCCTTTCAATATTAGACCGCAGCTTAATGATTTTAATTTGCAGTGTATTATTATGGGGGGATTTGAGCATTGGAGCATTTAAAATTCAATGGTTTGTATATGCGCAATTCTTCGCTTATTTAATTGCAGCATTTTTCTCGTTTTTATTGGTAATGAAACATGCTAAATCCTTTAAGTTCAAGCTTGATTTAAAGATGTTTAGGATCATTATTCGGGAAAGTTTGCCATTTGCCTTACTGGTATTATTGATGTCTTTTTACTATCGTCTGGATTCAGTGATGATTGACTTATTGCTTGAGGACGGTAGAGTACAAGCCGGAATTTATGCTCAATCATACCGTTTGTTAGAAGGGTTTAACATGTTTGGATACCTATTCGCAGGCTTGTTATTGCCTATCTTTTCTAGAATGATTAAATCAAATCAATCGGTGGATGGATTGGTGAATACGGCCTTTAATTTTGTTTTTATTCCTTCAGTGGCAGTAGCCCTATTGAGTTTCCTTTATAGTAACGAGATAATGACTGTGCTTTATGTAGCACATGTTGATAGCTCTGCAATTATTTTTGGAGTGTTAATGTGGTCATTCATTGCGATAGCATCCACTTATGTCTACGGAACTTTATTGACTGCCAATGGAAATTTAAAGACGCTCAACCAAATTAGTCTTTTTGGTTTGGCTATTAATTTTACATTAAATTATTTCCTGATTCCTGATATCGGGGCGTATGGTGCCGCATTGGCTACACTGATTACTCAAGTACTTGTGGTATTCTTGCAAATAATATCGGTTAAGAAGATATTTAAACAGCAAACATCTGTTTCCTTTTTGTTAAAAAACTTAGCGGTATTGAGTTTTGGGATAGGATTAATCTTTCTCTATTCTTCTTTTATCTCAGATTGGAAAATTGTGTGCTTATTGACTATGGCTAGTTTTGGTTTTTTAATGTTACTATTTGGACTAATACAAATCAAACAGATCAAAGCGCTAGTCAGCCCAAATAATGATTAAATGCTTGATTTTAACTAATTTTGACACTTTTTAAATGGAGATTGAAAATGAGTGAGCAACAATATGAAATAAATTCCAAGGGGATTCTTGAATTCATGCGAAAATGGAGGAATGTATTAATCATTACTTGTTCATTAGCATTAGTGTCTTCAGTTGTTTTCTCATTGTTAATAGATGATAAGTTTGAATCGTCTGTGATTCTTTTCCCCACAACTACATCAAGTATTTCCAAATCAGTTTTAGACAATCAAAATTATAACGAGTCTGATTTTTTAGCATTTGGTGAAGAGGAAGAATCTGAACAGTTGATACAATTGTTAAAATCGGATGATATTCGGAACCACATTATTGAAAAATTTGATTTGATGAATCATTATAAGATCAATGTAGAAGGAGAGTATCGAAAAACAAAGCTGAATAGGGAATACGAAAGCAATATTGATTTTTACAGAACGAAGTATAGATCAGTAAAAATTGAGGTTTTAGATACTGACCCGGTGTATGCTTCAAACATTGCCAATGAAATTGCTAAAATGGTTGACAGTGTTAAAAACAGGATGTTAAAAAATAGAGCAATTCAGGCTTTTGAAATTGTAGAGGCTGAATACATCAATTTGAGAAAAGAGTTATCAGAAATCGAAGATTCTTTGGATTATTTAAGAGGAAAGGGAGTACAAGATTACAAGGCTCAGGTTGAGGTTTTGAGTGACCAATATGGTGCAGCGTTAGTAAAAAATAATGCAGCAGCAGCAGCAAAAATAAAAACCAACCTAGATACCCTTTCAAAATATGGCGGTCGTTACCAAGCCTTGGACAGGCAGCATAATTATGAGCAGAAAAAATTAAGTGACTTAAAAAAATTGTATAGCGAGGCTAGAGTAAATGCTGAGTCAAAAATTGAGCATAAGTTCATTGTAAATAATGCCTTTGCTGCAGAAAAAGCCAGTTATCCAATTCGATGGTTAATTGTGCTAGTCTCTACGGTGGCAACTTATTTGTTTACCATGATTGTTTTAATTCTAATTGACCCAAAATAAGATAGGATGGAAAACGAAAAGAATTATTTTGAAACAAACATGAAGATCCTCCAATTTGCCATGAAAAAATGGAAATTGCTTTTTGGAATTGTAGTAGTAGCAGGAATTTTAGCAGCTGTTTTTTCATCTCCAAACTTCATTCCACCTAAGTATACTTCAATGGCAGTGATCTATCCTGCTAACTTGGGGAACTATTCTGGCGAGACCAGATTGGAGCAAATGATGCAATATTCAGAATCCAATGCTATTAGGGATACTTTAATTAGAAAGTTTTCATTGTACGATGAATATGAAATTGACAGTACAAAGCTAAGTTCTCGGAATGCAATTTATAAAGTGTATGATGAGAACATCAGTTTTGATGAAACCAAGTATGAATCAATAGAGATTAATGCTTCTTCAATTGACCCGGTTAAATCGAAACAAATGGTTGAAGAAATCATTGAGCAAATCAACCTTATAATTAGGAGAACAGAAAGAGAAAAATACCAAGAGGTAGTGATAATGCACAAATACTTACTTGACATTAAAAAAGCTCACGTAGATAGTATGTTAGCTAAAATCAAGGAATACAGTGTGAAATATGGGATTCTTGATTATATTGGTCAGTCTGAGGAAGTAACAGAAGGGTATTTGAAGTTTTTAATTTCTGGCAAAAAGGGAAGTGATTTTGATGAAGCGAAGAGGTTGTATAACAATTTGGAAAAATACGGGAGAGAATTTCATGGTTTTCATGCACAATTGAACTCATTTAATAGTGAATATATTAAGCGTCTGCACAATTACGAGGCGGCTTTAAAAGACTTGAATAAAGTTCAAACCTATTCCAATATTATTGTTAAACCTGAAGTTCCAGACAAAAAGTCTTATCCAATTCGTTGGTTAATCGTCTTGGTTGCAAGTGCATCTGCTGGGTTTTTCGCATTTGTTGTTTTGCTATTCTTTGGGTTCCAAAACAAAGACTAGATGAACGAAACGATAAAATCGAATCTTGTTCTAATCCTTTGCTTTCTATTCATTATGGCAAATAGTGCATTAATTGCACTTGAAGAATATTGGTTTTCTATCGTTCCATTTGCGCTTGTCATTTTAATGTTGGCTTTTGTTGCTACAGATAAGCTATTGTGGTTCATCGTATTTACTACCCCATTATCACTTAACTTAGAAGACTTAGACTTTGGTGGAGTTGGTATGTTTTTGCCTACAGAACCACTATTGTTTGGCTTAATGCTAATATTTTTCTTAAAACTGCTGTACGATAGATCTTATGATTTAAGCGTTTTAAAACACCCTATTACAATTGTTATTTTAATTAACATATCATGGTTGTGCATTACTACACTTACTAGTAGTTTAATTTTTGTTTCTCTGAAGTTCTTATTGGCTAGACTCTGGTTCATCATTGCATTTTATTTCATAGCAACACAATTATTTAAATCAGTAAAAAACATTCGAACCTTTTTCTGGTTGTACACTATTCCTTTATCGATAGTTGCACTTTATACTTTTATACACCATAGTACTTATGGGTTTGCCGAAAGACCTGCTCACTGGGTAATGCAACCTTTCTTTAAAGACCATACAGTTTATGGAGCTGTATTGGCTATGATATTTCCTATTCTATTGGGCTTATTTAGTCTAAAAAGGTATAAGAAATACAGACCAGCAATTTTCTTAATGATTTTGGTTTTTTGCGGCGGAATTGTTTTTTCCTACGGAAGGGCAGCTTGGATATCTCTAACCGTTGCACTTGCTGTTTCTCTCATATACTTGCTTCGCCTAAGGGGTTCTTTTGTAATGTTATCATCAGCATTGGTTTTGATAATTACAGGTATATTTTGGTCAGACATCATTAGTGCTCTTGAGAAAAATGATCAAGAGTCTACCTCTAAAGATTTGTCGGAACACGTCCAATCAATTACAAACATCTCAACTGATGCCTCTAATTTAGAGCGTTTAAATCGATGGAATTCAGCGTGGAATATGTTTCAGGCACGACCAATTCTTGGTTGGGGACCAGGCACTTATTCATTCCAATATGCCCCTTTTCAATCTTCTGAAGACCTAACCATTATTAGCACAAATAGTGGAAATATGGGAAATGCACATAGTGAATTCATTGGCCCTTTAGCTGAATCAGGATTGTTTGGAACGCTTAGCTTTATCCTTATCATCATCGTTTTTTATTACAGGGCCTCTTTGCTTTACACAAAACTCCCAAAGGGTGAATTACGACTAATAGTGTTTTGGGTGATACTGGCCTTTACTACATATATAGTAAATGGCACATTAAACAATTTCTTGGATACAGATAAGGCTAGTGTACCTTTCTGGGCGTTTATTGCAATTATTGCAAGTATAGATATTCACTCAAGCAAAATGCTTAAGGAGTTAGAAGAGCAGTAAGCAAGGTTACGTCATCGCTTATTCCGTCGCCAAGATCACCATCCATTATTTGTTGTTCAATAAAATTGATCACTTCCATTTCTTTTGGCCTATTTTCCAACCAAGAGATTAATCCTTCTACTTCTAATTGTTCTCCGTTAGAATTTTCAATTTCAGACAATCCATCGGTATAAAGTATAAGGTCCTGCATCTTGTCGATTTTCACAGTTGCTGGCTTTACACTTGGCAACTCGTCAAACATCCCCAGAATTGTGCAACCTGACTTCAATTGTGTAATTGCTCCTTCATGACTTAAAATTGCTGGCTGATGACCGGCATTTAAATAATTTAACTCGTTTAGTTCAGAGTCGTAAATGGCAATAAAGAGGGTGATGAATTTTTCAAAATTTGCAGAATCAATAATTTTCTGATTTAATCTATGGGCAAGGGCTTCAAGATCAGAATTGGCAATTATTATGGCTCTCAAATTGGCTTGGAAATTTGCCATCAGCAAAGCTGCAGACATCCCTTTGCCAGAAACATCAGCAATGCATAGTGCTGTTCTGTTTTCTCCCAAAGGAATAACATCATAGTAATCCCCACCTACTTCTCCATGAGGAAGATAAAATGCATCTACCTTCAATTTTGAGGAATTGGGCAACTTTCTAGGGAAAAGCAAAGACTGCATTCCCTGAGCCATTTCTAATTCTTTTTTAACCGCCAACTGCTTCAATTCCTCTTGATACAAACGCTTGTTTTCCAATGCCACTACAATGATATTGGCTAAAGTTTGTATAAAGCTTAGGTGTTTTATTATCGGACTCACCTCCATGCCATCATCGTATAAATCGGCAAGTAAAAGGCAGGCAATTGGTTTGTTTTTATGGAAAACAGGAATAATAATATCGAAGGCTCCATTTCCGATGTCCATTTTATCGTGAACAACGTCTATAGAATTGTATTTGTTAACGAGGTTGTAAATGTTTATGGAGTTCACTGAAGAATCTGAAACACCTTGCTTAAGAGCTAATCTCCATCTTTTTTCGTAGGTAAAAAAGACAAATTTAGCGATGCTTAAATCGTCGATTAAAATGTTTTGAAACAACTCAAAAAGTTGAATTCTTTTTGAATTATCGTTAATGGCTTGCGTAATATCAAGTATCGTGTTGAGCTTAAAGTTGGATAACTTTAACCTATCATAAACCCGATCTAGCTTCGCTTTAGTCATTACTCGTTTTTTGATCAAAGAAATTGTTTATTCTTCTTAATGCCGCAAGTTCTTTTAATTTTTCCAATCTAGTTACTGCTGGAGATCCAAAATAGGTAGTATTCCCAGGCAGTGATTTACTAATTCCAGATTGACCCTGAACTACAACTCCATCCTCTATTGAAATGCCACTTACCATTCCAACTTGACCCCATAATGTTACTTTATTGCCAATGCTTACACATCCAGCAATTCCTACTTGAGCTGCAATTAAGCATTGCTCTCCAATGGTTGTATCATGCCCAATTTGAACAAGATTGTCAATTTTGGTTCCCTTGCCAATTTTTGTTGGTGAAGTAACACCTTTGTCAATAGTGCAATTGGCTCCAATCTCAACTTCATCTTCAATAATTACGCTTCCCATACTTTGAAGACGATCAAAATGACTTGCTCTATTTTTATAATAAAATCCTAAGGATCCTAGAACAGCACCCGATTGAATAATTACATCATTGCCAATACTTACATTATCTCCAATACTTGCGTTTGGATAAATTCTGCAATTGTTTCCAATTTGGACATTCTTACCAATGGAAACACTAGGGTGAATGGAACTGTTTTTCCCTACAATTAAATCACTTGATTGTTGTTCAACTGTAAATTCGTAGGCTTGAAAATATTCCAATAGAAGGTTGAAACTTGTAAAAGGGTCTCGACAAACAATAATTCCTTTTCCTTTAGGAACTTCTACCTCCTTGTCTATGAGAATGATGCTTGCCAGAGAGGATAATGTTTTGTCATAATATTTAGGATGGTCAACAAAAGCAACATCACCGGATTCTAGTCGGTGAATCTCATTAATTCCCAATGCAAAAACACTTTCGTCTCCTAAAAATTCACCATTTACAATTTTGGCCAATTCAAGTCCTGTATGTTGATTGGGGAACCTCATTCTTTAACTCTTTCGCAATAAGCGCCTTTTCTAGTGTCAATTTTTACAACATCACCTTCATTGATAAAAAGAGGAACTCTTATTTCTCCCCCAGTTTCAATTTTTGCTGGTTTAGTTGCATTTGTTGCCGTGTCGCCCTTAACACCTGGTTCTGTATAAGTTACTTCCAATTCAACAAAAGCAGGCAGGTCGCAAGACAAGGCTTTCTCTTCTTCAGCATGAAACATGATCTCAACGCTATTCCCTTCTTTTAGAAATTGTGGAGCGCTTACCATTTCTTCAGGTAAGAATGTTTGTTCATAATCCTCTGTATTCATAAAGTGATATCCACTATCGTCATTATACAAATACTGGTACTTTCTTGTCTCAATCCGAATTGTTTCAATTTTAACGCCTGAATTGAATGTGTTATCAATGATTTTCCCATTGGTAAAACTTTGCAGTTTTGTTCTTACAAAAGCAGGCCCTTTTCCAGGTTTTACATGCTGGAATTCTAATATTTTATATAAATCATTGTTGAACTTGATGCAAAGTCCATTTTTAAAATCTGCTGTTGTTGCCATTTAATGTAATAGTTAATTTTTATGTTGTGCAATATCTATGCTTTTCTCTATGCCTATTAATTCATCAGGATT
>CBDCLY010000038.1:0-75804 GCA_965218715.1 Vicingaceae bacterium
GTAGATAAGGAATTTAAGTTGTCCTCTTGGGCAATTGATAACCCTACCGTAATATATGTAATGATGGCCATCCTCTTTTTTATGGGGATCTCAGCTTACTTTAGTTTACCTAGGGAAGATTTTCCTGAAATTAAAGAAACCAAAATATACATCAGCACTCCCTATCCGGGAAATACTGCTGAAGATATTGAACGATTAATCATTGATCCTTTAGAAGATGAATTGGATGATGTTTCTAATGTGATAGAGATATTGTCTACCTCTCAAGAAGATTATGGAATCATTACTATAGAATTTGATGAGGACATTTCAGTTGAGGAGGCTAAGGTGAAGGTAAAAGACAAGGTAGACGGTGTAAAATCTGGTTCCGATTGGCCTACTTTCAATGGCGCCAAAGTGGAGCCGAATGTGTTTGATCTCAATTTCTCTGAAGAGATTCCTATCGTAAACTATAACATCACCGGAGATTATCCAGTAGAGAAGTTAAAAGAGTTTGCGGAATATTTAGAGGGCGAAATTGAACGTGTTCCTGAAATTAAAAAGGTAGACATCCGAGGAGCTCAAGAAAAAGAAGTTGAGGTTGCTGTAGACGTTTATAAGATGATGGCGGCTAAAGTCAGTTTTCAAGATGTCAGCAATGCCATTTCAGGTGGAAATGTGACCATGTCGGCAGGTAACCTGATTAATGGCGGACAAAGAAGAACCATTCGAATTTTGGGAGAAATTGAATCACCAACAGATTTAGAGAATTTTGTGGTGAAGTCGGAACGTGGCTCTGCCATTTATTTAAAAGACATCGCCGATGTTCAATTCAAAGACAAAGAGAAAACAACATTCGCTAGAGAATGGGGAGAACAAGTGGTGATGCTAGACGTTAAAAAACGATCTGGAAAAAACATGGTAGCTGCCATCGAGCAAGCCAATGAAATTGTTCAAAAAGCTAGAGAAGAAGTATTGCCTTCAGACGTAACCGTTACTTCTGCAAATGACCAATCCGAGAAAACAACCAACCAAGTTAATGATCTGGTAAACAACATCATTTTTGGAATTTTACTAGTGGTAACAGTTTTAATGTTCTTCTTAGGATTCAAAAACGCTCTATTTGTTGGGTTTGCCATTCCAATGTCTATGGTCATCTCTTTCATGATCATTGAGATGTTAGGTTACACCCTTAATACGATGATACTTTTTGCCATGATTATGGGATTGGGAATGCTAGTAGACAATGGAATTGTGGTTGTTGAAAACGTATTTCGACTCATGGGCGAAGGAATGCCTAGAATAGAAGCAACCAAGAAGGGAATTGGAGAAATTGCCATTCCTATTTTAGTTTCTACTTTAACAACTGTGGCAGCCTTTGTACCGCTAGGGCTTTGGCCTGGATTAATGGGGCAGTTCATGATATACTTCCCAGTGACCTTATCAATCGTTCTTGGGTCTTCCTTGTTTGTCGCCTATTTCTTTAACTCCATGTTAGTGTCTAAGATGATGACCGTGGAAGATAAAATCGCTTCTAAGAAAATTTTGATTAGAAACACCATCATTATGGTGAGTTTAGGTTTGTTGATTTTGTTTGTTGGCGGAACCATGAAAGGTTTTGGTTCTGTATTAATTTTTACTGCCATGATGATGTGGTTGTATAAATATTTCATCAAAGGATTAACAGAAAGATTTAGAGAAAGAGCCTTAGTTCGATTTGAAAATTGGTACGAAAGATTCTTGAAAATGGCCTTGAGAAAAAGAAATACTTACTTGTTTTTCTTTGGAACTTTTGCCTTGCTATTTGTTTCCTTAATTCTGTTTGGTGGTTCTGTTAGTGCTGGAAGAACTAAGATTGAATTCTTCCCTGACAATCAACCAAAACAAATCATTGTATACATCGAATACCCAGAAGGTACAGCCATTGAAAAAACCAATGAAATCACAAAAAGCATTGAGCTAAAAGTGAATGAGGTGTTGAATGACCCAGTTTATATAGATGAGAATGGAGACAATTTCCTTGTTGAATCTTCTATCTCTGTTGTAGGCGAAGGGGCTGGCAATCCGCAAACCGACGGTGGTTCCTCAGCCGAAATGCCCCATAGAGGTAAAGTAACTGCCTCCATGCGTGAGTTTAAGTTTAGAAATGGTGCCAGTAGTGAGGAGCTTAGATTAAAGGTCCAGGAAGCCTTAAAAGGCATTTACCCTGGTATAGCAATCTCTGTGGAGAAAGATGCCGCTGGACCTCCTGTAGGGTATCCTGTTAACATTGAAATAAGTGGAAAGGACTACGCTGTACTGATTGATGCAGCCGAACAAGTGAGACGATTCATTAACAGTAAAAATGTTGCTGGAATAGATGAGCTAAAAATTGATGTGAATAAAAGTAAAACATCGATTCAGGTAGAAATTGATCGTGAAAAAGCAGGGGAGCTTGGCATTTCTGCCAGTCAGGTAGGGAACCAATTGAGAAACTCCATATTTGGAGCCAAAGCAGGGGTCTACAAAGAAGAAGGAGAAGATTATGACATCTATGTTCGCTTTGATGAAGACATTAGATACAACACCAATGCACTTTTTAACCAGAACATTATTTTTAGAGATCCAGCAAGTGGAAAAATAAAAGAAGTTCCAGTTAGTTCCATAGCTAAACAAAAAAATACTTCTGGCTATAGCGCTATTAAGCACATTGATTTAGAAAGAATTGTACTCGTTTATTCTGGAGTTGTTCCTGGAGCAAACCCGAATGAGATTGTGAATATTCTTAAAGAAAAAATGCTAGAATTTGAGATGCCAGAAGGAACTTCCTATGCTTTTACGGGAGAAATGGGAAGAACAAGAAGCACAAATGGCATTTTTGTTAGGAGCTCTTGTAACAGGTTTATTCCTAATCTTCTTGATCCTCATCTTCCAATTCAGCTCTATTTCTAAACCGGCAATCATTATGGTAGCTATCTTTTTGAGCTTTATTGGAGTTTTCCTCGGTTTGGTATTTACTGGTTGGAATTTCGTTATTATGATGACCATGATGGGAATTATTTCATTGGCTGGAATTGTGGTAAACAATGGTGTAGTGTTACTCGACTACACAGAAATTCTGATGAACCGAAAGAAGTTTGAACTGAATTTAGGCAAGAAGGATTTACTCAATGTTGATCAAATTACAGATGCGATTATCACTGGTGGAAAAGCGAGGTTAAGGCCCGTGATCTTGACAGCAATTACAACGGTATTGGGACTTATCCCACTTGCAATTGGATTCAACATTGATTTCTTTTCCCTGTTCTCAGAATTTGACCCTAAGATTTATTTCGGTGGTGACAATGTTATCTTTTGGGGGCCATTGGCATGGACCGTAATATTTGGATTAACATTCGCTACTTTCCTTACTTTAATCATTGTTCCGGTAATGAACCTTATGATTTATAAGTTGAAGATTTGGCTTGCCAGATAAAATGATGAAATAAAAAAAGCCCCATTGAAAAATGGGGCTTTTTTTATGCTTTAAATTTATTTAATCCTTAGGGGGCTTCAACTCAAACGTTTCCATAAACTTCGTGGTGCATTCACCAGCTTTAAATTTCTCATCCTGCATCAATTGCTGATGAAAAGGAATTGTTGTTTTAATGCCTTCAATTACATATTCACTTAAAGCTCTTTCCATTTTAACTATGGCTTCCTCTCGTGTTTGTGCTACGGTGATTAGTTTAGAAATCATCGAATCGTAGTATGGAGGAATTACATAGCCAGCATAGGAATGAGTATCAACTCGCACCCCATGTCCGCCAGGCGAATGATAGGTGGTGATTGCTCCTGGGCTAGGTCTAAAGTCGCTAAACGGATCCTCAGCATTAATTCTACATTGAATGGAGTGCATTTGAGGATAATAATTGTTTCCAGATATTTTATATCCCGCAGCAATTTTAATTTGCTCTTTTATAAGATCGAAATTGATCACTTCTTCTGTAATGGTATGCTCTACCTGAATTCTGGTATTCATTTCCATGAAATAAAAGTTTCGATGCTTGTCAACCAAAAATTCAACAGTTCCAACACCTTCATAATTCACCGCTCTTGCAGCTTTAATTCCAGCTTCACCCATTTCTTCTCTTAACTCTTCAGTCATAAAAGGGCTAGGGGTTTCTTCACATAATTTTTGATGTCTTCTTTGTATGGAGCAATCTCTTTCTGAAAGGTGACAGTAGTTGCCAAATTGATCGCCAGCAATTTGAATCTCTATGTGTCTTGGTTCTTCTATGAATTTCTCCATATACATCCCATCGTTTCCAAATGCTGCAGCAGCTTCTTGGCGCGCAGATTCCCAAGCGGCTTCCAATTCACCTTCTTTATTAATGATCCGCATTCCTTTTCCACCACCACCGGCAGTAGCTTTCATCATCACAGGATAACCAACTTCTTTGGCTGCCTTTTTAGCATGTTTCAAATCTTCTAGCAATCCTTCTGACCCAGGAACTGTTGGCACACCGGCTTTAATCATGGTGGATTTAGCTGAGGCTTTGTCGCCCATTCCTTCAATCATTTCTGGAGATGCGCCTATGAATTTTACACCATGTTCATCACAGATTTTTGAAAATTTAGAATTTTCTGATAAAAACCCATAACCTGGATGGATGGCATCTGCATTGGTAATTTCTGCGGCAGCCATGATGTTTGAAATTTTCAAATAGGACTCTGAACTTGAAGGAGGTCCTATGCAAACGGCTTCATCAGCAAAACGAACATGCAAGCTGTCAGCATCTGCAGTTGAATAAACTGCCACCGTGCTTATGCCCATTTCTTTGCAAGTTCGAATTACACGCAAGGCAATTTCGCCCCTATTAGCAATTAGTACTTTTTTAAACATATTTCAAGAGTTTATTGATGTCCTGACTAGATTATCCAGCCGGGTCAATTAAGAATAACACTTGGTCGTATTCAACTGGAGTGGAATCATCTACCAAAACTTTGACGATTTTTCCACTGACTTCTGCTTCAATTTCATTGAACAATTTCATAGCTTCAATTACACAAACAGTGTCTCCATTGCTAATGCTGTCGCCAACTTTTACAAACTCTGGTTTGTCTGGAGTAGGCTTGCGGTAAAAGGTTCCTATCATTGGAGATTTAATTGCAATGTAATTGCTATCATCATCTTTAGCCTCTTCTTTTGCTGGAGCGGCAGGAGCTGCTGGAGCAGCAGCTACAGGGGCTGCTTGCATTGGCATTTGAACAGGAGCTGCAACTTGTTGAACAGGCATGGTGGCTTGTTCAATTAAGCCTTTACCTCTTCTAAATGGAGGCGTTTTAATGTTGATTTTAAAATCTTTATGCTCAATTTCTACCTCACTTACACCTGATTTAGAAACGAATTTGATCAATTCTTGAATTTCTGAAACTTTCATGCTATATCGTATTATTGCT
Source organism: Vicingaceae bacterium (assembly GCA_965218715.1). Taxonomy (GTDB): domain Bacteria; phylum Bacteroidota; class Bacteroidia; order Flavobacteriales_E; family Vicingaceae; genus CBDCLY01. The sequence continues at coordinate 5,401 of CBDCLY010000038.1, forward strand.
TAAAAATATAAATTTTTTGGACGTAGTATCAATATGCCCATTTTAAATAAACAGACCCCCAAGTAAATCCACCACCAAAGGCAGAAAGTATGAGGTTATCTCCTTTATTAAGTTTATTCTCCCATTCCCACAAACAAAGTGGAATTGTTCCATTGGTTGTATTTCCAAATTTAGAAATATTCAACATTACTTTTTCTTCACCAACACCCATTCTCTTGGCAGTTGCATCAATGATTCTTTTATTGGCCTGATGAGGAACAAGGTAACGGATATCATCGCTACTCAAGTTGTTCCTTTCCATGATTTCAGCTGAGACATCAGCCATATTGGTAACCGCAAATTTAAATACTGGTTGGCCTTCTTGGTATACAAAATGCTCTTTAGCATCGATGGTTGCATGTGAGGCTGGTTTTACTGATCCACCGGCTTTTTGGTGCAAGTGCACCCTTCCACTACCATCACTTTTCATTATAGTATCCATTACACCTAGTTCTTCCTCGCAAGGCTCCAATAAAACGGCACCACAGCCATCACCAAAAATGATGCAGGTGGTTCTGTCTTCATAATCAATAATGGAAGACATTTTGTCGCCACCTACAACAACTACCTTTTTACAATGACCGCTTTCTATGTATTTTGTTCCTGTAGTTAATCCATACAAGAATCCCGAGCAGGCGGCCATTAAATCAAACCCAAAGGCATTGCTGGCTCCAATTTTATCAGTAATGATGTTGGCGGTGGCAGGGAAAACAAGATCAGGAGTAACAGTGCAACAAATCAGCAAGTCGATTTCATCTGCACTTATGCCTCTTTTTTTGAGTAATTCATTCACTGCCTTTTCAGCCATGTCTGAAGTGCCCAATCCTTCTCCCTTTAAAATTCTCCTTTCTTTAATTCCTGTTCTAGAAGTTATCCATTCGTCGGTAGTGTCTACCATGGTTTCTAGAATCTCATTGGTTAAGCGGTATTCAGGAACATATCCACCAATGGCTGTAATTGCAGCTTGAATATTGGGCATAAAATAAAAATTTGTAAAAGTTGCTGTGCAACAAGCCTCTAAAGTAGGCTAATTTGAACTAAATTCATAATGACCTAAGTCAGGTGAAAAAGAAAAGGCGAAACAAACCGTTTCACCTTTAAAAATAACTTATGCTACTCCTTTTTCCATTACTACTTTTCCTTTGTAGTACAATTTGCCTTCGTACCAATGTGCTCTATGATAAAGGTGTGGCATTCCGGTAGTCGGACAAGTGGCTATTGTTGGAGTTTCAGCCTTATAATGTGTTCTTCTTTTATCTCTTCTTGTTTTGGAGATTTTTCTTTTAGGATGTGCCATGGTAATTGTCTATTGTTTATTATAAATTTTTTAATGCATCCCACCTTGGGTCTGCACTTGTATCTTTTTGTTTGTTTTCTAGTGATTTGAGTAATTCTATACTTTCAGAATTGCATTCTTCTTCTTTGATATGAACTGCCTTTTTCGGCAAGTGCAAATGAATTATTTGATAGATGTAATCATTCAAATCCAACTCATAAGCCTCATGTGGAAGAATCATTAACATCTCCGATTGCTCTGAACCATGATCGCTAAATTTAACAATCAATTCTTCTTTCTCATTCATCAGGGTGTCAAGTGAATCACCACAACGATCACAAGTCAAATGAAATGTGCCCTTGAAAACAAAACTCAATTCAAACATGGTTTCCCGCTTGAAAAAAGTCAATTCTACATGAACATCCGCGTCTTGAATGATTGAATACTCAAATTGCTCAAAGAACGTTCGGTTAACATCAAATTCAAATTGATGCTCACCATCTTTTAAACCAACAAATGGTATTATTAATTCCTTTTGTCCTCTTTTCATCTTAAATCCTCCTCCTTAACAAAAGAAAGGGGGCAAATTTAATTAATTATTCTTTTCGAATTGGCTTAATTGCTTCTATTTTTATTGGTAACCAAAGGATTAGCCTCCAATTCTTGATTCATTCTGCGATTTTTTGAAATACTTATGGCTTCATAAAGCGCATTTCTAAATGAACCTTCCTCTGCAATCCCTTGTCCAGCAATGTTGTAGGCTGTTCCGTGGTCAGGAGAAGTTCGAATAAAAGACAAGCCTGCCGTAAAATTAATGCCAGAACCAAAGCTAAACGACTTTGCGGGAATTAAGCCTTGATCATGATACATTGCTAAAATTCCATCATACAATCGATAGTTATCACTTCCAAAGAATCCGTCTGCTGGAAAAGGGCCAAATGGCAGCAATTCTATGCTTTTTGCTTGTCGGATAGCAGGCAAAATGATTGTCGACTCTTCCTCTCCAAGCAAACCATTATCCCCAGCATGAGGGTTCAGGCTTAAAATCGCAATTTTTGGTCTGCGAATATTAAAATCTTCTTTTAGTGATTTATTCAGAAGGCTAATCTTCTTTAAAATTAGATCTGAATCAATGTTTGCAGCCACCTCTTTTAAAGGAAGATGCCCTGTAATTACTCCAATCTTTGCCTGTTCACTAAGCATTAACATTAATGAATCTTCAGATTCATCCATCTCTTGTAAAAACTCGGTATGACCCGGATATTGAAAAGATTCCGATTGTAAAATTTCTTTATTAATAGGGCAGGTTACTAGTGCATCAAGTTCTTGACTTTTAACCAAATCTGTGGCTTTTCTTAAAGATAGCTCTGTAAATTTAGACAAAGATGGATTGGCTGTTCCGTATTCTATATCAACATCATCCTCCCAAGTTTCGTGAACGTAAATTGCTTTTGCCTTAATTTCATCAAGATCATTAATGAATTTCACGTTTAAATTTTGAAACCCGAAATGCTTGATGCTGTCCTTAATTACGGCTTTTGAAGCAAATATCACAGGAGTACATAAATCCAAGATTCGCGCATCACTTAAGGTTTTTAAAGCCACTTCAAGGCCAACCCCATTCAAATCACCACAACTAATCCCAATTTTGATTCTCGTTTTTTTTGAATGTACCATAAATGCTAAACTTTTCTCCTTTGCAATTTGTTAATCAGAGGCCCGTTAAATGGCTTTAATGCTTAATTTTAACTGGCGCAAATCTAATCACAATAAATTAATAGGCTAAGGCTTATAAATGCATTTAAATGAATACAGAAGAATTATTACTTAAGGCCCTTAACGAAGAATTTCTCAGTGCAGAAGAAGGTGTCTTTTTATTTCACAATGCCCCAACGGCAGACTTAGCCTACGTAGCCAATACTTTAAAAATTAGAAAAAAAGGAAACGAAACGGTCACTTGGATCATTGATAGGAACGCAAACACCACCAATGTCTGCATTGCCAATTGCAAGTTTTGCAATTTCTTTAGGGTGCCTGGCCATGACGAAGCCTACATTACTTCACTAGAAGACTACGATCAAAAAATAACAGAACTTTTTAAATACGGTGGTGAGCAATTACTTCTTCAGGGAGGGCATCATCCCAAATTGGGTCTTGAATATTATTCTGACTTGTTTAAAAGTTTAAAATCTAAGTACCCTAATTTAAAATTGCATGCTCTTGGTCCACCAGAAATAGCTCACATTGCAAAACTTGAAGGATTAAGTCATACCGCCATATTGTCGCAATTGAAAGAGTCGGGCCTTGACTCCTTGCCAGGAGCTGGGGCAGAAATTTTAGACGATCGTGTACGCAGATTAATATCCAAAGGAAAATGCACGGGAACAGAATGGTTAGAAGTAATGAGGGCTGCCCATCAATTGAACATTACAAGTTCTGCAACAATGATGTTTGGACATATTGAAACCATCTTAGAGCGATTTGAACATTTAGTTGGAATAAGAGAAGTACAAGCCGACAAGCCTAAAGATTCTAAAGGGTTTTTAGCGTTCATCCCTTGGCCTTTTCAAGATGATGGAACATTGTTGAAACGGGTAAAGGGAATCAAAAATCAGGTGCATGCCGATGAATACATTAGAATGATTGCATTATCGAGAATCATGCTGCCAAATATTGAAAACATTCAGGCTTCTTGGTTAACCGTTGGGAAAGAGGTTGCCCAAGTTTGTTTGCATTCAGGAGCAAACGATATGGGGTCAATAATGATAGAAGAAAATGTAGTTTCTGTTGCCGGAGCACCTCACCGTTTTACGGCAGATGGAATTCAAAACGCCATCAAAGAAGCAGGTTTCAACCCTCAACTGAGAAACCAAGAATATGAAAATAGAGCACTTCCAGAAATGATGGAACAACAAGTGATAGATTATTAATGAGAAAACTAGGTCTTCTTCTGTTTTTTACACTACTTTTTTGTGTTGATGGTTTTTCAACTCACAATAGAGCCGGGGAAATTACCTATAAACACATCAGTGGCTTAACTTATGAGTTTACTGTAACCATTTTTGCGGATCCCAATAGCCCTGCCATTTCTAGAAAAGAAATTGAAATCAATTGGGGCGATAATACCAAAGCAGATTCATTAATTGTAAGTCCAAATACTGTAGATGTTGTTCCAGGATCAGTGGTAAAACGATTTTGGACTTCTAGGCATACTTTTCCTGGTCCAGGAAGTTACCGAGTAAGTGTTACGGACCTGAATCGCAATGGAGGAGTTGATAACATTAGCAACTCTAGTTCTGTTCCCTTTTACATTGAGAGCTTGTTAAGAATTAGCCCTATCGGAAACTTTTTTAATAATTCAGTAGAATTGAGAAATGACCCGATTGACGATGCTTGTGTGGGCCAAACATTTGTTCACAATCCAGGAGCTGTAGATCAAGATGGTGATAGTTTGGCATATTCAATTTCACCAAGCTATGGTTTAAATGGAGATGTTGCACCAGGTTACTTTTTTCCTCCTGCCTCCACTAGCATTAGCGTTAATCCTCAAACGGGAGATTTAGTTTGGCAAAATCCTACTCAAGCGGGCTTGTATAATATTGCCATATTAATAAAAGAATATAGGAATGGGATTCTGCTGGGCGAAGTATTAAGAGACCTTCAAATTGTAGTTTATGTGGGTTGCAATAACACTCCTCCAACCATCTCCGTGAATCGAAATTATTGTGTTGAAGCAGAAAAAGCATTGCTGATTCCCGTTAATGCCTTTGATCAAGACTTAGGAGATAAGGTAAGACTAGAATTTACAGGTGAAATATTTGAAAATTTCATCCCAAATCGAGCAACATTTAGCACAGGCCCCATTTCTAACCCTACTTCTGGAAATGTGTTTTGGAGCACCATTTGTGATAATGTTCGTGAAAATCCATATTCATTAAGCATAAAAGCAACGGATGATGGTGGGCAAGACGGAAGAGGAGATTTAAGCACTTTTGAAAATAGCAGCATTCAAGTAATTGGGCCAGCACCTAAAAATGTGCTGGCGCAAAGTCAAAGAGAAAACATCAATCTAACTTGGGATCAAAGCATTTGTAATAATGCTGTTGCTTACAAAATTTATCGTAGAATAGATTCTTCTGGGTTTTTGCCAGACTCATGTGAAATTGGAGTTCCATCAAGTCTAGGCTTTCAAATGATCAAGCGGATTAATGATCTTAGCTTGACTCATTATTTAGATGATAATGATGGTAGAGGCCTGGTGCCTGGGCAAAAATATTGCTATCTGATCACTGCTATTTTTTCAGGTAATATTGAAGGTTATGCTTCTAATGAATCCTGTAGCATCGTAGAGAAATTTGTGCCAGTAATGACTAAGGTTTCTGTTGATAGTACAGCTGTTTTTTCAGGGGAGATAAAACTTTCTTGGTCTCAACCAGACACGATCGATGCCCAAGCATTTCCACCTCCATATCGTTATTTGGTATATAAAAGAAATCAAGACGACACAAGAGAGTTATTGGATTCAACTGAAGGCTTGGCAAACGATAGCCTACTTATAAGTGCGATTAATACTTTAAATACCCAATTTGAATATCAAGTTGAATTGAAAAGTGCTGCCAACAACCAATCAAGAAGTATGGGTTTTTCCTCACCAGCCAAAAGCATTTTTTTAAGCCAAGTAGCTAAGGATAACGCTGTAGAATTGAGCTGGAATGTGTCGGTGCCATGGACCAATCACAACTACCAAATATTCAGAAAGGCACCAACTGCATCTAGTTTTGTCTTTCTAGCCAATACAAATACTGCTACTTACTTGGATCAAGGTCTAAGCAATGGAAACCAATATTGTTACCTTGTGCAATCTAGTGGGTCTTATTCTATTGCATCTGTTGATAGCCCATTGATAAATCGTTCACAAATCATTTGTGCTGTTCCAGAAGACATCGAACCGCCTTGCGCACCTATTTTAACTGTAATGGGAGATTGTGATTTGGACCAATTGAATCTAAATTGGGAAATAATAGATCAATCTTGTGGGGCAGTTTCAGAGGTTACAGATTATCAAATTTATCGCTCTGAAACCATAGATGGAGTATTCAATTCTCAAGCCCAAACCAAAGACACTTTTTATATAAAAATGGCAAATACGATTGCTGGTTGTTATGCAGTTTCGGCTATTGATTCTAGCGGAAATGAAAGCAAATTAAGCAACCGAGTATGTATCGACTATTGCCCAAGTTATGAATTGCCAAACATCTTTACCCCAAATGGTGATGGTATCAATGATTTATTAGTCCCCGTTATGAATCCAGGCTTTAAATATGTCGACTCTGTAGATATGAAAATATTTAACCGTTGGGGAGAAATGGTATTTGAGACAAATGATCCTGAAATAAATTGGACAGGAAAATATTTAGGCACTAAAGACTTAGTCTCAAATGGAGTTTATTTTTACACATGTCTAGTTTTTGAAAATAACCTAACAGGACTAACTAGAAGAATTCTTAAAGGGACTGTTAATGTTCAAGATGGGAGACCAAATAAATTAGAATAATGTTTACAGGAATTATAGAGGAAATGGGCCAAATTGTTGACCTAAACAGGGAGGGAGGCAATTTGCGTATTCGGGTTAAGTCAAATTTGACTAATGAGTTAAAAATTGATCAAAGTTTAGCCCACAATGGAGTTTGTCTAACGGTTGTTGCCATCGAGGAAAAAGAATACGAGGTAGTTGCAGTTGATGAAACTCTAAAATGTAGCAATTTCTCAAAGTTAGTTAAAGGCGAAGCTATCAATTTAGAGAGGTGCATGAAAATGAATGGACGACTGGATGGCCATATCGTCCAAGGGCATGTTGATACCAAGGCAAGACTAATAAAAAAAGAAGATTTAAACGGAAGTTGGCTTTTTCGCTTTCAATTGCAGGAGCCCAGCCTATTAATTGTTGAAAAGGGATCCATTTGCGTAAATGGAGTCAGTTTAACAGCCTTTGATATTGAAGATGATGCATTTAGTTTGGCAATCATTCCATACACTTATGAAAACACCGTTTTTCATCAATTTACTTTAGGGCAAGAGGTCAATATTGAATTTGACGTTCTAGGGAAGTATGTAGCTAGAATGCAAAAAGCTTAAAAAGCATTCCTTGCAATTTCCTTAACCGCTTTTGATTTGCCCATTGTATAGTAATGTATGCAAGGAACACCGTATTCGATGAGCTCCTTAGATTGTTGAATGGCCCACTCCTTTCCAACTATAGCAACGTCTTCATTCTTCTTGCATTTTTCTAATTCATCATTGAGTTCATTGGGTAGGTCAATATTGAAAAACTTGGGCAAGAAACTAATGTGTCTCAAACTTTCAATTGGTTTCATTCCAGGGATAATTGGAACATCAATTCCCTCTGCTCTGCAGTCATCTACAAAGCGAAAGAATTTTTTATTATCGTAGAATAGTTGAGTTACAATGTAATGTGCTCCAGCATCTATTTTTTCTTTTAATCGCTTAATGTCTGCTTTTTGATTTGGGGCCTCAAAATGTTTCTCCGGATAACCTGCTACTCCTATTGAGAAGTTAGTGGGACTAGCAGCACCAATATTTTCATCCATGTATCTGCCTTCATTTAAATCAACAATTTGTTTCACTAAATCTACAGCATACCTATTCCCATCGGGCTCAGGTGTAAAATGAGGTTCTGTTTTAATGGGATCTCCTCGAAGTGCCAATACATTATCTATTCCTAAGAAATTTAAATCAATCAAAGCATTTTCAGTCTCTTCTTTCGAAAAACCACCACAAATAAGATGAGGCACTGCTTCAATGTTGTACTTGTTTTTGATGGCGGCACAAATTCCAACCGTACCAGGACGTTTTTTTATTGATATTTTTTCTAAATAGCCTTTTTCTCTTTTCTTGTAAATGAACTCTTCTCTATGGTAGGTTACATTTACAAAAGCAGGGTTGAACTCTAGTAAGGGGTCAATACCATCGTAAATTGATTGTATACTTTTCCCTTTTAATGGAGGCAAGATTTCAAAAGAAAACAGGGTGTCTTTTGTAGAATTTAGTTGTTCAATTACTTTCAATAGAATAAATTTTGAGACGAAATTAACAAAAAAGCCCCGCTAAGTGCGAGGCTTCTTTAATCTTAGGATAAGTTTAGCGCAATAGGGTAATGGTTCCTTTCATTGTGCCTAATGTATTGTCATTGATTTCAAGGATGTAGTAATAAACTCCGTCTTCAAAGTCTTCTCCACCCCAATCATTTCGATAATCTGCATCTTCATAAACAAGTTTCCCCCATCTATTGTACAGTTGAAGTTTGCTGCCAGGAAACAATTCAACTAAGTCAAAGGCCAAGAGATCATTTACACCATCACCATTTGGGGTAAAGATATTTGTAGGTTTTACAACCGCTTCACATGATCCGGCACCTTCTGTTTCACTGTATTTACAGGCTGCTGTTTCAGCAACTTCAGCATTTACTGCTCTTATCAATAAACTCACTTGAGCTCCAAACGCAGTGTGACTAAGACCACCCTGGCCATTGGCTGCAATCCATCCAGTTCTAGATCCGTCTGCACGAATTTCTTGAACTTCGTATGCGTCAGCGCCTAGGACTACATTCCAGTCAAAGATTTGCTTAACAACTCCATTTTCGAAGGTTACCTGTGTACATAAAGCCTCAGGTCTTGCAAGAGAATCAGCAACAGTAATGTTAACTGAGTCTGCCATCGTACAAGCATTTCTTCTAGTAACTTCTAATTTATAAGTTCCTTTTGTTGTGATGAAAACAGAATCATTTGTTTGCCCAAACAAGGTGTCTCCATCAAGGAACCATTGGTAAGAATGTTCGCTAGGGACTTTATATTCTTCAACCATATTGTACAACCAGTATTCATCTGAGAAACAGATCGTAGAATCTCTTCCTATTTTTACTTGAAGTGGAGTAGTAGTAATTTCAAAAGTATCCTCTTCAGTACACAAGCCATTTAAGGTTACTTCAGAATAGAATTTACCTCCTCTATCAAAGCTGCTCACATTAAAAATTTGATTTGTACTTACTATTTCAAACATCCCTGTTTTGTCGTTGAACCAATACCAAGTGTGATTGCTACCTTGCATGACAGTGTCTAGACGTATTCTTAAACTGTCAATTTCGTCTGGGCATAAGTAATAATTAGGAACTTCTACCGGTCTATTTTCAGTGATTTCTACCTCAAAGTCATCAGAATCAAAACATCCTTTTACATTTACTTCAACAGTCCAAGTACCATTAGAATCCACTACCTGACTTTGTAAGCTATCTCCTCCAATAGGAACTCCTTCAAAGGACCAAGCATAATAAGAGGCTTTTGCTAAAGCAACAGTTGCTATAGGAGCAGGATCAGCTGGTCTACAAACAAATATTTTGTCAAAGTCGAGGTCAAATTGGAAATTATTCAAGACCCTAACGTCAAGTGCAGTAAACTCTGGGACATTGATACCACATTTGGTTTGAAGGGTATTAAAATCATCACCAGTTTTAAAGAACAATTTATAATCGCCTGGTCCAATAGGTTCATAGAGCACTACCGTAAAATGTGTAAATTCATTGTTAACACAATTGGTTGCAAATACCGTGTCAATTGCAAAAACTGCTGTTGGATTCTCAACCGGACCTTGCATCAGCCTAAAGTCACTGCCGTTGGGTTCTAGTGTGTTGCATTGCAGGGCAATGTTCATCCTCACATTAAACTGAGTTGCGGCACAATTAATCTCAATAACGTCATTAAACACTGGAGGATTGTTAGGATCAATAGGAGCATTAGGATCAAGTGGATCATTGGAGAAATTCGGCAATTGAGTTAAACAGTTTACACCAAAAATAAATCGGGTATCCCTCATGATTTCTCCTACCAATATTTTTCGCGTAGCAATAGTAGCAAGTGAATCGCCGTTTACAAAAATGGAATCGATAAAACAACTGTCTCGCCATTCTTCCACAACATAGGCAAAGGCACCTGTAAAGGCCTGGGCCGGGGTGAAAGTTAAAATTCCATTCTCCCCATCAAAGTTTACCGGCCTGTTCACTACGGGGAGTGGGTCATTTACAGAGTATCCAGCAGTAAATCCAACTGGCGTTCCAGCTGCACTTAAAGGATTAACCATTCTATAGGCTAAAGAATCTCCATCTGCATCAGAAGCACCGATGAAATACTTGTAATTTTTACCAACACAGAAAGTTACAACCGGACGGTCATCGTTAAATTTTGCTGCATTATTGTATGATAAATTATTGGCGCAGGTATCATTTGGTGGAACTCCATTTGGCCCTGTAACCACAGTGTCACAGGCAAAAGTGTTGTTGATCTTGGTTTCAGCATAAATGGCGCCACCATTTACATTTTCATTATTTCCAGGTCTACAACATAAACTCCAAGAAAAAGTCCAATCTCTGCATGGTCCAGGTAATTCAATATTAAAAGTTCCGTCTGGATTGTAATATCGATACAAGTATTCCTCAGTACAGGCAACTTCATCTCCTGTAACGCAGTTGTTTAATAAGATTCTTCCTCCTCCTAAAGTGTCTGTTCCAGTTACTATCGAATAAGGATCCATTTGAAAAGTCAAATTACCATAGCATGTTGAACTTACCGTCATCGTTAAAACTGTAGGAGCAGAAGCATTATTTCCTGAACAATCTCTATAAAATTTTACTTCAGGAATGTACTTGTCAGGGAAGGTACATGGAGCCCAACCCGTATCATTATGAACAACATCAATTTGTGTTGCTGCCGTGTGTGTGGCAAAAAGGCTTGGACTTAAGGCTAAGGCCAAGAAAAGAGGGAGTATTGTTTGTAAAAGCGTTTTCATGCTATTGCTCTATTTAGTAGACGATGTAAATTTTCTGCAAGATGTAAAGAAACGGTTTTTTTCCTTTATTATCAATACCTCTATGCATTCTCTACACATTGACGCAAGTGCTATAAATTTAGTTGCACTCTTAAAAATATAATTCTGTGTTTTAAACTTAATTTTGAAATTCATTTTATTGCATGAAACAGTTTAGAAACTTTTGTATTATCGCCCATATTGATCATGGGAAAAGCACCTTGGCAGACCGACTTCTAGAGGCAACTCAAACGATTTCTAGTCGTGATTTACAGGCTCAAACGCTTGACGATATGGACCTTGAAAGAGAAAGAGGAATTACTATAAAAAGTCATGCAATTCAAATGAATTACTTCCAAGATGATCAAGAGTATCAATTAAATTTGATCGATACCCCTGGTCATGTGGATTTCTCATATGAGGTTTCTAGCGATCAATTGCTGCCTGCGAAGGAGCTTTGTTAATTGTAGATGCTGCTCAAGGAATTCAAGCACAAACCATATCTAATTTATATTTGGCTTTAGAGCATGATTTAGAAATTATTCCGGTATCTCAACAAAATTGATCTTACCAAGTGCAATGCCAGAAGAGGTAAAAGATCAAATTATTGACTTGATTGGATGCAAAAGAGAAGATATTCTTGTCTGCAAGTGGCAAAACTGGTCAAGGTGTTCAATGAGTATTTTAGAAGCAATTGTAGAGCCGAGTGCCATGCGCCTAGTTGGCGATCCTAAAGCTCCTTTGCAAGCTTTGGTTTTCGATTCTGTCTTTCGATTCTTATCGAGGTATAATAGCTTATTTCAAAGTAGTAAATGGAGAAATCAAGTAAAGGTGAAAAAGTGAAAGTTTGTAAATACTGGGAAAGAGTATTTTGCGGATGAAGTAGGGGTGTTTAAGACTTAAAGAAAGAAGTCAAGAAAAACGTTGTTAAAACTGGTGATGTAGGTTATATAATTTCAGGGATAAAATCAGCAAAGGAAGTAAAAGTTGGTGATACGCTTACTTCAGTTGGCTAATCCTTGCTCGAAGATGGCAATACAAGGTTTTGAGGTAGTAAAACCGATGGTGTTTGCTGGAATTTATCCGGTAGATACTGAAGAGTACGAAGAGCTTAGAGAAGCGATGGAGAAATTGCAATTAAATGATGCCTCGTTAACTTTTGAGCCAGAATCGTCTGCTGCCTTAGGCTTTGGTTTTAGATGTGGGTTCTTAGGAATGTTACACATGGAGATTATTCAAGAACGACTAGAACGTGAGTTTGATATGACTGTTATTACAACAGTGCCAAACGTTTCTTATTACGCTTATTTAAATAAGAGCACCTGAAGATGCGATTTTAATAAATAATCCTTCTGACCTACCTGAGGTAACGATTCTGAATAAAGTTGAAGAGCCATTTATTAAAGCACAAATTATAACCAAATCTGATTACGTGGGTTCTATTATGAACTTATGTATTGAGAAACGAGGGGAACTTGCAAAACCAAATTTATTTAACAACAGATCGTGTTGAGTTGGTTTTTCAGTATGCCATTAGCAGAAATTGTATTTGATTTTTATGATAAATTAAAAACGATTTCAAGAGGTTATGCTTCTTTTGATTATCATCCAATTGGCTATAAAGAGTCTAAGCTGGTTAAAGATGGATTTGCTTGTTAAATGGAGATCAAGTAGATGCACTTATCTGCTTTAATTCATAAAGACAAAGCCCATGATTTAGGGAAAAAGATCTGTTTGAAATTAAGAGAATTGATCCCACGTCAGCAATTTGATATCGCTATACAAGCTGCTATTGGAGCAAAAATTATATCTAGAGAAAATGTAAAAGCCCTAAGAAAGGATGTTACTGCCAAATGTTATGGTGGAGATATTACCCGTAAGCGTAAATTGCTAGAAAAGCAGAAAAAAGGGAAAAAGAGAATGCGTCAAATTGGTAGCGTAGAAGTTCCTCAAAATGCCTTCATGGCGGTCCTCAAACTCGACGATTAAGTTTATTTCGTATGATTCCAGCCTTGTGCGCTTAGTGGAATTAACTGCTCAGATCCAGAAGCAACCATATTGCAGCCTGAGGCCTGGTCTACAACATGCCCAATGATTCTAATTTTTTTGTTGCTTTTTATCAATTTTACTTGATCGATGGGAACAGTAAATAGCAATTCATAATCTTCTCCACCATTTAATGCCGCTACATAAGGGTCAATCTTAAACTCTTCTGCAGTGCTAATTGTAATGGGATCAATTGGTAGTTTTTCTTGATAAATCTGAACACCGCATTTAGATTGTTTGGCAATGTGAATCAACTCTGATGAAAGGCCATCTGAAACATCTATCATTGAAGTTGGCAATAAATTGTTTTCAGAAAAGAAAGCGATAATATCCTTTCTGGCTTCAGGTTTTAATTGTCGTTCAAGTAAATAATCTTGTCCAGAAAAATCAGGTTGAATTTGGCTGTTCTCATTGAATAAAGTTTTTTCTCTTTCTAATAAATGCAAACCCATATAGGCCGCGCCAAGGTCGCCACTTACACAAATCAAATCGTTTTCTTTTGCTCCAGATCTTTTAACGATCTCATTCTCTGTCGCTGAACCAATTGCAGTAACACTAATTACCAAGCCAGAATTAGAAGAGCTAGTGTCACCACCAATTAAATCTACACCATACAGTTCACAAGCTAAAGCAATTCCCTCATACAATTCTTCTAGAGCCTCAATCGACATTCTATTGGAAAGGGCCAGAGAAACGGTTATTTGTTCTGGCTTTGCATTCATTGCATAAATGTCGGAGAGATTGGTAACAACTGCTTTGTATCCCAAGTGTTTCAAAGGGGTATACAATAAGTCAAAATGCACTCCTTCCACTAACAAATCGGTGCTAATTAACTGGCTCTTCTTTTCAATGTTAAGAATGGCCGCATCATCACCTATGCCTAGCTTAGTACTAGAATTCTTAATCTCAAATCTCTCCGTTAAGTGTTTGATTAATTCAAATTCTCCTAATTCAGAAAGGGGCCTTGGGTTGTTTTTCTCTTCTAACATCTTGCAAAACTAATTATTCTAATAAGAGCTTTGATGAAGAACAATAGGCTAAATGCATTGTTAGACTAGTAGAATGCCTGCTTATTTATATTAAGTCTAAATAAAGGTAGTATCTTTGCAAAGCAAAAAATGGATAGATGATAAAAGTTAATGAAAGTGCGAAGAATCAAATCGTTCACTTGCTCCAAGAAAGCGGGAAACCTGCTGGTAGTTTTGTTCGAGTTGGTGTTCAAGGAGGCGGCTGTTCAGGCTTAATGTATAACCTGGATTTTGATTCTGACATGAACGAGAATGATAAATTAATCGAAGATAACGGAATCCAAATTGTAGTGGATAAAAAGAGCGTATTATACCTTGTTGGAACTGAGCTAGAATTTACTGGTGGTTTAAACGGGAAGGGGTTTAGTTTTAACAATCCAAATGCCTCTAGAACCTGCGGCTGTGGTGAAAGTTTTTCAATTTAAATTGAAGTTATGTCTAGCGAAGAAGAACTATTAGAGGAAATAACATCAAGTGAATATAAATACGGGTTTTATACAGATATAGAATCTGATAAGGCTCCAAAAGGTTTAAATGAAGACATCATTAAACTCATTTCTTCCAAAAAGAATGAACCAGAGTGGATGTTGGAATACAGATTGAAATCCTTTGAAACTTGGAAATCAATGGAAGAGCCTGATTGGGCGCATTTGAATTACCAAAAACCAGAGTTTCAAGACTTGCATTATTACTCTGCCCCCAAATCCAAGCCAGAATTAGAAAGTTTAGATCAGGTTGATCCTGAGCTATTGGCCACATTTGAAAAGTTGGGAATTTCTTTGGATGAACAAAAAAAACTAACTGGGGTTGCCGTTGATGTAGTAATGGATAGTGTTTCTGTAGCTACAACATTTAAAGCTAAACTAGCTGAATTGGGAATCATCTTTTGTTCGTTCAGTGAAGCCGTTCAAGAGCACCCAGAATTGGTAAAAAAACATTTAGGAACAGTAGTGCCAGCAAGCGATAACTTTTATGCTGCTTTAAATGCTGCAGTGTTTTCAGACGGTTCATTTTGCTATATCCCAAAGGGTACAAAATGCCCAATGGAATTGTCGACTTACTTTAGAATTAATGAAGCCAATACTGGTCAATTTGAGCGAACATTGGTGATTGCAGATAAAGGCAGTTACGTAAGTTATTTAGAAGGCTGCACCGCGCCGATGCGAGATGAAAATCAATTACATGCTGCTGTTGTAGAATTAATAGCCTTAGACGATGCCGAGATTAAATACTCTACCATCCAAAATTGGTACCCAGGGAATAAAGAAGGAGTAGGTGGAATTTTCAACTTTGTAACCAAAAGAGGCCTTTGTGAAAAGAATGCTAAGATTTCTTGGACTCAAGTAGAAACAGGTTCAGCCGTTACTTGGAAATATCCAGGTTGTGTATTGAAAGGTGACAATTCAATTGGGGAATTCTATTCAGTTGCTGTTACAGCAAATCACCAACAAGCTGATACTGGAAGCAAAATGATTCACATTGGAAAAAACACAAAGAGTACAATTATTTCTAAAGGGATCTCTGCAGGACAAAGCAACAATAGTTACCGTGGTTTAGTCAAAATGAATAAATCAGCGGCCCATGGAAGAAACTTTACACAATGCGATTCATTGCTAATGGGGAATAAGTGCGGCGCACATACTTTCCCTTACATCGAAGTAAAAAATAAATCTGCTCAAGTAGAACATGAGGCCACAACCTCTAAAATTGGGGAAGACCAAATTTTTTATTGCAAACAAAGAGGCATGGATGAAGATACAGCCATCAACTTAATTGTAAATGGATATTGTAAAGAAGTATTGAATCAATTGCCAATGGAATTTGCAGTTGAAGCACAAAAATTATTAGAAATTAGTTTAGAAGGAAGTCGGTAGCTTTGAGCCTCTAATTACAAATCCTTGAATTATGAATTACGAATTGATTCATAGCAAGAAAAGTAATCACCATTTTAGATTAAAAAGAATATAAAATAATAGAAGAATATAATTTCAGAATGCAGTTTTCATAATTCGTAATTTGAAATTCGTAATTAAAAGGAATTTCTTTAGAGGTAAAAGCAGGAGAGGTTCATGCGATAATGGGCCCAAACGGATCTGGGAAGAGCACTTTAGCAAGTGTTTTAGCTGGAAGAGATGAATACGAAATTACCCAAGGGTCGGTTGATTTTGAAGGAGAGGATTTGCTCGATATGGAGCCAGAAGAAAGAGCAAGAGCAGGTGTTTTTCTTGCATTTCAATACCCAGTCGAGATCCCTGGAGTGAGCAATATCAATTTCCTAAAAACTGCATTGAATGAAATGAGAGAGAAAAAGGGAGAACCTGTTCTAACTGCAAAAGAATTTCTTGCTATGGTGAAGAAAAATTCTAGCCTTGTAGAATTGGACGGTAAACTTGCTAACCGTTCTGTAAATGAAGGCTTTTCTGGTGGGGAAAAGAAACGAAATGAAATCTTTCAAATGGCGATGTTAAACCCTAAACTGTCTTTACTAGATGAAACAGATTCTGGATTGGATATCGACGCACTAAGAATAGTAGCCAACGGGGTGAATCAATTGAAATCAAACAAAAATGCTTCAATAGTCATTACTCATTATCAGCGATTATTGGATTATATCGTTCCCGATTTTGTTCATGTTCTATACAATGGAAAAATTGTAAAAACTGGAGGAAAAGAATTGGCCCTTGTTTTAGAGGAGAAAGGTTACGATTGGATTAAAGAAGAAACAGCACAAGAAGCTTAATTAATATGAAAGAGAAATTCATAGAATCATTTGAAAAGCTAGACTTCTCTTTTGATGTTCCTTTTGCCAACTCATTAAGGAAGCAAGGCTTAGATGCGATTTCAAAACTTGAGTTCCCTACTTCCAAAACAGAGTATTGGAAATACACACGACTGAATAGTATACTGAAGAAAACCTATTCAACAAGGGCGATAGAGGAAATAGAAAACTTGGATGAAGCAATTCCAAGCAACAACTGTTTGGTGTTTATCAATGGACTATTTCAAGAAGACTTAAGCTGGATGGCTGAAAATTCAAAAGCGAGTTTTATGCCTTTATCAATGGCGAAGGAAAAGCATTCAGATTTGGTAGAAAGTAAATTGGGAAAGCTTAGCCCAATTGAAAATGAGATCTTCTCTGCAATCAATACCGCCTTTCATCAAGATGGAGCTTTTTTGCATGTTCCTAAAGCCATTATGTGCGAGGAAGCATTTTTTGTGCTGAACCTAATTGAAGATGCAAGCATAGTATGCAATCCGCGAAATCTAGTAATTGCGGAAGAAGGTAGTTCTGCTAAAATGGTGATAAAAACTAGATCCATTGGAGGAAGTGACCAACATTCTCTCACCAACATGGTTTCTGAATTTTTTATTGAAGAATCGGCCAACTTTGAGATCAATAAGGTTCAACAAGAAGCTTCAACAAGTTTTCAGATTGCTCAAGAAGAAGCACAACAAGAAACTAAAAGTTGTTTCAAAATCAATACCTTCACACTAGACGGTTCAATTGTAAGAAATAACTTAAACATTCATCTTCTAGGAGAGCATACAGAAACATGGTTGAACGGTTTGTACTTGACCAAGGACAAGCAACATGTAGACAATCATACTTATGTTTTGCATAGAGCACCAAATTGTGTTTCTCATGAATTGTATAAAGGCATCTTAGATGAACAATCTACTGGTGTTTTTAATGGAAAAGTTTACGTTCATCAGGAGGCTCAAAAGACTAACGCCTATCAATCCAATGCCAATATGGTTTTAAGTGATTCTGCGTCCGCGAATTCTAAACCAGAATTGGAAATTTATGCTGATGATGTAAAGTGCAGCCATGGCTCTGTTACCGGACAATTGGATGAAGAAGCAATATTTTATTTGAGGTCTAGAGGGCTTTCAGAAAAGAATGCCAAGGCTGCCTTATTGAATGCTTTTGCAAATGATGTAATTGAGCAAATTGGCATTCCGAGCATAAAGGAAGAGATGGCCGATTATATCGACCAGCATTACCAAGCAATTACTTAATGTCCACTCAAGCTAAAATAGAACCCAAGGAGCATCTTGCCATTCGAAGCGACTTTCCACTTCTGTCAAGAAAGGTAAATGGGAAGCCTTTGATTTATTTTGATAATGGGGCAACGGCTCAAAAGCCGAAAGTGGTCATTGATGCTTTGGCCCATTATTATTCAGACTCCAACAGCAATATTCATAGAGGAGTGCATCGATTAAGTCAGGATGCCACCAGCGCTTATGAAGAAGCTAGGAAAAAAATTCAAGCCTTCATAGGAGCAGAACATTCTGAGGAAATAATTTTTACTAAAGGAACAACTGACGGCATCAATACCCTTGCCTTTTCTTTTGGTCTGAACCAAATTAAGGCAGGGGATGAAATTATCATTTCTGCCATGGAACATCACTCTAACATTGTGCCCTGGCAGATGTTGTGTGAACGAACTGGTGGGAAATTATTAGTTGCTCCAATTCATAAAAGTGGAGAATTGGACTTGCAAGCTTTTGAGGACCTATTGAGTGAGAAAACCAAATTGGTTTCAATTGTGCATACTAGTAATACATTAGGGACAATTAATCCGGTAGATCAGATTATTGAAATGTCGCATCGTGTTGGTGCTAAGGTCATTCTTGATGGAGCTCAAGCAATCGCGCATCAGAAAATAGATGTAAGGGAAATTGATTGTGATTTTTTTGTGTTTTCCATGCACAAAGTTTACGGTCCTACTGGCATTGGAATTCTCTATGGAAAAAAAGAACTTTTAGACGAACTACCGCCCTACCAAGGCGGTGGGGACATGATCGAAACAGTAAGTTTTGAAAAATCCACTTATAATGTATTGCCCCATAAATTTGAAGCTGGAACGCCAAATATTGCAGCAGGGATAGCTAGTGGAGTATGCATAGATTATTTAAATCAACTGGATTGGGAAAAGATTTCCCTTTACGAGCAAGACTTGTTAAACTACGCTAGTGAGAAATTAAAACTAGTTCCTGGTTTAAGAATTATTGGTGAAGCAAAACAAAAGGCAAGCGTAATTTCTTTTATCATTGATGGAATTCACCCTTATGATATTGGAATAATCCTCGATCAATTTGGCATTGCAGTCAGAACAGGTCATCATTGTACTCAACCATTAATGGATTGGTATAAAATTCCTGGAACTGTGCGTGCTTCGTTTGCCATGTACAATACAAAAGAAGAAGTTGAGGTTTTTCTTGAAGCACTTCATAAAGCGATTAAAATGTTGAAGCCATGACGATTGCAGAACGACAAGAAGAATTAGTAGAAGAGTTTGCTTTATTTGACGATTGGACAGATAAATATGCCCATTTAATTGAATTGGGAAGAGAATTGCCATTGATTGATGAGCGTGAAAAGAAGGAGTCCAATTTGATAAAAGGTTGCCAATCAAGAGTTTGGTTAAGCGCTACTAAAGACAATGGACAAATTCAATTCAAAGCCGATAGCGATGCCATCATTACCAAAGGTATTATTTCTTTAATGATCAGGGCTTTTAATGAATCTAGTCCTGAGGAAATAATTGAAGCCAAATTGGACTTTATTGACCAAATTGGTTTGAAAGAGCACCTTTCTCCAACTCGCTCAAATGGATTAGTGAGCATGATAAAACAGATGAAAATGTATGCAATCGCATTTCAAAACACCTAAAGTATGGAGCTAGATCAAAATAAAGACATTACGCCTAAGCAAGTTGAAAATCAGTCGATTGATGTGTTAAAAACCATTTTTGACCCTGAGATTCCTGTTAACATTTACGATTTAGGATTGATCTACGAAGTGAAAGTGAATGACGACTTTCATGTAGATGTAGACATGACTTTAACCTCGCCTAATTGCCCGGTTGCAGAATCTCTACCAAATGAAGTAGAAACAAAAATTGCTGGTCTTTGGTGTGTTAAATCTGCAAAAGTTGAAATTGTATGGGATCCAGCTTGGGATAAGGAAATGATGAGTGAGGAAGCAAAATATGAATTAGGTTTCTTATAAGATGGCAGAGGAAATCGTAAATCGGGTAGCCAATAGCGGTTTAATTACCATTGATCTTGAGGATTTAATTGCAAGTGAAAACAATATGATCATCGACATCAAAGATCAATTGTGGCAAGGAATTGCATTACGTGAAGCAGATTTCAGACAATTCATTAAGGAACACAATTGGGAGCAATATAAAGGCAAAAATGTTGGAATAACATGTAGCGTTGAGGCCATCATTCCTCAATGGGCCTATGTACTAATTGCTTCAAAATTAGCAAGTTTAGCATCTGAAATTGTATTTGGGGATGAACAAGTCTTAAAAGAAGAGCTCTTAAGTATAAAGATTAATCAATTAAACATGGAGGCTTATCAAGATGCTAAGGTGGTAATTAAAGGCTGCAGTGATGTGAAGATTTCAAGTAATGCTTATGTGCAGATTACAAAGAGGTTGATCCCATTCGCGAAGTCCATCATGTATGGAGAGCCTTGTTCTACTGTTCCTATTTGGAAGCGACCTAGGGTTTAGGCACTAAATAAAAAAGCCCGATCAACTGATCGGGCTTTTTTATTGAAGTATATTACCTATTCAATAATTAATTTTTTGTGAATCTTATTATTGAATGCATCAAGTGCTTGTATAACATAAATACCACTTGATAATGAGCTTATGTCGATTTGGGAGTTGTTAACTGCAATTGATTGAAAAGCTATCTTTCCATTAATATCCAGCAAAGTAACATTAATTTGACCTTCAAAACCATTCAATTGAATCTTATCGCTAGCTGGGTTAGGGAAAATTTGCAATATGAATTCATTTGATTCAGAATCATTGAATTTCTTTCTGTAAGGCAATTCTTCAAAAGTAACATGTTCAGATTCCTGAGCTCCACGGTCAATGTCGTAAGCATATATTCTTGGATCACCATTTATATCAATCATTGATGTAGGAATATACAATGAATTATTTCCAGTGTTTGCTGCTGGAGAGGTTATTCCAAGATTTAAATCACTATCAATCCATATGGGGTCTTGATTAACTACACTTTGTTGATTAGCTCCGGCATATCCATTTTCAACGATTGAATATAAAACACTAATTCCATTATCGTTTAGTATTGCAGTTCCACTATTCCCCCAAAAAATGCTGTTGCTAATTTCTATGGGCATAAAATACCAATTTGTTACACAAGATATTTCTCCCTGAAGACTTTTATTTCCCTTGAAGGAACAATTCTGAATCTTCATTGTGTAAGGGTAGGAATTCCCTCCGCAAGCTATAGCCCCATTATGAGTGGTAATATTTGATTCAAAAATTGAATTATAAACGTCTAAAGATCCTACACCGAATCTCATAAAGGCGCCACCATGCTGTCCTGTGTTACTTAAAAATTTACAACGGTCAATTCTTGTATGAGATCCTGAGCCAGCATGCATTCCACCACCATGAAAGTTTGTTCCATTATTATGAAACATTACATGATTAAAGTATAAATAATTACTGTTTACTGAACTGGTAGATTGAGAAGACCATACACCAGTCCATCTTGCATCAGCTATGCTTAAGTCATTTAATGAAATTGTTGCATTAGAAAATCCTCCATTGAAAGTATATTTTACTACAGAATTTGAATTATCTGAAAGGCTATTTTGATTTCCTAAATTTCCTGACAGAATTGTTCTATTTGAGCTGGCCCACAAAACATCATGTAAGTTTCGCTGATTTAGAGTGCTTTCACTTCCGTCAAAATGCCCATAAATGTCAATGTCTTTCGTAATGTTGAAATGGCTACTCTGATTTGAGCCTGCAGTTGGATAATAGGTGCCTTTAGCTACCCATATTTCATCACCATGTAATGCTGCCCCTAATGCAGTTTGCAAATCTTCAAAGGCAGAACTCCAACTTAGACCATTTGGTGTGCATGAAGGGCTAATGCATGGTGAGTTAACATTAACATAATACCTAGTTTGAGAAAATAAATTTGATGCAGAGAATAGGATAACTAATATTACCCAAGTTTTAAAAGTTTTCATAAATGTTCGATTTATTGGTTCCCTTTAAAGGTAGAAAAAAATCGATTCAAACAAGAACGTAGTATAAAGAACTAATTATGAAGAGAAATCAAGAAAAAGAACAGGACAAAGCTAAGCACTAACCGATTTACTCGACTTTTGTTCCCCAATCATCTCAATTGCAGTTTTAACCATTGCAGCTGTATCATAATTGCATTGTGTATAAAGCTGATCTTGGCTGCCGTGCTCTATGATCTCATCTGGAATTCCTAAGCGTTTAACTTGCGCTTGATACCCATGATCAATCATGAATTCTAATACAGCACTGCCCATTCCGCCTTGTACACAACCATCTTCAACAGTAATGACTTTGTCAAACTTACTAAAGACTTCATGCAACATTAGCTCGTCTAGGGGCTTTACAAAACGGATATCGTAATGAGCAGCATTAATATTTTTACTTTCTAATTCTTCAGTTGCTTTTATTGCATAATTGCCAATGTGGCCTAAGCTTAAAATAGCAATTTCGGTACCCGATTTAATTTTTCTTCCCGTACCTACTTTAATGGCTTTAAAAGGGGTTTTCCACTTTGGCATAACGCCTTGGCCTCTTGGGTAACGAATAACAAATGGTCCGTTCCCCTTCATTTGAGCAGTGTACATTAAATTTCTTAGCTCCTCCTCATTCATGGGAGCAGAAACAATCATGTTGGGAATGCAACGCATAAATGCAACATCGTAAGCTCCATGATGGGTTGGCCCATCTGCTCCTGCAAAGCCTGCACGATCTAAACAGAATACTACATCTAATTTTTGGAGTGCTACATCATGAATGACTTGATCATATGCCCTTTGCATAAAGGAAGAGTAAATGTTGCAGAATGGTAATAATCCTGTAGTTGCTAAACCCGCTGAGAAAGTTACAGCATGTTGCTCAGCAATGCCAACATCAAATGAACGATCTGGCATGGCTTCCATCATAATGTTTAATGAGCTGCCAGAGGGCATTGCAGGGGTTATTCCAACAATTTTTTCATTCTTTTCAGCCAATTCTACTATGCTATGACCAAATACATCTTGGTATTTAGGTGGCTGGGGATCTTTTGGGGTAACCTTAATTATTTCACCAGTTTCCTTATTGAATAAACCTGGAGCATGCCATTTGGTCTGATCCTTTTCAGCTAATTCATAACCTTTCCCTTTGGTGGTAAGGATGTGTAAAATCTTTGGTCCAGGGATGTCTTTCAAGTCTTTTAGAACTTCAACTAAATGACTAACATCATGGCCATCAATAGGTCCGAAATACCGAAAATTTAAAGATTCAAATAGATTGCTTTGTTTCAGCATTGCTGATTTTAAGCCATGTTCTATCTTTTGAACGATTGCCTGAGCATTAGGGCCAAATTTGGAAATTTTACCCAATAAGGTCCAAACTTCATCTTTAACTTTATTGTAAGTGTGTGATGTTGTTATGTCGGTAAGGTATTCTTTTAATGCTCCAACATTAGGGTCAATCGACATGCAATTGTCGTTTAGCACTACCAAAAGATTGGAGTCTTCGACTCCACCATGGTTTAAGCCTTCAAATGCCAACCCAGCAGTCATGGCGCCATCACCAATAACAGCAATGTGTTGCTTCTCCAATTCGTTTTGTAAACGGGAACCAACTGCCATGCCCAAGGCTCCAGAAATTGAAGTAGAACTGTGTCCAACACCAAAAGTGTCGTATTCGCTCTCACTTCGTTTTGGGAAACCACTTATGCCTTTGTATTTTCTGTTGGTATGAAAAATTGACCTTCTTCCAGTCAATATCTTATGCCCATAGGCTTGATGCCCTACATCCCAAACAATTTGATCTGAAGGGGTATTGAAAACATAATGCAGTGCAACACTTAACTCCACAACACCTAAACTAGCGCCAAAATGCCCACCCTTTACAGATACTACATCAATAATGTAATCTCTTAATTCTTTCGATAGTTGCGATAATTCAGAGGATTTAATTTTCTTTCTTAAATCTTCTGGAAATTCGATTTTTGCGAGAAGGCTGCCTGGTTCAAACTCCTTGTTCATGTTCATAGTCGTGTAACAAATATAGGATTATAATGTTCTAAGAAATTGAGTTCATTGCTTAAGCAATAATGGCTCATTAACGAATTAATATGCCCTTTCGTTTCTTCCTTCAAAATAATAAATATAACTTTTGTTAACGACCTTATTGCCACCTGGCGTAGGATAATCTCCCGTAAAATACCAGTCTCCCTTGTGGTCAGGAACAGCTTTATGCAACCCTTCGATATTCTGGTAGATTATTTTGATCTCTGCATTGATCTCTGGTGGAGTCAATAACTCGGCAATTTTAGCAGAAATTTCTTGTGGACTAAAAGGCGCATAAATGTCTTTAACATGATTCCGTATTTGGTCTTTCGGTAAATGTTCCTGGTCTTTGCACCTTTGATAAACTTCCTTAATTAACTTTTCTTTTCCATTGTCCTTTAACAATTCGATTGCTGCTTTGAATGCAATGAAATCACCCAATTTTGCCATGTCTATGCCATAGCAATCTGGATATCTAATTTGAGGTGCAGATGAAACAACAACAATTTTCTTAGGACCTAAACGATCAAGTATCCTAAAAATACTTTGCTTTAAAGTGGTTCCTCTTACAATGGAATCGTCAATAACCACAAGATTGTCTTTATCTGCCTTAACAGAACCGTAGGTAATGTCATAAACATGAGTAACCAAGTCGTCTCTAGCTTCATCTTGGGTAATGAAGGTTCTTAATTTTGCATCTTTAATGGCAATTTTTTCAGTTCTAGGCCTTCGGGATAGAATTTTAGCTAGTTCAGTTTTATTTGCTCCTTTATCCAGAGCCAATATCGCTTTTGATTTCTCTTGATCTAGGTAATTATTTAAACCATCTATCATTCCATAAAAAGCCGTTTCAGCAGTATTCGGAATAAACGAGAATACACTATTTTCTAAATCATGATCGATTTCTTTTAGCACTTCCTCGCAAATGGACCTTCCTAGCTCTTTTCTTTCTTGGTAAATGTCTTTATCGCTTCCTCTGCTAAAATAGATGCGTTCAAATGAGCAAGATTTCTTTTCGAGTGGAACTTTAACTTGTTTAATGTTTACTGTCCCATCTTTTTTGATAATCAAGGCATGGCCTGGGTCCAACTCTTTTATAGTGTCAGCTTGTACATTAAAGGCCGTTTGAATAGCTGGCCTTTCAGAGGTTACCACTAGAACTTCATCATCTTCATAATAAAAAGCTGGTCGAATACCAGAAGGATCTCTTAAAACAAAAGCGTCTCCATGGCCAATCATTCCAGCCATCGTATAGCCACCATCCCAATCTTCTGCAGCATGTCTCAAAATACGATGAACCTTCATGTTTTTGGCAATCATTTCTGAAATCTCCGCTTTGGGATAGCCAAGTGATTTGTACTTCTTGTATAGTTTTTGATTTTCTTCATCTAGAAAGTGTCCAATCTTTTCAAGTACAGTAACCGTATCTGAACTCTCTTTGGGATGCTGGCCAAGATCGACGAGTAGATCAAATAATTCATCAACATTGGTTAGGTTAAAATTACCAGCAACAACCAAATTTCTGGTCATCCAATTGTTTTGCCTTAAAAAAGGATGACAATTTTCTATGCTATTTCTACCAAAGGTTCCGTATCGTAGATGTCCTAAAAATACTTCACCGGTGAAACCAGCCTTCTTTTTTAGTTCTTCGGGGTTTTTGAATACCTCAGGTTCTTTTTCCTCTAAGGCTTGAAAACGATCATTGATCTTAGCAAATAACTCTTTGATGGGCTGACTGCTATTTGACCTCAGTCTGCTGATGTACCTTTCTCCTGGTTCAACATCCAATTTGATGTTGGCAACACCAGCTCCATCTTGGCCTCTATTGTGCTGTTTTTCCATTAAAAGGTAAAGCTTGTTTAAACCATAGGTTGCCGTACCATACTTGTTGAGATAGTATTGCAATGGCTGCTTTAACCTTATGAGTGCGATGCCACACTCGTGCTTTATTTGATCACTCATAGAAGCATATTAGATGGATGAATGAGTAGGCTAAATTAAGCATATTGACAAAGACTAATTGGTCTTTTCGAATGCTGTTTTTAAATTTTTAAATGGAATGATATCACTCGATTCTTCTGATTGGATATCGATTTAAACTTGGCTCGAAATAAGGAGAATTGCGATAAATGAAATACAATTGCTCAAAATTGCTACTAGTAAAATTAAGATCCGCCTTCTTCTTTTCTTCAAATTGCTTTTTTAGCTCAGGATTATTACTTAGCACTTCAATTGCCTTTGGTTCAAATGCATAAGGGGAAAACCATTCTTTTTGTTGCAAAATACCATCGAAAAAATTCCAAGCGAAAAAGCTGTCCTCAGACTTTGGCTCCAGTGCATTTACAAGGTAGGCATTTGATAATTGATTCACTGGAACCAAATAATCTCCTTTTATAGCAAGATGAGCTTCTTTCTTTACAGTGGTCTTTACTCCATAATGTAAATAATGCCCTTCGTATGGATTTGAGCTGGTTTGATATTGATCAATATAATAAGTTGAAGTTTGAAGCAGGCTATCTTTTTTAATTTGCATTAGCTTAACACCATTCCATCTTAAACGATCGATTACTTTAGTATAAGCTTGTGGAACATAGTAATAATTTGGCTTTTTTATGATGACATTAGCTGAATAATAGGAGTGGTTGGGTATTTCCTTTTCTAGAACTTTCTGATTGTCGTAGAATGTCATTTCATTTCCTGTTAATCGACTTTGTCTTACAAGGGTATCGTAATACTTAAGTTTAAGGACATCCATTTTAAGGCTATCTAATTCCCATTGCATTCCAAAGATTTCCTGCTTAATGGTTTCCTCTTTTGCTTTCATTCTAGTCTCTATCAAAACTTGCCCTTCTTCAAACAAATACTTTGCAAGTGACTCTATTAGCTGCAGAGTGTGCTGTTTTCTTAATTCGAAGCTTTTGAAAACATGTGCTTCACTAATCACTCCTGGGGTGTTGTGCAGAGAAGCAAAGCCTGTTGAATACCTAGGACTTTCAAGGAAAGCTTTAATTCCATTGATAGGATATCGGTTTAAGGGGTAGAGGTATGGAATCATTTCCATCTGCTTCGATTCCATTTCTTGATACAATTTAGGCAGCATTGACTCATAAAGAAAAGAACTAAGTTGATGGTTTAACTTATTCCTTTGTGTTGCCAATAAAGTCATTGAATAGGGATGATCTGACCCATTTGTGGTATGTGTTTCTATGAAAAAATCTGGGTCTATTGCTGTAAACATTTTTGAAAATGTTTGAGCATTTTTAGAATCACATTTAATGAAATCTCTGTTCAGGTCGAGGTTTTTGGCATTTCCCCGAAAGCCATACTCCTCAGGGCCATTTTGGTTTGCTCTGCTATAAGACCCACGAACATGCATTCCACCAACATTGTATACTGGAATTATTGCAATGTTGATGTTGTTTAACAATTCAGAAGAGCTTGCATCTGAGTTTATTTTCTTAGTAAAACTCAACGAGGCATCAATGCCACAAGATTCCCCAGGATGTATGCCATTATTGATTAACAATAGTGGCTTTTTAGATCTTTTTAAATCAGAAATCGTTTTTATCTGTTCATTGCTTAAAATAAAAAGATGGATTTCTTTCCCATAATCGGACTGCCCAATTTCAAACAATTTAGCTTGGGAAAATTCGTCAGACATTGACTTGTATTCTTGTATTAACTCTGTGTAGGAAATGGAAGAGTTGTTATTCTCTTGTGAGCAAAGAATAGTTGGAGTAAAGCACAGACAGAATATTAGAAAGAGCTTTATAATTGACTTCACTTCAAAATGAAAATAGGGGAGGCATAATTTCTTTGAGATCCGAAAGCACGAAGGAAATAATACCCTTCATTTAAAATGGACTTTAGCCTAATTTGATGATTGGTGTTTTTTTGATTGATTGGGATAATTTCAACAATTCTGCCACTTAAATCTTGAATACTAACGTGCTTAATTTCAGTTGCCTTTTTAAAGTTAAAGTGGATAGTCCCATTACTTTGAACCGGATTAGGGAATAAATTCAACTCTTCAAATCTTTGGTTTTCTACTATTCCATTTGGTTCCACTACTTTAATGTAATCTTGAAGAAGCAAAGTATCGCTTCCTTCATTATTGGTTTCTATGAGCTGAACATCATATGAACCGGAATCTGTAAAAACAATAGTGAGGGAGTCAGAACTAAGACTTGATCCATTTACATGGATGTAATTGTTAGGTAATATTTCCCATTTAGAAGTAGAAGGAAATAGGCTAATACTCAAATTATTTATGTTTAATGTGTCCCCAACTCTAACAGTTGTAGTGTCTGCATTGAACAATGCAATCGGACTAAATAACGAAGGAAGGTTCCTTGCAGAATCTTTGTATTGAGCGGTAGTAGGAATAAATATTCCTCCTAGCACAGTTCCTCTAATCTGCATGATGGGGTATTTCGATTGAGGATGTAACCACTTGTAGTCTCTCATGTGGCGGCTAATTCCAAAAGCAATTCCACTTGCATTAATAGAGTCTGTGCTAACAATGTCAGTTACCACTCTAAGGCAATTGAAATTTCCGTAAGGAGTTTTCATAAGTCCTGAAGCATCAGCATTGTTAATTCGGTAACCGCTGGTTTCATAAAAAATTCCTGCTAATGAATTAGAGAAGCGGAACCTAAAGGTTGAACTATCATAGTCCTGATAGTTTAATGGGAACTGATAAATTTCGTCTGGATCTTGAAAGCTTTGAGCTATTGGAAAAGGAAATGCGCCTAAAGTAAAGCCCCTATGTGTGGTTTTGTATTCGCTATTTGAAGTTTGATAAAAATCGTAGAGATTAATTAGATCAAAAACTCCTAAGGCTAAAGTGTCTGCAATTTTGTATCCTACACGATTAGGGGCAAAAAATCCGTAGGGTGTTTGTGATGAGGCCACGTATTCATCCAATCCTTGGCGCAAGGGAATTAAACTATCAAAAGCCCAAGTTTGATTTGAGCCAGCCGTTTGATAATTAAACAATACGGCTGTATCCAAAACAGCAACGCTATACCTTAATGTGTCTCCTGCAACAGGCATGGATGAATTAGTTATGGAAATCTGAGAATAACCAAAACCAAAATTCAAAACAAGTAGAAATAATACTATGCGTTTCATTGCCTAATTTTTATGCAAATTAACCATTTATTGCCTCCACTTCCTGAATCTGACCAGGTAACATTTCTTTCAGCATGTTCTCGATTCCAGATTTCAAGGTCATTGTGGATGAAGGACATCCACTACAAGCGCCTTTTAATACCACATTGACTTTGCCTTCTTCAAAAGAATGAAAATGAATTGCCCCACCATCACTCTCAACTGCTGGTTTAATGTATTCATCTAAAATGGAGGCAATTTTTGCATCAATCCCAGTTAAGTCTTCATGATTTGGAGTTTGAATAGAAGATTTTGACTCTTCTTTGTCTTTCGCAGGAATTGTCCCTGTAATTACTTTACCATCAGCATTTAAGAAATCTGCGATAAATTCCCTTAATTGTTGAATAACATCTTCCCATTCTATGATGTCTGTTTTAGTAATTGCAACAAAGTTGCTAGCAAAGAACACCTTATTGATAAATGGAAAATTTAAAAGTTTTTCGGCTAATGGTGAATTACTTGTGTTGTCATCTAAGCCAAACTCATAAACCTGACCATCAATGATGAGGTATCGATTGGATACAAATTTTAAAGTAGCTGGGTTTGGAGTGCTTTCAGCGTAAATATTGTGAGGGGCAATTTTCTGTTCCATAAGATAATTTTAAAACACAAAGTTAATCAAGCTTTATGCATTATGTTTGTCTAAATAAAGACTCAAATAAAATGG
The DNA here is from genome assembly GCA_965218715.1 of Vicingaceae bacterium. Lineage (GTDB taxonomy): Bacteria > Bacteroidota > Bacteroidia > Flavobacteriales_E > Vicingaceae > CBDCLY01. Next base: position 35,613 of record CBDCLY010000038.1, read on the forward strand.
CTTTAATAAAATCAGTAAGAGGCTTCGAACCTCAAATAAGCGAATCTTCATTTTTAGCTGAAAATGCTTGTCTAATTGGAGATATTGAAATGGGCGAGAATTGTAGTTTTTGGTACCATTCTGTAGTTAGAGGTGATGTAAGCGCTATTAAATTGGGGAATTTGGTAAATGTCCAAGATGGAGCAATCATTCATGGCACCTATAAGCAGTCTAAAACAATTGTAGGAAATTCAGTTTCTATTGGTCATCGAGCCATATTGCATGGTTGCACCGTGGAGGATAAAGTGCTGATAGGAATGGGGGCAATTGTAATGGATCATGCAATTATTGGGTCTGGATCAATAATAGCTGCAGGTGCTGTAGTATTAAAGGGAACCATTGTTCCTCCAAATAGTGTTTTTTGCTGGTGTTCCAGCTAAACTTGTGAAATCTGTAGGAAGCAATTTAATGGAGGGAGAAATAGAACGAATAGCAAACAGCTACCAAAAGTATTCTAGTTGGTTTAAAGAGTAGGGTTAAAATTTTTCAACTTGAATTTCATCATTTTGCAACAAGCGCCTTAAGATATCTGGATTGCCATTGGTGTAAAAGTGAGAAGTACCTCTGGCTTTTGTTGTGTTCAATATTCCTTGTTTTTCTAATACGGCTTTAGTTTGCTTGGCTACTGCTTCACCCGAATCAATTATTTGAATTTCTTCTGGTAGAATTTTCTTCAACAATGGGATGAGATAAGGATAATGAGAACAGCCCAAAACGATATGGTCGACCTTATTTTTTATCATTTCTGTGGTAAACTTCTTCAGCAATTGCATTAATTCATCTGATTCCCAATCTCCTCTTTCAATGTGTTCAACAAGTCCTTCACCAACTTGCTCAATTATTTTTAATCCCTCACTATGCTGAGTAGCAGTTTTATGAAAGAGGCTGCTACTTAAGGTTCCTTTAGTAGCAAGAATGCCAATGGTTTTTGTTTTTGAGTTTAGACTAGCTGGCTTTATTGCGGGTTCAATTCCAATAAAGGGAACATCAAATTCTGACCTTAATTCTTCTATTGCATTAGTGGTTGCTGTGTTACATGCCACAACAATTAGTTTACACCCTTTTTCAATTAGAAATGCTGTGTTTTCCCTGCAAAGTTTATTATTTCTTCCTTAGTCTTTTTACCATAAGGAGCATTCTTGCTGTCGGCCAGATAAATGGTGTTTTCATTCTTAAGTAAAGTATTCACCTCTTTCCAAATGGAAGTTCCTCCCAAGCCTGAATCAAAAAAACCTATTGCCTGCTCCATAGTTAGTGCAAAAAAAAACAGCTTAATCGCAATGATTAAACTGTTTAAAAATATTCATTTTTATTAGTTATAGTTAAACCAAGTTTCTTTTTTACCAATGGCATAATGTCATCAGAATCTTTTTGGTAAAGAAGTACGCCAACCCCAGAAATCAAAGATATACGTGTAGTTGTTTTCTTTGGCCACATCTTCAATGGCTTTTTTAGCCTTGTCGATAATTGGCTTAAGAAGAGATTCTTCTTTTCCTTGTAAATCTTTTTGTGCTGTTTGTTGAAACTCAGTAATTCTAGTTTCCAAATTGGTTATTTCTTTAATGCGGTCTTGTTTTACAGCATCAGTCATGGTAGCTTCTTTAGCTTGATAATCTTGAATTTTTGATTGATACTCTGTTGACATTGCACCTAATTGCTGTTTCAAGTTCTTGTGCATGCGTTTTAATTTGATTTTCAATTGTTGTTCTTTCTGGCATAGCCAAAAGAAGGTCATTTGAATTGATGTGTCCCAACTTTTGGGCAAAGCTTGAACTTGCAATTAATGTAAGTGCGATTAATAATACCTTTTTCATAGTTTTCATTGTTTATTTGTTGTTTTCATTTCCTGGTTTAATACCCATCCTTCTTAATACATCATCACTTTTATCGTATTTAGGATTTGCATAAACCATGGTTAAATTACTGGATTTGTCGAATATTATAGCGTATCTACCAACGTTGGCAGTTTCCTTGAACAGCTTGATAAATTTTTTCTTGAATTGGTTTGATCAATTCTTTTCTTCTTTTAAAAAGTTCGCCATCAACACCAAATTTTGATTTTTTAAAATCTAATGCTTCTTGTTCTTTTTTAACAATTGCTTCCCTTCTTTTATTTTTTCATTTGATCAGTAAGCAAAATTTCCTCGGCTTGATAATCAAGGTTCATCTTGTCAATTTGTTTGTATTTGCTTTCCAATTGCTTTTGCCATTGTTCTGAAAGCCCATCCAATTGTTTTTTTGCCTCTCTATATTCTGGCACATTTTGCAAAATATATTGAGTGTCAATGAAAGCAAATTTTTGAGCTTTTACTGCATTGAAGCTTAACAATGTTATGAGAACAAGATAGAAGCTGAATGTGTTTTTTCATGTGAACCATTATAATTTTTATTACCAACCTCCAATGTTTCCACCGATTGTAAAGTGAAATTCAGTTTTCTGATTTGGGTCTGTTACACCTGGGATTTCATCAAAACGATAACCCCAATCTAATCCTAACAATCCAAAGAACGGCATGTAAATTCTGACCCCAACACCGGCTGATCTTCTTACCTCAAAAGGAGAGAATTGGTCAAAATCAAACCATGAATTTCCGGCTTCTGCAAAAGCTAGGCCATAAATTGTAGCAGTTGGATTTAAGGAGAAAGGATACCTTATCTCCATCGTATACTTACTTACGACAGATGCCCCAACGTTTGGAGAAAGTGCTCTATCAGCATAGCCTCTTAGAGCAATTATTTCACTTCCATCTAAATTGAAACCACTAAGTCCATCACCTCCAAGGTAAAACCTTTCAAATGGAGATTGGCCTAAATTGTCATTGTAGTTTCCTAGGTAACCAAATCCAACTTTAGAATTTAGCACTAGCTTTCCTGCCAAAGTAGTGAACCAAGAAGAATTGTATTTCCATTTATGGAATTCGACTAGTTTTATAACGTTCCTGATTACTCAGTCCATCATAATTTTCTCTATTGTCAAATAATGAAAACGGAGGAGTAATTTGGAGAGAAAGGGAAGTTTGTGATCCACTTCTAGGATAAATAGGTGCATCAATTGAGTTTCTAGAAAAAACGGTTTTAAAACTCAAGTTGTGTGCATAACCTGTTCCAAATATGAAATTCCCCCAGTTTTGCAGATCATAATATTGATAACTAACCTCATTGTAAATGGTGAAAAAATCATCTGGCCATGTTAACCTTCTACCTAATCCTACAGAGGCTCCCCAAATTCCCAAAGCCTGTCTATTGGGGTTAAGAATTGTTTGTCCCGTTTCACTTTGAATTGTTTTTTCTGCACCGTTGGTTTGCTTAGAAAATAACCACTAATACTTAAGCTATTTGGTTTTCGACCTCCTAACCAGGGTTCAGTAAATGAGATGTTATACGATTGAAAAAATTGTCCGTTCGTTTGGGCTCTTAAGCTCAAACGCTGTCCGTCACCCGCAGGCAATGGTTTCCAAGCATCCTTCTTGAAAAAACCGTTTTGCAGAGAAATTATTGAATGACAAACCAAGACTTCCTACCACACGGCCGCCGCCCCAACCACCAGAAAGTTCTACTTGATCAGATGGTTGTTCTTGAACAACATATTCGATATCTACTGTTCCACTAGATTGATCAGGAACAGGATTTACACCTAAATTTTCTTGATTAAAATAGCCCAATTGCAATAATTCTCTTTGGGTACGAATTATGTCTGAGCGGACTAAATAGATCGCCTGGATTTGTTCTTATTTCTCTTCGAATAACGTGGTCGTTAGTTTTTGTATTTCCAATGATAGTTACCTTGTTAATTCTAGCTTGCTGGCCTTCTCTAAGACGAATTTCAAAGTCAATCGTATCTTTTCTAACTTGCTTTTCTACTACATTGGGTTGAAAAAATAAATAACCATCGTCTAAGTATAAAGAGCTGATGTCTCTTCCGCTAGGGTCTTGGTATATTCGCTGATCGAAAAGTTCCTGGTTAAATAAATCCCCCTTTTTTATGCCTAAGATTCTATCCAATTCTTCATTGCTGAATTTTGTATTCCCTATCCAATTAATATTTCCAAAATAATATTGATCTCCTTCTACTACATCAAGGTAAACACTTAGCCTTTTCTTATTAATGTGAACTATGGAATCATTGGCAATTTTTGCATCTCTGTATCCTTTTGAATTGTACTTGGCAATTATTGATTTCTGATCAATTTCGTAATCGTTTTGGATGAACTTAGATGCTTTAAAAAGACGAATAAATTTTTTCCTTTTGGTGTTTTTCATTGCGCGACGAATTGCTTTGTCTGCCAATGCTTCATTTCCATTAATGAAGATGTCTTTAACTTTTATTCTTTCGTTCTTTTTTACGTGAATAGTAATTACTGTGCTATTTTTTAGGCTCGTGTCTGGACTTTGCACGATATCAACCTCAGCATTGTAATATCCCTTATCCACAAAATGATTCAAAACAACATTTCTAGTATTGCTTATTAGATTTGGAGTAACCACCTTTCCGCGAATTAGGCGAATATCTTCCCTAAGGGACTCTTGCTTCCCTTTTCTAACTCCTTTAAATCTAAATTTTGACAATCTCGGCCTTTCCTCTACAAGAATTTGTAAAAAGATTAAATCTCCTTGAACCTTTGAAGCATTGATGCTAATGTCTGTAAACAATTCTTGACTCCAAAGTTTTTTTATCGCCTTAGAAACTTGTTCTCCTGGGACTTGAATTTCTTGTCCAACATCTAAACCCGAAATTGCAATTAAAGCAGTGTGGTCTAGGTTCTGGGTTCCTACAACATTAATCCCTCCAATCTCAAAAGTTCTAGGAGAGGTATAGTCCAAAACATCTAGGCTAGAGCTAGCTGAAATTTGACTCCAAAGACAATTGGAAAAACAAACAGCTAAAAAGAGTAATAAGTAATTATGTATTTTGCGATGCGTCATCTAATTGTTCACTAGTTTTTCCAAATCGACGCTCTCTTCCTTGATAATCAAGTATTGCATCCCATAAGTCTTCTTTCCTGAAATCAGGCCATAATTTATTGGTAAAGTACAATTCTGCGTAGGCCAATTGCCACATCAAAAAATTACTAATTCTCAATTCTCCGCTTGTTCGAATCAATAATTCAGGGTCTGGCATATTTGCGGTGCAAAGATAATCCGTGAAATCGCTTTCGCTAACATTTTCAATTTCCTTTGCGCCGGATTTAACATCATTTAACAGCGAATTAACCGCTTTTAAGATTTCCCACCTAGAACTATAACTGAGGGCTAAGGTTAAAGTCATCCCAGAATTCGCTGAAGTAATTTCTATTGCCTTATTTAATTCTTGGATGCAACTTTTCGGCAAAGATTCTAAATTGCCAATAGCATTTAGTTGAATATTATTTTTGTTAAGTGTTTTGGTCTCTTTTGATATCGTACTCACCAAAAGCGTCATTAATGCATTTACTTCTGCTTTGGGTCTATTCCAGTTTTCAGTTGAGAATGCATATAATGTTAGGTACTTTATTCCTAATTCCGCTGCGCCTTCTGTTATTTCACGAACAGATTTCACGCCATTTCGATGCCCAAACACTCTGGCCTTGCCATTTTTCTTTGCCCACCTTCCATTGCCATCCATTATCACTGCGATGTGATTTGGAAGGTTCTCTTTGTTAATATGCTTAGGTGAGCTCATCATTTTTTCAGGCTGGCAAATATCCGATTATTAAAGCAAAATTAAAATTCATAAACAGGGCATGGACCTACCTTATTAATCTTGTAGGTAAGTTCAAATCCAGAGATGACATACCAATCATTATCATACTCTTTTCCTTGTTCTAATAATATATTGAATCGATTACTTAGTCCGTCTAGATGATCATTTGAAGTTTTTCTAAACCCCCATTCAGCATTAAAACTAAGACGATTTCCGATGCTTAGTTTAATTCCTGGCCCAAAGGGGAGCCGCCATTCCATTGCCAGCTTCAGTGGCTTCATTACCGATTTCAACACCATTTAATGTTGCTGTTGGGTTATATGAATAGTAAGCTGCACCAACAAATAAGTATGGAGAAAAGAAGTGCTTTGGGTCGCCCACTGCATAAGGCAAAAAGTTAAATTCTATTCTAGCAGAGAGCTCTGTTAAATTGGTAGTGAATTCGTTCAATCTCAATTGATTAAATTCTATGCTACTCAATTCATCCTTCCCCCTTAATTTTGTTTTGACAAGAGTGCTCCTTAAACTATAACGTTTATTCAGATTATATCTAAATGAAAGGCCATAAGCCAGGCTTCCGATATCATTTCCGAAATGTTTATTTGGATTAACTTCTCCCAAATAATAAGATCTTCCAATAAAGACACCAAATTCTGAAGTTTTCTTTTGAGCGTTTAGACCAAAAATGGACGCTAGCATTAAAAAGCAAACGAATACGCTTTTTTTCATGGTCGAGAAACGGATTGATGAGTCGTTTAGTATTTAGAACTTTGGTCGACTTCTTCTTCTTTTAACTATTTTTCTGGAAACAGTAATAAGCCCTGTCATAAAAGCATCTCTGTCTGTAGGGTCTCCTCTCTGCTCTCCAACTAAATCTAAGCCATCTGGTATTCTTCCAGGAGCCGTTAAATTATAGATGTTACGATCTGAGAGAGCTGCAGCTCTATTGGCTTCAGGAACAGACGCCCCAGCTTTTATTTTTTCATCAAATATGTTTTGTCTTCCATAATAAGAACCACTTACATCATCAATGTAATCAGTAAATGTCATTCTCATGGTAAATTCAACATTTACAGCCCAGTATCGATCTATGGATTTACCTACTCCTACGCCATAAGGGATAGTAAATGTTGTTCTTTTGTATGGAGATGGGCCATCTGGCAAACCTTGACCTTCTGTGCCAATAGGTTGAAGAGCTATCCATTGTCCTTGGTATTCTGTTTTAGGATTGAAATACATGAAACCAATACCACCAAAAACATACAAGTCCATGGCAATTCCTTTTCTTCCTCTTACCCCTCTTAACCTGTATAAATTTCCTCGTGAATTTTGAATCAAGTAAAGTTCTACTAATCCATTTACTTCAAGAAACCCAGATCTAAAATGTAAATTTCTTCCTCTTCTAGCCACTTCAAGCGTGTTCGCATCATCGCCTTTAAGAATTCCCCAAGATAAATTTGTTCTAAGAAAAATATAACTATTTAACTGGTATCTATAACCGACCATTAGAGATGGACGAGTGGCAACAAAGTCTAAATCTACCAAACCATCGCGACCAATGTCGTTAGCACCTCCTAAATCGCCTAGAAAGTTGGTTACTCCTATTCCACCAGTAATTTGTCTTCTGTATTGCTTCCAGCGCTGAGCATCAGCCAGTTGGGGCAATAATAGCACCAGGCAAAATAGAATAATATGTAAGCTGTATTTTCGCACGAAACGCAAATATAACCAGATAATTCTTTATAAAACGCCGATTAAAATGATATTCTACTCATTTCTTTTATCAAAACCCCAATTTAATTTATTTCTTAAACTTTGAATGAAGCTGTCATTCTCAAGCTGAACTAGGGAAACGGTATGAGTAGCCTTTTGAATTTTGAAGCAAGAATTGTTTTTAATTTTTTCAGATTTGCTGTCCAAGGCAATTAAATGGGAGTCCGTTCTGCCTTTAACTTGAACTTCTAAAATAGATCCATCGCTAATCACGATTGGTCTAACATTTAAATTGTGGGGTGCAATTGGTGTTATCACAAAGTTTCCGCTTCCGGGAAACAAAATAGGGCCACCACCACTTAAAGAGTAGGCAGTGGATCCTGTTGCTGTAGCTACAATTAAGCCATCAGTCCAGTAGGTGTTTAAATGAATACCATCAACTTTTACATCTACGGTAATCATCGAAGAACTGTCACGTTTTAGGAGACTTATTTCATTCAATGCATAGGGGTAACCATCAAAACTGAAATCTTCGCCTTCCAACTTTAAGAGTGTCCTTTCTTCAAGGTTAAACTTATTGGAAATTAAACAGTGGATTGCATGCTCAAACTCGTTCAATGCTGTGTTGGAGAGAAAACCCAAACGGCCGGCATTGACACCAAGAATTGGGATGCCAGAATTTCTAATCATGGAGACTGCTTCTAGAAAAGTTCCATCTCCTCCAATACTAATTAAAAAATCTGTTTCAGGAATTAGATCAATGTAGTCCTTAAAAAAGAGGACTTCTTTTGGAATGTCATTTCCAAATTGACTTGCTATACCTTGATGTAGTTTTATTTTTATACCATCTCGAATAAGATTATGGATACTCTCTAGTACAACTTTTAATTGCCCTTGTGCTAAAGATTTACCATAAACTGCTATTGTCATCATTTTAGATTGGAGCTACAAAGTGAAGAAATAATCCGCTTTCTCCCAATTTATTTAAAGAATATTCTAATCTAAGTACGACGTCGTAATAGGAAATGAAATCCAATCCTACTCCGGTGCTATACTGCCAGGTATTTGCTAAGCGATTATTTGGGTATCCAGTATTGTCCTCAACATAGGCCAAATCGCCAAAAACTCCAATGTATAGGGAGTAGTGAAACTCACTTATTTTTTCATACGGAATATATGGAATGCTTGCCACTTTTGGGCGAATCAATTGATATTTTAATTGTGTTTTTGCTAAACCAATGTTCTGACCATCAATAACATAGTATTCATATGCTCGAATGGCAAAACTTGAACTATATCCTAATCCATTTTGAAGAAGATAAGGTTGGTTGTTGTTTAATGCTAGTTCTGTTCGAAGGGAATGGGCAAAATAAAAACGGTTTTTAAGATCGTAGTATTTTTTATGTAAGAGACTGATGTTGCCCAGATCTATTCCATCCTTATTTATTCCTAGACCTGATTTTTTAAATCGAGCAGAGAACAAGGACCCTTCTAAAGGATAATTTTTGGAGTCTCTTTTGTCGTGGATGAATTGATAGTAAAAGCTAAAGAATTGGTTTTTATGATTCCCTCCTCCAAGGTATTCTGGGTTAAGTTGAACAACAGTATCAAGAATTGAATACCGATCATAATCCAAGCCTATGTAATGGGTATTGAATATCTTTTTTCTAAAACTAAAATTAAATCCTAAACCAAGGTTTTGCGTTGCATCCTTGTCATTGCTTTTAAATTGAAGCCTTTCATTGTCGTCCGAAGTGTAAGCTATTTGATCCAATCTATTATAAGAGAATTTAGTGCCGAAACCTACTTTCTGAGACTTATTGATATAAGGTACAGTGTATTTTAATCTTAATCGTTCAGTGAATCCAAATTGAGCAGTAAGGCTTAGCTTTTCTTTTCTTCCTCTAAAATTATTTCGAATTACATTCATACCATAATTTATTCTGGAGTAGTCTTTGTCTTTCCACCAAGTATTGAAATTATTATCGTCTATTTCAAATATGGGAACTGGAAATAAGTACCACCTCTCCTTAACATTTACAACAATAAAAACGTGTGAAGGATCCAACAGTGCCCAATCAATTTTCACAAAGTTGAATAAAGAAGTATTCAGCAGGTTCTTTTTAGATTGCTCTAATTCGGATAAGAAATTTTCTGATGATATGGTGTCATTTAACTGCCAGCTTAGTTCTCTAAGAATGATGTGATTTTTGGTAATGTCATTGCCAACAATTTGAATGTTTTGAATCACTTTATCAGGGTGCTCAAACAGCAAACTATCCGTCTCTACAGGGTTTATTTTGAATGCTTGGGAAAAAATTAATCCAGGTCCAAATCCAGCGATGAATAATAGAATAAACCTGAGCATTCTACATGTTTAAATAATTGATAAAGGCTTGATACCTTCTTTGCATATCGTCCTCCATTTCACTTTTATGAAAGGTGCCAACTACATTGTAATTGTAGCGCTCAAAGGTTTGGATGATCCCTGATAAATCTGGTTTATTAATTTTTATGGTAACATCCATTTTTGTAGAGTCTTCATGGGTATAAATGTAGGAGCTCAGTATTTTAGCATCATTACTTTCTACTATCCTTGCAATTTCAGAAAGTGAATAATCATTGACATTTAATGCCAATTGTAATATTCCTCCTGGGTCTTTCATTGCGGCAAGTTTCGAAATCCTATCAATAAGAATCGCTAAAGAGATCACCCCTAAAAAGTGATCTTTTTCATTTAATACAGGAATACAGCTTAAATGAAGTGATGCCATTTTACTGATCACCTCATAAACATGTTCATGCTGATAAACGAAAGCTTTTTCAAGACTAAAAGTGTGATTAGCAATGGTTTCTTCTGGTTGGCTAAGGTCTAAAATATCAGCTTCCTGGATAAGGCCTAAAAATTTTTCTTGGTGAACAACAGGCAACTCCGTCAACTTAAATTCCTCCATCCAAATTAATGCTGTAGCACCAAGGTCGGAGGTTTTTAAAGGCGGGATTTCATCACTTAAAAGTTCAATTGCAACCATCTTGACGGATAAACGCTAACTTTGCTGTTTCCGTACAATATTAGTCAATAAAGATGAGTAGATTAAGTGTCAATGTCAATAAAATAGCAACTCTCAGAAACGCAAGAGGGGGGAATAATCCCAATCTAATAGAGGTGGTGAAAGATTGTGAAAAGTTTGGAGCTGAAGGAATCACCATTCATCCAAGGCCAGATGAAAGACACATTCGGTATCAAGATGCACTTGATTTAAAAAAGGTGGTTCAAACCGAATTTAATATAGAAGGATATCCATCGAAAAAATTCATTGATTTGATTCGAGAAACTAAACCAGACCAGGTCACCCTAGTGCCTGACCCACCAAATGCGCTTACCTCAGATTCTGGATGGGATCTAGAAACCAATTTAGTAAGCTTGAAGGAGTTCATTCAAAAATTAAAACCTCATGTGGGGCGTGTAGCCATTTTTATGAACGCTGAGAAGAATGCATTATTAAGGGTTAAAGAAACTGGAACGGATCGGGTTGAATTGTATACAGGATCTTATGCAGCGAATTACGAATCAGACCCAGGTTCGGCAATTTTACCTTTTCAAAAAGCGGCCAAGTACATTCATGAGATGGAGATAGGTTTAAATGCGGGCCATGATTTGGATTTGAAAAATCTAGCATTTTTCAGAACTGGAATACCCAATTTGTTAGAGGTATCCATTGGTCATGCGCTAATTGCAGACTCTCTTTATTATGGATTGGAAAATACCATACAATTGTATTTAAAACGATTAGGGAGATAAAATGGCAGGAATACCATTAAATTTTAAAAAACTAGGAGAAGGCAAGCCTCTAATAATTTTACACGGTTTGTTTGGATCTCTTGATAATTGGATGACACTTGGGAAAAAACTGTCAGAAGATTGGGAGGTCTGGCTTATTGATCAAAGAAACCATGGGAAATCACTCCATCAAAAGGAGTTTTCTTACCTCTCGATGGTTGAAGATTTGCACTTGTTTATTACCACTCATCAGTTGAAAGAAGTTTCAATAATTGGGCATTCTATGGGTGGAAAAGTTGCCATGGAATTCGCAGTAAATTATTCAGATTTAGTTGAAAAGTTAATCATTGTTGATATTGCACCGGCTAAATATAAAGTGCACCATTACAGTTTGATTGATGCTATGGAAAGTTTAGATTTTGATTTTATTAAGAGTCGAAAAGAAGCAGATGAGTTGCTTAGCAATTCAATTGCAGAAAAGGGTGTTCGTCAATTTTTACTTAAAAATTTGTATTGGAAAGAGGAGAATCAATTGGCATGGAGATTCAATTTGTCGACTATTTCCAGTGAAATTATTCCAATAAGTGAATGGAATGTTAGTGATAAAATACACATAGGGTCAACTTTATTCATCAAAGGTGCCCAATCAAATTACATCCTTGAAGAAAGCAATAATCGAATGAGTAAGTTGTTTCCTAAACATCATCTAATTGAAGTTGAAGGGGCTGGGCATTGGGTTCATGCTGAGGCCCCAAATGAATTTTTTGAAATTGTTGATTCCTTTATGAAAGATTAAGGTTTCAAAAAAAGGAATTCGAGGGGTAATTCCTATTTTAGCAGCTATTATCATGGAAAAGAGACTTGTAATCATACCAACTTATAATGAGTTAGAAAACATTCAGAGAATGATTGAAAAGGTATTCTCTTTGCCAATTGATTTTGACTTGCTTATAGTTGATGATGGTTCACCAGATGGGACAGGCATGTTGGTTAAAAGTTTAATGGAAACTTATAAGGACAGACTATTTATTGAAGAAAGAGAAGCTAAGCAAGGCCTTGGTACCGCATATATTCATGGGTTTAAATGGGGATTAGAGAAGGGCTATGAATACCTATTTGAAATGGATGCCGATTTTAGCCATAATCCAGATGATTTAGTTCGACTGTATGAAGCTTGTTCAAATGGAGGTGCTGATTTATCAATAGGTTCTAGATATGTTACAGGTGTAAATGTGGTGAATTGGCCAATGGGAAGGGTGCTCATGTCCTATTATGCCTCTGTCTATGTTCGTTTTATTACGAGAATGTCTATTCATGATTCAACCGCTGGATTTAAATGTTATAAAAGGAAGGTCTTAGAAACAATTGATTTGGATGCTGTAAGGTTTAAGGGATATGCCTTTCAAATTGAAATGAAATTTACCGCATGGAAGTTTGGATTTAAATTAGTTGAGGTGCCAATTATCTTTACAGATAGGCAAGAAGGAGAAAGCAAAATGAACTCAGGAATAATAAAAGAAGCGTTTTTAGGAATTATTTATTTAAGAGTTTCTTCGTGGTTTAAAAAATACAAAAGGGAGAACTAAGGTGTTAATTCAAGGAGCAAAGTGTGTAAATGAAGGAGAGGTTTTCAAAGCCGATCTAAGAATTGAAGGGTCGTATATTTCTGAAATTAGCCGCTTGGGCTTAAGCCCAAAACCAATGGAAAAAGTAATTGATGCAAACGGCCTGTATTTGTTGCCTGGAATGATCGATGATCAAGTTCACTTTAGAGAACCAGGATTAACACATAAAGCAGAAATTTATACCGAAGCAAAAGCAGCAGTAGCTGGTGGAATAACAAGTTTCATGGAAATGCCTAACACCGTTCCGAATACCTTAACACAAGAGTTGTTAGAAGATAAGTACCAATTGGCAAATTCAAAATCCTTGGCCAATTATTCCTTTTTTATGGGTGCATCTAATGATAATTTAGATGAGGTTCTTAAAACAAATGGAAAAGAAGTTTGTGGTGTTAAGGTGTTTATGGGGTCATCTACTGGCAACATGTTAGTTGATCAAGAAGAGGTATTAAGAGATATTTTTAGAGAATGCCCAATGCTAATTGCAACACATTGTGAAGATGAGGCCACAATTAGAAGAAACATTAATCATGCGAAAGATCAGTTTGGAGAAGATGTCCCAATGGGAATGCATCCCAAAATTAGAAGCGAAGAAGCATGTTACCTTTCTTCCTCAAAGGCAGTAGAGCTTGCAAAAAAGTACGATACAAGATTGCATGTATTGCACATATCAACTGCAAAAGAATTGGAATTATTCAGCAACCAAACTCCTTTAGAAGAAAAAAGAATAACGGCAGAAGCGTGTATTCATCATCTTTGGTTTAGTGAAAAAGATTATCAAGAAAAAGGAAGCCTAATTAAATGGAACCCTGCTGTTAAATCGAAAAATGACAGAGATCAAATATTAAAAGCAGTAAGGGAAAATAAGATAGACGTAATTGCAACCGATCATGCGCCGCATACTCTTGAGGAAAAGAATCAATCCTATTTTAAGGCACCTAGCGGTGGCCCTTTGGTTCAACATGCATTAGTTGCTTTATTAGAATTAAACAAACAAGAGAAAATAAGTCTAACTCAATTGGTTGAAAAAACAAGTCATGCAGTTGCGAAATGTTTCCAAATAGAGAAAAGGGGATACCTTAGGGAAGGCTATTTTGCCGATTTGGTATTGGTCGATTTAAATGATTCATGGAAGGTTAACACTTCCAATATTTTATCAAAATGCGCATGGTCTCCTTTTGAAGGAACAAGCTTTTCTTCAAAAGTTATAAAAACATGGGTTAGTGGTCACTTGGCCTACGATGGAGGGATATTCGATGAATCAAAAAAAGGAATGCGGATGAACTTTGATGCAAGATGATTAGAGCCTTTTGCCTTGCACTATTATTATTGATTTTCTCTTGTAAAGAGGAAGAAAGTATTCCTGAATATGTTTTATCTCCAGAAGATTTTGCCATTGTTTTAACAGAAGTGCATGTTGCAGAATCCATTGTTCGGCTTGGTTATCATAGAGGCAACGACAGCCTATATTTAAAAGATAGTGTTTACGCAAGCGCCTTAAAGAAAGTGAATAGTAATCAAATAGAATTTGATAGCAATTTAGCTTACTATTTAAAAGACCCTAAAGAATTAGAGCGCATCTATGATATTGTTTTGGCCAACCTTAGCCAAAGAACTGCCACATTGAAAAAGAAACATGCCTCTCAATATCCTGAAGATTCAATCCCATAGATTGGGATACTTTAGATAAAGTCGACCATAGTTTTCTATTTCCTTCTCAAAATCAAGCATTTCGAAATTGCATTGCTTAATTAATTTTTCTGAAGAATATGCTCTCATCGAGTAGGCCGTTTTTGTGCTTTGAGAATTTACTGGAGAATTTGTTAGACCAATTTTTGAAAAGAATCCCATAAAAACTGCAAAGATCATTGCCAAACGTTCTGGAACATAAATTTTTGGTGGAGTTTTCTCTAGCGATTTAGCCATTAGACTAAAGACAGTTTTAAAACTATAGTTTTTGTTGACCAAAATGAACCGTTCATGACTAATATCACTTTCCATTAATAAGGTCATCGCATTTACCACATCGTTAACACTTACAAAACCATTAGCGCCAGAAGGAAAGAAGGACAATCCCTTTTTTATAGTTTTAAAAATTGCTGAGCTGCCACGGTTCCAATTTCCAAATCCCAAAATGGTAGCTGGGTTCACAATCACAATGTTTAAGCCTTCTTCACCTGCTCTCCAAACTTCATTTTCTGCAAGGTATTTTGAAATGGAATAATCACTAGATTTTTTGCTGTTTTCCCAATTGCAATTCTCTGTAATTAGATCTCCAGTATTGATTGCCGATCCAACAGCTGCTACAGAACTCACATAACAGAATTTTTCAATTTGTTTGTCCAATGAAATGTTCACCATATTTGAGGTGCCCTGAACATTAGTTTCCATCAAATCTTCAGCGTCACTTTTAGAAAATGAAACAAGCGCAGCACAATGATAAACTCGATTAATTCCTTCAAAGGCAGCTTCTAATTCTGCACGATCATTGATGTCTACTTTCAACCATTCAATTGTATCGGCCTCGGCCTTTAAATGCATGGCATTGAAAAACTTTTTTGTTTTTAATAAACTTTCTTCATTAGTGTATAAGGCCCTTATCGAACAAGGCTTTTTGCATAAATTAAGAAGTAAATAATTGCCAATAAGCCCTGTTCCGCCGCTAACTAAAATCATGAATGGAATTTCATCAAAATTAAGAATAAGCAATAGAATTAAGCAGTTCGAACTTGCTGTGAATATGTATCTTTGCCAAAATTTTACCCAATGGATTTTGTAAAAGAATTGGAATGGAGAGGCATGTTGCACGATATAATGCCTGGAACTAAAGAGCAGTTGCTTAAAGAAATGACAACTGCTTATGTTGGTTTTGATCCAACTGCGGATTCTCTTCACATAGGAAACCTTGTTCCAATTATGTTGCTAACCCATTTGCAACAATCTGGTCATCAGCCGATAGCCTTAGTTGGAGGTGCAACCGGGATGATTGGTGATCCATCTGGAAAGTCAGAAGAACGAGTATTTCTTTCTGAAGAGGTATTGAATCATAATCTCAATTGCCAGAAGAAGCAATTGGAGCAATTTCTTGATTTTGATCCAAATCGAAAAAATGGAGCTAAAATGGTAAATAACTATGACTGGTTCAAAGATTTTTCTTTTTTAGATTTTATGCGAAATGTAGGAAAACACATTACTGTCAACTACATGATAGCAAAGGATTCAGTAAAAAACAGGATGGATTCTGGAATTTCATTCACTGAGTTTTCTTACCAATTGGTTCAAGGATATGATTTTTTTCATTTGCACCAAAGCCACAATTGCATGATCCAAATGGGAGGTTCAGATCAATGGGGAAATATGGTTACTGGCACAGAATTGATTAGAAGAAAGTCTCAATCTCAAGCTTTTGCATTAACATGCCCACTAATTACCAAGTCAGATGGCTCTAAGTTTGGGAAATCTGAAGGGGGGAATGTTTGGTTGGATAAAAACAGAACCTCTCCGTATCAATTTTACCAGTTTTGGCTAAATGTAAGTGACGAAGATGCCTCAAAATACATTCGAATTTTTACTCTTCTGGATCAAAATACAATTGAAGAAATTGAATCTCAGCACAATGAAGCGCCTCATCAAAGGATTTTACAGCAAAGACTTGCAAAAGACATTTGCATTAGGGTGCATTCTGAGAAGGATTTTAATCAAGCTTTAATGGCATCGCAAATACTTTTTGGAAAGTCAACAGAAGAGAATTTAAAGCAATTATCAGAAGGTGATTTCTTGAGCATTTTTGATGGAGTTCCTCAGGCAGAGATTAGTCGAGGGAAGTTAGAAGACGGGATTCCTATTATTGATTTTGTAGTCCAAGATGCTAAAGCTTGCCAGTCAAATGGTGAAGCAAGAAGATTGATAGAAAACAATGGTATGAGCATCAATAAAACAAAGGTAGGCCTTTCAAAGGAGCTTAGAAAAAAGGATCTATTATTGGACCGTTATTTGTTGTTGCAAAAAGGGAAGAAGAACTATTATTTAATCAATGTTGTTTAAGGCCTTTCGGAAACTTACGCTTGCTATCCTTTTTACGCTATTTGGATATTGCTTAAATGCACAATCGCCAAATATTCTGGTAGTTCCTTACCAATCTTTTGATTTTTTGATTGAGTTCGATGCAGCTGAAATTGATTCAATTAATAATCTGGGTGGACAAAATCAAGTTTTTAAAGCTGTGCAAGATAGTCTACTAAAGCAGCTTTTAAAACCGCATAATAAATTCAATTATTCTATCATTCCGGCTGTTGAACTTCAGTCCATTCAAAATAGAATAAGAAGCATTTACAAAACCAAGCCAACTGGACATATGGGAAAGGATATTTCTTCCATTCTTAAATCTGGGGACCTTGAGAAAATCATGAAAAATTTCCAGGCAGATTACATCCTGTTTTTAAGTCAGCACAGCATCAGAAAGAGAATTTACAGCACTTCTAGATCTTTTGATGGATCTTATCTCTTGTCTTGGTCGAGGCATTTGATTGATTATGAAATGTATAATTCGAATGGGGAGTTGATTATCATGGCCGATGATTTCGAATTGAAAACGCCTCTTCCCAACAATGAGAATTATATAAAAAAGGGATTGATCATTAATGAAATGAATTGGGGGTATCGATCAATTCTTAGGGATATTCAATTGAAATTAGAGAAATATAAACCAGGTAAAAAGGCAATTTACAAGGTGAAACATTAAGTCAATAGTAGATTGCAGCCTCTCAGTTCAGATTGATCAAATCGACCCAATATTTCCACCTCCTCCTTTTCATTTTTCTTGCCTAGATCATCAGTTTGAATAAAACTACAAGAATCTAAATTCGCTAAATCGATCACGTTTATTCCACCAATGTGTTTCTCTTTTGCCCAACTAAATGGGTCGTCTGCCTGCCGAATTAACAAACTCATCCAAGGAGGAGTGATAAATAGTCCGTCCTTTATTGCATATGCTTGAGACAATAATTCGGTCATCCCATATTCAGAATGGATTTGTTCTAAACCAAAACTTTTTTTTAATTGTTGGTGCAAATCAGCCCGAACCAACTCTTTTTTTCTTCCTTTCATTCCACCTGTTTCCATAACAATTAATTGCTCATTGAAATCAACTTGAAAGTGTTCAATGAAATCAAGCAGAGCAAAAGAAACACCTATTAATAATGTTTTTGTTTTGGTTTTAGCCAAGTCATTTAAGGTATTGCATAAATCTTCTTGATTGTACAAAACAAAGGCACTTCTTGCATCGTTGCTTTTTTCAATAAAATGATTCACCATGTAGATTAAGGAAGAACCAGATCGTTCTAAGTAATTCGGAAGCAATCCCAAGATGCAATAATCTTGAACACTCCCATAAATTCGTTCAAAGGATTTGGTAAAACTTTCTATATAAAGCTCTTCCTCAAAAAGATGATGTTTGCTCGTTGTTATTCCAGTACTGCCACTACTTGAAAAACTAATCATTGGATTTTTTGTTGAGCACTTAACCTCATGGGTTTTAAAAAAACTTATTGGAAGGAAGGGAATATCTTTAAGGGCGAATACATTTTCTGGATTGGCATTTCTATGTTCACAAAAGGACCTATAGACTGGATTGTTTTTGTATTGGTATTGAAAGACATCCAAACAATTTGAAAGAAAGTTTGAAGCTTCAGAATTGAATATTTTTTGACGGATCTCGGATCGATTCATTTCAACTTCTTTTCCAAGTTAATTATTTATTTCTCTTAACTTTAACCTTATGCTTCAAGCAACAAAAATAGGGATAAGTGTTTTTATCTTGCTGCTAATTGTAGGGTGTGAACGTGATAAAGATTTTCCAGACACACCTGTTCTTACTATTCGTGAATTCACGAAAACAAGCGATGCTACTGCCGTATGGCGATTGGGCTTTACAGATGGGGATGGCGATGTTGGCGTTCGTGAAAATTCCTTAGACACCTCAAATTTCATTGTTAGTATTTTCAGCATTAAGAATGGTCAAGATAGCGCATTAAGCGCTTTAAATTACAGAGTTCCTATCGTAGAAAATATCAGAACGATTAAAGGCATTGAAGGAGAAATTCGATTTGATATTGATGGCCTTGATTTCATTAAAGCAGTAAATATTGATTCCATCTATTATCAAGGGTATCTACAAGATAGGGCTGGAAACAATTCAAATATTGTGTTAAGTCCACGTATAGGACTATAAGTTCATAGGACTTAAATAAACTTCTTCCATTAAAGCGGAATCATCAATGCTAATCATTGCTTTCGCAGCTTCTGCAACAGCTTCTGGTTTCATTAGTTTCGGAATTAAGGGATGATTTTGATCCCAAGAAGCTGAATTAGTAGGGCCGGGATAAATAGCACTAACTTTTATTCCTTTCGGTTTTAATTCCATTCTCAAACCATCTGTCCAAGCCTTTAATGCATACTTGCTTATGCTATACGAGCTTGCTTCAATACTTGGCTGGTGACTTAAAACCGATCCAATGTTAATGATGTGTCCTTGATTGTTTCTTTCAAAAAAAGGGATGCAAATTTGACTTAATGCAATGGCAGAGTTTAAATTATTAAGCAGGAGTTGATTCAATTGATTCAGGTCAATCTTGCTTGGGCTATCTTCGAAATAAGAACCTAGATTATTAATCAGTAGGTGGATATTTGGAGCTTTAGAAAGCAGATTTTGGATCTCTAGAAAGGATTCTTCTTTACTTAAGTCTATTGCTAAAAGTATGTTTGATGGAGTTTCATTCTGAAATTCATTAATCAAAGAATCTAGCCCAGCTTTATCTCTTGCGATCAAAATTAGTTCATAGTTTAGTTGATTCAGCATTAAACTTATTGCTCTTCCTATTCCTTTGCTTGCGCCACTAATTATTGCTTTCATTGGCCTCAAATTTAGCTATCTTTGATGGGTCTTGGCTAAGCAAAAAAGAATATTAGTAACACCATTAAACTGGGGTCTTGGTCATGCCAGTCGTTGCGTCCCGGTTGTCAACGAACTTGTTAAGCAAAATTTAGAGGTTATTATTGGTTCAAATGGGGATGCACTTACTCTTTTAAAAGAGGAGTTCCCAAACCTTCGATTTGTTAATATTGAAGGTTATCCCATCAAGTATTCAAATTACCTTCCAATGAGCCTTAGCTTATTATTTCAGATTCCTGGCTTAGTGAAATCAATTAAAAAAGAGAATAATTTAATTGAAAAAATAGTAGCGGAATATGATATTGATGGAATCATTTCAGACAATAGATACGGATGTTTTCATTCATCTGTCCCATCGGTTATTATCAGTCATCAATTGAAAATTAGAGTTCCATTTTTTTCTAAGCTCATTGATAGAAAAATAGCGAAACTACTTTCTCAATTCCAAGCCTGTTGGGTGCCAGACTATGAAAATAGCCCTAATCTAAGTGGAGCGCTTTCTCACGGGAATACTTTGCTTAAAAATCGATTGTTTATTGGGCCATTGTCAAGGTTCAGAAATTTAGAAATTGAGACTACAGCAGATCCAATTGATTTACTTATTGTTTTATCTGGACCAGAACCGAATAGAAGCCAATTTGAAAAGCAGATTATCAAACAATTGGGGGGGTTAAATGAACTGAAGAAAGTTGTGTTGGTAAGAGGTTTGCCCGATAATCATGAGAACATTGTGATAAAACCAATAAATGTTGAGCAGCACAATTACCTCAATCACAAGGAACTTGGAAAGCTAATTTGTTCTTCAAAGATGATTTTATGTAGATCGGGTTATTCCTCTTTAATGGACCTTAGTGTTTTAGGAAAAAAAGCAATATTTATTCCAACAGCAGGACAAACAGAACAAGAGTACTTGGCTGCTCGAATGAAAAATGAAGGGCATTTCTTTAGCACCAAGCAAAAAGATTTTAAACTTGAAAGAGACTTAAAAGAAGCCACCAAATATAGTGGATTTCAATTGCCTGAAAAAGATGTTTTGAAAGATGTTATTCAGGATTTTATTAATGAAATGACTTAAACTAGCTGCCTCGGAACCGACTCTTTTATTTGAGATAACACTTCATAACATATGGTGTTTTGTGCATCTGCAAAATCATAAATGCTTTTTAAACCACCAAATACGATAAACTGGTCTTCCTCTTTAAGGTTCTTTAGTTCAGGTCCAAGCTCAATAAGGGTAAAATCCATACAAATATTGCCGATTGTTGGGTATAGTTCGCCCTCCAGTTCAAATTCCCAATTCCCATTTCCAAGTTGTCTTGGAAAACCATCTCCATAACCAATACTTACTACTCCTACCCATGTGTCTCGATTTGGCTTTCCACTTCTATTGTAACTGACCGATCCTCCTTTTTTAACGAATTGCAAGGCATTCAAAGTACAGGTTAATTTTGCCACAGGAAGCAATTGATCCTGAACTTCCTTAAAATCGCTTAAGCCATAGATTCCAATCCCAGATCGAATCATATCGAATTGATGCTTGGGAAAACGAATTGATCCATTTGTATTGAGAAGGTGAAACATTATTTTATCTTCTAGAACTCCTTCAAATTGTTGTTCAATACTTGAGAAATCAGCGAATTGATTATTGGTAAACTCATCTTCATCTTGTTGGTCAGAGCAACTTAGATGACTCATTGCACCAATTAATTTTATTCCTTCGTTGGCTATAATAAATTCGAATAAAGGGAGAACATCAGAGGCTTGGAAACCAAATCGATTCATTCCAGTATTGAATTTTAAGTGTATCGATAGTGGTTTTGTCCAGTTTTCAGAATTACTAATCTCTTCTAGCTTATCAAGTAACTTCCAATTATGAATTACAGGATCCAAACTAAAGTCTTTACAATTTTGCAATTGTGAACACAATGGATTACTGACCATTATTGGAAGACTAATACCTGCTTTTCTTAATTCAATTCCTCTGTTAACGTCTGCTATTCCTAAATAGTCAGCCAACTTATTCTCCTCAATAAACTGAGCAATGTTTTTTGCCCCATGCCCGTATGCATTGGCTTTGATCATCACCATTACCTTAGTTTCAGGTAAAAGATTTTTCTTAATAAAACCGATGTTGCTTTTTATTTTCTTCTTATCAATTACAAGAAGATTACTGCCAATTTTGCCTTCCAATTTTGCCATGGCTATTTGGATTGCATCGAGTAAAAACAATTTCTACAAAGCGGCTGATAACTTTCTGTTTCGCCAAGCATTACTAGATTTTCATTTTCTGTCATTCGGTACGAATGATTTGCTAAGTTTCCACATTTCACGCAAATTGCGTGAACTTTTGTTACATATTCAGCAGTTGCAAGAAGGTGAGGAATTGGTCCAAATGGTTTGCCTGTATAATCCATATCTAAACCTGCCACGATAACTCTAATGCCCTGACTTGCTAAGCGATTGCAAACGCCTACCAATTCCATGTCAAAAAATTGTGCCTCATCTATTCCAATGACTTGTTCGTCTTGAATTAAAAGCGGAATATTGGCCGAAGCCGGAACTGGAGTAGAGTGAATTTGATTCTCGTCGTGGGAAACTACAGCTTCTTCATCGTATCTGATATCGATGCTGGGTTTAAATATTTCAACCTTTTGTTTTGCAATTTTTGCCCTCTTTAGTCTTCGGATTAATTCTTCTGTTTTTCCAGAAAACATAGAGCCACAAATGACCTCTATCCAACCCTTGGAATTTGATGAATTAATTGTATTTTCGAGAAACATATGCCAATTGAGAATGAAATCAGTTGGCAAAGATAGTCCTTAACCGCTATAGTTTTACAATTGATATGAATACAGAAAGTAAAAGACGTGAAATTGAAGCCTTAATTCTTAATATTAAGAACCATTCTGATCGTTTGTCTGAGGGTCCAAGCATTTCATTGTTAGAATTAAATGTTATTCTTTCCAAGATTAACCGACTTCATGAAACAACAGTAGTATTGAAGTATTTGATTGCGAAAAAGCAACATTTTGAAGACACAGAATTTGAGGTTCCAGAATTGAATGCTCAATCAAAAATGGCTTTTGAAGAAACAATAACTAAAGATGACCAAGATGTAGCGGTCGAAACAGCAGTAAAAAATGATTTAGAAATAGAGGAAGAGATCATTGTTGAAATGGACGTTGTTGAGGAAGAGGACCTAGGTACAGACGAAGAAATCATTGTTGAAATGGATGTTGTTGAGGAAGAGGACCTAGGTGCAGATGAAGAAATCATTGTTGAGATGGACGTTCTTGAAGATGATGAAACAGCAATGGTGGAAAAAGATACTGAAGCTGAATTCAATGAAAAAGCAATAGAACAAGTAGAAATTGATCAAGAAGAAAACCGTGCAGAAGAATCAATAATTGAAACTGATTCATCAGTTTTTGCAGAATCACTCGAACAAGAATTTGAAAAGATTAAAGGAGATGTATTGGGTCAGCAAGATCTTAATGAACAATATGCCGATCAAGTAGAAAAAAGGATAGAAGATCAGCTCCAAAACCAACCCATCGATAGCATTAGTGAGGCAATAGGTTTAAATGAGCGCTATCTTTATGCAAATGAGTTGTTTGAGGGCGAGATGGAAGATTTCTTAAATGCTGTAAATTCCCTTGATGAAGTTGAATCCTTGGAGCAAGGTCAAACGTTTTTTAACAATGAGTTAATCGCAAAAAGAAATTGGGAAGCTAATCATGAAATGGTTTTGGCACTTCAAGGTCTTTTGGAAAGAAGATTCAGCTAGTATAGCGTTTTACAGATTGAATTCGCCATTAATTTAGTGGTATTGCCGACCATCCGAACAATATTCAGTTCTCTTTATAAAGCGGTATTTTTGTATCCGAATTAATATCACTATTTCTTATGAGTCACAAATTAGTCCATTTTAAAAAGCTTTTAAGCCTTATGATCCTAATCGGATTATCAAGCTTTTCATTATCAGCTCAAGAAAAGGAGTGGACCATTGAAGAGTGCATCAGTCATGCCCTAGAAAATAACATTCAAATAATGCAGGGTAATATTGGGGCTCAGATTTCAGAACAGAATCTAGAACAATCTAAATACAGTACGCTGCCAAGTCTTAACGGTTTTGCTAGTCATACCTATAATTTCGGACAAACAATTGACCCTTTTACCAATCAATTTGCGAGTTCACAAGTAAGGTCAAACTCTTTCTCTCTTTCCTCTAGCCTTACCTTATTCAATGGTTTTCAAACCTTAAACAGCATAAAGCAAAGTCAGGCTGATTATGAATCCAGCAAGTATGACCTTCAAAAAATTCAGAATGATGTTAGTTTAAACATTGCGAATCTATTTCTTCAAATATTGTTTAATCAAGAGCTATTGAGCAATAGTGAAAATCAATTGAGAGTTACCCAAGGGCAAGTAGAAAGAATCCAGAAGTTGGTAGAAGCTGGAAGCTTACCTGAAGGCAATTTAAAAGAAATAGAGGCACAATTGGCTTCTGAAGAATTGCAAAAGATCAATGCACAAAATCAATTGAATCTTTCAAAACTTAGTTTAGCTCAATTGCTTCGTTTAGAAAACGCAAACAATTTCAATGTTGTTAGTCCAGATTTAAGCAATTTCCAAGGCGTGTCAGAATTGATTAGTCCGGGCGCTTTGTATCAAACAGCATTGGAGGCCATGCCTGAAGTGAAAAGTGCAGAATATGCATTCTATAGTGCTGAAAAGGCAAAAGACATTGCACAAGGATCTTACGGTCCAAGTTTAAGTGTAACTGGCTCAATCGGTTCTGGATACTCTGGTGCGAATCAAGAAATTACAGGATTTGAAAATGCAAGATTTGTAGAGACTGGGGACATTACAGCAATCGGAGGTGAGGCAATTCTAACCCCAACTGTTGATGTAATTAGAGCTGATAAGACCTTTACAGATCAATTAGACGATAACTTTAACAAGTCAATCGGATTTAGACTAAACATTCCAATATTTAACGGAATGAGTGCTAGAAGTAATGTTCAAAGAGCAAAATTGAATGTAGAAAATGCCGCATTAAACTTAGAGAACACTAAACTTCAATTAAGACAAAACATTGAAACTGCACACAATGAGGCAGTGGCAGCATTGAAACGTTATAATGCAGCCGAGAGGTCTGTAAATGCATTGGATTTATCCTTTAAGTACACTCAAGAGCGATTCGATGTAGGCTTGTTAAATTCCTTTGAATACAACACAGAAAAAAATAGATTGAATAACTCAAAGTCAGAGTTATTACAAGCAAAATATGAATACATTTTTAAAACAAAAGTTTTAGATTTTTATCAAGGTAAAGCAATTAGATTCAGCAAATAACATGAGTTCAAAAAAGAAAATTCTCATTCTCGTTGGGGCAGTAGCCCTTATTTTTATCATCGCAATCGCTAAAGGTGGAAGCTCCTCAAGAAAGGTAGAAATAATAGTAGAAAAAGTAGAACGTAGAGATTTGGTTGAGACTGTAGCAGCCAGTGGTAAAATTCAACCAGAGACTGAAGTTTCTATCAGTTCTGATGTTTCAGGAGAAATAATAGAGATGCCAGTTAAGGAAGGAGATCAAGTTAAAATGGGAGATTTACTAGTGAAAATCAACCCAGATTTAGTTGAGTCTGCTTTGAATAGAGCAGAAGCCGCCTTGAATACTACCAAAGCAAATCTAGCAGGGGCAAAAGCGAGATTGGCCCAATCTGAATCGCAATATGTGAATGCTTTGGCCTCTTTTACAAGAAATGAAATATTGCACAAGGACAATGTTATTTCTGATGCCGAATTTGACAATGCGAAAGCAAGTTTTGAAGTGGCTAAATCTGAAGTAGAGGCGGCAAAAGAAAGTGTTCAGGCAGCAGCCTTTAATGTAAAAAGTGGGGAAGCAACCCTAAGTGAAGCAAGAGATAACCTTGGAAGAACATCTATTTATGCTCCAATGGATGGAACCATTACAAAGTTAAAACTAGAAAAAGGAGAACGTGTTGTTGGTACAGCACAAATGGCAGGTACTGAGATCATGACAGTAGCCGATTTATCCGTTATGGAAGTGGCTGTAGAAGTTAATGAAAATGATATTGTAAGGGTAAATCTAGGAGACACCTCGGAAATAGAGGTTGATGCCTATTTAGGAGAGCATTTTAAAGGCATGGTTACTGAAATTGCCAACGCAGCGAATGTAATAGGAACAAGTGCGGACCAGGTTACTAATTTCGATGTCAAAATTAGAATATTATCGAACTCGTATAAAAGTTTGATGGAAGACAGAGATTCTAGTTTTTCTCCCTTTAGACCAGGTATGTCTGCAACAGTTGATATAAGAACAACAGAGGCCCTTCAAGTACTCACAGTTCCTATTCAATCAGTAACCACAAGAAAAGACACTACAGAAATGGACTCTTCATTAGTTGTAGAAGATGATGAGGAAAAATTAATTGAATGTGTGTTTGTTGTTGATGGAGAAAAAGTAAGTCAAATTGAAGTGCTTACTGGAATACAAAATACCATGTATATCGAATTGAAAGAAGGCTTAGAGGAAGGGCAAGAAATTGTAACTGGACCCTATACAGCAATTTCTAAAAAACTGGAAGATGGTGATGAGGTAGAAATTGTTAGTAAAGACAAGCTATTTGCCAAAGACAAAGATTAAATGCCTACCGTTCTTGCCATAGATTCTACTACAAAAAACTGCTCTGTAGCATTGTTTAAGAATTTCAATCTGATCGATTCCATTTCACAAAACGGATCGTATTCTCATGCAGAAAACTTAGGGGTCTTTATTGATCAAATTCTTCAAAAAAATGAAATTGAGTATGCAGAGATTAGTGCAATTGCAGTTGGAATGGGCCCAGGCTCATACACTGGATTAAGAATTGGGGCAAGTCTTGCCAAAGGCCTAGCTCTTGGATTGAATATCCCAATAATTGGAATTGATACTCTAGAGTCCATGGCTCATGGAGCAATGGATTCTTATTCTGACGAAGACATTCTTTTTTGCCCGATGATTGACGCAAGAAGGATGGAAGTATACACTGCCATTTTCGATTTTAAGGGAGAACAAATAGAACATATTCAAGCAAAATTGATTGATGAGGATAGTTTTCGATCATTATTAATGAAGAATAAAATTCTCTTTTTTGGCGATGGATCAAACAAGTGTAAAGAAAAAATAAATCATGAATCTGCAGTTTTCTTAGACGAATCTTATATTTCTGCAGTTCATTTCGAAAAACAAATTGAGTCAAAATATAAAACGGAATCATTTTTGGATACCGCTTATTTCGAACCCTTTTACTTGAAAGAGTTTCAAGGAGTATAGTACAAGGGTTCTGAGAACTTTCTTCCATTATATGATTATATTTGACAGATGCGAAATTTATTGCTAGGCTTACTTTTCTCTTTTTTATTCAATCAATTAGGTGCACAAGAGGAATCTTCCACAAACAGAATCTTTTGGAGCGATTGGTACACTTTAGAGTGGGATGATTTTCAAGGGACTCCTCAATCAGAGACCGGAATAGCTGCAGAGTCTGGGTTTGGTTTGCCTTATGAATACCAGACAGATGGAGAGGGCAGCATTACAATTACGATTAATGTATGCTTTTTGAAAGACGAGTCTTGGTCCATAGCATCACTTCAAAATAAAGTGCTTTTAACACACGAGCAATTGCATTTCGATATCGCAGAGTTGCACCGTCGAATGATTGTAAAAGAATTGCTTGAACTGAATCTAACTAAATCCAATTTCAAAGTTGAGATTGAGAAAACTATTAAAAAGTACTGGTTGTTAAAATATAGAGCTCTTCAAGATCTTTATGATGAAGAAACAAATTTCTCAAGAATCTTTAGAGAGCAAATTAGATGGAATAAATTCATTGAACAACAGCTACTAAATCATAAAGATTTCGGCTTTACTGAATTGGAATTGAGCCTGATTAATTTTGATGAAGACTAATTACCAAAACTGGTAATTGAAGTGATACACTCTTATTTCACTCTCCCGCAAACGCCTTTCAACTACAGTTTCTACCAAACCATTTTTAGAGTAGAGGATCGCTCTTTTGATTAGCAATTGTTTATCGGCTTTAATATCCATCTTATCCAGTCGATTGTTGAGGTATTCAAAATTCTGTGTTTTAACCTTTTTGTTTTGATAATGAAAAATTTCTTTTAATGAAACAATTTGATTTTTTTGATAAAACGAAATGGCCTCTTTGTAAAATTGACTCTTTATGTATCGCTTTCTTATCGTTTTTTTACTGCTATCATTGCTCCATCTCAAAGTAGTTATTTGATAAGGCCTTCCAATCGAATTCAAAGTGCTGATGCTAACTGTTTTTCCAATCTTCGCATAAGAATTGTGCCTGTCTAACAGAGTGTCTCCTTTGCCAAGTTTTAATTGCCGTTTTAAACGCTTCTCATCGTCATAATAGTAATGAAAACTGAAGTGAAATGGGCCAATGTCTTCTTGTCGAATAGACAGCTGTTTTTGTGAGTTGTAACTTAATTGGATACTTGCATTCTCCTTTTCTTCAAGCCCTTTGTCAAAGCTTTGAATAGAATTTAAAAGCCCTAAAACAGAATAATTGTATTGTATGACTTGCTTGGACGGACTCATCTTTTCTCCATCTGGTTTCCTGCTTAAACTAAGCTCCATTTGTTTTATATTATAATGGGAAGGTACGTTTGGCATCAAGAAGTTTTCCAAATTGAACCATTCAGTTTCTGGGTTTAGAACTTGAGATTTAGCAGTAAACAACAATAAAAATAATAGGAGAAAAATTAGTTTTTGCTTCAAGGTTGAACAAGTTTTAATGCCTCTTCAACTGAATAAACAGGGTATTGACAAACTTTATTTTCACAGACATAGATGCTTGTTTTACCTTCCTGGTATTTTAATTCTGATAAAGGCAATTGGTCTTCATTTATAGAAACCATACTAACACAGTTGGGCAAGAAATGACTAAACCATTCCTTAGAGAATTCTTGGGCATTTTCGCCAATTATTACTACTTCATATTGTTTAGAGGTGTTCAATAAATAGTGTTTGCCCCAATAAGCATAGGCAGGTAAATTGTTGAGAATATTTTCTTGGGCTTGCACTAGTAATTCCTGGCTCAATTTCAGATATTCTTGATTTTGAAGAATTGTCCCTAATCGGTACAAACCTACACACATACTACTGTTTGATGAAGAAATTACATTGTCTTGAATTTCTGTTGCCCTGGCCACCAATGCAGGGTCTTTCTTATCGGTATAAAAGAAATATGCAGACTCAATTCCTTTAAAGTGCTCTATGCTATATTGAGCTAATTGATCGGCATGATTTAAATGGTCCTTTTCTCCACTCAATTCATATAAACGAACAAAGGCTTCAATTACAAAGCTATAATCATCTAGAAAGCCGTTGATTTTTGAATGTTTTTCAGAAAAGATTCTAAACAAACCTCCTTCAGGGCTCAATTGATTTTGAACTATGAAATTTGCAGTAGTTTTTGCCTGCTTCAAATAACTTTTATTCTGAAATGCTGCATAGGCGTCTAAATAGGCTAGAACCATTAGTGCATTCCATGAAGTGATTACCTTGTTGTCTAAACCTGGCCTTATTCTATTTGCCCTATGATTCAATAGTTTGGTATTGATTTCTTCAATCTTTCTTTGGTATTCGTTCAAATCTAAACCTTGACTTATTGCCAATTCCTCATTCTCCTTATTTCTTAGGAGAATGTATCGGTCATCTTCCCAGTAACCTAAATTATTGATGTTGTAATGTTTTGAAGTAATAGTATAGGCCTCTCCTAAAATGGATTTAAGTTCTTCTTTTTCCCAGGTATAATATTTCCCTTCTATTCCTTCAGAATCGGCATCCAAGGCAGAATAGAAACCTCCGCTTTTGTCTCTCAATTCTCTTTCAATAAATTCAATTGTGTTTTCAACAGTTGATTTGTACAAAGGGTCTGGATCCAGCTGATAAGCCTTGGAGTATATGCTAATCAATTGAGCATTGTCGTATAGCATTTTTTCAAAATGGGGAACTTTCCATTCACTATCAGTAGAATATCTCGCAAAACCACCGCCAATTTGATCATAAATCCCTCCAAATGCCATTTTTTTGAGACTTAATTTGATATGAGATTTACTAATACTTTCATCGTTCAAGAATGCGTCACACAATAAGTATTCATATTGGTTTGGCATTGGAAATTTTGGAGCATAGTTATTTCCGCCATGTTCTTGATCAAAATTTGATTGCCAATTTTCAAAAACAGGTTTCAGCTTGTTAATGTCAAAGCTTTTATCTCCAGAGGAGCTTGGAACAATTAAATTATTTTGTTGGATTCCTTCAGTAAGTTGATTGGCATAGTCAAATACCTTTTTTGGATCACTAGCATACAGTTCACTTATTTGGGTCAGCACCTGTTCCCATTGTTTTTTAGGAAAATAGGTGCCTCCATAAAAGGGTTTTCCTTCAGGGGTTGCAATGCAATTCAACGGCCAACCGCCTCTACCAGTCATCATCTGCACAGCTTCCATGTATATGGCATCTATATCTGGTCTTTCCTCTCGATCAACCTTAATGCAAACAAAATTATTGTTCATTATTCGAGCAATACTAGAGTCTTCAAAAGATTCATGTTCCATTACATGGCACCAATGACAGGCAGAATACCCAATACTAATCAATAAAGGTTTATTGGATTCTTTAGCTTTTTGAAGCGCTTCTTTCCCCCAAGGCATCCACTTTACAGGATTATATGCATGTTGTAAAAGGTAAGGGCTCGTCTCATTAATAAGTTCGTTTGCATTTTGGGAATTGTTCATGTTGTTTTGTTCGAGGTGTCGGTCATTTTTACATCCAAGAAGGATAAGAAACAAAAATGAAAAGAAATGAGAAAGAGATTTCAGGTGCATTATGTGCTCAAATGTCGTTAAACAAACGAATAGGTTAAGCAAAGGCCAGATTGAATTGTTAACTTTATTTTATGAAAAATGCAATTGCATGTATTCTTCTTTTCTCATTGTTTATTGGAATATCCTTAAAAACGAAGGCAACTCACCTAATTGGGGGATATTTTAAATACGAATGTGTTGGCTCTACTTCACCCAATATTGTTGAATATGAACTGAGCTTGTTTTTATACATTGATTGTGGACCTTCATCAAACGTTATCATTGAAGACGCTGCAATCACGATCTTTGACGGCAATACTAACATAGATGTGCTAAACACAACCATGCCTTTGCAATCGGATAGCATTATCCCAGATGACATCAACAATCCATGTGTGGTTTCAAGTCCTAATGTTTGCGTTAAAGAAGAGGTTTATTTTACTAGGCTCTTTTTAGATGTTAGCCGACCTCATTTAATAACTTATCAAAGGTGTTGCAGAAATGCTTCCATTTCAAATTTAATGCAACCAGACTTTCAAGGCTCAACAATCAGCATAAACATACCTGAATTCAATACAAGTTCATGCAATTCAAGCCCTAGTTTTAATCAATTTCCACCGATTAGTTTATGTTCTGGTTTTGATGTAAATCTTGATTTATCGGCATCGGATCCAGATGGAGATTCTTTGGTTTACTCCATTTGCGCACCATTCAACTATGCAGATCGAACAAACGTTCGCCCTGTTCCAGCAAATCCTCCACCATATGGTACGCTTCCTTACTTGAGCCCTTTTACATCTGCTAACCCAATGCCAGCAAGCCCAGCATTAAGTATTGACCCGAATACTGGAAAACTTTCTGGAGTGCCAACTGGGATTGGACAATATGTTTTGGGCTTTTGTGTAGAAGAGTACAGAAATGGCAGTTTAATAGGGGTTACAAGACGCGATATACAAGTGAACACAGGAAGTTGCAATCCAGTTATTGCATCTGTTGTTCAAGATCAAGAGTTATTTTGTGATGGACTTACCGTTCAGTTTAAGAACAATACCACAGCAAACGTGAACATTCAAGATTATAAATGGGATTTTGGAGACCCCAATTTATTAGATGATACCTCACGCCTGTTTGAGCCAATTTATACTTATCAAGACACTGGATTATATACCATTACCTTAGTGGCAAACCCAGATTTCCCATGCAGAGATACCACTACAACAGACTTTAGAGTGTATAAAAAGTTATCGCCTGTTCTGGAAACAGAAGGTAAAATATGTGCCCAAAACAATAACATCACTTTTGTTGCAAGGGGAGAAATTCAAGACCATGCTGACATAAGTTGGAATTTTGGTTCATCGGCTAACATCAATTCAAGTACTTTGGATAGCGTTTCGAATGTTCAATTTACTGGTTCTGGTAATTTCCCTGTGGAATTAATTGTTAGTCAGGATGGCTGTTCAGACACCATTACTCAAATTGTAGAATTGTTCAATAATCCAACTGTTAATTTCTCCTATCAACCTAATGCAGGTTGTTATCCATTGCCGGTTCAATTCTTCAATTTATCTTCAATTGCAGGTGGTGCAAATTATAAATGGGAATTTGGGGATGGAGCAAGTTCTACAGCTATTAGTCCATTACACACCTATCTTGATAATGGTTATTATGATGTTAGCCTAGAAATAATCACTACTGATAAATGCTTAGATACGGTTTCCTTAAAGATTGATAGCGCTGTTTATGTTTCACTTGACTTAAGCACAAATGAATTGTTGTTTGATTATTTTCCGAAAGAAGGATGTCCTGGAACAACAGTTAATTTTCAAGATTCATCAATTTTTGAAGGCAGGGCTGATTATTATTGGGATTTCGGTACTAATGATATTGGAAGAGATAAAGAGCCTAGTTATACCTATACAGACACTGGTTATTATAACATTAGCTTATTGTTGATCACTAAAGATAAATGCATAGACACACTAACTATTGCGCTTGATAGTGCGATTAGAATCTTTCCAAAACCAATTTCCAATTTCACAGTTGATACACTATCTAAACCCTTAAAAAAGGCAGTGTTTCAATTGGACGCAAGTGCAAGTGAATTCCATTCTCGTTCAAATTTCTTTGTGAATCAAACCTTTCTAAGCAATCAAGAAATTGTTTCTTATAGGGCAATAGATACTGGCCATTTTGAAATCAACCACATTGTTCAGAATGATTTTGAATGCGCAGACACAAGTTCTGCTCAATTGTTTGTTTATGATGAATTTGAGTTCTTAATTCCGAATGTGTTTACGCCCAATAATGACGGAATCAATGATGAATTTGCTGTTCGAGCTTGTGGAGTTTATGAATATGAGATTACAATTTACAACCGATATGGCGCTGAACTGTTTTGGAGCAATTCCTTAAACATCAATTGGGATGGTTATTACCGAGGAAGAAAGGCCAGTCCAGGTGTTTATTTCTACACCATAAACATCAAAGACTTCAAGGGTGACTACATTAGTTATACGGGCACTTGTACTTTAATTCGCGACTAGAATAATTTGATTGGAACGATGTCTTCTTGGTCAATCTTGATGGTCTTAGTCAACTTAAAGGCCTTGCCCTTTATTTCTCCCTGAATCCTAATCGGAATTCCATTTGGGCTAAATGCAGCTTGTCCCAATACTTTTGTTACTAAAGAACTTTTTATCTCACTAACATCACTAGTCAGGTAAATCACATAGGCTTGATTTGATTTAGAAAGCACTTTAAAATTGCTATCCAAATGAGTATGGGCAAGTTTCTGTTTCTTGTAGAAAATATTAATATCTGCTTCCAGCACTTCAATATCAAATGAATTGGGATTATTTAGTTCAATCTCACTGCTAATCTTCAAGTGTTTACCAGTTAAGGATTGGATGGAAATATTGTTGATGCTGGTTAATTCAACATCCTCAATTTTCATGCAAGAAAACAAAAAAACTGAAAGGAGAACTAGGGTTAATGTTCTTAGAATTCGACTCATTTAGGCATCTTTCATTTGCTTAACATAGGTTTCATAGAAATATGAAATGGTTTCTATGCCTTTAAAAAAGTTTTCTATTCCATAAGATTCATTTGGAGAATGTATGGCATCCGTATCTAAGCCAAAACCTAACAAAAGTGATTTCAATCCAAGTTCCTTTTCAAAAAGGGCAACAATAGGAATGCTTCCACCTGCTCTAACAGGAATAGGTTGTTTCCCAAAAGTTCTTACAATCGCTTCAGAGGCTGCTTGATATGCAATGGTATCAATAGGTGTAACATAAGGCTCACCACCATGATGTGGAATTACCTTTACAGAAACTGAATCTGGTGCAATCGATTTGAAATGGGATTCAAAAAGTGCAGTAATTTCATCACTACTTTGATTTGGTACTAACCTCATGGAAATTTTTGCACTTGCCTTTGAAGGCAATACAGTTTTCGCACCTTCGCCAATGTATCCACCCCAAATTCCATTCACATCTAATGTTGGACGAATCCCGGTTCTTTCTAAAGTTGAATAACCCTCTTCACCATGAACAGCGTGAATGCCTAATTTTTCTTTATAGTGGTCTAAATCGAAAGGGGTTTCTGCCATCAGGTTGCGCTCTTCTTCACTTGCATTTAACACCTTGTCGTAAAACCCTGGAATGCTGATTTCATTTTTTTCGTTGGTCAATGAAGCAATCATTTTAGCCAATATATTAATTGGGTTTGCCACTGCTCCGCCATATACACCAGAGTGCAAGTCTCTATTTGGGCCAACAACTTCAACTTCTAAATAACTAAGGCCTTTTAATCCTGTTGTAATCGAGGGGTTTTCAAGCGATAACATTGAAGTATCTGAAATTAGGATTACATCGGCTGCTAATTTTTCTTTATTAGCAATAATAAAAGGTTCAAGGTTAACTGAGCCTACTTCCTCTTCGCCTTCAATAATGAATTTTACGTTACAAGGAAGCTGATCCAATTGCATTAATATTTCAAATGCTTTAACGTGCATGAACATCTGACCCTTATCATCGCAAGCGCCTCTTGCGTAAATCTTTCCGTTTTTAATTACAGGCTCAAAAGGTGGGCTATCCCACAGTTCAAGAGGATCAGCCGGTTGAACGTCATAGTGTCCATAAACCAAAATGGTAGGTAAATTAGTGTCGATTATTTTTTCGCCATACACAATGGGAAAACCTGCTGTCTCGCACAATTCAGTATTGTCTGCACCAGCTTTCTCTAATGATAACCTTACTGCTTCCGCAGCGTCAATCACAGACTGTTTATAGCTAGAATCTGCACTAATTGAAGGAATTTTCAATAACTCGATTAATTCTTCTTGAAAACGATCACCGTTTTCATTTAGGTACGATTGAATTGGATTCATTTTTTATCGATTAAATAAGGACTTCACCTGTCATTTCAGCAGGGATATTGATGTTCATTAATTTTAAAATACTTGGTGCCACATCTGCTAATTTACCACTCTTAATGCTATTAAAGTCATTGTCAATTAAAACAACAGGAACAGGGTTGGTGGAATGAGCAGTATTCGGACTGCCATCTTCATTTACTGCAAAATCGGCATTGCCATGGTCGGCAATAATTAGCATGGAATAATGATGCTCTTCGCAGGATTTAACCAGTTTAGATAGACATTGATCTACCTTCTCTACAGCTTTTTTTATCGCTTCAAAATCTCCAGTATGGCCTACCATGTCTGGGTTGGCGTAGTTTAGACAAATGAAATTAACTTCTTCTTTTTCAATCCGTTCAATAATTTTTGAAGTTACTTCTTCAGCACTCATTTCTGGCTGTAAATCATAAGTAGCAACTTTCGGAGAAGGAACCATAATTCTATCTTCTCCTTCAAATGGGGCTTCTCTACCTCCAGAAAAGAAAAAGCTTACATGAGGATATTTCTCTGTTTCGGCAATTCTAATCTGTTTCTTTTTTGATCGACTTAAGACTTCTCCCAGAGTGTTATTCAAATTGTCTTTTTCAAAAAGCACCTTAACATCTTTAAATCGCTCATCGTACTTGGTCATGGTAAGATAATGGAGAGGAATGGGTTCCATGTCAAATTCAGGGAAGGGCTCTTGATGAAGCGCTCTAGTAATTTGCCTGCAACGATCGGTTCTAAAATTAAAACAAATGACTACATCATTCTCTTCAATTTTGGCAATGCAATTCCCTTGGGCATCACTTTGAAAAATTGGTGGAAGAAACTCATCAGTGATGCCTTTTGAATATTCTTCTTTTATGGCCTCAATAATATTGATTTTGGCATCCCCTTTTCCCTTCCTAAGTAAATCATATGCTAATTTAATTCTTTCCCATCGTTGGTCTCTATCCATGGCATAATAACGACCAATAACTGAAGCTAATTTTGCGCCAGTGTTCTTAGTTTTAGCTACTAAGTCACTAATGAAGTGGGCACCAGAATTCGGGTCAGTATCTCTGCCATCAGTGAATGCATGAATGTAAGAATGTTTTACACCATGCTTTGCTGCAATGTTGCATAACTCTACTAAATGATTTTGGTGGGAATGAATTCCTCCATCTGAAATTAAACCCATAAAGTGCAATTTTCTGCCTTCCTCTTTTGCTAAATCAAAAGCCTCTATTAGTTTGGGTTTTTTCTCAAGTTCATTATTTACTATCGACTGATTTATTTTCACCAAGTCTTGAAATACCACACGGCCAGCGCCAATGTTGATGTGCCCAACTTCAGAATTGCCCATTTGTCCTTCTGGTAAGCCAACGTTTAACCCATCGGTTAGAAGGCTAGCATTGGGATTGTTTTTAACTAATGAATCGAAGCTTGGGGTATTGGCTTGAAAAACAGCATCGCTATAATCTTGTTTTCCATAACCCCAGCCATCTAGAATAACAAGAATTACTTTTTTATTAGAATTCATAAAGTTATTTATTCAAAAGAGCTTTTTATTTTTTATGGTCTTCAATCAAGCCCCTTTCACTCA
Source organism: Vicingaceae bacterium (assembly GCA_965218715.1). Lineage (GTDB taxonomy): Bacteria > Bacteroidota > Bacteroidia > Flavobacteriales_E > Vicingaceae > CBDCLY01. The sequence goes on from CBDCLY010000038.1 coordinate 72,298, forward strand.
TTGCTGCTTCTTTGAGTAAATTGAAATACTCTTTTTTCATTCTCTTGGTGTAATTTTTATCGCGCAAAAACTTATTCTTTTTTTCGCTGTATTTTACAATGCCTGCAGGAAAATCTAAAAAGGAGGGGTTAACGCCTTCCAATTCCTTTTCGCTATATACATCGATATCAAATTCATAACTAGGCATCTTCTTTAAGCCTTCTGGAAGATGTGTATCGAAGATAAAGCGTTTTTCATGAAAGTCTGGAGCTGTAATCTCTATGGTTAATAGACTATTTGGCGGAATGTAAGTTTTAAATCTATTAGAGGCTCTAACCGCAATGGTTTTGATTAGGCTATTTTCATTGTAAATTTTTACGTTTACATGTTTAACCCGTTCATCATTGTTAAAGATGAGGCCAGTAAGAAGAATGCTGTCTTTTTTAGAGCCTTTAATCAGGTTAGCATTGGCTGTTTGCGCAATTGACAACAATAGAATGAAGACCAGTAATGGCCTAATCGCCTTTTTCAAAACCTGATGATTAATGTCCATTGATTAATAACTATCTATTTTGCTGATTTACTCTTCCAATTGAAGGGTTAATTCTATCTCTCAATTGATTGCCAAAATCGCCTTGAGGGTACATCTGATTGGTCATGATTACCAATCGATTTAGAATTGCTGCTGCTTGCTGTTGTTCCCTTCTCACTGTTTTAGCGTACTCTGGTTTCAAACTCAAGTAATACGACAATTCTTTTTCAAAGATATCAGCTAACCTTGCCACAATTTGATTGCCTTTTTCATTGTCGCCCGCTGCGTAATATGATTCTGCCAAGTACATGACAAAAACATCATAGGGTACATTTTCTTCAGGCATCACCTCAAATGCACGGTCAAGAACCTCAAGAGCAGTGTCATTCTTTCCTTCCTCAATTAGCTTTTTAGCCAATCTTGAAAAAGTAATTCTCAAGCTCATGGTCATTCTTCGATTGGTTTCATCCATGTAAATGTTGTTCGTATCCATTCCGCCCCAGTGGAAATCATTCATCAACCTTTTATACAGAACGTCTGTATTTACATATCCTGGATCACCATTCGGGTCTGGCTGCTTTTTTATTGGCACTAAACGGTAGGCCATTCCTTCAGCTCTAAAGTAATCTTGCAATCCAATATAGCTATCGATGCCTGTAGTACTTGCAAAATATACAGGTCTATCCCAATTGTTTGAAGCCAAAATGTCAATTATGGTAAGGTCATTTTTGAAGAGATAATTTTTCTTAATGTTCCATCTTATCTCATCTACCATTTGGTCTGCATTTTCTGGGCTAATGGTGCCATTCGCTAACAATTTCTTCTTGTCAACCTTCAACTTCAATTTTTTAGCAGGGATGTAGTCAATTTTTTCTCCATTGCTTACAGGAATTTTAGAGTTTGGACTGTCACTTTTAATAAAGTTGATCAATTCATTTACATCAATGTGGCCTTTTATTTCTGGGCGCTCATAAACTGGCAAATAATCATTGGTTCCCTGTCTGATTTTCTCTTCAGGTAAGGTTAATGCCAATGCTTCAGAGTCATAAGCCTTTCTGCGCATTTGGTTGATGTACCAATCTGTATTCAATAAGCTAAGGTTTACCACCCTTACATCTGTTCGGTATTCTTCCACTTCTTGCACGTACCATAGTGGGAATGTGTCGTTATCACCATTCGTAAACAAGATGGAATTTGGCTCACAAGAATCCAAATAATTTTTAGCAAAATCTCTACCTGTGTATCTATCTGCTCTAGAATGGTCATCCCAATTTTCGGAAGCCATAATTCCAGGTACAGCAATCAAACATGCAAGTGAAACCGCTATTGCACTGATTTGACTAGGAACTTTTTTACCTATCCAATCGAACAAGGCAAACACGCCCAATCCTATCCAAATGGCAAAAGCATAAAAGGAGGCGGCATAGGCATAATCTCGTTCTCTTGGTTGCATCGGGTATTGATTCAGGTAGATGACAATTGCCAAGCCTGTAAAGAAAAACAGGAGCAATACAATTGCACCATCTCGATTACTTTTGCTGAATTGAAAGAACAAGCCGATTAGCCCAAGTATGAATGGGAGTAGGTAATATTTATTATTGGCAGGACTCTCGGTAATGTATTCAGGCAAGTTATCTTGGTTGCCCAAACGCATCTCGTCAATGAATTTGATTCCAGAAATCCAGTTTCCATGGACAATATTACCATGGCCTTGAACGTCATTCTGGCGTCCTGCAAAATTCCACATGAAATACCGCCAATACATCCAATTGACCTGGTACCTAAAAAAGTAGGTTAAGTTTTCACCAAGAGTAGGGGTGTTGATCACTTTTGTGCTTCCGTCCTGACCTTGATATCGAATTGGTTTTCCTTCGAATTTAGACCAGCGTTTGTAATGAGGGATGTGCCTGCTTTCAGAACTCCACATTCTTGGAATTAGGCTTAAGAAGCGCTCGTCATAATTTGCTGAGGCATTTTTTCTCTCATCAATGATGATGTATTTGCCAGACTCCTTATCCTGAAAATACAAAGGAGAACCATCTTTGTATGGATCTTTTGCGTTTAAAGGAGTGTTGAACGAATGACCGTTAAATAGAGGTCTGTCACCGTATTGTTCACGATTTAAATAGGACAAAAAGGTAAATACGTTCTCTGGATTATTTTCATCCATAGGAGTATTGGCATTCGATCGAATAAGGATAACAGCGAAAGAAGAATAGCCCATTAAAATGGCCATAAAGCACAATAAGACGGTGTTGTATACTACTTTCTTATGCTTGTGAGTATAATGAATCCCGAATACCAGTAGGCCTATCAACAATGCGATGTAAATGAAAAACCCAGTATTGAATGGCAATCCAAAACTATTGGTGAAGAGCAATTCAAATTTTGAAGCCATTACCACAATTCCAGGAATAATTCCGTATTGAATGGCACCAAGAATCACAATAGAAAGGATTAAGGCTAAGCCAATTCCTTTCGGACTAGGTTTAAATTTCTTGAAATAATAAACCAAAACAATTGCAGGAATGGCCAATAAGTTCAAAAGGTGAACCCCAATTGAAAGTCCCATTAAATAAGCAATAAGAACGATCCATTTTAAATTATGCGTTTTTTCTGCTTCACCTTCCCATTTAATTATTGCCCAGAAAACTGCTGCAGTAAACAAAGAAGAAAGTGCATATACCTCTCCTTCTACTGCTGAGAACCAGAATGAGTCTGAGAAAGTATAAGCCAAGCTTCCTACAATACCACTTCCAATTACAGCTAAAGTTTTAGGGCCATTCAAGTCTCCAGATTGTAAAGCAATCTTCTTTGCAAATGCAGTAATGGTCCAAAACAAGAAGAGTATTGTGAATGAACTTGCCAAGGCAGACAGAGAATTGATCATCAATGCTGCGCTTTCTGGCGCCGCAAACAAAGTAAAGAATCTTGCAATTAACATAAAGAAAGGCGCTCCAGGAGGGTGACCTACTTCTAATTTGAAAGCCGTAGCG
>CBDCLY010000039.1:0-68580 GCA_965218715.1 Vicingaceae bacterium
TACTATTGACCTATCTGGTTTAACAGTAGCTCAATTGAGCTTTTATTATCACATGTACGGAGCAACCATTGATAATTTAAGAATTGATGTTTACGACGGTTCAACTTGGACTACTGGTGTTTCTACGATTACAGGGCAGCAACAAGCTGCAAATGCTGATGCTTGGATTGAGCATTCAGTAAGCTTAGCCGCATATTCAGGTGCAATACAAATTAGATTTGTTGCAACTAAAGGAAGTTCATTTACTGGAGACATTAGTTTAGATGACATCAAAATTGATGAAGCACCTAATTGTGTTAAACCAGGTACAGTAACATCAAGTAACCTTACTTCTTCAAGTGTAGATTTTTCTTGGACACAAGGTGCAAGCGAAATGTTATGGCAAACTTCTTTTGCTACTAGCGGGACAGCGGCCTCAGCTGGTTCAATGGATACTACTTCTACGATGTCTGCATCTTATGCTGGATTAAACCCTGCAACAGGATATGTTTTTTACGTAAGATCAATTTGTGGTTTAGATACTAGTGATTGGACAAGTGGAACATCTGTTACAACTTTAATTGGTGGCCCGCAAGGTTTCACCTGTACAACCGGTAGTAATACCAATGTATTTACAGAAGAATTTGCAAGCATTGGTTCTTGGACTGGTGATGTTGCAGCAGGAACAACTAATGGTGACTGGAACTTTGGCAAAACGGGAACTACTGGTTCATCTAACACTGGGCCATCTGGAGCTCATAGCGGTGGATCTTATGTTTATTATGAAGCATCTAGTGGAACTACAGCTTCTATGGTGTCACCAGCAATTAATTTAAATGATGCTGCAGATTTTGCAGAATTGAGTTTTTGGATGCACGCTTATGGAGCCTCTATGGGTACACTTGATGTAGGTGTTGGCACCAGTGCTTCTGGTCCATTTACTACGGTATTTTCTTGGTCTGGTCAGTATCAAACTAGTTCTGCACAAGCTTGGGCTAATGTTGGTGTTAACTTAGATGCCTATGTTGGACAAACAATCTATATTGAATACTTTTTTACTAAAGGGGGCAGCTTCGACGGAGACATGTCTATCGATTTAATGTCAGTTGACGCATGTATTTCTTGCCCTACTCCTACTGCCCTTTCAGTTAGCAACCCAACTGGTACTACTGCTGATTTAAACTGGACAGAAAGTGGAACAGCAACCTTATGGGATGTTGAATATGGGACACAAGGTTTTACTGTTGGAACAGGAAGTGGTGACACTACTTCTTCTATGCCATATACCATGACAGGTCTAGTACCACTAACAAATTACCAAGCTTATGTTAGAGCAATTTGTGGTGCAGGCGATACTAGTGGTTGGACAAATGTTTATGACTTCTTCTTTGCTGGTTCTCCTCTTTCAGGTGCCTATACCATAAATTCTGGTGTAGCAACTGGCGGAACCAACTTTAATAATTTTGCCGATTTTTCTGCTGCACTTGATGCTGCAGGAGTAAGCGGAGCTGTAACAGCAAATGTTGTTGCCTCTTCTGGACCTTACAATGAGCAAGTAATTTTTACAGCAGTTGCTGGAGCTTCTGCTACCAATACCATTACAATAAATGGTAATGGTGAGTCTATTACTTTCAGTGCATCTAACACTGATATGAGAATTGTAGGATTTGATGGAGCGAAACATTTTGTTTTAGATGACCTAACAATTCAATCATTGAATACTACTTACGGTTACGGTATTCATTTCATGAATTCTGCAGATTCTAATACTGTTCAAAATTGTACGATTGATTTAAGTTCAATTTCAGGAACCAGCTCAATCAATTCTGCAGGTATTTTAACTTCTAACTCCATTACAAGCACTAGTACTGATGGAAACAATGCCGATGGATTACTCATTGACAATAATGACATCATGGGTGGTGCTTCTGGATCTCCCTATTATGGTGTTTATTTAAATGGAAATGGAGTTTCGACTAGAGGGAAAAACAATAGCATTACGAACAATAACATTCAAGACTTCTACGCTTATGGAATCTATATTGATGATCAAGAAGACCTATTGATAATGGGCAATGATGTAAGTAGACCAAATAGAACAGTTACAACAACCGGTTATGGGGTATACTTTTCAAGTGGAACATCTTTAAGAGCAACTATAGATGGAAATGCATTCCATAGCTTTAATGGGGGAGATCCAACTCCAACCTCAGCAAATTATGTGTTTTATTCTTCTTCTTGTGATGCAACAGCAGGTAATGAAATTGTTTTTGTAAACAACTTAATTTATGATTTAAATGGAACAGGTACCATCTATGCCATTTACAACATAGGTTCAAATTACCACCATTATTACCATAATTCTATTTCTTTAGATGATGCAAGTGCAACAAGTGGAACAACTAGAGGATTTTATCAAACTACCACTGCAAGTGGAATTGAGTTCGTAAATAACATCTTAACCATTTCTAGAGCAGGTACAGGAACCAAACATGGATTGTATTTTAATGCTACTGGATCTAGTATTTTTAGCCAGTACAATAACATTTACATGAATGCTCCAGCTGGAACAAATTCTTACGGTTATTATAGTGGAAATCAAACTTCATTTGCCAATTGGCAAGCAGTAAATGGTGGAGCTTATGATACCTTGAGTTTTAATGTAGACCCTGGATATTTAGGCATTACCAATCTTACCCCAACTTCAGCCACTCTTGACAGTGCTGGAACTAATTTGGGCATCACATTGGATTACAATGGTGTTGGTAGAACAAATCCTCCAGACATTGGAGCGATAGAATTTAATCCTCCAGCATGTGCTCCAATTAGCAACCTAATGGCAAGTAACATTACCTCAAGTCAAGTTCATATTTCTTGGACCAATTCTGGATCAGAGGTGTCTTGGCAGATGGAGTACGGAGCAACTGGCTTCACTCAAGGAACTGGAACAACTCAAGCTACATCAGTTAATCCTGATAGTATAACTGGATTAACTCAAAATACCACTTATGATGTTTACCTAAGAGCTGTTTGTGCTGGAAAAGGCAACACATCACCTTGGACAGGACCAATTACTTTTACTACATTGTGTGGTGCACAAGCAGCACCTTATTCAGAATCTTTTGATGTAGCTACAATACCAGCTTGCTGGTCACAATCTACAACAACTGGCGGACCATGGGTGTTTGATAGCCCACCAAGTTATTCTTGGAATACAAGTGGTTGTGCAGGAGTACCAGTTGATCATACTGGAAATGCAGGAAGCTACGCTTCAATGGATCACTCCAGTACAGATGCTGGTGTGATTTTAGAAATGCCAAATGTAGATGTGTCTGGACTTACAACAGGGTTCTTGAAATTCTACTTGACCATGTGTGGAACTGGGTACACTCCAATCAACTTAGTTTATGTTGAAGCTTATAATGGCTCTACTTGGGACATTGTTGCAACTATTCAGGAACACACGAATGGATGGAAAGAGTATGGATTCAATTTAGGTGCTTATACTTATAGTGGATCTTTAGTTAAAATTAGATTCAGAAATGAGTCTGGTGGATCAGGATCAGATTTCTATGGCGATGTTGCTTTAGATGATGTGAGCATTGAGGAAGCTCCTCCTTGCCCGAACCCAAGTAACTTAAGTGGTGCTGCTAATTCATTAAACTCTATCATTGTTAACTGGACTGCAGGTGGATCTGAAACTGCATGGATCATTTCATATGGAACAGGTTCTACTCCAGGAATGCATGGAACTAATATTAACGCTAGTTCAACTACAGATACCTTAACAGGTTTAATGGCTGACACTACCTATTACATCTCTATACAAGCTGATTGTGGTGGAGATTCTAGCGATTGGATTGGACCAATAACTGTTATAACCAATTATTGTTCTCCTAACCCATCTTCAGTTGATGGAAGTGGTATTACCAATGTAACTTTTGGTTCTATAAACAACACTACAGGTACAGAGCTTGGAAATTATGGCGATTATTCTGCAATGTCAACTTCTGTTGAACAAGGATTAACTTATCCAATGGACATTACGTTCTCAACAGGATTTACATACGACACCAAAGTATGGATAGATTGGAATGATGATTTAGACTTTGGAGATGCAGGTGAAGAAGTGTACTCTGGTACTTCTGCCTCAACGAATCCAACTACTTTAAGCCTTAACATTATGATTCCTGGTGGAGCTGCTATTGGTTCACATAGAATGAGAATTGGTGGTGTGGATGTTGGGCCTCCAACTGAATGCTATGTTGGAACTTATGGATCTTTTGAGGATTATACTGTAAACGTTATTCCTCTTCAGCCTTGCGATATTCCTGTAAACCTTAGAGCTCAATATACCTCTGATACTTCAGCTACATTGAGATGGGATACCATTGAAGGTGCTACTTATAAAATCCGATGGAAAGTTGCAGGTGCTCCAAGTTTCACTAACCTAGCATTTAGAAATACTAATGTTGGAAAGTTGGATATTGCAGGCCTTACTGCGAGTACAAAGTATGTATTCATTGTAGTAGCCAATTGTAAAGCTGGATGGGGAGATCCTGGTGTAGGTAGATTTAGCACTTTATCGCAACCTTGTCAAATTCCTACAACTCCTGCTGCTTCTGGAATAGAATCCAATAAAGCAAGATTAACTTGGGACGCAATGTCTGGTGCATTAAAGTACAGAATCAGATATAGAGTAGTTGGTGCTCCAACTTGGACAAAAACATCAGTTTCAGGAAAAACTAAAAAATGGATCAGCAGCTTAACTGCGAATTCAAATTATGAGTGGCAAATTAAGTCGGTTTGTGAATATGGAACTACAGCTTCAGGTACTAAGTGGAGCGCAGTTCAAAACTTCATGACTCCAACTGCACCTGCTCGTTTGAAATTTGAGAATAGCGACGATGCATCTAAAGTTAATGAGATTGCAGTTTACCTGAACCCAAGTAATGGACAGTTCAATTTGAAAATCAATCAAGAAGAAAGCATTGATTATCAATTAGAGATTGTTGACATTATTGGAAAAGTGGTTTACCAAAAACAAATAACGAATGATCAAGGTCAAATTTTAGAAATCATTAACCTAGAAGAAAAACCAACAGGTGTTTACTTCTTGCGATTAACTAACGCAAGCGAAACACATGTGGAGAGAATAGCAATCCACTAACTACTACCAATGTAAAAAAACCAGCTTGAGATTCAAGCTGGTTTTTTTTGTTTATTAATTTAACAATGATTAAGTATTTCAATTAATACTAAGTTTGAAAAAAATAAAGAAATGAAAAAGTTAATTTATTCTTGCATTATACTAGGTTTAGCTGCTTGTACAAATGCACCAGTTCAAGAAGACACAAAAGAAACAGTGGAAAACTCATATTCTAGTGCATTTGACTTAAGTAACCTAGACACAACTGTTAAGCCATGTGAAGACTTTTATCAATATGCAATCGGAGGTTGGAGAGAAGCAAATCCTGTTCCATCAACAGAAAGTCGATGGTCTAGTTTCAATGTAGTTGTAGAATCAAACAATAAAAAATTAAGAGCAATACTAGACGAATATTCACAAGCGAATGCCGAAAAAGGATCAAAAGAACAGCAAATAGGAGCCTTTTATCAAAGCTTGATGGATTCTACCCTAGCAGATGAAAAAGGCATTGATCCTTTGAAGCCAACATTAGAAAATATCGATAAAATTAGCAATAAGGAGGAATTACTAGTTGCCATTGCAGCATTGAGGAAATTAGGTGCAAATCCACTATTTGGTTTATACATTGGCCAAGACGATAAAAACAGTGAAGCATACATCACCTATTTGTATCAAAGTGGTTTAGGCCTTCCTGATCAAGCCTATTATGTAAAAACTGATGAAAAATCTATCGAAATTCAAAATGCCTATCAAGAACACATTTCGAAAATGCTAGGTCTAGCTAAATTAGAAAATGCAGATGAAAAAGCTAAATCTATTTATGATTTGGAGGCGCAATTGGCAGGGATTTCAATGACTAGAGTTGAACGGAGAGACCCAGAGAAGACCTACAATAAAATGAGCATCAATGAGCTTAGCGAATTAGGAACAGGAATAAATTGGAATCAATACTTTACGGCATCTGGTCTAAGCGATTTAAATGAAATTGTTGTTTCTCAACCGGATTTTATTAGTGGTTCTTCTGATCTATTAAATGAAATTGCAGTCGAAACTTGGAAAGATTACTTAAAGTGGACTGTTATCAATGCGTATGCTTCAAACCTAAGTTCAGATTTTGTCAATCAAAATTTTGATTTTTATTCAAGCACACTAAGCGGCACAAAAGAAATGAAACCTAGATGGAAAAGGTCTCTATCTAAAGTGAATGGCAGCATCGGCCAGCTTCTAGGTCAAGCTTTTGTTGAAAAACATTTCCCAGAAGAGTCTAAGGCTGAGCTAAGTCGTTTGGTGGAAAACCTTAGAGCTGTTTTTAAAGAAAGAATAGAAGGCTTAGCTTGGATGAGCGAAGAAACCAAAGTAAAAGCCCTTGAGAAATTAGCTTCATTCAATAAAAAAATTGGCTATCCCGACAAATGGAGAGATTATTCGAAATTGGACGTTGATGCTGGCAATGCAGTTGTTAATATCATGAATGCAAGACTTTATAATTATGAATACATGATGAATAAACTTGGCAATCCTGTTGATAAAGACGAATGGTTCATGACACCACAAACCGTTAATGCCTATTATAGTTCATCTAAAAATGAAATTGTGTTCCCAGCAGGAATTTTGCAAGCACCATTTTATGATCCAAATGCTGATGCAGCAATAAATTATGGCGGTATTGGTGCAGTAATTGGCCATGAATTTACCCACGGCTTCGATGACCAAGGGAGCAAATATGATGCTTCAGGAAATCTTTCCAATTGGTGGACAGAAGATGATCGAAGTCAATTTGATGAACGTGCGAATTTTGTTGTTGAGCAATTCAATGGATTTGAACCACTTGATAGCCTGTTTGTAAATGGAAAACTTACACTAGGCGAAAACATTGCTGATCTTGGTGGTGCAACCATGGCTTATTATGCTTTAGAAAAAGAATTGAGTGAAACAGGGAAGCCAGAACCAATCGACGGTTTTAGCTACCAACAAAGATTCTTTCTAGGCTGGGCACAAGTTTGGCACATGAATATGACTGAGGAAGAGTTAAGAAAAAGAATTGCGACTGACTCTCATTCCCCTGGCCAATACAGAGTAATTGGCCCCTTAGCCAATATGCCAGAATTTGCTGAAGCATTTGATTGTGTAGCGGGAGATCCAATGGTTAATGCTGATAGTGTTAAAGCGGTAATTTGGTAGTGCCCAACAGGCAAGAAAAAGAACCGAAAGGGTTTAAGAAGGCTTTTAATAAAGCCAAAAACCTAATTCACGAGAAAAAAAGACTCGGCCAAGCCCTTAGTAAAGGAATTGAAAAAGCAAAGAAAAATCAGTCCAAACTTAGAGAAGTTTGGACTGATTTTATTGCTCTATTTCGAATGATTAAAGCTTGGAGCAAAGGCGATTACCAAAAAATTCCTTGGAAAATAATCGCATCAGCTACCGCTGCAATATTGTACTTCATTAATCCATTAGATCTAATTCCTGATTTCATTCCAGCAATAGGATTAATAGACGATTTAAGTATAATACAGTTTGTTTTAATGAGTGTCAATTCTGAACTAAAAAGCTTTCTCGATTGGGAAAATGAACAAAATAAAAATGTTGAATAGACTCTACAGTTTTTTCTATTACCTCCAATACTTGGTTCGTAGTTTCCATTTGCATGGAATTCACTCCCCTTTTGTATTTGACCTTCAAAAAAACGTATTCAGTGAAACTCTTCCCTATTATTCATTTGAGAAAATAGAAGCCATACGTGCGAAATTGCTATTAACTGATAAGGATATAGAAATTTTAGATTTAGGTGCTGGCTCGAATAAAAAAGCAGGTCAAACTAGAAGCATTAAATCCATTACTAGTTCAGCAGTTAAGCCGGCTCATTTGGCTCAAATCCTTCATAGATTGGCCAATAAAAACAAAGCAAACACTATCCTAGAGTTGGGAACATCAGTTGGACTAACAACTGCTTATTTAGCTACAGCAAACCCAAGCTCTGAGGTTCTTAGTTTTGAGGGATCACCTAAATTAGTAGAATTAGCCAATATCAACTTAAAGAAACTGGAGATAAATAACGTTAAGGTTATTGAAGGCCACTTTGACAACACTCTCCCTTTTCATCTAAGGGAAATTGATCAAATAGATTTTGCTTTTATAGATGGGAACCATCAAAAAGAGGCAACGATAAATTATTTTGAATGGATTTCAGCTGCGGTTCACGAGAATTCCATATTGGTTTTCGATGATATTCATTGGTCGAAGGGCATGCATGAGGCATGGAATCAGATCATTTTAGATTCAAGAGTTACCGTCAGCATTGACCTTTTCCACTTTGGTATATTGTTCTTTAAAAAAGACCAAGAAAAAGAGCATTTCACCATTTATCATTAAGACTGTCAATTATTATCCTAAAGACTTACTTTTGAGTATGCAGAATGAAGAAGCCATAATAAAAGTTGACAATCTGGTCAGAAATTTCCGCCTTGGCAAGCAAGTCATAAAGGTTTTGAGAGAGTTGAGTTTTTCAATTCAAAAGAATGAATATGTCGCACTTATGGGGCCTTCTGGCTCTGGAAAATCTACCTTAATGAACCTACTTGGTTGCCTAGATACACCCACTTCTGGTAATTACATTTTAAACAATCAAGAAGTTGGCAAATTAAGTGATGATGAATTGGCAGAAATAAGAAACAAGGAGATTGGTTTTGTTTTTCAAACTTTTAATTTATTGCCCAGATCTACAGCCTTAGATAATGTTTCATTACCATTGATTTATGCAGGATATAAAGAAAGTGAACGAAAAGAAAAAGCCCTAGAAGTTTTAGATCAAGTGGGATTATCTGACCGAGTTAACCACAAACCAAATGAATTGTCAGGCGGGCAAAGACAAAGGGTAGCTGTTGCAAGGGCATTGGTAAACAATCCTTCAATAATTTTAGCAGATGAGCCAACAGGTAACTTAGATTCTAAAACTTCGCATGAGATCATGGGCTTATTGGATCAAATTCACAAAAACGGAAATACAATAATATTAGTCACCCACGAAGAAGACATTGCCCTGCATGCACATCGAATAATTAGATTGCGTGATGGTGTTATAGAATCTGATATTCAAAATAAAAGCGTTACCGCACATTCTTAAAATGAAAATTTACACCAAAAAGGGAGACAAGGGCTTAACCGGATTAATAGGCGGCACAAGAGTTTCAAAACATCATTTGAGGATAGAGGCATATGGAACTGTTGACGAGTTGAATTCCTACCTTGGATTAATTCGTGATCAAAAAATTGATCAAAGAAGCATAGATTCAATCCTAAATATACAAGATCGACTATTTACATTAGGCTCATTGTTAGCTCAAGACCCAGATAAAAAATCGATGCACTTGCCTCAACTATCCGAAGAGGATATTGAATTCCTTGAATCTGAAATAGATCACATGGACCAGATGCTGGAACCCATGAAAAATTTCATTTTACCAGGCGGTCACAGCACAGTCTCATTCATCCATATTGCAAGATGTGTGTGCAGACGCGCTGAACGTTTTTGCACCAAATTGGCTGAAAATACCCCAATAGATTCCTTAGTAATTATGTACCTAAATCGCCTTTCAGATTACCTTTTCACATTATCTAGAAAAATGACGAAAGATCTAGAGGCTAAAGAAATTCCCTGGATAGCCAAAAAAAGATAAACTACTAATATCCAGAATCTTAACCCATATTTTGTCCCTAAATATTTTACTTGATTATTATCACAAAAAAATTACTTTTGCGTTAATTCAAAACCTACTAATATGTATTGGACATTAGAATTAGCTTCTTACTTGGAAGACGCCCCTTGGCCAGCAACAAAAGATGAATTAATCGATTTTGCTATTCGTGCTGGAGCACCTCTAGAAGTAGTTGAAAACCTTCAAGAAATTGAAGACGAGGGAGAATCTTATGAAACTATTGAGGACATTTGGCCAGATTATCCAACCAAAGAAGATTTCTTCTTTAATGAGGATGAATATTAACTAAAGAATAAGACATTTTGAAGCCTTTTTTGTTTCGCAAGATTCCGATTTTCTCAAACGGCTTTTTTAACTTGTCCAATCTCGATCCAATTTAGCACGGCTTAATTGAGTAACTTTTGTAAGCCATTTGCAAAAAAAACAACGAAGCAATATGTTTGGCGCACTTATCCAAAACAATAAAGAAACTACTAGGAAGTAAAGCAGAGAGAGATCTAAAAGAAGTTAATCCCTCTTAGTTGAAAAATCAAAGCTGAATATCCCTAAACTAGCCAGTCTTACTAACGATGAGTTAAGAGCAAAAACACAGAATTTAAAACTAGAATTAATGCACACATGCGAAAGAAACGATCTCAAATAGAAAATCACAAACTAAAGATTGAGCAAGAGAGTGACATTAAGCAAAAAGAAGCCATTTATGCAAAGAAATAGATAAAATTGAAGAAGGGATTAATGACAAAATAGAGATTGTACTGCTCGATATTTTACCTGAAGCCTTTGCTGTGGTAAAAGAAACTGCAAAACGATTTAGCGAAAATTCACTAGCATAGAGGTAAGTGCTAGTCAAATGGATAAAGACATTGCTGCTGAAAGAGATAGCGTTTCATTGAGGGCGAAAATGCGGTTTGGTCAAATTCATGGAATGCCGCTGGAGCTGAAGTGACTTGGGACATGGTTCATTATGATGTTCAGTTAATTGGAGGAATTGTCTTGCATACTGGTAAAATTGCTGAGATGGCAACTGGTGAAGGAAAAACACTTGTCGCAACACTACCTGTCTACCTGAATGCGCTTGCTGGAAGAGGTGTTCACCTGGTTACAGTAAATAATTACTTGGCCAAACGTGATTCTGAATGGATGGGCCCATTGTTCGAATTTCATGGATTAAGTGTTGATTGTATCGACAATCATCAACCAAATTCTCCAGAACGAATAGAAGCATATCCAAGCAGATATTACTTACGGAACAAACAATGAATTTGGCTTTGATTATTTGAGAGACAACATGTCAAGAACACCTGAAGAGTTGGTTCAGAGAAAGCATCATTATGCGATTATTGATGAGGTTGATTCTGTTCTAATTGATGATGCTAGAACTCCATTAATTATCTCGGGACCGACACCTAAAGGGGATCAACATGAGTTTCATGAGCTAAAGCCTTTAGTAGATAAATTATTCTCTGCTCAAAAGCGACTAATAACAACCCTGTTAGCAGATGCCAAAAAGAAGCTCAAAACTGAAGAAAGCGACAGCAAAAAGCTAAAGCAATTGCAAGAAGAAGGCGGCATGGCCTTATTGAGGTCTTTTAGAGGATTGCCAAAAAATAAGGCATTGATAAAGTTCTTAAGTGAACCAGGGATTAAAGCCCAATTGCAAAAAACGGAGAATTTCTACCTTCAAGACCAAGGAAAGGAAATGCACATTGTTGATGCAGAGCTTTATTTTGTAATTGATGAGAAAAACAATTCCATCGAACTATCTGAAAAGGGAATTGAGCTAATATCCGGTTCAGAAAAAGACGGTAATTTCTTTATACTTCCCGACATCAACATGGAATTGAGTCAAATTGATGCCGGAAATGAAGACGATGAAGCCAAGCTGAAGAGAAAGGATCAAATCATCCAAGATTATTCTATTAAGGCTGAACGAATACACACCGTAAATCAATTGATAAAGGCATATACCTTGTTTGAAAAGGACACGGAGTATGTGGTGATGGACAACAAGGTAAAAATTGTTGATGAGCAAACGGGAAGAATCATGGAAGGAAGAAGATACTCCGACGGTCTTCATCAAGCCATAGAATCCAAAGAGAACGTAAAAGTAGAAGCTGCTACTCAAACCTATGCTACTGTTACCCTTCAGAACTATTTCAGAATGTATCACAAACTTTCTGGGATGACAGGTACTGCAGAAACAGAGGCGGGTGAGTTTTGGGACATCTATGAATTAGACGTTGTGGTTATTCCAACCAATAGACCTATTGCTAGAGACGATAGAGAAGACATGGTTTTTAAAACCACAAGAGAAAAGTACAATGCTGTTGGTGATGAAATCGTGAAATTAGTGAGTGAAGGTAGACCTGTATTGGTTGGGACCACCTCAGTTGAGATTTCTGAATTATTGAGCCGCATGCTCAAGATGAAAAACATTAAGCACAATGTATTGAATGCCAAATTGCATCAAAAAGAGGCTGACATTGTTGCAGAAGCTGGAAATGCCGGCACGGTGACCATTGCCACCAATATGGCCGGTAGGGGAACCGACATTAAGTTAAGACCAGAAGTAAAAGAAGCAGGCGGATTGGCCATAATTGGAACCGAACGCCATGAATCTAGACGAGTAGATAGGCAGTTAAGAGGTAGAGCTGGTCGCCAGGGTGATCCAGGTAGCTCTCAGTTCTATGTTTCATTGGAAGACAATTTGATGCGTTTGTTTGGTTCAGATCGAATCGCCAAACTAATGGACAGAATGGGATTGGAAGAGGGTGAAGTGATTCAACACTCTATGATAACCAAGTCAATAGAAAGAGCTCAGAAGAAAGTAGAGGAGAACAACTTTGGAATCAGAAAGCGCTTGCTTGAGTATGATGATGTAATGAATGCTCAAAGAGAGGTGATTTACAAAAGAAGAAGACATGCACTTCACGGCGAACGTCTTAATGTAGACATCGCAAACATGCTTTACGATGCGATTGGCTCTATCGTTCATGAAGGCATTGAAATGGGAGATTACGAACAATTTAAATTTGATTTGATCCGAAATTTCTCAATGGAAAGCCCATTTGATGAAAAGACTTTCAATGGTGGCAAAGCAGACGAGCATGCCGATACTATTTACCAATTGGCATTGAAACAGTATCAAAAGAAATCTGAAATAGTCGCTAAAACAGCCCTTCCTGTATTGGATAGCATTCACAATGATCCTTCGAACCAATATGAGAATATTGTAGTTCCTTTCACAGATGGCAAGAAAACCTTACAAGTTGTTTGTAATCTTGAAAAAGCAATTGAATCACAAGGTGCAGAATTGATTAAGTCTTTTGAAAAAATTAGCCTTTTAGCAATGATTGATAATGCTTGGAAAGAGCATTTAAGAGAAATGGATGACCTAAAGCAGTCGGTGCAAGGTGCAGTTTATGAGCAGAAAGACCCTTTATTGATCTACAAGTTTGAGGCATTTGAATTGTTTAAGCAAATGATCGATAGAACCAATAAAGAAATTATTGGATTTTTAATTAAAGGAAATTTACCTCAACAAGAAACTAGCCCTAGCATTCAACAAGCTCCACAGGCAAAGCAAGAAACCCCCAAATTACAAACTTCAAGAACTGAAGTTCCAAAGTTTAGTCAGGGAAAATCAGGCAATCAAGGCGCTGCACCTGCTCAAGAAAAAGTAAGGGTTGAGCCTGTTAGAGTGGAGAAAAAAGTTGGTAGAAATGAGCCTTGCCCATGTGGAAGTGGCAAAAAGTTCAAACAATGTCATGGCAAATAGCTTAATCTGCTAAAGCATCCCTTAGAATTTCATTAAAGCGAATTGCTCCTTCATGGTTCAAGTGCCGCTCATCATTGAACAATTCTAATTGCTCTAAGAATCGCTCATCTTGACTAAAATCAAATAGTCTAACATCAGCATCAAGAAACTGCTGAATGAATGCCTTCTCTTTTAAGAACTTATTCTTGTTGTGGGGATACAATTGAGGAGATAAAACGATGCTAAGTTGAACATTTTTGGACTTTGCTAATACAACGAACGATTGAAGAATCTTCATTTTCCTTTTGTTCATTTCCTTAGAATCAAAACCGGGTTTCTTTGATCTCAATTGTTTCATTTTTCCAAACAATGGGCGATAACCCAATTCCATCTGATTATCTTGAATAATTAAAGGTGAAAATACATCCCAAAGACTTGAATTGTATCTGTAAAAGCTACTATAGAAAAAAATCTTTCTTGCCTCTTCTTCCCTATTCAGATAGCCTTGAAAATCAGGATATGTAAAATAAAATGGATTTAGAAAAGACATCCGATCTTCCTTTACGGGATCCCGTAAATTGGCATATTGAAATTCAAGAATGATGTGATCGATATTCCCTTTATTCAAAAGGCACTTTTCTAAAGCTTGAACAAATTGAAGGTCACGCCCGCCATAGCCAAGGTTAAATGAAGACCACTTATTTTCATAGTCCAAAACACTGGGAATGAATTGTCGTTCTGCTCTTGAATTCCCTAAAATAATCCTGTTGTACTTGGATTCATTAAGTCCTTCTTGCAACTTTTGGTAATTCCCTGATTTTGTAGATTTTAGCACAGAATCTACCAAATACCCAAAGGTGATATCAAAACAAGTAATGATAATCAGCCCAATGACTAGTGATTTGAAAAAACTGAAGTACTGATTATTTACCATGCTTAAAATTGAAAGTAAATGAATTGCCCTTCATCAAAAACTCCAAAGAGTAATATTAATATCACAATTAAACTATATTTCAATTGCCCTCTAATTTGCAAGCGATTAATTAGCAAATTCTTTCCTAGGTACTGATTCTTAAACTCTACTAAGAACACGATAGAACAGGCCAAAAGACTATACACCAAATTACTTTGTCCACCGAAGTATATTGATCCTTCTAAGGCAATTGCCTTTTTGCATATTTCTAAAGCGACATCAATAGTTGGCGATCTAAAAAATATCCAAGCAAGACAGACCAAAATAAAAACGATTGCTACCTGCAAGAGCTCGCCCAAAATACTTTTGTTTAACAGTTTAAATAGACCCTTAGCTTTATCTTTTACTTTCATCCCAATAATGAGGTACAATCCATGAAGAAAACCCCAAACAATGAAAGTCCAGTTGGCACCATGCCAGAATCCGCTTACAACAAAAACTAACATTAAATTATAATATACCTTCCATTTCACTACTCGATTTCCCCCTAATGGAATGTATAAATAGTCCCGAAACCAAGTGGAAAGTGAAATGTGCCAACGCGACCAAAACTCTCTAATGCTTTTAGAGAAATATGGCCGTTTGAAGTTTTCCATCAAATCATATCCCATCATTTTTGCAGACCCAATGGCAATGTCTGAATAGCCTGAAAAGTCACAATAAATTTGCACGGCAAAGAAAACCGTTGCTAAAGCAAGCGAAGCTCCACTATGTTGCTCATAATTGTTGTAAATGGTGTCTACATAAATTGATAAACGATCTGCAACAACTACCTTTTTAAAGAAGCCCCTGATAATTTGCTTCAAGCCAAGAATCAATCGTTCTTTCTCAAATTTATGATGTACAAAAAATTGAGGAATTAGGTGCGTACTTCTCTCTATAGGCCCAGCTACCAGCTGAGGAAAGAAGGAAACATACAATGCAAAAATTCCCAAATGTTTTTCAGGTTTTCTAGTTCCATTGTATACATCAATGGTGTAACTCATCGATTGAAAAGTATAAAATGAAATTCCAACTGGAAGCAACATTTGATATACTTTAAACTGCATAGATTCACTTAGAATGGCATTAATTGTTTCACTAAAGAATCCCAAATATTTAAAAACCATAAGCATGCCTAGGTTGGCCACTAGACTAATGATGAGCCAATACTTTTTAGATGGTCTCCTTTCATGCCTATCGATTTGGATAGCCGCCTGATAATCAATCAGGGTTGAAAGTATGATTAAGCCTAAATATTCAACTTTCCAACTACCATAAAAAAAGTAACTCGCAGCCAATAGCAAAACCCAGCGATATTTAGAGGTAATGCAAAAATAAATTGCAATAACAATCGGGAAAAAAAGTAGAAATGAAATGGAATTAAACAACATCTCCTAAAGCTTTTTCTTTTCTGTATTGGTGTAATAGTGATAGTAAAGCAAAGAAAAGATAAATACGATGATCCCTAACTTTTTCACAAAAAACCCAGCTGTAGCACTATGGATAAAGAAATACAAGAGCGTATAAAACAGCCCTTGAACAAAGTGGCTAGCCTCTACTTTCCTCTTTTTCAAATCCAATGCATATTTTAAACTTAAGAAGTAGGGGATACATAAAATCAATGTTCCAACGATTCCATAAAGGTAAAGAGCTCCCATCCAACCAATATCGCTAGGATAAAAGTGCCCATACTTTCCCTCCCAACCATTGTTCCATTGACTACTCAGGAAACCATTTCCAAAAATGGGATGATTGGCAATTCCTGTACTTGCAACTTCAAATTGACTAATTCTTGACATTGCAGATGAATCTGTAACCTCACCTCCTATGAACACATTTAAAGCGCTTTTAAACAATGTACCGACTAAATTTAACTGATTAGGAAATAGAATTAATCCAATATAGAACAGAATACTTAATGCGGTAACACTTATTATAGTTGAATAAATAAAGGATTGCAATTTTACCTTTTGCACCAAATAAAATGAAGATGCTAATACCAATGAAAGTGTTAGAGAACGTGCCTTGTAAAGAAAAACTAGGTAAAACAAAATTAATAAGACCATCAAGAGGTACTTTTTGTCCTTTTCAGATACATATCGAATTAAGGAATAGAAATAAAGAATTACAATTAAACTTTGATTCAATTTATAACGGTACCCTTTTGAAGCAGTTTTTATTACAAAATCATATTGTTCAAATAGTTCTGGAGGGATGAATACGTTCAAGATAAAAAGTAAAAAGAAAATCACAATGGCCATTCGAATGACAATTTGTTCCATCTTTTTAAAATCTAAAAACCCATTCTCAAGCATTACCAAGCTTACTATTCCAGCAGTTGCAAATAGTTTCACCCTTTCTGCAAGGAGGCCGTAGATAAGAGGTTGCCCAAAATAAATATTGGCCTGTATGGCACCAAAGACGGGTACTATTAATAAAAGTAAGGTTAGAATTAACAAACGAGAAGCCCTCTTCTTGCCTAATGATTTCATGGTATAGAAGCCTAAAAACAGTACAAATGAAAACAAGGCCAATTGATTCAATGCCGTGTATAAGAATGGAATGGGAACATTAATTAATAAACTAAACACCACCAAAAGAAGGGCAACAAACATTGGTGTTGATAGGTATTTCTTTAATATGGAGTTGTTTTGAAGCATCAATTGAATGCTTTAGGTTTACTTATCAACCATTCTTTCAATCGAGATTGATCCTCTTGATAATATTCTACAAGGAAATCTTTTGCTTCCTCACCCATTCCTTTTTCCTGTTCTTTGAAAACTCCGCTCGATTTAATTTTCTTAATCAAACTAGGTCTGGCTATTTTTTTTATTGCTTTCCTAATTGGTGGAACGGCATATAAACTCTTTAGCAATGGATTACTAGGAACGATACTAAGGTTGGCCTCAACTTCAATTGGTTCAATTGATTCTAGTTCTAAAAAATTTGCAATCTTAGGTAAGTAATTCACCAAGTCAGATTCTCCATTTAACACCAATAGATTTGAACCAAAAACTTCCTTAAACTTTAGCAATGAGTCCATATATAAACCCTGACTAATGTATTGATTAAAATGAGGGTTTTGCTCATCATTGCTCAATACAATCTCGTCAAAACCCTGTTTAACAAAGCCCAAGCGCGCATCCATTTGATAATGAGATAAGGCCCTTTCGATTGGGTCTCTTAAAAGCAATATTAGTTTTGCATTAGGAGAATAGTTTTTAATCTTTTCAGAAACATTTTTGTAAAAAAAATAAGACACACTCGCCTCACCTCTGTATTTCATGTCCTTACCTCCTTCAAATAATGCCTCGTATTGTTCAATTTCACGAATCGGTTTGGTATTGTAGTACAATTGCTCGTTTTCAATCTCAACAGCTGAAAAATGATCAGGTTCCTTCATTTCTGCCATGAAAATGGCCTCATGGCCCGACAAATAATTGGCTAAAAGAGTGGTTCCCGCCTTGGCAACACCAATAATGAAAAGATTGGGTTTAGCACTCATTAAAACTTTTTTTTCGTTTTTTGAACAAGACTTCTAACATCAAGCGAAAGAAGATAACATCCTCCTTAAATCCAAGTTTTAAACATCGATAAACTATAACCGATATTGGAACAAGGAATAAGCCTGGATAAAACTTTCGGTACAATAAAATTAAGTTCTTAAACTGATAATACATCATTTTAGGGTTTCGCCTTTGTTTTGAATGATTACCAGTTGATCTCCCCTGCTTGTGGTATACAATACTCTCATTGCAATTAATGCAGTTCAGTCCTTGCTTTTTTGCCCTTAAAGCCCAATCAACTTCTTCATAAAAGAGAAAATAGTCTTCGCTCATTAGACCAACAGTATCGATAAAATCCTGACCAATAAATAAGGATGCGCCAATCACGTAATCCACAATCTCCCTATTATTCTCCTCTTGAATAGAGGGGCTATTGTAGCCAATTTGGACAAACTTACCTATCCATTTTTTTATCTTCCCCCCTCTTGCCTGAACAATTGTTGGGGCATCAAAGAATAATAATTTAGAACCTATGATTCCAGATTTAGGGACTTGATTTTTTACACGAATCAATTGAATTAAACTTTCTTCATCAACTGTTGTGTCGTTATTTAACAACCAATAGTAATCTGGCGTCCAAGCCTCCTTAGCCTTTAGTATTCCAATGTTGTTTCCGGAAGAAAAACCATTATTATGCTTTGCTTCAATCAATTTCAATTCAAATGAGAAAGTGTTATTTTCCAAAAACTCTTTCAATACCGTGCAGGAACTGTCGGTAGAGGCATTGTCGACGATAATTACCTTAAATGAACCTTTTAAATTTGAATTGATGCTTTTGATACACTCTATGGTATCAGATGCTCCATTGAAATTTACCAATACAATTGCTGTCAGCTTAGAACTCATACCAATGCTTTAAGTTGATGTCCAATAATTGTTCAAGTAATTTGATGTCGTCAATGAAATGAGGCAATAATTTTTTCCGGTCTTGGATCTCCAATTTAGGAATGTTCGATTTGGTATAAAAAAGGGATTTTACTGGTTTTGTCAATGACCTTGGAATTAGTTTCCTAAAGGGTTTTACTAGGGTCAACAATTTTGAATTTCTTGGCAATTTAGCTTCGTTTCTTTCAATGTTGAGTTCATATTTAAAGGATTCCAAATCAAGAAATTTTGTTATTTTTTCTAGTTGATCTGTCGTATTTGCTTTAAGCTCTTCCTGCCTAATGATCAGCACTTGATTTTTTGGAAATGTATTGTAAAACCGAGAAACTTGTTCAAAGTACATTCCCAATTCCTTATATAAATGACTTGCACCCCAGGCTTTCACTTTAGATTTCTGATCTTGCTCAAAGTCTTCAACAAAAGGGGCATGACTAAAGCCCATTCTTAAATTCATTAGGTAATGTGAAAATGCTCGTTCAATAGGGTTTCTTAAAACGATCAAAATTTTCGCCTTTGAATTGTAGGCAGATATCTCCTTTGCTGCTATTTTAGAATACAAATAAGAAGCAGAGGCTTCTCCTAAAATTTGGTCCTTTTTTGCTTCTTCAAAAAGAGCATAATAGTCATTGGAATTGGTATAAAACTCTTGATGCTTATTTGATTTATTTTTTTCAACACGCTCTCGAAATTCTTTTCGGCAGAGTTCGATATTGAAATCTTTGAAAAAGAAATGGGGCTCTTTAATTGGGCTTAAGAATACAGATGGATGCTGATTAAGAAAGCCCCATAATGCCGTTGTTCCAGCCTTAGCAGCTCCTACAATGAATAGATTGATGGTTTTTGTATCACCCAATTTCTTTTATTCTTTCCAATTGTTCCTTCGAAATTACATAGACATTGTTGATTTGCTCAACATTAGGCACTTCACATTCCCATTTCAATTGAAAATTCAAATCAAAAGCTTGTAGCATATTTGCTTCTTTATTCTCCTCATTAAAAGCGAGATACCTTTTTCTTTTTGCAGAAACACCAGCAATGTATTCTTCACGATAGTTGGAATAATCTCCACCTCTTCCCCAACCGGCCATGCTAATCTCTTTGATCAAATCCCATGACCTTGAATAAACATTTAGTTGAGCATGTCCACTATCAAAAATCCAATATTGATTATTAACTAAGCGAACAGAATGTGGTGCTTTTAATCTTAAGCGTTTGGTTTTTCCACCTTCAATAAATAGAACTCCACCATTGCCCTGGTTTTTTATCAAGCGCTGAGCAACTCGATTGATGATCTGTTCTCCATTTACATGATGCACTAGCGCAACTAAATTCCCTTCATAATCTTCAAAAACTTGATTGCAATGAAATTTATTTTGCCGATCTAAGTTTTTCGGATCAACATCTGCCTCTGAAATCGCCTTAACATTTTCTGAGCTAGATTGTAGCCTTACCCTTTTAATTACCTTTCTTTCCTTTATCCCATATGCAATCACTTCATCAAAAAAGGTATTTGATATCCAAAGCAAACCATTTATGACTTTAATCTCATGTATTCCTTTCACCCTAGGAATGTGGATCGACTGAACGATTCCATCGATTAGATCCAATTCAAACAATTCATTTCCAGTAGTATAGTACCAAATAAGCGGTTCTTCCTTGGTCCAACAAATAGAGCTAATGCCCAACTCTCCAATCTGATTAAAAAACTTAATCGCTTCAAATTGATTATTGCCTTTAAGAAGCTGAACACTTTTTATTTGGCTTCTTTCAAGGAATCGATCGGCTTCGTTTGCATTTTGAGAACCGACAACTAAAGTAAAATTTTTTTCTCCCATCATTATATTATTGAACCATAATTCATACGATTCAAGACTTCATCTTCCTGAATGCTTTTGTAAAACTCGCATAGTTCAGGATGTTTAATAAAATTATATTTTCGGTCTGCATCAATCTGTTGATTGATCTTTTCAAATGTACCCTCTTGAGCGTTTAATTCGCAAAATTCATTCAAGCTTTTTAAAATTGGGTATGGCTCCTCTAAAAATTGTTCATACTGAATTTTAAAAATCTGATTAGGGTATTTTACGAAAGCTTGCTCATTAAGTTGTATGTACTCTTTCCAGAGATCAAATCCTCTCTCCAAGGATTGAATGTAATA
Source organism: Vicingaceae bacterium (assembly GCA_965218715.1). GTDB lineage: Bacteria > Bacteroidota > Bacteroidia > Flavobacteriales_E > Vicingaceae > CBDCLY01. Next base: position 21,162 of record CBDCLY010000039.1, read on the forward strand.
GGATTGGTTGTACTTGTATTGATGCGATAAAACTCGTTCTCTAAGTTTTTGCTTAGCAGTTAATGCTCTTTTTTCTCTGCGTTTTATTTCCCGTTTTTTTAAACTTTGAGCAACATCAATAGGATTTCGATAGACATAAACAATTTTTGCATTTGGGAAAAGGCGCATCCACACCTCCAAACTTATGGTATTGACAGGGTCTTTCCATGCCCAAGGAAAATCGAGTTGTCTTAAACTGGAGTATTTTAAACTTTTAATTTTTCCCAAGTATTGATGCCGAAATGCACTTGCCAATCGGAGATTAATAACGCGTTCAACTTGTTCAAAATAGTCCTCATCAACATATTTAAAATTGCTTGGAAAATCCCAAGTGGTATTGGCCTGAAACAAAAGCCATTTATTCATTTCTTGAAAGAAAACGGCCTCCAAATTCTTTCTGCGCTTTTGACCAATAAACAAACCCATTTGCTCCAAAAAGTTGCACATCATGCTAGTACCAGATCGGTGCATGCCAATAATTATCACTGGAGGTTTAAAGCTGCTCATAATTTGATTTCCATTGCTTGTAAAAATCGATGCCTGTTAGGGCTTTTAGTTCTTTTGCGTCTTCGGCAAAAAACAGTTCAAAATACGATTTCTTTTCAGCTAATGTTAGTCTTGGTTTCTCGCTTTTTTGAACAGACAACTTACTAATTTTCTTTCCCAAAGCAGAAAGAAACGGAATTTTCATTTTCTCGCCGCCTCTTTTCAATTTCTTTCCTATTCTATCTACCTGAATGCTCTTTTTTGCGAACTCATTCTTTTCTATTTCCCAATGATATTTTTGATTTTCGATGCCTAAAAAAGTTTCTATTCTTTTCAAGGTTTCTTCAGCTTTATCCTGAAAGAGGTCTTCAAATCTTAAAAACAAAAATTGCTTGGGCTCAAAAAATTTAAAATACCTTTTTATCTGAAAAGAGTACAAGCCCCTAGTTATGTAGCTATAATGAAACAAGGCCCTTTCAGACTGAGTAATTCTTTCCTTCTCCCTTTTTATTGCTTCCTCAAACGTGGAAGTTTCAAATCCTAGATTTTTAATCATTTGAAAATGAGAAAAAGCCCTATCAACAGGATTTCTAAGTAATACCAAAAATTTAACTTGTTCAGGAGACTTTAATTCTTTGGATATTCTTTCTGCTACTTTTTCGTGATATAAATAACTTGGTGAAAAAGAACCCGCATATTTCTCCGCAGATAATTTGTTAAAATAACTTTGTAAATACCACTCATTCCCTTTTTTAAATTCATCTTCCCAATCAAAGAAATGAGCTTCTTTTTCCTTTGGAAGAAAAACTGAAGGATGTTGATTTAAAATTTCAAACAGGCCAGATGTCCCAGCCTTTTGGGCTCCTAAACAAAAGAAATTAAGGGGCAACTTGGCTTCCATAATTATGATTTAAACCATTTTATTGGCATGAAACCTAGCCTTTTCTTCACAGCAAAAACACAGGCAAAATTGTTAATGATAAGCGTTAAGCTTGTTGCAATTGCCGCCCCTATTATTCCTAAACTAGGGATCAACAATAAATTCAATAGCAAGTTGAATAGTGTTGATAAGCTAGAAATTTTTGCAAGAGTCTTGTGCCCGTCTGTCATGTTTAATAATTGTCCCACCGAACCAGTATAAATGTTTACCGCTTGGCCCACTACCAATATGATTAGGCTCCAAAACGCGAAGGAGTAGGATTTATCAAAAAAGCCTAAAATGGGACCTCCTGCTATTAAAAAGATAATTGCAGGAATAAAACCCAAGAACATAATGATCCAATTGGACTTTAGCACTACGCTTTTTAAACCGTCAAAATCTTGCTTGGCAAATAATTCCCTGAATTTGGAGCCAGAAATGCTATTTACCGACAACAATGGGATAGGAATGATATTACTCAATCGAACGGTTAAACTGTAGGCCCCAATCATGGTATCATTGCAAAAAACACCTAGAATTAATATATCGGCCCAACGGTTTAAGGTATTCATCGAGTTAGTGAAAAACATTGGAGTAGAAATGCTTAAAAACTCCTTGTATGTGATGTCCTTTGTTCCTTTGGATTCTTCCTTGTTTAAGCTTGAGTAAACCATAAGAACACTAATTCCAGCAATTGCATACAATGAAAATAGATAGGCGTAAAAAATAAATCTAAACTCCTTAATGATGTAATAGCTTATTAGAACAAACAGGATAAAAATCAAGGGTTTTAGAAAATTATCCAAAAGGCTATGGCGCACAATTTTTCTTAGTCCTCTAAAAACGGCTGAATGTAAATCAATAATGTTTAAAGGCAAAATTGCCCAGATAACTATCGACAAAAAGTCTTTGATATAAGGTTTTGAATAGGCCTCGGCAATTGTTCCTGAAAGCAAGTAAAGAATAAGTGAGCTAAAAAAACTAGTGATTAGTAATAATAGCAGCGCCTTTTGATAGAGTTGCTGCAAATGGAAAGTCTGCTCTTTGTGTTCTGAGAAAAATCTGACTATTGCAACTTTAATCCCAAGTCCACTAATCAATTGGGTCATTAACAATACCGTTGAGATCATGGTCCATTTACCAAAAGCTGCTCCACCATAGAGGCGAATCAGGGTAAAAACCAACACATAACTCAAAGCTCTTCCGCCTAGACGAAAAAACATGTTCTGTTGCGATTTTTTTAGCACCTCCTTTTCATGAGTACCACGAAATAGGCCCAAAAGAACTTGCTTTATCCCCTTAAACATGAGATGAATTAAACTTTTTTAATTGCTCCTAAAACAGATTTTTTCTCGCCCGTATAATACCCTTGAGAATAATTTCGGTAATAGCCACTCCCAGTTCGCTTGGCGCCGTTCAAGACAAAATACAAGTTTTTAATCTGATTTTTCTCTTTTACATTAATTGCCGTCTCTAAGAAATTAAGTCTTGAAAAACCTGCTCGTACTACAAAAAGATTGAGATCGCTATGCATCATTACATTAATTGCGTCGGAAACTATGCCTATTGGAGGATTATCAATCATTACATAATCGTAACGTTCCTTTAGCATGGACAACATTTCACTAAACTTATCAGACTGAATCAATTCCATAGGGTTAGGAGGAATTGGGCCCGATAGAATATAATCTAAATTAGCAATGTGTGATGAATGAATCACACCATCCAAATTGGCTTTGCCGGAGAGAAACAAACTAGCTCCGGTCTTCATGTTGTCTTGATTGAAGTACTTTTGAATTTTCGGTTTCCTCATGTCCAAATCAATGACTACAACTGATTTATCGAGCAGGGTTAAAGAGGTAGCTAAATTGATAAGTGTGAAAGATTTTCCTTCTTGTGATACTGTTGACGTTACCGATACAATTCTTGCATTCTTCGACTCTGGAAGGAACCTCAAATTGGTACGTAAAGAATTAATAGACTCTTTAAAGATGGTACGCTCTGTTCCAACAATTTCTGATAAACTTTCAAATTCCTTTGACTGACTTACCGTTAGTGAACCTAGAACAGGAATGTCTGTATTGCTCTCCAAAGTCCATTTATCGTAAATTCTGTTGTTCAAGAAAACGGAAACAATAATAATACTGGCCCCAAAAAACAAAGAAAACAAGGTGCAAAGAATAAAAACAAGCCTAGAGCTTATTGATACTGGTTCATCCGGCAATAAAGGCATATCAATGATTTGCACATCTGAGATTAAAGAGGCATTTGCAATGGAAGCTTCAATCTTTTTTTCCATTAAAAACGATACTACCTTTTGATTCACTTCGAAATCTCGAATCAAATGGAAATAATCTTTTTGGTTTTGAGGAAACACATTGTAACGTCTATTGAGAAGGTCAATCTTTGAATCTAGATATTCAATTTCTTGCTCAACAGTAGATTTTGAAAGTTGAATGCTTTCTCTAATTGAATTAATGGTTTCTAGAATTTTAGAATCCAATTCCCTCGACTTTTTGCCGTCCTCAGTAAAATTGACACCAAGAGTTGCCTTTTTTATTTTTAAATCGTTAAAAAAAGTAATCAATTGATTAAGCGTAGGATCCATATTCCCTTCAGCATTAATGCTGATGTCGGTTAATTGTTTCCCTTGATTTAGCTCATTTTCAACTATTTGCAAGTTCAATAGTCTTAATTCCGCTATCCGTTTTTTAGATTCTATATCGATAACCTTTTCGGTTTCCAGTCGCTCTACTGCTTCAAAGTCGATGATTTTTTTTATCTTGTTTGAACTGGGTGATTTTATCTTCCACCTCGTTCATGGCCAATGAGATTTGCTCCAAGCGCTCATCGATGAATCGTATGGTGTTGCTAGCAGCCAAAGACTTCTGATCGTATTCTAAATCAACATAAGTGGTAACCAAAGCTTCAACAAATTCTTTAGCCAAATGTGGATTGGTCGATTGGTAGGCAATGTTTAGGATAGAAACCTTATCCTCAGTTTGCAATACAATCAAGTTCTGCTTAAACTCTTGCGCTAATTTTTTCTTGTCAACTACTTTAATTCGATAGCTCCCTTCCGTATCAATTTCTCTTTTCTTTTGATTGTAATTGCTTTCAATTGAATAAGACTTTCCATTGATTTCGAAAATTTCTCCTAAGCTTAATTCTTGATCAACATTTTTATTTTTTAAAGAATAGGACAAATTGAACTTTTCTTGATCCTTAAAATTTACTTCCAGCTCTAGAGGTTCATTGGATGTTCCATCAGATAGAATGTTCAATTGAATTGGAGACTTTCGATACAATTCAAACGAAGAAAAGGTTCCATGTTTATAATACCTTATGTCGAGCGGCAACTTGCTTAGGGCCTGCTCTACCATGGTTCTAGAACCCACTATTTTTGCCTCAGTAGAAATCTTATTGTAAGAAGAGAAGCCATCTTCAAACATATCTATGGCCAAGAATTGAGAAACAGAGGACTCTGTTTCATCTATTTTTATGCTTGCCTTAGCATTATAGATTTGCTTTTTATACTTGGCCAATAAATAGCCACTTCCCATACCAAGAGCTAAAAACAATAGTAGCCATGGCCATTTGCCTTGAATTTGTCTAAAAAATCCAGAAAGCTCTAATTTGTCATTGAGTTTATTTTCCATTAGTTCGTTCTGGTAATTACGATGAATATGGCTGCCGCTGAGGAAATGATGCTGGTTAAAAACAGGTAAGGACGAATGGCGGTATCAAACTGCTTTACTCGTCTTGGTTCTACGTAGATAATGTCCTTATCTCGAAGCGTTAATTTAGCATGGCTTAAGGTGTTGATATTACTTACATCAACTACAATGATTTCTTGCTTCTCCCCTTCTCCTCTTATGATTTTTACGTTCTTAAGGATTCCATAAGGAGTAAAACCTCCTGCCATTCCTATTGCTTCAACCAAATTGGTTTGTCCGTTAATTGGATAACGACCGGATTTAACTACTTCCCCTAAAACATTTACAGTTAGGCTAACAAAATCAACATCAATTATTGGGTCAATCAGCTCCTTAGCATAAGCCTGCTTTACCTTTTCAATGATTTCATACTTGTTTAACCCTTCCACTTCAATTTCCCCAACTGAAGGAAGTGTTACGTTTTTATCATGCACTACAAATTGAGCATCCTCTCTTGAACTTAATAATTGATCAAAAGAGCTGCGTTCGCCATCATCATTCAGCAACCTTACCATGATCACATCCCCTTCACTTGCAATATGAAATTGAGGGTATTCTTGTGGATTCTCTATTTGAATAGGATGGTCTTTGTCTGTTTCAATCTCTGAGGCAGTTTTGAACAGTATTTTTCTCTTTTGATAGCTGCAGCTAGCTAAAGAAAAAATAATACAAAGAGCGAATAATGTTCGTATTAAGCTCATGTCTTTTTATGAAAGGTTAAAAATAGGAAATAAATCAGCGATTTAAGCCGATAAACAATTCATCATATGCAGCTGCCACCTTATTCCAGTGGTAATAATCTTCGGCCAATCCTTTTAACTTTTGATGATTTGTGTCTAAATATTCTTTGGTTTGAAGCAATTCAATTAGTTCGTCCTTCGTCTTAAAGAAATATCCCTCGCCATGCAATGTCTCTCGATTAAAGGATACATCAAAACAAATGATTTTTAAGCCAAGGCAAATTGCTTCAACTAATGAAGGATTTGTTCCCCCTGCAGAATGACCGTGAACATAGACTTCACAATTGCTTCTTAATGCATCCAATTCCTCTTGATTGTATATTGGATTAACTAGTTTAATGTTTTTCGACTGGTAAAACTCTTGCCAAATGCTTATTCCATAATCACTATCGTACCAGTTGCCTACAAAAAGCAAATTTTCTCCTACCTCATCAAAGGCCTTTATGATTGTTCGAATGTTATTTTCTGGGACGATTCTACAAACCGCAATGGCGTATTTTTCAAAAGGAATTTCCAATTTACTTAATAGAGTCCTATTCAGCTGAATTGGCCTAACGTGGTCACCACCATAGGCAATCAATTTTGTTTTAGGCCAAAACTCCTTTCCCATATTTTTCAATATCGCCTTGTTGTCAGCCACAATCACATCGGCTCTTCTTAAAGCCATGTTCTCTGATTTTTTCAAGTAATATTTAGCGTAGAATTTCCACTTCTCTCTCTTCCACTCCATGCCATCGATGTGCACGATAATTTTAATTTTTGAAAACAATCGTATCAAAGGAAGAATGAAAACTCCTGCAACACCAAGAATCAATAAAACATCATGTTTTTTATAGGCCTTCCAGATGGAAACCACATCATACGGAATGCTTTGAATTCCATTAGCATTCAATGGAATGTATACCAAATCTGCCCCTTTAAATTGCTTGGGCTTTTTCGTGTATTGAAATCCACTGCAATAAACGGTAAGCTGATGAATTGAACCAAGGTTCTCCACCAATTGATGAGCTAAGGTTTCAAAACCACCATATTTGGAGGGAACTCCAACAGATCCAATTATTGCTACTTTCAAGTATTCAGAATTTGAATCGCAAAAAAACGGATTATCCCATTCCTAGCGGCTTTTTTATTAAAATATTCCGACTTTAGAGTCCAAATTTTAAGCATTGGACTTCAAAGATTTTCGGTTTATCCATATTTCAGGTGTTCACAAGGCTGGCACAACCTCACTCTACCGTTACTTAGCAAGCCATCCGGCAATTTGCTCATCCAAAAATAAAGAGCTGCATTTTTTTACGCCCATTCGTTTTAATAAGGCAATTGCTCCCATTGAAGACTATTTTAAACATTTTCAGCCCAATAAAAAGACCAGTTTCTGTATGGAGGCAAGCCCATCCTACCTTTATGGAGGCAAAGAATTAGCGAATAGAATTCATCAAGAATTGGGCAATAGAGTATTTAGTATAGTATTGCTTAGAGATCCAGTAGTCCGCTTTATCTCAAGCTTTAAACATGCAAAATATGTTTTAGGCCTGCCTTCTGAAATGAGTCTTATGGAATACATTGAGCAATCCCATGCATTAATAAATACGCAAGTCGAAGACAATAGGATTAGCCGAGGAATTAGGGAAGGCTTTTATATTGATTATTTGCCAGATTGGATGGATGCCTTTCCAGGAAAATTTAAACTTCTATTCTTTGAGAATTTTATTGTAGAACCTAAACTACAAACAACACAAATATTCAATTGGCTTAACTTAGATGAAGAAAACATTCAAATTGACACTAGCATTGAAAATAAAACAAGGAATTTTAATTCAGGCGGAATACACAAAATTTCTCTTTGGCTAAATCAAAATCTACATTCCTTTTTCCAAAAGTTTCCAAGATTTAAAAAAGAGCTAAGAAAAGCTTATCAAAAAATCAATGGAAAGGAGACCATTGAAGAAGACTTTGAACAAGAGCGATTGCGACTAACAGAAATTTATAATGAAAAAAACTTAGCCTTAAAGACTTTCTTATTAAAAGCAGGATATTTGGAATCTGACTTACCCAAATGGTTGAAATGAGAAGAAAGATAGCAGTTGTTGATTATGTTGGCACTAAAGGAGGAAACCATTATTACAGCCTTTGTCTTTTAGATGAACTTGCCAAATTGGGGTATGAAGCACACATCCTTTCCAACTTCTCAAAAGGCTTGGCTGATGAGGATATCAATTTTTATCCAGTTTATGATCCTGCTATAAATAAGTCTTTTGCAGGATTATTAAATTTAGTTGTCGGCACCTTCCGAGCGGCTTTTTACCTCAAAAAAAGAGGAATAAAAACGGTCCTATTTCACCTATTTGAATCCAGTTGGGTGGCCTTTGCAGTTTTGACGATTTTAAAACTAGCTGGAATAAAAATTCTTGGAATTTCGCATGATGTAACTAGTTTCGAGAAAAATGAAAACCAAAAACTTCCTAATCTGATTTATTATCGTTTATTGGATAATGTCATAGTACATAATCACTATTCCTTGGGCCAGTTAAAATCCAAGCTGGGTGATAAAATAGAAAACAAGACGCAGTTAATTCGTCATGGTGGTCATGAAAAAGTTATCGATGCTAACATTGGAAAAATAGAAGCTAGAAAGCTTCTTGGTTTAGATCAAGATACTTGTTATGGTTTGTTTTTCGGACAAATAAAAATTGTAAAAGGGCTAGACCTACTTCTAGAAGCCTTTCCTAACGATAGTTCTAGCGAATTGATCATTGCCGGAAAACCCTGGAAAGATGATTTCAATTTGTATCAAGAAATCATTGATAAACGAGGCATCAATGACCTAACACATCAGTACATTAGGTACATTACTGAAGAAGAAAGGGATTGTTTCTATCAAGCGGCCGACTTTATTATTCTACCCTATCGAGAAATATTTCAGAGTGGTGTTTTATTGATGGCGATGAGCTATGGTACTCCAATAATTGCCTCGGATCTACCAGCCAATAAAGAGGTTTTGGAAGATGATGAAGGTTTATTTTTTGAGTCTGATAATAAAGAATCATTAGAAAAGGCCATACAAACATTTTGCAAGGATCCAGAAATGCGGATTGAAATGAGCAGAAATGCAAGTGTAAAAATCAAGTCGGCCTATTCTTGGGCTGAAATTGCTAAACAGTATCCTGAATTAATCGAATAATTGATGAAAAATTTAATTTTAGTTTTAATTGCTTGTTTTGGCATGTCTTGCATGAAGGCACAGAAAATTGAGAAGCCAAAAGAGCTAGTTCATTATTTGGGGACTAAAATAACAGCAAACAGTATTGTGCCCCCAAAATATAAATTTCATGAAAAGGGACAGGATGCAATTGGAAATGTAAAATTGGTTCCATCAGGAAAATCAAATAACAAAGAAGTTTCAAGTATTATTCGCCAAATAAATGATAATAATTCAGTCCAGAAAAAAGACAAGGCATTAGTTCTTGAAAAAATCAACAAGGCCAATCAGCCAGGACTCAAGCCTTTTCAAAACAACGAATATTATGAGATAGATAATAATCAGAATCAAATAATTATTCGCTACCTAGAACCCCAAGGATTGATTCATGCCTTAGCCAGTTTAGATTTTGAAATCAATCAGAAACAAGGCTTAAGAAAGATAAAAAAGATCAAGAACTGGCCAGACATTGCCATACGATCTCTACAAGTAAACCTAAAGGCAATGGATCCTGAAATCATCAAACAGGTGGTTTTGAGAATGTGGAGAGGACATTTCAATCATGTGCTTTATTCCATTCACAACAGTGTAAAATTTGAAGCTGTAAAGGCTCATGCCAGGCCACAAGCAATGAATGTGAGTGATTTTAAATCCATCTGTGAATTCAGTAGACTTTTTGGAATAGAACCCATCCCCCATTTTGCATTTTTAAGTCACCAAAATAAAAGCCTAATCCAACAATCAATAGCCCCATCACTTTTATACAATGAGCAAACCTTAGATCCACGAAATGATAGTGTTTATTCCATTTTATTCAAGGTAATCGACGAATGCATTCAAGAGATTCAGCCTAAAGCCATTCACATTGGGCATGATGAAGTAATAGGTCACACAGCAAAACAAATTGAAAAACACGGACCAATATTGCCATCAAATTTATTCCTTCAAAATGTAAAACGACTCAACTCCTATCTACAAAAAAAGAAGGTAGAAACATGGATGTGGGGCGATATGCTCATTTATGCCGCAGATTTCCCCAATATGCATCCTGGTTCATTCAACGCGCCATCTTCTTACAAATGGCTAATTGATAGCATTCCTAAAAACATTATTATCTGTGATTGGCATTACAAACATTATAAAGGGAAGTTACAAGGCAAACTTGATTTTTCAAGTACAGCTTATTTTCTCAATAAAGGATTTAAAGTGATAGGAGCAAGTTATAATGTGCCTGAAATGACAGAACAATTTGCCAATTATGTAAAAAACAACAAGAGTGAAAATTGCCTAGGAATGATTGGAACCACTTGGCACAAATTGTTAAAAGGAAGCATTCCAAACAAGAAAAACAGTGATAATATGCAATCCTTCGATCGCATTCTTCAAAAGTCGTCTAGCTCTTATTGGGGACAACCCTAATTATACCAAGGATTGTAAATTAGTAACAATAGTTTCAACTGAAATGTCTTTCATGCAGGGTCTGTTTCTAGTGCAAGATCCACCATAATAACAATCACAAGAAGAACTAGGCTCTACAGTTTTTCCTCTGCCATACAATTCAAATTCATTGGCATTAAAGATATTGTTCATCAAAACCATGGGAATTTGGAGAGCAACAGCTATGTGCATCATGAGTGAGACCTGACTAACAACACCATCCAAAGCATTGCACAATGCAATGAACTCTTCAAGAGAATAATGGCCTTCATAAAACACATCCACTTCCTGGGCTATAGACTTGTTTTTTTCATCTTCTCCAGGGCCACCCAATAGCACAACGGCATAGCCCATTTGATTTAAATTCTTGGCCAATTCTATCCAATTGGCAACATCCCATAAACGGGTTTTCCATCGAGGGCCGCAACCTGTGTTCAATCCAATTAGCTTTTTTCCATTTGAAAATCTAGAGAATTTAGATTTCCATTGCTCAACTAAAACAGAATTTGTTCGAATGGAATACGTCTCTCCCTCAAAATTCCAATGAGCAATTTCAAAGATTTCTTCCAAGTAATTTTTGGTATTGCTTTGTGAAAGCTCATCAAATAAACCTGTTAATATTTTATGTTCTGCTGCAGGTGAGGCTGCTGCTAAATGATCGTTCTGCCAAATGAACCCTCTTTTCTCTTTAGAATTAACCTTCGCGAGCAATTGACAAGCTTCTTCTTCTTTATCAAGATTGATTGCCCAGTCAAATTTTCTATCCAGTAATTTAAACAGATTAGTAGCATCCCATAACAATATTTCATCTACCTCATCCTTTGGCAATACATCAGGGAACCAGGTAATCCATGTAATTTTTGACTTGGGGTATTCCTTGCGGATTTTGCTCAGTAAAGGCGTGGTGCGGATAACGTCCCCAATGGCACCAAGTTTAATGATTAAAATATTGTGCTGAAATGCTTCGTAATGATTACAGTTATTGCATTGGGAGCCATCTTGTTTATTTGGCAAACAAGGAATACTTCCTCTAAAATATTTACAATCGAATTTAACTTCTTGAATGTTCATGGACAAAAATCTCTTGCAAGTATACCAAATTGGCCTCAGCTATTGCAAGCATTATTAATTACTAATTTGCAGGAACCTTGTGACGACAATCAGCATTTTCGTAAAAATTAATTTTACTTGATGATTTTAAAATTGTTTTGGAATCTTCTATAAACTTCTTTCTTTTTGCACTTTTCATTGCTCTTAATGCTATGCAATAATCAACTTCTCCTTCTTTTCCCCAAGGGATCTTTTCATAGCTCACATTAGGATAATTTTTCTCTAAAAAGTCATTGTACTTATTCAGGTTTTCATAATCGATTCCATCACCAGGGCTATAAAAAGAAACTACCAAAGTATACTTATCTTCTGCTATTCCTTCTTCTGCTTGATCAGAATTGGATGTTACTTTGCATCCCAAAATGGCTGATAGGATAAAAATTGCGCTTAAAATTTGCTTCTTCATACTTTAAATGCTGCTCGTTTCTAATCCTTGAAAATTAGGAAAATTGCTTTTACCACACAGGACAAAACCATTTTCCATTGTCTTTGGCAGATTGATCTCTACATTCTGGACTTCTTTGGATTGGGATATTTAAATCAACCGATAATGATGCCGCCCTGATGTCTTGTTTAATAAAAAAAGGACTCAAATGGTCTGTGCCTATGGCTAAGGGACCTAATCTCAAATACAAACCAATTTGTGGAGTTTCATAATTCACTAAAGACAATGGCAATGAAGCAGAAAACCAAGTAGTTTCATATCGGGGACTAATTGCAATGAGGTTAGCTCTTTCTGCACCAAAAGTTCCAGCAAAACTCAACTTCTGAATTAGAACTGCATTCAAATAGAATTGATCTTTCCACCAATAATCAGCCTGAATAGAAAGAGCCGATGGTAGTATTGCAGTATATCTTCTTTTTTCAACTCCCAAGGCTTCTTCAACGGCCTCTTCTAAGTCACTTACAGTTAAAGTATCTGATAATTTAGCCGATCTAGACTCTTGTCTAAAATTGAGGTATCCAACATCAATTAAAGAAGCGGCGATTTGATATTTATAATCTGGCTTTTTACATCCTCCTTTCCTGGTGTGGGAAAAATGATCGTCTAAATTGTACTTTGGAGTGGCCATTTTATAATTGACTCCTAAGCCTAAACTCCAACCTTTTCCATTTCCCCAATCAGGTTCAGCATAGGCGTATTCACCATCTAAATTTCTAAAGGTCCCTTTTCCCTGAATTACATCCAATTGGGCGTCTTTAATAAAAAGATTGGCTTGCTGAATGCCCAACAATCTATTCACGCTGACTGCTCCACTTAGTAATTCCCTATTCCTCTTGTAAAGCATTCTACCATATGTAAGGCCTATCTCTGACCAAGCCATGGATTTTAACCTTGCATTTTTTGTTTGGTAAACCCCATCATCAATTTGGTCTGGGCCTCCATCGGCAATTATTTCTCCAAGAACAGCCGGTACTTTATTGAGATTGGCATAGGCGCGAACGGCTGTTCTAAAAGCAATGGCATGCTCGTGATAAGCAAGACTTAGTGAAGGGCCTAAAACCTCTGCATTGACATTCGCTTTCCCATTTTTTGAAGGAGCATCAAATGAAAATTGACTTTCGCCATTTAATCCTGTAAGCGTTTGATTTGGAAGATAAAGAAAGTTAGTTCTCCCGTAGGCGTTCATGCCCAGCACATTGATTGAAATCCAGGGCTTTTGATCGACAATCAAAGCTGGGCTTGTGCTCACTTGATTGATTGGCATTTGATAATCACTTATTGATCCTATCCCTTCTTGAGCTCTTGAATTTTGAACTAAAGCAATGATAAACAAGGCTAGCAGCAATCGTAAAGAAATTCCACGTATTCTATTCACCTAATGAAAACCCATTTGCACTTATGAAATTGTCTTCTTGAACCCAGTTTATTTCAAACTGACCTCAACCCTTCTATTCGCAGCTCTTCCATCTTCTGAGTCATTGCTGGCCTTAGCACTAGATTCTCCAAGAGCATTCAATTCGATATTATCGGCACTAATTCCAGACTTTATTAAAATTCTCTTAACACCTTCCGCTCTTTTCCTACTAATTCGCTGGTTAACATCATCGGAGCCAACACTATCAGCATGGCCACTCAGCACAACTTTCTGTCCTCCAGAAAGCTGAAGTTGCTTCACAAATTTGTTCAATTTCTTCTGCCCTGGCCAATCTAAATGGACACTGTTAAAATCAAAATTCAATACCAAGGAAGCATTGCCTATAACTGGTTTAGGTTTTTGTTTTACAGGTTCAGGTTTCTTCTCCTCTTTTGGAACAACCACTTCCTTCTTCTCTTCAATTTTTTCAACTGGCTTCTTAACAGGTTTAGGCATTTCTGGTTCTTTCAAATCTACAATGGCTAAATCACTTTCATCCATAAGGATATATCCTTCTCCGGCTTTGTATGCATAGGACTTTGTAGTCTCTCCATTCTGGTTGATTAGATGCCAGCCTGAATCTGTTAATTCATTTTCTTCAGCATCTAAAGGTCGGATGGTATAGACTCCGTCTAACTTCATTTTATTGTACTCAAAGAATCCGTTTTTGTCGGTGTAAAAAGTATCAACTGGAATTCCATTCTCATCGATCAAGACCAATGCTGTGTTGGCCGCTGGTAATTTTTTGTAGGTATAAACCCCTTTGATGGTTTCTGTTCCACCCTGACCAAAAGCCACCATCTTGTTATCGCTAACCACAACATACCTTCTAGTTGTGTCAGCATTTTTTCCCAGAAAGTAAAGAACCCCATCAACGTATTCTTGCTCCCCTTCAGATTCCATTATAAAATTATACTGATCACTTAACTTGAGTTTTTTGTAGCTGAATTCTCCATTCTCATTTACATGAACTACTTCAACCAAGTCTCCATTCTCATCCAAGACCTTTATTACCGAATTGCTTACAGGCAAACCTTTATAAACAAAAGTTCCTCTACCACTTTCATAAACTGGCTGTCTGTCTTTTGTCAATTCTTTCACTTTCTTACCAGACTCGTCGACCAACCAAACTTCACAAGTCTCAAATTCTTCATCATTCAATCCAATAGGAACGATGCGATAGTTTTCTTCAGAATTTAATTTCTGATAAGTAAATAATCCGTTCTCATCTGTATATAAGGTGTCTACCACATAGTCGTTTTCATCAATCAGCTTTAAAGATCCATATTGATAGGCTAGTTTATTAAGCGTGGCAACTCCATTAATTTCTTCATATTCCTCTATTTCATCGTAGGAAACAAAATTCCCCTCGCTATTTAAAATAACTCTTGTAACAAATCTTCCCAAGCTATCTTTCAAATAAATTTTCCCATCTGCATCTGCATAAACTTCATCTTCCAAATCATCCAATTTGAAATAGAAATTACCATCAGCCATCACCTTCTTGAATTTAAATCCTCCAGAAAAATCAGTGGTCACAATTTCGATCAAGTTGCCATCATAATCATAAATAGACAATTGAACACTGTCGCCAGGAAGTGAGTTGAAGTAAAATTGGCCTTCAATTTCTTCTGGGTAAACCATTTTATACTCTCCACTAGCATTGGTTCTGTAAATATCATTGTCCTCGCCATCTCTGTCAGAAACAAAATAAACCACGTTAGAATCATTGACCATAAAGGAAGCCTCAAATCCTTTGGTATTTATTGGAGCACCAAGGTTTATTGGTCGAGTCCACCTGTTCCACCCATCTCCTTGTCGGTAGGCAACAAAAATGTCTGACTCCCCTAAACCTGCATGCCCATTACTAGCAAAGAACAATGCTTTTTTATCTTTGGTGAGGTAAGGAGAAAATTCATAGCCTTTAGAATTAATGTTTCTACCTAAGTCAATCAGTTCAGACCAATTTCCATCTGCTCCTTTTTCGCTCAGATAGATGTCTTCATTGGTACTGTCGATCAAAGAAAACATACTGATGAGTAATACATCTCCATCAGGATGCATGAATAATGTTGTGTGAGAATCATCAACTGAAAGGCCAGGTACTTTTATTTCTTGAATGTCTTCCCAAGAGCTTCTTCCTTTTCTATCTCGATAACCAATCATGCTAATGATGCTATCCCCTTCAAAATATCGATGCAATAAGTACAAGCGATTTCCGTCTTCTGAAACGCCCGCCAAATGATCTAAGGTTCTTCCATCTACATCTCTAAACAAACGATAAGGATTTCCCCATTTCCCATTTTTCTGACTCACGTACCAAATGTCTTGGGCTTCAATTACTGCTCTTCTTTCTGTTATTCTTTCATAGGTTCTATAGAAGAACATTTTCTCACCATTGTGATGCGGCAAAGGGAAGCTCTCTTGAGAATGATCACTTATTTCTTTAACATTACTGGGCTCTTGAAAAATAGGAACAAGTAACTGAGCATTAGCCATTTGCCATGCCATTGCCAAAATTAAAAGGATACACTTTCTCATCTATGGTAGTTTTTAGATTCTATTCAAATATAGTGGTGTTTGCCAAGGGCTATGGCTTTCTAACTTGATACTTTTAAACAAGCAGATGCTCATAGTCTTTCAGGAATTTATACGGTAAGGGATTCAATTTTGTTTAGCAAAGCAAATTGAAAAAATCAATCATCTAAAGTCTATCCGAACGGCCTCACCGGTTAATAGGCCGGGATCAAAATTGGGTATTTCTCTACCATTGATTGCAATGCTCACCGTGTTTGGTCCGGAACTGCCCTCATTCAATGCAAAAAGCACCAAATCATTAGCGCCTTGATACAGAAGGCTTGTCGAAAAATTAAAATTGGTGGTGTCCTTTAATAAACTATGATTCTCGATAATCCAATTGCCATTTAAATGCACCGAAACAATATCACCATCTTCAGCTGCATTGTCCCACAATTGGATATTGAAAATTTGCTGTGAGCGAGGGATAATCACGCTGTTCGCATTCAAATTATAGGTGGAAGGATCTACCTGAGAACAGCTGGTGTTGATTCTTATTTGAAGGGTGTTGCTAGACACTCCCAATTCATTTTTTGTTTTAAAATCTAGAATGATATGATTGAGAGCGCTTGCCGAAATACTATCAGGAAAACTAGCAGTAAAGGTGTAAGTAACTTGTTTATCTGTAATAGAAAAATTCCCTTTAGTAACAATCTGATTGAAGAAACTGGCATTTATTTGCTGATTCTTCTTGTTGTAAAAAATAGGTGAATTCTCAATCAGGTTCAAACAATCTGAGGATCGTTTAAATTCAAAAACCACTTGAGCAACTAGGTTAAAGCCACCATTGCATGGATCTTGACTTAGCGTGTAAGAAGGCGCCTCAATCCGAAATCGTTTGCACTTGTCTTGCTCCACCTCCAAATCGAGGTCTTTTTTTGTGCAGGAGATGGACAAGATTAACAAAAGGAAAAACGACCGACTCAAGCTTTTCATCATGGCGTTTTCTTTTTATAATTCAATTGCAAAGTTCCGCTTTCGCTCATGTCTGAGATCAAAATTACTCGATGCGTTTTTTCTCCATCATCCACCATTAAGGCAGCGGTATTGGGTTCGTATTTTCCCAAATTCAAGGCATGCAATACAAAAATATTTACTCCTTCTTGCAATTCCAATTCTATCGTGTACTTCTCTTTTTCAAGAGTGTAATTTTCTAAGACCCACTTCCCGTTTAGGTTTAGTGAAACGCGATCTCCATCCACTGTTTGATGATCCCAAATCATCACCTTGACTTTGGAGGAATGTACTTTCATTTTTTTAGTAATGATCAATTTACGATTGGCCAGGTTGTCTGTATTAGGAGGCTCTGCAACAATAATCGTATCCTTCGGCTCTTCAATGATGGTATCTTTCCTAGGGTCTGGGAGAATGGGAGGAATAACAATTTTTGCTTCCTTTTTCTCAAACCGCTTGAACCGTTCCTTTTTTGGAACGTGATAGAGCTGAATGTTGTAACGAAAACAGAGTGAAAAGTAATCACCAAAAGAAGAAAAATTATTGGAGATTGAATTGGCAGCAACATGATCAGTTACTGTGTAATTTCCGCTAAAAACCTCAGAGTTACCAATGTTCATTTTGATTCCAACCGCCAATAGGTCCTGGTTAATTAGTTTCTGCTCTATTCCAATTTCTGGGATCAAAGATTGATTGGAAGCAACATAATCGATTTGTGAACTTAGGCTTTGGTTGATGTTACTCTGACTAATTACAAAAGTGTTATTGCTGTTTAGGGTTTGCTTGCCGTAAACATTGTTGGAATAAGCCAGTTTTCCATAGATATAAGTGTCCGTATTGCCAATTTTATACATGGCTGAAATTGCGGCGTAACTAGTCCAATAAAAATTTTCATGCTTGAGCTTTGATGAAAATCCTTCGTTGTTGCGTTCAAAAACATCGTCTTCGTACCTGACATTGTTCCAATGCTGACCTAGGCCAAATTCAAAAGATACCACATCAAACATTCGATAGCTTAGGAATAGATTGCCACCAAAATGCGGTGAAACAAAGTTTTGTTTGAGGCGATTGCCATCAATCTGATTTTTACTCATTACACCAGCGTCTATTTGTCCGCCAAGGTATAAATCATGCTGAGCCATCCCAAGCATTGGTGCAATAAGGAAACAAAAGGGGATGATTTTTTTCAAGGACAATGTTTTCTATTGCCTTCCTAGTTGATACAATACACGAGCATGAGAAAGTATCGCCGACCTAAATGTTCTTTGCGTGTGGTAAGGCAAATTAAATTCCATTGCCGTTGCTTTAACAATGGGGGCAATTCTTCGATAATGGATGTGGCTTATGTTAGGAAATAGGTGATGTTCTATTTGAAAATTCAAGCCGCCGATGAACCATGAAAGCAAGCGGTTTTTATTGGCAAAATTGAGCGTAGTCTCCAATTGATGCACCGCCCATTGGTTTTTGATGCTTCCTTCAGTTGGAGTTGGAAATGAAGTTTTCTCCATGATGTGAGCCATTTGAAAAATCACGGTTAGGCTAAGTCCCGCTACAAAGTGAACAGTAAAAAATCCAATGATTAATTGCCACCAAGTGATGTCCATTAAAAGTAATGGAGCTAAAACCATGTAAACAAAATAGATTGCACGGGTGACAATGATCAAAGTCATTTCCTTTTTCAAGCTAGTTTTCAATTGCTTTAACAAGCCCTTTTTCTTGTAACGGTAGATGTCTTGAAAATCTTTGGCGAAAGTCCATGAAAGCGTCATCAAACCATAAAGTGGCCAAGCATAGAGGAATTGGACTCTGTGAAACCATCGCTTTTTGGTGTGTGGAGAAAAACGAAGGATATTAACCGTTTCCATGTCTTCATCATAACCATGAATGTTGGTAAAGGTATGGTGCATGATGTTGTGTTGAGCTTTCCAGTTGTTCACATTTCCTCCTAAGAAATTGATGGAAAATCCCATGAATTTATTGAGCCAATCTTTTCTAGAAAAACTGCCATGATTGGCATCATGCATCACAGCCAAACCGATTCCAGCCATACCCAAACCCATGAGTATTGTCATGGCTAACATGATCCAAGGATTAGTGATTGCACCAAACAACATTAAAAAGTAGGGAAGGGTATATAAGCAAAACATAAAAACTGCTTTGATCTTAATGCTTAAGCCTCCCGTTTTAGTAATGCCGTTTTCTTTGAAATAAGAATCGACCCTTTTTCTTAAGGTTTTCACAAATTCCTTTTGACTGGGATTGTTGAAACGTATGTTTTTAATGGCCTGCATTCTATGCTAATTATTGCTCAATCTTTTAATCATTTTAAGCTCGTCTAAAGTAAGTTTTCTAGTTCAAATATTAAAATCTCATACCCTTGCTCAGCAAGATTTTATTCACAATGAAAAAGGGCGATTATAAAATCTATCGACCTCACAATAAGGAAATTTCTTTTTGTTCTTGCCACTTTCCGTCTTCAAAAACCAATAAGTGAAGGCTTAACACATCAAAATTTCGTTGATACTTTCTCTGTAGAAACCCAAGCCATGCCAATTTAAAATCTGTTTTCTTGAGGTCTTTGTTTGCTATTGTGATGTGTGGGACAAAAAAGTGTTTTTCATCTTTGTATTTGACCAACCGCAAATGATAGAATAGCAGTTTGGTTGACTTACAAAATGCTTCAAAGGTTGGGTTCTTAGCCACATCAACAAATAGTGTTTTAGAATTGAACTGTTGAAAATCATCCAATTGAATCTGCATTTTCTTTGGATTTTTTTGATGCAATTGTACAATTTCCTTTGCTAGAAAATCTGCGTTTTCCTGAGGTCGAACCGGCACGGCCGCAATGGCCACAGGATTTTAAGTCCTGCGTGTCTACCAATTCCACCACCCGGGCTTGTCTGCTAAAACTAACGTTTCAACAGGCGATTGGTAATCGAAACCGGTTTCTCGAAGACACATAAAAAAAAATTCCTCCACAAAGTCCCTTCTTTTTGAGCGGGAGACGGGATTCGAACCCGCGACCCCGACCTTGGCAAGGTCGTGCTCTACCAGCTGAGCTACTCTTTTAGCCACGTGAATTCCAAAACTGTGATTGCTCCCACCCGGAACCAATTTCCGCATGAAGATGATTTTTTGGTCTATTTCTTTAACAGATACGTTGAAGTTTTCTATTCGCTTAAACACATTCGCCATGTCATTTAACTCATGGTAATGAGTAGCAAACAAGGTTTTTGGATGTGCCCTTTTGTTTTCATGAAGATATTCTGCGATTGCCCAAGCAATTGATATCCCATCATAAGTGCTAGTTCCTCTTCCTATTTCATCCAGTAAAATCAAACTGCGGTCTGAGAAATTGTTCAAAATACTCGCAGTTTCATTCATCTCTACCATAAAGGTAGACTCCCCAGAAGAAATGTTATCTGATGCCCCAACACGAGTGAAAATTTTATCCACCATGCCAATTTTTGCATGCTTCGCCGGGACAAAACAGCCCATTTGGGCCATGATGCAAATCAAGGCGGTTTGTCTTAGTATTGCTGATTTACCCGACATGTTCGGACCAGTAATCATCATGATTTGTTGCTCCTCATTGGACAAAAATAAATCATTGCTGATGTATTCATCTCCAGGCTCCAATTGTTGTTCTATCACCGGATGTCGACCTCCTTGAATGTCCAACTGCTTAGAATTGTCCAATAAAGGTTTTACGTAATTGTTTGCACTTGCTACTTTTGAGAAAGAAATTAATACGTCCAATTCGGCAACACAACTGGCATTCACCTGAATGGGCGCAATGTATTCCAAGGCTTCTTGTATCAATTCTTGATAGATCCTTGCTTCCAAAGCCCCAATTTTTTCCTCTGCTCCAGTAATCTTTGCCTCGTATTCCTTTAATTCTGGAGTAATGTATCGTTCTGCATTCACTAGAGTTTGTTTCCGAATCCATTCTTCCGGCACCTTATCTTTATGGGCATTTCTCACCTCAATGTAATAACCAAATACATTATTAAAGGCCACTTTTAAAGAAGAGATTCCAGTTGCCGCTCCTTCACGTTCTTGCATTTGCAACAAAAGTGTTTTACCATCTTTTTGAATCAATCTTAAATCGTCCAACTCTTGGTTCACTCCTTCCCTAATCACATTGCCTTTATTCAATAAAACTGGCGCTTCATTGTCGAGTGATTTTTCCAAACGCTCTGCCAATACCTCGCAAGGGTTTAATTGGTCTGCTAATCTTTTAAGTGCGGCGTTTTTACTTTTTCCTAGCTCATGCTTCAATTCTGGGGTCGACAATAGAGCCTCTTTTAAACGCAGCAACTCCCTTGGATTAATTCTCGATGCAGACAGCTTAGAAATGAGCCGTTCTAGGTCACCAATGTTTCGAATCAAAGCTTCACAAGCACTTTGCTTTTCAGGTTGTTTTAATAGATGTTCTACCGCATCATGCCTTCCAGCAATTTTTTTCTGATCTACCAATGGAAAGCTGATCCAACGTTTCATCAATCTTGCACCCATTGCTGTAAGTGTGTCATCAACTACATCCAATAAGGTTTTTGCACCTTCATGTGGAGAGAAAAGCAATTCCAAGTTGCGAATGGTGAATCGATCCATCCAAACAAATTGCTCCATGTCTATGCGCGACATGGATCGGATATGACTCAATTGATCATGCCTAGTTTCGCCTAAATAATGCATGATGGCTCCTGCAGCAATCGTTGCCGAATCCAAATTCTCAATACCAAAACCTTTCAATGACTTCGTTTTGAATTGATTCAATAGCGTGTCCTTTGCATAACCCAAGTCAAAGACCCAATCGTCTAATCGGTAGGTGAAATAGCCTGAACCAAAAGCAGTTTCGAAACGATTCCTTTGCGCCTTATCATAAAGAATTTCATTCGGTTGAAAGCTTTGTAATAATTTGTCGATGTGCTCGTGACTGCCTTGGGCAACAAGAAATTCTCCTGTTGAAACATCTAAAAATGCAAGGCCCATGGATTTCTTCCCATAGTGCACCGCAGCCAAAAAGTTATTGGATTTCTGCTCCAAAACTTCGTCATGGTAAGCCACCCCTGGAGTTACCAATTCTGTCACCCCACGCTTGACAATCGTCTTTGTCGTTTTGGGATCTTCCAATTGGTCGCAAATGGCAACCCGATATCCCGCTCTAACCAATTTTGGTAAATAGGTATTGACAGAATGATGAGGAAATCCAGCCAATGCAACTTCATTAGCAGAACCATTGTGACGTTTGGTCAATACTATGCCCAAAATTTCTGCGCTGATAACAGCATCTTGTCCGAATGTTTCGTAAAAATCCCCAACTCGGAACAATAAAAGAGCATCAGGATATTTCCTCTTGATTTGATGATACTGTTTCATCAAAGGGGTTTCCTTCTTCTGACTGGATTTTTTGGCCTTTGTTTTCATGCTTCAATTAGACGAGCAAGATAAGCAGTTCAAAAAATTAGAAGAATTTATTACACGGCTACTTTTCAATAGTTTTTCACAGAGAAAATCAATCAAAAATTATCTTGAAATTTGCAGCATGTCGGAAAGCAATTCATCTTTCAAAAAATACAGCACTGCCGAACTCAATCGACTGATGCCAGATGACTATTTAGGCTTAAAAAAACATCCACTCATTTTAGTTTTGGATAACATAAGAAGTCTAAATAACATTGGTTCACTTTTTAGAACAGCAGATTCCTTAGCAATCGAAGGCCTTTATCTTTGCGGCATAACCGCTAAACCACCACATAGAGAGATTAGAAAAACGGCTTTAGGTGCCAGCGAAACTGTTGAATGGAAATACTTTGAAAATAGCAAGGATGCGCTTTTGGAATTAAAAAATCAAGGATTTCATGTTGTTGCGGCTGAGCAAACCCAGAATAGCACCAAGTTGAGTCAGTTTGAAGCACCAAACAAAGCAATGGCATTAGTTTTAGGTCATGAAGTGAATGGCGTTTCAAATGAGGCATTAGCGCTTTGCGACGATGTAATAGAAATTGAACAATTTGGCACTAAGCATTCATTTAATGTTTCTGTAAGTGCTGGAATCATTTGTTGGGAATTGGTGAGACAAATGCAATCTCTTAATACAAATCAAGTTTAATTCTTTAGCATGGCACGAACTTTGAAAATTGCGGGCGTAAAGAAACTCATGAAAAAGTTATTATTGATTCTACCGGCGTTGCTACTGCTTCAGATGAGTACCATAGCAAAAAGCCAGAACAAAGAACTAAGCGAAACGCCATTCAAAACAATAGAGCACAAAGCATTTGCACCTGGGGAAGTGCTAGAATATAAACTGGCATACGGTTTAATCAATGCTGGAACAGCTAAATTGACCATCAGCAAATCCGAAAACAAGATTCAAGGAAGAGAAATTCTTCACATGGTAGGAGAAGGAAGAAGCATTTCTGCCTTCGATTGGTTTTTTAAAGTTCGTGATCGATATGAAACTTACATGGATGAAAAAGCAGTTTTCCCTTGGTTATTTGTCAGAAGAATTAATGAAGGCGGTTATTCTAAAGAGCAAGACTATAAGTTTTTTCAAAACAAAGGCGAAGTAGTTAATGAAGACGAAGAAACTTACCAAGTTCCATTAGGGGTACAAGACATGTTATCGGCCTTTTATTATGCAAGAACCATTGATTTTAGCAATGCCAAAAAGGGAGACATTTTTGAATTTCCAGCCTTTGTGGATGAAGAAGTTTATCCAATTCGAATGAAATACAAAGGCAAGAAAAAGATAAAAATTAAGCGAGGAAAGTTCGATTGCTTAGTGTTTAGTCCTTCAGTTCAAGAAGGTAGAATTTTTGAGTCTGATGATGACCTAACGGTTTACATTACTAACGATAACAACAAAATTCCAGTTTTAGCCAAAGCAAAAGTTTTGGTGGGGTCAATTAGAATGGAACTCACAGATTTCACCAATCTATCGAATCCGATAGCCTTAGTAAAATAAAAACAGCCGATTGTTTATAAGAAAACGAGCAATGTAATTTGCTCGTTTTTTCATGCCTTATATTTGCCAAATATTGCGAATAGAATGAAGAAATCTACTGACTTGAGCCCTGAAATATTAAACAAAGTTGAAGCATTGGCTAAGAAGTATGAAGTCGCTGGTCAAGATTTAGGAGCTTACCTCGACGGACTAATACATGCAGATTATTTGAGTTATTGGGACTACATCCATTTGGATACATTGCTGAGTCTTCAAACTCCAAAAACACCCTTTCCAGACGAGTCTATTTTCATCATGTATCATCAAATAACAGAGTTGTACTTTAAACTTTGTTTGCATGAGATGGATCAACTATCCAATCAAAAAGAAATTGATGCTGATTTCATGGAGAACAGAATGAGGCGCATGAACAATTATTTCAGGTCATTAACTGGTTCTTTTGAGATCATGGTAGATGGAATGGAAAAAGAACAATTCCTTCAATTTAGAATGGCATTGTTACCAGCAAGTGGATTTCAATCTGGTCAATACCGAATGATTGAGTTTAAATCTACAAGCGTTTTTAATCTGTTAGAACAATCCATTCGAGAAGAAAATAGAGCAACTGAACTTAATGCTGAAACTCTTGAAGAGCTTTACCCAAAGGTCTATTGGAAAAGAGGAGCAACTGAATTAGCCACAGGCGCTAAGACGCTTACATTGAAGCAATTTGAAGAGAAATACGACGAGCAATTCAAAAAAATAATACTCAATTCTAAAGGCAAAAACCTTAACCAACTATTGTTAAAGCTAGGTAATAATAGCTCTGACAAATTGAAAAATGAATTGCGTGATTTTGATGTTAATGTGAACATCAATTGGCCATTAATGCATTATAAATCAGCTGTGCGTTATTTAAAATTAGACCCTGAAGACATTGCCGCCACTGGTGGAACTAATTGGCAGAAATACCTGCCTCCACGTTTTCAAAAAAGAACATTCTTCCCAAGCATTTGGAGCAAAGAAGAACAAGACAATTGGGGCAAATCCTGGGTTGAACAAGTTAGAAAAAGCCAATAATGAAGAAAAAGATACAGGTAATTACACGATTATTGGTTGGAATATTAGGCGTTCTAGTGGTGGTTTTTTTAAGCCAGTTTTGGAATACCGAAGCAGAGATAAGTGCTAGCGAAATTGAACCCAAGGAAGAAATCGAAATCGCTCCAATAGTAGAGTTTGGTTTTGTGAAAGAGGATTATAACTGGAGCAGTGATCGTATTAAGTCCAACCAATTTCTATCCAATATTCTACTGCCGCATGGAGTGGATTATGTTACCATTGATGCCATTGCCAAAAAATCGAAAGAAGTATACGATGTTAGAAAATTATTAGCTGGTAAACCTTACCATGTTATCAAAAGCAAAGACTCTAGTAATCAAGTATTGGCCTTCATTTATCAGCCCAATGCAATTGACTATGTTGTTTATGATTTAAGGGACAGTTTGCACATTTCAAAGGGAGAAAAACCAGTAGTAATTGAGGAAAAAAGTCTATCAGGAATTATCAATTCATCCCTATACCTTAGCCTTACAGAAAACAATGCTAGCCCTGCATTGGCAGTAAGAATGGCGGATATTTTTGCCTGGTCTATCGATTTTTATGGCATTCAAAAAGGGGATTGGTTTAAGGTCATTTATGAGGTAAAAAAAGTAGATGGGGAAGCCATTGGTATTGGTGGAATAAAGGCGATACAATTCAATCATATCAATCGCGACTTTTATGCCTTTCACTTTGAGAATGAGGAGCAAGAAGATTATTTCGATGAAAAAGCAGAGAGCCTAAGAAAAGCCTTTCTAAAATCTCCTTTGAAATTTAGTCGACTATCGTCGCGCTATTCTAGAAGTCGATTTCATCCTGTACAAAAAAGATGGAAAGCGCATTTAGGAACAGATTATGCTGCCCCAACCGGAACTCCAATCATGAGCACAGGAGATGGCGTTGTGGTTGAATCAAAGAGGAAAAGGGCCAATGGCAATTATGTAAAAGTTAAACACAATAGCGCCTACACCACTCAGTACCTGCACATGAGCAAGCGCAATGTAAAAGTTGGACAGGCAGTGAAACAGGGCGACATTATTGGTTATGTTGGCAGCACAGGATTAGCAACTGGACCTCATGTCTGTTATCGTTTTTGGGAAAATGGCAAACAAGTGGACCATTTACGCCAAGATTTCCCATCGGCTGAGCCCATCTTGGAGAAATACATGAATGATTTTGAAGCCATAAAGAAAAAGCTTGAAAAACAGTTGGAGGCCATTACTTTAGACGAGGAAAATACCTTAAGCCTACAATCATAAAACCGCACCACAAAACTTACAGTGTTTTGCATCTGGGTCATGACCTTCATGTGAGCATTCTTTACAAGCTTGAGTAGAAATGTCTTTCTTCGAACCAGCCAATGCAATTTCCGCAGTAACAATCCCTGTTGGAACAGCGATTATTCCATAACCAATTAACATCACTACAGAAGCAATGGATTGCCCTAGGGTAGTTGAGGGGGCGATGTCGCCATAACCAACAGTAGTAATGGTTACGATGGTCCAATACATACTATAAGGGATACTCGTAAAGCCATTTTCTGGCCCTTCAACAATGTACATTATCGAGCCTACGATTAAAACTAGAACAATAACTCCCCCAATAAACACTGTTATTTTTGCTGCACTTTGCACCAAAGCTTTTTTCAGCATTTGCGCTTCCGATAAATACCTCGTTAGTTTTAACACACGGAAAATTCTAAGCAAGCGAATGGTTCTGATGACCAAAAGATAACTAGGACCTGCAATGAAATAGCTTAAATAGGTTGGCGCAATGGAGATAAAATCAACTATCCCCATGAAACTAAAAATGTACTTGAAAGGTTTGCCAACCAATACCACTCTTAAAATGTATTCTATGGTAAAGAGGATGGTGAAGATGAGCTCAAAAACATTGAGTACGGTTTCATGTCTTTCTCTAATTCCTGGAACTGTTTCAAGAACCACTGACAATACAGATAGTAAAATAGCAACCAACAGCACCACATCAAAGAACTTTCCTTTTGGGGTATCTGCCTCAAAAATGATTTCATGCAATTGATCCTTCCATTTAGATCGTTTGCCAGGTTTCTGAATATGTTCTGAATTGCTTTCCATAAACTCGTGCTAAATTTAGTTATTTTGGTGCTTCGTGCCCATGAAATTAATTAGCCCCGTCAACAATGGATTTCCAGAGATTAGATTGAACCACAAGAACACTTTTGGTTTTTTCGGTTCTTGTTTTGCAGAAAACATTGGCGAACAGTTTAAGACGCATCAATTTCTTAGCTACATCAATCCAATAGGAATTGCCTTCAACCCCATTTCCTTGATTAAGCTTATCACTAGAGAAACTGTTTTTTCTGAAGAGGAATTTGACCCAAAGAGCTTGTTTCATTATGACATCCACAGTCAATTTATTGGAAAGGATTTAAAAGAAACTGTAAGTAACGCCAATCAAGCGCTTGCTCAAAAAGAAGAGGCCATTAAAAAGAGCAATTTTCTCTTCATCACTTGGGGAACTGCCTGGGCTTATGAATTGAAATCAAGTGGAGCGTTGGTCAACAATTGTCACAAACAAAAAGCAGATTTGTTTAGCAAATGCCTATTGGATGTAAATGAAATTGTTGAGGCTTGGAAAATTGGCATTCGATCTCTAAAAGAAAAGAACCCAAGTCTAGAAATTGTGTTTACTGTCAGTCCGGTTCGGCATTTAAAAGATGGCTTTCACGAGAATCAATTGAGTAAATCAACCTTGCATTTGGCATTGCATCAATTAATTGCCAATCAAGATGATCTGCATTATTTTCCTTCTTATGAAATTGTGATGGATGAGATGAGGGATTACCGCTTTTATAAAGAAGATCTAATTCACCTCAACAAAATTGGCATCCGCTACATCTGGGAAATTGTTTTCGATAAAATCATCAGTGAAAAAAGCCAAAAAATCATTGAACAGGTGGCCCAAATAAAAAGTGGGATAGCCCACAAAGCTTTTCATCCCGATAGCAAGGAACACCTAGCATTCATCAAAGGCTAATTCAGAAAATGGAAATGCTCCAAGAAAAAGAAGGCATTTCTTTTCAAGAGGAAATTATAGCTTGTAATCAGAAATTACTTCCTTAATAAATAGGCTGAACTGGCTTGTGCCGTTGGCATGATTAATAGGTCATTTACATTGACATGGGCTGGTCTCGAGATCATAAATTCTATTGCCTCAGCAATGTCTTGCGCCATCAATGGCTGATATCCCTGATAAACTGCATCTGCCTTTTCATCATCTCCATTGAACCGCACATTGGAAAATTCTGTTTCAACGGCACCCGGACAAACTGCACTCACCCGAATTCCATGTTGCAATAAATCCATGCGCATGGCCTTGGTAATTCCTTCAACGGCATGTTTTGTGGCACAATACACATTGCCTTTTGCATACACTTCTTTGCCAGCAATGGACCCAACATTGATGATTTGCCCGCTTCTCTTATTAATCATCCTTGGCATTATTTTTCTCGACACATATAATAAGCCTTTGATGTTGGTATCGATCATGTTTTCCCAATCCTCAATTTCACCGTCTTGGATGTCACTAAACCCTTTTGCTAATCCTGCATTGTTTAACAATACATCAATGTTTTCCCAATCTTTAGGAAGTCCATCTAAGGCTTGGTCCACTTGCTTTTGGTCTCTAACATCAAAACACAAAGTATGTACATCAATTCGAAACTCGTTTTCCAATTTATTCTTCAAGGTTTGAAGCAAATGATCTCTTCTGCCTGTGATGATTAAATGATGTCCTTTTGCTGCCAATATTTTTGCAGTTGCTTCTCCTATTCCAGAGCTTGCTCCGGTAATCATGATTTTTTTAGCCATTGAATTGTGCTCTTTGTGTGTAGGTTTGATAATCTAGTTTTTTTAATGAGGAAATGTAGAACAGTTTTGCTCGTCCTTGACTTTCAACCTCCAGTTTTTCTTGATCGCTCAAAATGAAATAATCATCCGCCTCTAATTGGTCCCCTTCAATTTTTAATTGTCCGTCAATCAAATAAAAAGAATGGTATTTATCTGCTTTCATTTCCAATTGATGATTGCCTTCATTTAAATCCAATTGATATATACTGACGCCTGGTGTATCCATTTGCAAAGGCGAGCCTTCTCCTTTGAAAGTAATTTGAGAATAACCTTCCTTCTCCTCTTTTGGAAATTGTTCTATAGGATAATCGTCATAAGAAGCTGGCTTTACCATGCTTTTTTCTAAATTGGGATCAAACCAAATTTGAAACATGTGTGCCCCTGGATTTAGCTTCTCAGAATGTGATATCCCATTTCCTGCTCGAATAATTTGTACAGCCCCTTTTTCCAATTTGATCCATTTGTTCATTTTAGTATCAAAATGCTCCAATGAATCTTGCAAAACAAAAGACATGATTTCAAAACCCTGATGAGGATGTAAGCCAATTGTGCTGCCATTGTCCGACCAAGCATGGGCCCAATAAAACAGGTTGGAATATGGTTTTATATGTCCTCCTTCCCTTGGAAATCCTATGGGTTTATTTTCCAATATCTCTCCATTATTGAATTGTCCGCTCGCTTGTTGATTCTTCTTTATTACTTGTATTCCCATGGTCTCAGTTCATTATCAATTTCAGGTTCTTTAAAGAAATGGTTTCTGTAGAATCACTACAATCCTCGCTTAAAACTTCTGGAGGGTCTTTCAACCAATCAACATCAGCAATGCAAATCGTAGTTGTTCTTTCTAATGTTTTTAAACCCACAACACTAACGATACTTTCACTGACTTCCGCATCACCAAAAGTTCTTGCTAATATTAGATGCTCCTTTGTTTCGTCATTGTCCTTATTGTATTTTATCCCCCAATATCTTGTGCCGTAATCATATTGTTCTGCAACTACCAATAGCACTTCATCATCTCCTATTTTCTTTTTTCCTATCGGAAGTAGTGACGTTTCCTCACTCCAATCAAACTCCTTTATGGCTTCAAAATAATCTTGAAACTTAAGTGGAATCAGTTTCTCATTTTGAAATTTCGAATACTCGAATTCCTCGTCAATTTCAAACCTTATTGTTTCATCGCTTATGCTTTCGAAAAGGCTCAATAAACTGGTTTCACTAAGCTCTTTTGTCGATGTTATTTCATCAATGCTTTCGCTCTTGCTATCGTTTTTCGCTTGTTCAACTGAACAACTTACAAGTAAGAGACTAAAAATTAAATGAATTATTGATCGCATTCCTTTTAGTTATCGCATACTAAATTATGTATTGATTATCTAGAGAACAAGACACCAAGCAGATTGTTATTGAAACAAACCCTTTCCTTCTTAGCTTTTCGGTCGTTCGCGCTTTTTCTCTGGTCGTGGTTTTGTCTTAATGGCAACTTGATGCTCATCTCTGGCCACCATTTCTAAACGCTCCATGCTAGTTACCTCAACAGTTGGAAAAGAAAACTCTAGCATCACTTTTCCCTTAATGGAATAACAAGCCTTCCCTCTAAATGGGAACTGACTTACAACTGGTGGAAAGTGAACAGTGTCTATCCAATCGCCAGCATGGTCTAGCAATGTGCCAAACTGCATGGTTTTTTGATTGCTCGTTCTGGTGTTTTTTACCGTGACCAAATACCCCACAATGTGCACCATTTTCCCTTCATGATTGGCTAAATCTTTTGCCAAAAACTTGCTTGGAATGTCCTCTTTTAATAAATCAAACGGACTACATAAAGGAAAACCCAAAAGATCCATTTCATCATAGGCATCATCGTAAGCATAGCTATCCAATTGAGGAAGTTTTGTAGATGGTGCTTTCACCTGAAACAAGCTTGGCAAATCTTGGCCGGGTAAATTCTTGCGCAGCAAACGATACATTTTCCACAGCAAAGCATGCTTAGATTCTTTGCTAAATCGAAAGGCCTTTACACGAATCAGTAGGCTAAGTTGTTCAATGGAAATGGGACAGCGATGGATGAAATCTTCTAAGTCTAAATAAGGTCCTTTCTCTCTTTCCAGAATGATTTTCTTGATGCTGTTCACCTCCAACTCCTTAATCATGTGGAACCCCATAAAGATGCTTCGCTCTCCTTCTAAAATAGACAAGAAATCGCTGGTATTGATGCAAGGGGCTTCTACCTTGCCACCCATCATTTTGGCTTCATGAAAGTAAATTTCGCTACGGTAAAATCCTCCTCCATTATTAACAACACCCAAGATGAATTCCATGGGATGGTGGGCTCTTAAATACAAGCTCTGATAGCTTTCTATGGCATAAGAAGCCGAATGCCCTTTCGAAAAAGCGTATCCAGCAAAACTTTCTGTTTGTCGCCACACCTCGGCAGTTAAAGCATCTGGATACCCTTTTGCCTTGCAGTTATTGAAGAACTTTTCTTTCACTTTGGTAAACTCTCCTCTAGACCGAAACTTTCCCGACATTCCCCTGCGAAGCACATCCGCTTCCCCCAAATCCAAGCCTGCAAAATAATGCGCCACCTTAATCACATCTTCTTGATAAACCATCACCCCATAGGTTTCCTTCATTAAGTCTTGCATGATCTGCGGAGTTTCCTTTTTCCAATCTTCATTATCCGTTTGCGATCGCAGGATGTATTGCCGCATCATGCCCGACTTTGCTACACCTGGCCGAATGATAGAGCTAGCCGCAACAAGGCCTAGATAAGTTTTCACTTTCAGCTTTCTCAACAACATTCGCATGGCGGGTGATTCAATGTAGAAACAGCCAATGGTATTTCCGGTACTTAGTAGTTCGTTGATCTTGTCATCCATCATGAATTGATCTGTTGCATGAATGTCCAAGTCTAAATCCTTGCCTCTTGCCCAAACCAAATCCAAGGCATCTTTAATTTTTCCTAAGCCTCGCTGACTTAAAACATCGTATTTGTAAAGGCCAGCATCTTCTGCATGTACCATATCAAATTGAACAGTAGGATAACCTTTTGGAGGAATATCTGTGGCAGAATAATAATGAATTGGCTTCTCCGAAATGAGCACTCCTCCAGCATGTATACTCAGGTGATTGGGTATGCCTTCCATGTAACGTGCATAGCGGTAGATGAGTCGAACATAATCGTCTGGGTTTTGCTGTTGACTCTTCTCCGATGCCAACCGGTCCATCTCTTCTTTTGGCAAACCAAAAACCTTCCCCAATTCACGCATTAACGAACGATAAGTAAAACTGGTATAGGTGGCCAATAAAGCAATTTGCTTGCTTGGCCCATAACGTTGAAAAAGATAATCGCTCACCGTATCGCGGTCTTTCCAAGAAAAATCAATATCAAAATCGGGAGGATTTTCTCGATATGGATTGATGAAACGCTCGAAATACAAATCCAATTTTACCGGATCTACATCGGTAATGCGAAGCAAATATGCCACTACACTATTGGCTCCACTACCTCTTCCCACATAAAAAAAGCCTTGCTCACGTGCAAAGCGCAGCATGTCCCAATTGATTAAAAAATAAGCGTCGAAACCCTGGCCTTGAATTAGCTTCAACTCTTTCTCTAACCTCGGAAGAACAGGCTCTTGCTCTGCTTTACTTGGATACCTGTAAGCTAAATTCTCTTGACACAACTGCCTTAAAAGCACTTGATCTTCTTCTTTCGAAGCGGTGAAAGATGCCTTATTGTGGTTGACTGCTCCACTTTTTTGTTTGCCTTTATAGCTGAACTGAATTTTTGCTTGATCGATGATAAAAGCCGTGTTGCGAACAATGAGGGGAAAGTCTTTCAGAAAATCATCCAGTTCCTCTTTGCTGTACATTCGATCCTCTGGTTGACAAAAATCACTGCTTTGAAGTTTACTCAACAAAGAATTTTCTCCAATTGCTCTTAAAAGGCGGTGTACGTTGTAAGCTCTTTTATCTTGTGTTGTAACGGGCTGTAGCAAGACAAAGCGCTCTTGATGTCCTCTCCAAGGAGAAAAGGACAATTGCTTGAGTTCATGCAAAGCAATGCCAATGAATTCATTGGGTTTTAGCTGAATGAATTGATGCTTATAGCGCGAAAAAGGATAAATGACCCAGCAGCGTTTCAAGCTTTTTGCTCGTTCTGGTATGCTCTCTTTATGGTGTAGAAAAAAAGACAAGTAATCGTTGAGCTCTTGAAAGCCCCGGTTGTTTTTGGCCAGCACCACAAATTGTTGTTTGATGCCATTTCGAAAATCAACGCCGATGAGGGGTTTTATTCCATTCTGATGTGCTTCGCGAACAAAGTTGAGGCAGGCCGAAGTATTGTTGATATCGGTTAAGGCAAGGGCCGGAAATCCCATGGATTGAGATAAGTTAAGCAGCTCTTCCGCCTGCATCGTTCCATAACGGAAGCTAAAAACACTGTGACAATTTAGATACATCTGAACTAGTGACTAATGCCATTGAATGGGTTCATTTTGGAATGCCTCAATTTCATGCCCACGGCTCTTTGCACTTTGTCGTCGCCAAAACGAAGACGCACATGATCCATGGCTTGATAGAGCTTAATTTGTTCTTCGGTATCATCAAACAAATTGATTTGATAACTCCCTCCTACCAAGTGAGAAAACCGCACGCCAATAAGGCGGATGAGCATGCGACGTTGATAGAGTTTTTCAAACAGTTCTTTTGCTCGTTGGATCAAGATATGATCACAAGAAGTGTAAGCAATTTTGCATTGTATCGTTTGTGTATCGAAATCAGAGTAGCGAATTTTTACACTGATGCAGGCGGTTAATTTCTGCTTCTTTCTCAGGGTAAAAGCCAGTCGCTCTGTCATGCCCACCAAAATGCTTCGCAATTGATGAATGTCTGTGGTATCTTGGTTAAAAGTGCGCTCTTTCGACAAAGACTTCTGTTCTGAATAGGGCATTACTGGGCTATGATCTACGCCTTGCGCTTTGTGCCACAAACTTCTTCCGTTTTTTCCCAAGACCCTTTGCAATAGATCAATGGGCATTTGCTGTAGCGTTTTCACCCGACTCACTCCCATGCTGCGCAAAGTGTGATAGGTTTTATTGCCCACTTGCGGAATCTTGTCAACGCTGAGAGGAGATAGAAACCCTTTCTCTGCTCCATGCTCTACCTTGCAATGTCCATTGGGTTTGGCCTCATTGGTGGCAATTTTAGACACGGTTTTGTTTACAGAATGGCCAAAGGAAATGGTGAGGCCACTTTCTCTTAAAATGTCCTTTTTTAACTTTTTAGCCAATAGGTAAGAGCTGTGAAAACGTTCCATTCCACTGAGGTCGATATAGAATTCGTCGATGGATGATTTCTCATACATGGGAACTTGTTCGGAAATGAGCGAAGTAACCAGATTGGAATAGCGACTGTATTGTTCTGAGTCTCCTCCAATGACTGTTGCATGCGGACAAAGTCGTTTGGCTGTTTTCATGGGCATGGCCGAGTGAATGCCAAAGCTTCTGGCTTCATAACTACAAGCTGCCACTACTCCCCGATTACTACTTCCCCCAATGAGAAGAGGTATGCCCAGGAGCTTAGGCTCTCTAAGGCGTTCTACCGATACAAAAAAGGCATCCAAATCCATGTGGATGATGTTTTTGTCTTGTTGATTTTTCATTATTCCTTCTTGACGATTTTATTGTCATTATTCTGCCAATAATTTAGTCATTTTGTTTTTAGAATAAAAAAAACTGCCAAGAATTTGACAGTTTTTTTTTTAATTTTTATCACCTATTAAATTGATTAAAAAAAATGTCCTAAACCGAGCTCAGTCAATTTCATACATTTGCGACATGGAGAATTCGATTCGTTTGATTTGGGATTTTTATGGAGAAGATGCCGCGGCAACGGCAAAGCATCATGCGATTCATTTGCAAGAATACATTCAAAGAAATCAAGATCAGAAAAGCAAATCAGGAGAAGAGGAATTGAGTGATGAACACAGCATCGCCTATTTGGAAGTAAGCCTAGAATCGATGCCAACTTATAGAGACGCATTGAAACCACATCGCGGACAAAAAATAGTTCCAGAAGCATGAAGCAAGAGCAAGCAATGGCCTGGTTAACTTCTGGCCAAAACGTTTTTTTAACCGGTTCTGCTGGAAGTGGTAAAACGCATGTTCTCAATCAATACATCAAATACCTTAAAGACAGGAAAGTTCAGGTAGCTGTAACGGCAAGCACAGGAATAGCCGCTACTCACATGAATGGAATGACCATCCATGCTTGGTCTGGGATAGGCATTAAAGACCAACTCAATCGCAAGCAATTGCTTAACCTAAAAAGCAAAAAATACCTCAGCAAAAACCTGGATGAAGTAAAAGTGCTCATCATCGATGAGATTTCCATGCTGCATCAAAGGCAATTGAGTTTGATTAATCAGGTCTTGCAATTTTTTAAAGAAAGTGATGAAGCGTTTGGAGGTGTACAAGTCATCTTTTGTGGTGACTTTTTTCAGTTGCCACCTATAGGTAATCAGGGAGAAGGCAGTCGAGAGAAATTTGCCTTCATGTCGCCCGCATGGTTATCAGCCAATTTGGTAGTTTGTTATTTAACAGAACAACATCGCCAAGAAGATCCCGATTTAGACCAGATTCTTAATGGCATTCGAAAAGGAACATTGGCCCAAGAAGAATTAAAAAAACTCTTGAACGCCCAACACAATCAATTGCCAAAAGGACAGGTAATTACTCAGCTTTTCACTCACAATGAAGATGTAGATAAAATCAATGCATTGGAGTTGGAAAAATTGCCAGGAAGAGTAAAAACATTTCGAGCCGAAACTTCTGGAAATGAAAAATTAGTGGGCAGCTTAAGCAAATCGGTATTGGCGCCTGAGCATTTAAGCCTGAAGATAGATGCCAAGGTAATGTTTGTTAGAAACAACCCAGAAAAAGATTATGTCAATGGCAGTCTGGGCACAATAATCGGCTTTAGCGATGAGGGATTACCTTCTGTTAAAATGATCAATGGAAAAACCATTATTGTTGAACCAGAAGATTGGAAAATCAATGATGATGGCGGAAAAGAATTGGCGAATTACACTCAAATACCCCTCCGTTTGGCTTGGGCAATTACGGTGCATAAAAGTCAGGGCATGACCTTAGAAGCTGCCACCATCGATTTATCAAAAACCTTTGAAACCGGACAAGGTTATGTGGCCCTCTCTAGACTGAAGAAATTAAGCCAATTGCAATTGTTAGGCATGAATGAACAAGCTTTAAAAGTAGACCCTTTGGCATTTAAAGCAGATCAACGTTTTAAAGCGCTTTCTGAAGAGGCAAGCAATGCCATCAACCCAATCTTATTATTGGAAAAGGCCAAGCAATTCATAAAAAATTGTGGGGGCTTAACAAGTGAAAGTGCCATTGAAAAGCACAAAGCCAAAAGGAAAGAAAAATCGAAGCTAAAAAAAGGGAAAAGAGAAAAATCAGAATCCACTTATGCCATCACTTTAATGTATTTAGAACAAGGAAGAAGCATTAAAGAAATTGCAAAAGATAGAGGGATGACGGAAGGCACCATTGCAGCTCATCTCATTAAAATAAAGAAGGACAATCCTAAAGCCAACTTGAGTGCTTATAAACCCAAGAAGAAAATTGTAGACCAAGTGAAACATCATTATGAACTTATGGATAAAAAAGATGGGCTTAGTTTAAAAGTGCTTTATGAACGTTTGGACAAAAAAGTTTCATATACCGATATCAAATTGGCCCTCGCTTTTATTGTTTAAGTCTAAAAACAAAATTTAAGAGCTGTTATTCTAAAGAATTACTAATTTTCGATTCTCTTGCGCAAATCAGTGAAAAACAAACTAAGAGCTCAACTTTCCAATTCTAAGACCAATGGTTTAGGAACATTTGGTGGCGTTTTTACGCCTTCGATTTTAACCATCCTAGGCGTGATCATGTACATGCGTTTTGGTTGGGTAGTTGGAAATGTAGGATTAGCAAACACCTTAATAATTGTAACGCTATCAACCAGCATTACCTTTCTTACCAGTTTATCAATTGCTTCCATAGCAACGGATCAAAAAGTAAAAATAGGTGGGGCCTATTACATGATTAGTCGCTCTTTGGGAATAGAATCTGGTGGAGCAATTGGCATCTCCTTGTATTTTGCCCAAGCATTTTCTGTAGCCTTATATACAGTAGGATTTGCAGAAAGTGTGGTTCACGTTTTTCCCAACTTGAGTGTTCAATGGATAGGAATCGTCACAACGCTGGCCGTAACTGCCTTGGCATTAGGATCTGCAAAAACTGCTATCCGAGCACAATACATCATCATGATTGGGATCATCATCTCATTATTGTCCTTGTTTTTTGGATCTCCATTGCCAGAAAGTACGGCCATAGAAACCGTTCAACCATCAGTTTCAAAAGTTGGGTTTTGGGCTGTATTTGCCGTTTTCTTCCCAGCTGTAACTGGTATCATGGCAGGTGTTAATATGTCGGGTGATTTAAAAAATGCCAAGAAATCTATACCTAAGGGGACATTCGCAGCCATTGCTGTTGGCTTTGTCATTTACATGATACTGCCAATCATCTTAGATGCTAGGGTTGATGAAGCCAATCTAATAT
Organism: Vicingaceae bacterium; assembly: GCA_965218715.1. GTDB lineage: Bacteria > Bacteroidota > Bacteroidia > Flavobacteriales_E > Vicingaceae > CBDCLY01. Next base: position 58,765 of record CBDCLY010000039.1, read on the forward strand.
CTGACCCTTTAATCATGCGGAAAATATCCTTCTGGGGAGATGCCATTTTGATTGGTGTTTGGGGTGCAACCTTGTCGAGTGCTGTAGGAAGTATATTGGGAGCGCCTAGAGTATTGCAAGCACTTGCTAAGGATGGGGTATTGCCAAAAATATTTAGTGCCTTTGGCAAAGGATCGGGCAGCGAAGACACCCCAAGATTGGGAACCATTTTTACTCTTGCCATTGTATTGATAGTGGTTTGGATTGGAGATCTTAATGTGATTGCTCCTGTACTTACCATGTTTTTCCTTACCACTTATGGTGTATTAAACATTGCTGCCGGAACAGAGCGATTTTTAGGAAGTCCCTCTTTTAGGCCAACCTTCAAAGTGCATTGGATTTATTCAATCTTAGGTGCAATTGCTTGTATAGCCGTAATGTTCCTAATCAATCTATTAGCGAGTTTAGTGGCATTCTTATTTGTTGCCATCATATTGATATGGCTAAAACGAAGGCAATTGGAATCAGTTTGGGGAAATGTTGGCCGTGGAGTTCGTATGGCCGTTATCAGAAGTAATCTTTTAAAATTAAGCGAAGATTTAGAACCGAAGAATTGGCGTCCAAACCCTATCGTTTTGGCTGGTTCTCCTGCCAAAAGATGGCATTTAATTGAGTTTGCAAATACCTTCACTCACCGACAAGGAATCTTATCCGTTGCAAGTGTTGTGACAGATGATTCTGTTGATGCCAAGCATTTAAGTAGAATAAAAAATAATATACGCTCCTATTTGGCAAAAGCAGGAATAGAAGGTTTAGTAAAAGTGATTGCCTCAAAGGACCCTTTCAAAGGGGTAAGTGCTTTGGTTGAATCGTACGGCTTGGGAGTTTTGCAACCCAATACAGTAATCGTTGGAGAAAGTTTTAATCCTGAAATGAGGAGAGATTTCTGCAAGATGATCCAACAATTTTATCAATTGCAGAGAAACATTCTAATACTTCATAAGGGCTGCAAAGAAGAAACATTTGGAGATAAAAAAAGAATTGATTTATGGTGGAGTGGTTTAAAAGGAAATGGCGGCTTGATGATGATATTGTCCTATTTGATGAATAGCAGCTTAGATTGGAGACAAGCCGAGATTCAAGTTAAAATTGTAGTAGGTGATGAAAAGGGCGTAGATAAAACCCGAGCCAATATGGTGGAGTTGTTAGAAGACATCCGAATCAATGCGGTGCCAGATATTATTCCAGCGAAAGGCCGTTCATTTGACACCATTCTAAAGGAAAGTTCCATGGATGCCGATCTCATCTTCTTAGGATTGGCCAAGCCAGATGAAAATTTTGAAAGCTATTTTGAAAGCATCCAAGAAAGGATAAAAGATCTACCAACAACAGTTTTGGCATTAGCGGCACAAGATGTTTCCTTTGGTGAAGTCTTGATCCAAAAAGACACCATGCAAGACAATTAATTTTGTATTTCATTCTTTTTTGTTAGAAATTTTGTCGTAATTTGACAAAAATATCGTCGCATGGATTTCGGAAAAAACATTCAACTTCTTCGAAAAAGAAGAAGAATCTCACAAGAAGATTTAAGTCAAGAATTGGGCATCAAAAGAAGCTCTTTGAGTGGTTATGAATTGGGAAATTCAGAGCCAAATTTTGACACATTGTTAAAATTTTCAGAATTTTTTAAGTTGTCGATAGACAAATTATTGAAACAAAATTTGCAACAGTTATCTGAGGTTTATCTTGCTCAATTGGAGCAAGGTTTAGATGTAGATATCACTGGCGGAAAGTTGAGGGTATTGGCCACAACCATTAATTCTAACAATGAAGAAAACATAGAATTGGTTCCCGTAAAAGCTAAAGCTGGATACACTGCGGGCTATGGAGACCCAGATTACATAAAAGTCTTGCCAACTTTTAATTTACCTTTTCTCGATCGCAACAAAAAATTTAGAACATTTCAAATCAGTGGTGACTCTATGCCACCAGTTTCAGACAAATCTTGGGTAACTGGAGAATATGTTCAAAATTGGAAAACCATAAAAGCTGGTCATCCATATATCATCATTACAGAAAATGATGGAGTGGTTTTTAAGATTGCTTATCCACAGTTTGAGAAAAATCAAACCTTATTGTTGTGTTCTACGAATCCCCTTTTCGAACCCTATGAGATTGCGGTAAATGAAGTGCATGAAGTATGGAAATTTGTTAATTATATCAGCAATGAAATGCCTGAACCCAACCTTTCCCGAGACCGTTTAAACAGCTCCTTGATGAACATGCAAAAGGAAATTCGCGAGATTAAAAACACCTTAAAACCAGAGTAAAAATTGAGTCATTTTAGTCTTTAAGATTTGGTTCGTTTATAAGCCAACCAATTCTTATCTTTATGCGTCTAATGACTGACGTCATAATATAAGATCGATGAAGTATTTATTTAGCTTGATCCTATCAGGATCAATGATTGTTTCTATTGCCCAAAACTCAAACAATCACACTGCAATTCACAAGCATTCCAATACGGAAGAAATTCAAGCACCATCCAATTGTCCGGCTTCCCCAAATGTTACTGTTGTAATTCAGCCAGATGGAAGTAGCCTAAGCATTGTTGGAAAAGGCAACATGTTAAATTCTTGGAGAGAAACTACTGATGGCTATTCACTAGTTGAAAACAACGGAAGCTATGAGTACGCCAAGAAACAAAATGGCGAATTACTAAGCACTGGAGTTAAAGCCAGCGACCCCAATTCAAGAGGATTCAGAGAACAAAGCTTCCTTAGTACTATTAGTAAATCTCTAAAGCCAGACTTAGGCACATTGAAGGGTTCCATTTTAAGTCAGGTAAATCAACAACTAAGCAATAAAACTTATCCAACTACTGGCAGCATTCGTGTTCTTGCCTTATTAATTGATTATCCTGATCTTCAAAACATCTATCCTAAATCGAATTTCGATAGTCTTTTGTATGCCGATAATTACCGCAATGGCGATGGTAGTTTTAAGACCTTTTTTGAAACTACAACTAATGGCCAACTGACCGTTACTGTAGACGTAGTTGGATGGTATAGAGCAACAAATAACTACAGATACTACAGTAGAGATAGCGGATATTCTAGAGCAGCTGATTTAGTACGAGAAGCAGTTGATGCAGCCGAAACAGCAGGCATCGATTTTTCAAACTACGACAATGATACTGATGGCGATGTAGATGGAATTTTAACAGTTCATGCAGGTCCAGGTGCAGAACAAGGCAGTAACACTCAATACATTTGGTCGCACCGTTGGTCATTAAATGGTGGAAATACTGGTTCCGTTACCTACGATGGTGTATTCATCAATGACTACATGATCAACCCAGAAACAAGAACTTCTGGTGTTAGTCAGAATATGGTTGGAATTGGTGTTTTTGTCCATGAATTTGGCCATAATCTAGGTTTGCCTGATTTGTATGACACTGACAATAGCAATGGAGATTCGGAAGGAATTGGTGAATGGTGCCTAATGGCTGGCGGTGGCTGGCTTGGTGGCGAGCATCGCCCAGCGAACATGTCGGCATGGTGCAGAGTTGAAAGTGGTTGGGACACTCCAAGAATTTTAAGCATTGGCAATAGCAGCACAGACACTTTGGAAGTGGCTAGTATGAATAAAGATGAGATCATCCAGATCAATGGCAATGTGAGCAATGAATATTTCCTTTTGGAAAATAGGCAAAAGCTAGGGCTAGATGTTGAATTAAAAGGAGAGGGCTTAGCCATTTGGCACATCAACACCAACAAAACAAACGGCTTTGGAAATAGCGTAAACGCTGATGAAAATTTAAAAGGGGTAGATCTTGAAGAGGCAGACGGAAACGATGACCTAGACAATGAAGTGAACCGTGGTGATGGTGGAGATTTGTTCCCAGGAACGAGCAACAACACCTCATTTACCAATACAACTAACCCAAATTCAAAAAACTATTTGAATGCAGCTACCAATCTTCAAATAAGAAACATTAGCGAGGTCAACGATAGAATAATATTCGATTTTGGACCACCTTTATCTTGCACGGGTACAACTAACTTAACCGCGGCAGCCGGCAACTTTTCTGATGGATCAGGAAATGGAAATTATCAAAACAATGCCAATTGTACTTGGTTGATTCAACCTCCTGGAGTGGCAAACATCACCTTAGGTTTTACCAATTTTGCAACTGAAGCAGCAAACGATAGGGTATTGGTCTATGATGGAATAGACAATACTGCTCCTTTATTGGCGACCTATTCTGGAACGAATAATAATCAAACTACCACTAGCACAGGTGGAACCATGTTCGTAGAATTCCTAACCAATGCAACAATTACTGGTGCCGGTTGGGATGCAGTTTACACAAGCGCTGTTTCTGGACCAGGATGTACAGGAAACACTACCTTAAATGCAGCAAGTGGCACTTTTTCAGATGGCAGTGGAGCAAATAATTACGACAACAATCAAAATTGTTCCTGGTTAATTCAACCAACTGCTGGTATAATCACTTTAAACTTTACAGCCTTTTCTACCGAGGCAAACAATGACCAAGTGATTGTGTATGATGGACCGAATAATTCTTCTCCTCAAATTGGGAATTATAGTGGAAGTAGTATTCCATCTAGCATCACTTCTACTTCAAATTCACTATTCATAGAATTCAGTACAAACGGAACCGTAGTAGATGCGGGCTGGGATGCCAATTACACCAGTTCTGCTCCAACGGCGACTTGTTCAGGCACAACAAATTTAAATGCAACGAATGGAACCTTTGATGATGGAAGTGGCTCTGGCACTGCCTACTCAGACAATCTTAGTTGTAACTGGTTAATTAACGTAACCCTAGCTCAGGTCATACAGATTACTTTTGACTCACTCTCTTTAGCAGCAGGCGATTCAATATATTTATATGATGGACCGGGAAGTGGAAGCACCCTTTTGGGTAAATATTCTGGCAATACTTTGCCTCCAATTTTATCTTCTACAGGAAACACAGTTTGGATAGAATTCATTACAGATGGAAGTGGAACAGATAAAGGTTTTCAAATCTTTTATGAAGGCGCGAATGGCTGCTCAGGTCAGACAATATTCTCTGCAACAGCAGGCACTTTCTCAGATGGAACAAGTCCGAGTCAACAATACATCAACAACAACAATTGTGAATGGTTAATTCAACCACCGAATGCCAACTTCATCAGTTTAGATTTTAATCGCTTTAGCACAGAAACTAATTTTGATTTTGTTGAGGTCTTTGATGGACCAACAACAGGTAGCGTTTCATTAGGCAGATTTGATGGCAACAACATCCCTTCTACCCTCATTTCAAGTGGAGGAGATTTACTAGTAGTATTTACAACAGATTTTAGTGTTACATCCACGGGTTGGGAAGCCACTTATAATTCTACAACATCTACTTGTCTACAAGGCAGATTATTGAGCAGCAACAGTGGAAACCTAGGAGACGGTAGTGGTTTAAACAATTACGATAACAATTCGAATTGCTCATGGTTAATCCAGCCACCAAATGCCAACAGCATCACTTTAAGTTTTAGTGCATTTGATATAGAAGCAACAAATGATGTTGTAAATGTTTACGATGGAACAAATAACAGTGGAACTTTAATTGGTTCATACTCTGGAAATACCTTGCCACCAAATGCCTTTGTTAGTGGAACAAACAAAAGTTTATTTGTAGAGTTCATTACGAACTCATCTGTTACTGGCCCAGGTTGGGATGCTAGCTATACTTCTACTAGCAGTTTAACATGCAGCGGGGTAACTAATTTTACAGCAACTTCTGGTTCCTTTGATGATGGTTCTGGTCCAAATGTTTACGACAATAACTTAACATGTGGATGGTTGATACAACCAACAGGAACACCAGCCTCGATTACTTTAACCATGTCATCAATGAATTTAGCCAATTTTGGTGACCGAGTTCGAGTTTATGATGGAACAAACAATGGAGCCAATTTGATTGGAATTTTTACTGGCTCTAATACAGGGAACCCTGTGACTGCATTTAGTGGGAGCATGTTTGTTGAATTTACAACAGATGGCAACCAACAAGGTCAAGGTTGGGATGCTAATTACTCTTCTTCTAGCAGTTACTGTTCACCAAATACGGTGCTCACCACAAACTTTGGAAACTTTACAGATGGATCTCCCTTCACACAAAATTATTTAGACAACACTGATTGTCAGTGGTTAATTCAACCAGCATTGGCAAACATTGCCATTCGCATTACCTTCTTCCAATTTGATACGGAAACTGCAAATGATACGGTTACCATTTATGACGGAACTTCTACTAGCGACCCAGTTTTAGCAACACTTTCTGGAACCTTAGGAACTGTTCCTGCACTTACCTCTTCTGGTGGTGACATGTTGGTTACATTTAAATCCAATGGAAGCACTACAGCAGGTGGTTGGAGAGCAAGTTATTCTACTCAAGCAATTCCTTCATGTGCCGGATTAACAACCTTAACGGGTGTATCTGGAACTTTTGATGATGGAAGTTTAGCAAATGTAGATTATATTGAAAACAGTAATTGCCAATGGCTAATACAACCAGCTGGAGCCAATCGAGTTAGCTTAAATTTTAACCGTTTTGCGACCCAAGCAACATTTGACTTTGTTAGAGTATACGATGGCGCTAATAATTCAGCAAATTTAATAGGCACTTATTCTGGTGGAAGTATTCCACCAACCATTAACTCCTCAGGAAATAGTTTATACTTAGAATTCACGAGTAATGGCTTTAATAATGACTTAGGTTGGGAAGCAAGTTATACCTCAACAACTGATCAATGTTTTAGCAATCAACTTTTAACTGCCGCATCTGACACCTTAGAAGATGGCAGTGGAAGTCTAAATTACCAGCCAAGCTTGAATTGTTCTTGGCTAATTCAACCTGCAACAGCATTAAGTGTAACCCTCAACTTCTTAAATATGGATATTGACAACATGGGGGACACATTATATGTATATGATGGAGCCAACTCTTCAGCTGCCTTGGTTGGTGCCTATACCGGAACCACTTTACCAGCTTCAATAACTTCAACTGGGGGATCATTGTATTTAGAATTCAATACCGATGCTAGTATTACGGCTCAAGGATGGCGTGCTTATTACACCATCGTTTCAAGTTTATCCTGCACAGGAACAACAGTTCTTACCGCAGGATCAGGAACATTTAGCGATGGAAGTGGAGTAAACAATTATGATAATAACTTATCCTGCGGTTGGAGGATTTCACCTACTGGCAACCCGGCCGTAATTGTATTGACAATGACCAGCATGAATCTGGCCAATTTTGGGGATCGTGTTCGTGTTTATGATGGAGTAGACAATAGTGGCACTTTTATAGGACAGTTCTTCTTAAACAATACTGGGAACCCATTATCAGCATATAGTGGTAATATGTTTGTTGAGTTTACAAGTGACGCCAATGCGCAAGCTCAGGGATGGGATGCCTCCTACTCTAGCTCAAACACTTATTGTGCACCAAATACTACACTTACAGGTAATTTTGGAAACTTTACTGATGGTTCTCCTTTTAATCAAAATTATTTAGACAACACTAGCTGTGAATGGTTAATTCAACCTACCGCAACAAATGTAGCAGTTCGATTGACTTTCTTTCAGTTTGATACAGAAGCGAATTTTGATTCGGTTACCGTATATGATGGAACAACCACATCTGACCCCATTTTAGCTAGTTATTCTGGAAATTTAGGAACAACCACTCCGGTTACCTCAAGTGCTGGTTCAATGCTAGTAACTTTCGAATCTGACGCAAACATTAATGCTGGTGGTTGGAGAGCCAATTACGGAACTCAAGCTATTCCATTCTGCACAGGCACAACAAATCTTACCGCTGCTTCAGGAACTTTTGATGATGGGTCAGGACAAAATGTAGATTACGTTCAAAATAGCAATTGTTCTTGGTTGATTCAACCTACTGGTGGTGCCGTTAGCATCAACTTAAGTTTCAACTATTTCGATACTCAAAACAATTTTGATGTTGTAACAGTTTACGATGGTCCAAATAATACTTCAGCAGTTTTAGGAACCTATTCTGGAACAACAGTTCCACCTAACCTTACTTCTAGTGGAGGTAGTATGTTTGTTGAGTTTACTTCAAACGGAGGCTTACAAGCAGATGGTTTTGAAGCTACCTATACTTCAAGCAACACTGTTAATTTAGATGCAAGACAAGACACAATCTACATCAATGCTGGAGCCGGGAACACTGGTACTTTTGATGTAAACTCCAATACGACTTGGAGTACAACAGACAATTCGGTTTGGATGATTGCTTCACCTATAAACGGAAGCCAAAATCAGACTGTAACAGTTTTAGCAACACAGCCGAATATCGGTCCGCAACGATCTGGAAAAGTATATGTTTCTACTACTACTGGAGGTTTGGTAGACTCAGTTGTTGTGATTCAAAGAGGTTCTGGGAATTTTTTAAGTGTAAATCCAGACACCTTGTTCTTTACAGCAATTCCTGCTGCTAGTCAAGCCATTAATATTAATTCTAGTGTCAACTGGAATGTTACTCCTAATGCAACTTGGTTCAGTTCAAATATGGCAAGCGGAAGCAATAATGCCAACCCTCAAATCACGGCAACAACAAACACCATAAGTTCAGTTAGAATATCCTATTTAGTGATTTCAGGAAACCTAGGCGTTAGCAATGATACTGTTTTCATTAAACAAGATGCCGCTGCACCTCAAGCACCTAGTTTATCAGTAAATCCTGGAAACATTAGCCTAGGCCAAGCTGCAGGTAGCTCGTCAACATTTACAGTTAACTCAACTGTTGTTTGGCAAACAAGTGCCGGTGCAACATGGTTAAATGTGATGAACCCTACGAATACTTCTGACACCAACACAGTTATGATCTCTGCTAATACTGCTAATACGGCCACTAATCCTAGAAGCAGTTTTGTGGCAGTGCAAGATGTTGGAGGAACTTTGTTTGACACCGTTTTTGTAGATCAGTTGGGCACTAGTCCAAATTTATCAGCAATTCCAGACACCATCTTTTTAGCTAGCAATGCTGGCAGCACTGGCAATGGAACCCTTACATCCAATGTGGCGTGGAATGCTACTGGTGGAGCAACTTGGTTCAGTTTTAACCCAATTGGTGGCAGCGGAAATGCAAACATTTTGGTTACTTCTGCTAGCACAAATTCCGGGGCAAGTGATCGCTATTCTTATATCGCATTTGAGAATTTACCGAATGCATTAAGAGATACGATTGTTATTGCACAAGCTAGCAATCCAAACACTGTGACCACTAATCCGGATACGGTTTACCTTGCATCTACTTTAGGAAGTGCGAGCACCTATAATGTATCGGCACCAATTGCAGCATCTTGGACTTCAAGTCCGAATGACCCTTGGATATCAATTAGCCAAGCATCTGGAACAGGAAATGCAACGGTAACGGTAACAGCCTTAAGCGATAATCCGAATACAACGGAAAGACTTACTTATGTTGTTACAAGTGATGTAAGCTTGCCAATCCCTGATACGGTTTGGGTAATTCAAGCTGGAACCAACAATACTTTTAGTGTTGGCCCTAACAGTTTGAATTTGAATTCTACAATTGGTTCTAATGGCATTGTGAATGTTAGCACGAACCTCAACTGGACAGCAAATAATCCAGTTACCTGGTTAACAATTAGTCCGCTAAATGGTAGCGGAAATTCTGCGGTAACAATAACTGCAAATTCAGACAACTTAACTGGTAGTAGTAGAATGGCAACCGTTCAATTTTCAGCTCCTGGTCAGGCCAATCAATCTGTTGTAGTC
>CBDCLY010000040.1:0-6122 GCA_965218715.1 Vicingaceae bacterium
CATTTAAAGAATTCATCAAAGTACCAATCTCAGACTCATTAAATAATTCACCAATATGATTACCATCTATAGCAGTGAATTTATATTTTTTATGGTCATTTCCAAGATGGTGAGAAAAAAAAGCTGCGCACATCTACTCCCATTGCCGCAAAAGCTTTTACTACCATCAGAATTGAAATAATCCATGTAAAAATCAACTGTAGAAGAATTGCGAAGAATTATGATTCCATCCTGCACCTATTCCGAACCTTCTATCGCAGATAGATTTTATCATTTCTGAAGAGAATTGCAAATCAAACTTGCGACCGTCAAAACAGACGAAATCATTTCCAGTTCCTTGGTATTTCCAAAATTTTAATTCCATTCGATTACTTAACATGATTTAACATGAGTCTAAAAACTATAAAATAACATAGCCGTTAACTTTATGTTGTCAACAAATTTAAACCCTAAAAAGAACAAAAATGAAAAAAATAATCCTCAACTTAAGTTTAGTAATTCTTGGCGGTTTGACTGCATTAATGTTGCACTCTAAATTTGGAATACAAACGATAAAAAGTCAAGAAAAAGAAACTGCCAAAGTAATTTCTACTAGTATTTCCGAATCTTCAATTATTCCTGCAACAAATTATATTTCCGCTGCAGAAAGGACTATAAATGGTGTTGTACATGTTAAAACAGAAGGTACAAGAGCAATAAGTAAAAGAAGTTTTGATCCATTAAAACAGTTTTTCTATGGAAATGGAAATGTAGAAAGGCAATACATTCAACCTATAAAAGGAGCTGGATCTGGAGTAATCCTATCAGAAGATGGTTACATCGTTACTAACAACCACGTCATAGAAGAGGCGGATAAGATTAGGGTTACTTTAAATAACAAAATGACCTATGATGCCGAATTAATAGGTAGAGACCCAAGAACGGATCTTGCTGTTCTAAAAATTGAAGAAAGCAATCTGCCAAGCTTAAATTTTGGCAATTCAGATGAAATTAGAGTTGGTGAATGGGTCTTAGCCGTAGGTAATCCCTTTAACTTAACCTCTACAGTAACGGCTGGAATAATCTCTGCGAAAGGTAGAGACATTAATATTCTTGAGAACGATCCCTATACTGGAATGAATTCAATAGAATCATTCATTCAAACCGACGCTGCAGTAAATCCAGGTAACAGCGGTGGGGCATTAGTCAATACCAATGGGGAATTAATTGGAATCAATGCTGCAATAAAGTCGAATACTGGTTCATTTGCTGGCTATTCTTTTGCAATTCCAGCTAACATAGTTAAAAAGGTTATGGACGACCTGGTTGAGTATGGCGAAGTTCAAAGGGCATTCATAGGAGTAAAAATTCGAGAAATAGATGAGAATTTAGCCGATGAGAAAGGGCTTTCGAATTTAGAAGGGATTTATGTATCAGAAATTAGTCCGGATGGATCTGCAGACAAAGCTGGCATCAAAGAAGGAGATGTCATAAAATCTGTAAATGGATTGGACGTAAATTCAGTGACTGAATTACAAGCGAAAATTGGCGAATATAGGCCTGGAAATATTATTTCAATTGGATTGATGAGAGGAAACAAGCAGGTCTTAAAAAAACTAACCCTCAAAAACTTAAATGGAGACACAGAAATCTTAACCAAGGAAAATGCATCAATATTCAGAACACTTGGTGTAAAATTTAAGTCATTAAGCCCCGATGAACTTGAACGTTTGAATTTAAAAAGCGGCATTAGGGTTGAAAAACTTTATCCCGGAAAATTGATGGATGCAGGAATAAGAGAGGGCTTTGTTTTAAGCCATGTAAATAATTTATCCATTTCAAGGTCAGAAGATTTAGAAAAATTATTGTCCAATAAAACTGGAGGGATTTTACTTCAAGGAAGGTATTCCAAAGGAGAACCTGTATTTTATGCAATAGGTCTTTAGTCTCTGTATAACAAAGGCATAAACAAAACCCAATTCAAGTATGAATTGGGTTTTTGCATTATCACTTTATTTAATCCTAAGTTTTTACGAATTTTGCACCACTCAAAACAAAAGCAATCTCGCTGATTTATCAGCATAAAAATTTTAAGTAAATGAATAAGCCATTGGAATTTGAAACAGAATTGAACGCTTGGGTAGATAAAGAAAAACAAGCTGTTGAATTAATCAGCACATTAGGTCAACTTCTATACAACAATTCTATTGAATTAGTATTGTTTAGACATCACTTGGTAGACATGAGTGTATCTGAAATTTTAAAGTTACATCACGATACCAAAAACTTCTCCAATCAGGAAGTAAGTATTTACGATACTACTGAATTGGCAAAAGAGATTTTAAATCACAATTTAGCTCCTGCCAAAATAGACATTGGCAAATTAGCCGTTGAATGGGCAAAACAGTCGGACAAATTCTCTTCTAAAGCTGAATTTATTCAATCTGAGTTGGGTTCTTTTGATCATGACGCGGTTAAAGATTTAGCTCCTAAAGATGTTGTACTTTATGGATTTGGAAGAATTGGTAGAATTGCTGCAAGAGAATTAGTAAAACAAGCAGGAAAAGGTCAGCAGTTGAGACTTAGAGCAATTGTAACAAGAGGCGACAACGAGGTTGGAATGAAAAAAAGAGCAGCCCTTTTAATGAATGACTCAGTTCACGGAGCTTTTAAAGGTTCAGTTAGTGTTGATACAGATGCAAAAACATTAACCATTAATGGACAAGTCATACAACTTATTCATGCAAAACAACCTGAGGATATTGATTACACAGCCTACGGAATTAATGATGCTTTATTAATTGATAACACAGGTGTATTTACGGATAGAGCTGCATTGGGCAGACATTTAAGTGCAAAAGGAATTAGCAAGGTGTTGCTAACTGCACCTGGGAAAGAAGTTCCTAACATCGTGTATGGAGTAAACCATAAAGACTTAAACATTGAAGAGGAAAATATATTTTCTGCAGCCTCTTGTACAACCAATGCCATTGTTCCTCCTTTAAAAGTTATAGAAGATAGTTTAGGAGTGGTTAAGGGCCATATCGAAACTGTTCATGCCTACACCAATGATCAAAACTTATTGGACAACATGCATAAGAAGAACAGAAGAGGTCGTTCTGCAGCCATCAACATGGTCATTACTGAAACTGGAGCTGGCAAAGCTGTAACAAAGGTTATTCCTAGTTTACAAGATAAACTGACAGCCAATGCTGTTCGTGTTCCAACCCCAAATGGATCACTGGCGATAATGAACTTAACGGTAGGAAAAGAAGTTGATTTAGACACATTAAATAATTTAATGAGAAAAGCGGCCTTAGAAGGTGAGCTTGTCAATCAAATATTTTTCTCTGCTGATCCAGAAATGGTTTCAAGTGATATCATTGGAAATAATTGTTGTTCTGTATTTGACAGCCCTGCCACTATAGTTTCTAACGATAATAAAAACGTTGTTCTTTATGTTTGGTACGACAATGAATTCGGATACACTAAACAGGTGATTCGACTTGCCAAGTACATTGCACAAGTAAGAAGACTTATTTACTATTAATAGATTTAGCAGACTTTAAGAAATAAAAAAGGCCCCAATTGGGGCCTTTTTTATTTCTTAAAGTTTAAAACACTTTTGCGAATGATTTGAACACAGTCCAACAACTGTTCTTCGTTCATCACCAATGGCGGGGCAAACCTGATGATGTTTCCATGTGTTGGTTTGGCCAACAATCCATTTTCTTTTAATAGCATACACAAATCCCAAGCGGTTGAGCTTTCCTCAGTATCATTTATTACAATGGCATTTAACAAACCCTTGCCCCTTACTTTTACCAATAGTTCACTTTCATCCACTAGTTTTTGAATTTCAGAACGAAACAACTCACCTAATCTTAAGGCATTCTCTGCTAACTTTTCATCTTCTACAACATTTAACGCTGCTATTGCCACTTTAGCAGCAATTGGGTTTCCTCCAAAAGTAGAACCATGTTGCCCTGGCTTAATTACCATCATGATGTCATCATTTGCCAATACTGCACTTACAGGGTACGCTCCACCCGATAAGGCTTTACCTAAAATCAGAATATCTGGTTTAAATCCAGCTGTAGACTCACATTTGGCTGAACTGCAATTGCAGCCTTGACAAACGGCTAATAATTTACCTGTTCTGGCAATTCCGGTTTGAACTTCATCCGCAATAAACAAGGCCCCTTCCTCTTTGCATAATGCAGCAGCTTTAGACATGAAATCATCAGCTGGTGTAAATACTCCTGCTTCACCTTGAATGGGTTCCACTAAAAATCCAGCAACATTTTCTTCTTTAAGTGCCTTGGCAAGTGCATCAACATCATTATAAGGGATACTGATGAACCCAGGTGTAAAAGGACCAAAATTCTTTTTGGCTACTGCATCGTCAGAAAAGGATACGATAGTTGTTGTTCTTCCATGAAAGTTACCTTCACAAACAATGATCTTGGCTTGATCTTCTGCAATTCCCTTCTTTTCATAGGCCCATTTTCTGCATAACTTGATAGCAGTTTCTACTGCTTCTGCACCTGTATTCATGGGCAAAACCTTATCAAAATCGAAGAAATTGGTAACAAACTCCTCGTATTTTCCTAGAACATCATTATAAAATGCTCTTGAAGTTAAGGTTAATGTTTCAGCCTGTTCCTTCATGGCATTCACTATTCTTGGATGGCAATGCCCTTGATTAACAGCAGAATACGCCGACAAAAAATCAAAATATTTTTTTCCTTCAACATCCCATACATAAACTCCTTCTCCCCTATTTAAAACAACAGGCAATGGGTGGTAATTATGTGCTCCATGTTTATCTTCTAATGCGATGGCCTCTTGGCTTGAAATTTCTTCTGCTATCATATCTATTGGGCTTGTTTAAAATTTTAATATACTTACAAAAATATCCATAATAGAATGAACCCCAATGAAAGATAATAAGCTCTTTAAGCAAGTTTTAGCTCAAGGCCATTGGTTGATATTTTTATGTGCCATCATCTTGTATTTTCCTACTCTACAGTTTGAATATGTCCTGGATGATCATTCAGTAATTACCACGCATTCACATGTTCAAAAAGGAATAGATGGAATAAAAGACATTTTTACAACAAATTACCGGAATGGAAATAATGGCTTCAATGATGGTTTATATCGGCCTTTAAGCTTAGTAAGCTTCGCTTTAGAAAAAGAATATTTCAACAGCAATACACAAATTGCACATGGCATTAACATCATCTTTTATGCGCTCTCCTGTCTTTTGCTATTTCTTGGATTTAAACGACAGTTAAAAGACGAATGGCATCCTTATCTATTTTTAGCAATTCTCATTTTTGCGGCTCACCCCTTGCATACAGAAGTAGTAGCAAATGTTAAGGGAAGAGATGAATTGTTTTCCTTTTTTGGTTTTTCGCTTGCCATATACACCTTTAATAAGTGGTATGATCAAAGAAAATTATTCCAAATAAAACTAGGTCTATTTGCTTTTATTTTCGCCCTTCTTTCCAAAGAAAGCAGTGTTAGTTTTTTTCTAATAATTCCAGCATTGTTGCTTATTGGAAACAAATGGAAATTAAAAGACGTGGCAAGACTGAGTTTACTGATGCTGCCTTTTTCACTTGCTCTTATTTTCTTAAGAATAAGCGTTGTAAACGGAATGGAACAAGCCATTGATCCCGGAAATTTCGGAATCTTAAACAATCCCATCGCTGCAACCGAGGATTGGAGTTTAAGACTGGGTTCTTCCTTTGCCTTGCAATTGTTATTTCTTCAAAAACTAGTACTTGGAATGCCACTTATTCACGACTATTCTTATTCTTTAATCCCCTTAAATAAGATAAGCGATTGGCAATCAATTCTAGGTTTTTTATGTGGATTATCCATACTTATTTATGGAATTTGGGCCACCTGGAAGAAAAGGAACTTAGGCTATTTATGCTTAGCCTATCTTTTTAGCATTGTAATTGCCAGTCAGTTGCTGTTTCCAATTGGCGTAATGTATGCCGATCGATTGCTTTTTTTAAGTGTGCTACCCTATAGTTTAATTATTGCATCGCTTTTAAAACTTTATATTGAAAAGAACAGACAGAAGAACGCTTTAAACCTCATTTTTGGAATTTGCTTGGTTTTCTTGA
>CBDCLY010000041.1:0-40836 GCA_965218715.1 Vicingaceae bacterium
CAAATTCTATACTATGTGATTTTCTAGGATGATGTGTTTGGTGTTTTATTTTTCCTAATAAAAATTAAGTAAACCTTTAAAATAAAGAAAAAATGAAAAAATTATTAGCTGAATTTATTGGAACAGCATGGCTTGTTTTAGGTGGTTGTGGTGCAGCAGTTTTGGCAGCAGGTATCCCTAACATTGGAATTGGCTTAGCTGGTGTTTCTCTTGCTTTTGGCCTTACTGTTTTAACTGGGGCCTATGCCCTAGGTCACATTTCAGGAGGTCATTTTAACCCTGCAGTTTCTTTAGGATTATGGGCTGGTGGGAGATTTGATAAAAAAGATATTTTACCCTACATAGGAGCTCAAGTCCTTGGGGGGACGGCAGGAGCCGCAATTTTATACTTGATTGTGAGTAGCTCACCTACATTTAGTGGAGTTGGCACGGATATGGGGGCATTTGCAACAAACTTTTATGATGCTGATGTTTATGGAGTAAACTTTGGCATGATTGGGGCCTTAATTACCGAGCTTATTATGACATTCATGTTCTTGATTGTAATTCTTGGCGCAACACATAAAAATGCTTCGCCAGGTTTTGGAGGATGGCAATTGGCTTATCACTGACTTTAATCCATTTGATTAGTATTCCTATTACCAATACATCTGTTAATCCGGCACGTAGCACAGCTGTTGCAATTTTCGCAGAAGCAAATGCAATGGGGCAATTATGGTTGTTCTGGGTTGCACCTATTATTGGGGCAATTTTAGCTGGCTTGGTTTACAAATATATCTCATCAAATAAAGAGGGCTAAAATAGGGTTGGAAACGATTTAAGCGTTCAGAAAGATGCCATGTTGTTTGTTTTGAAAATTTTTATTAACTATAAAGGTATTTAGATCCAAGCATAAAACAATATCACCCCTCCCCCGTTAGCAAAACATGAAATTTATCCGTGCACTACTTCTCATCTCTGCCTTCCTATTTTTTAAGACAGATGGATGGACTTGCAGCATGTATAAGATTACTGCTGAGGGAAAAACCATGGTGGGTTGCAACCATGATGCGTGGTTAACTACACCTAAAGTATGGTTTGAAAATGCCAATCATGAAAAGGAGTACGGTGCAGGTTTTACAGGAGCAAGAGAAGTAGGTGGCAAAAAAACAACTCCACAATCAGGGATGAATACTGCTGGACTGGTGTTCTCTCGCTTGACTTCCTATTATCCTGAGCAGGAAAACCCTTTTGTTGGCCGACTAAAAATTACCAAGGAAGCAGATTACTTGTCAGCCATACTTCATCAATGCGGCAATGTTCAAGAGATTAGAAAGTATATCGAACAATATGATCATTCTTTTTTCATGAATGATGTTTTCATTTACATCGACAGCACTGGAAACTATTTGATTGTAGAACCCTATCAACTCATAGATGGCAATCAGGCCAATTATGTGTTGGCAAATTTTTGCCCCTCTAGAACAAGCACTGAACAAGCCAGAAAAATTGAGCGCTATCGCAAAGGGGAAGATTTCTTAAATACCCATACAACCGAGCCTTCTTTAGCTTTTTGCAAAGCCCTCTCAGATACCATGCACGTTTGCAGAAACAGAAATGGTGATGGCACCTTGCTCACTTCCATCTGGAATACGAATGAGCAATCAGTGAATCTGTACTTTTACCACAACTTTAATAACAAGGTTTACTTTAAGCTAGCCGAGGAATTGAGAAAAGGCGACCATAGTATTGCCATTCAAAGCTTGTTTCCTAAGAATTTAGAATTTGAACAACTCATCAAATATAAAACTCCTTCCAACACGATTGGGTTAAGATTTTTCCTTGTAATACTAGCTGCTCTTTTGGCCATCTTTTCACTGATCTTGATCATTTCCCAAATTTGGAATGAAAATTCTGCAAAAATTTCATTGCCAATTTTAGGAAGCATCATCGTCGCCAATTTCTTGCTCATTGCCTATTCTATTGTGCTAATTACCAATAAGGGCATCTTCTATTTTGATGCGCCCTATCAACATCACAACTCAAGCTTAATTACTGCTTCATCCTACATTCCTATTTTGCTTTTATTGTTCTTTTTACCTGTTCTTAATTTCAGCATTAAGCGCTTAAAATCTAATGAAACCAAACTGAGCATTAAAACAGTTTTGGTTTTAAACAACATCACCTACCTCATTTTTATTATCGGATTTGCCTATTGGGGTTTGTATACGTTTTGGAACTGAAAACCTTAATTTTATCAGCATCGCTATTGGTTTAACAAAAAAAGCAAGAATGAAAAAATACGCATTGGCATTTTTGGGATAATTGATTTCTTCTGCTGCCATTTCTCAAAACTGCAACATTGGCAATGAAGATACTTTAGGTTTTAGCAATGGATTGGGATTTCAGGCTGAAGTCCTTTTGGGGGTAAAATTCAAACTCAATTCTAAAGGGAGTTTAAATTCAATGAATTTAATTGGCAACAATACTGGTGCACAAGTTAGAATGGCCTTGTACGACGACAGTAGTGGTGTCCCTAATAATTTAATATCATCAACAGCTCCTGGCTTAGTGGGCACAGGAATTATTTCTTTGCCGGTTACTTCTGTGCAGCTAGACACTGGAGATTATTGGGTCATGGCTGTTTATAGCGCTGTTGGGGCACACTCCTATGTTGATCGAGGGCCAAATGGTAACCCTGTTTATTATTCTAGCTTAATTTTTAGCGACCCTATGCCCCAAAATGCTTCATCTTTTGCTGCTTACTCTGGTGATCGCTTTACCTATTTTTAGACATCAGCTGCATTTCAGTTGGTCTAGACGACCTCCATACCGAGCCGTCCATATCCATCTCACCAAATCCAAGTAGCGGTTTTATTCAAATTGCTAATCTAGAGAAGAAGCATAACCTTATCGAAATTTATGATGCAAAAGGCAGTAAAAGAAAAGTGATTGCAACTTATGCCTCTATTGAAAGGGTAGATCTTAGTGAATTTAGCAAAGGGTTTTATTTTGTTATTATCAATAATGAGTATTCGAAAAGATCATTATTCAGTAATGTTCTTGCGATGAATTCTACTGAGCTTATTTATAATGCAATCAAACTGAGCATTAAAACAATTTTGATAATTAAGAATATCAAGGAACTCCTTTTTCTTGTCTAGCTCATCGGGGTTTGAAATAGAAGAAATTGCCCTAATTGTTCTTACTTACTTTTCCGGTTTCAAGATTAAACTTGACAGTTTCCCAACAGCCGCTTACTCTATCTTTCCATGACCTGTTCCCGTCTTCTGGGTCGGTAGAAAGGCACCAACCATTTCCATTGTCTTTCCCAAATTGCTGAAGTTTTGTAAACGCTTTGTACTCATTTTTCTGGCCATCGAATAATGCCATTTTCACAATTACTCGATCCATCCAAAAGGCATCATCCCCATTGGTTGAAATCAAAAAATGACTAAAATTGGACACCTTGCCATCTAATTCGAAAACAGTATTCTTCAATGCGCCACAATTTAGATCGCTGGTTTCAAACCCTTTTAAAAACTGATCCCCATTGTAAAAACGTATTGATATTTTATCCTTAGTGGATTCATTTTCCATGTCATTGCCAAAACAATCAATGATTACTTTAAATTTTGCTTTGATATAAGCTTTAGGCACCGCATCAATTCCTTCCCATTTCTGTGGTTCATTGATCATTAATTTTAAAGCAGGAAAGCAGGCATTTTTAGCTAAATATCCATCCCAAGTTCCATTCGCGTCATCTGAATCCAAACTCAGGCACCATCCTTTCTTTTCGTTTGCTCCCCAATAATTTATTTTTTTTTCATTAGGCTTAGATAACCAAACCCGGTCAATAAAGAACCCGTCGTCACCATTGGTTTGAATAATAATGTGGGTTGGGTTATCTCCCCCAGAATAACCTAGTACATATTGGCATTTATTATTTGATTCTCCGCACAATGGAGAACCAGTTCTTTGAATAGCATCATGGGAGCTTGTAGAAGTGACATCCAATAAAAAATCATTCTGCCATAAGGAAACAGAAATAACGTCTTTGGTTCCCTCATTTTTTATCTCTGAAGATTTACAATCGATATGGAGGTAAAGTACTTCTGAGCGAATACTTGAGGATAAAAGAGTACATATTGTAGCGATTAAAAATCCTAATCTCATCATGTTGTGTTTTGGTGTATTCCTACAATAATACAACAATTCCGATTTTTTAGATTAAACCATCAATGGATTTCCCATTTTTGTTCCTATTAAAATTGTTAAATAATTTATGGGCTCTCATCCAATAAACTTGGCATTTAGATTCCTATTGGAGCTCTGCGCTCTGGCAGCATTTGCTTTTTGGGCTTGGGAGTGTTTTGAAGGCATTCTGAAACCGATTCTAAGTATCATACTGCCAGTCTCAGCAGCTACAATCTGGGGAGTATTTAATGTTCCTAAAGATCCCAGTAGATCAGGAAAAGCCCCTATTCCTGTTCCTGGTTGGCTAAGGTTAATTATTGAATTAGCAATTTACGGATTGGCCATCTTGCCCCTTTTCAATCTTGGAAAAGAGCCAGTCGCTTTGCTTTTTCTATTCTTTGTAATAATCCATTACGGACTTTCATACGATAGAATAGTTTGGCTTTTGGACAAAAGAAGTTAAACACTTCCCAAAACATACATCGCCTCAAGCGTTGGCTCTATACTACCTCCCTCTTGTTCTAAAGTAATGGCGAATGCTTGTATGTCGTTCAATTGCAAAGCCAATTTCATCAGGTACTCTTCAGATTTATCCAATACCCCTAAACTAACAGGTTGTCCGGCTGCAATGGCCCACAATTGATATTGTTTTCCATCAACCGCCTTGGGCAATTGATCATAATGCAGTGCATATTCTTCGCTTTCTTTGTTCCAAAACAACCTCACTTTTGTATCCGGACTAATGTCTGTTCCAGCCAATAAAATAGTTTCAGTATTCTGGTCGAGTAAGAAAGAGCGCTCATCAATATTGATTTCTAGCGAGTCTTTTAAGTATTGCAACAACTGATCACTTTGTTCTTGGGCTGTAAGCATTTCTTCTTCCAATTCAGCATAATCACCTTTTACCTGATTATAGGCATAACCAATTCCAATTAGCAAAAGTATTGCAGCAGCCGCAGCTACCTTAACGTAAGAATTCATGATTCGAACCTTAGTTTCCTTTTTCTCTGCCTTGATTTGATCTACTGGAACAATTGCTTTAAGAGCTTCTGTTTCTTGAGGTAGGTTCTTAATGGCTTCTAAAATCTTTTCTCTAAGTTCTTCAGATGGCGAAATGGCCAAGGATTTCGAGTAAGACTCGATGACCTCCTGAATTTTAGTCAGTTCATCCTTTAAACTTGGGTAAATCGATGTTAGGCATTCTACTTCTCTACGTTCTTGTTCAGAAGCAGCTCCCATTGCATACGTTTCAAGTATGCCCGATGCTATATATTCTTGTATATCCAAAACAAAATAATTAATAGAAAACAATCTGCTAAACTTATCAAGGCACTTCTGGCTCTTGTCTTAACCGTTCCTAATGGGATTGCCAATTCATCAGAAACTTCCTGTTGGGTATAACCCCTAAAATAAATGTACTCTACCATCAAGCGATGCTTCTCAGGCAATTTGGCTACCATATCGTCCAATCCAATGGTGTCGATATTTGTAGATGAATCATTGATTTTATAACTAGCACTCCTACCCATCTCATCCTTCCCACTTCTTGTTCTTTCCACCTTTCTCAACTCATCAATTGAGCCATTTCGGCAAATGTTTAACATCCAAGTAAAGAATGTTCCCTTGCTAGGCATGTAAGTTTTGGCCTTCTTCCAAATTTTCACAAATGAGTCTTGAAGAACATCTTCTGCCAATGCATCATCTCTAACAATTCTTAACACAAGTCCATAGAGTGCATCGCTATACAGATCGTAAATTCTGGCCAAAGCTTGCTCATCTCCCTTTTGAAGTTGTAGGACTAATTCATCTATTTCTGCGACTTTTTCCATTGAGATTTAGTAAAGTAGACAAAAAAACCTCCCGAAGGAGGTTTTTTCACTTATTTAAATTCTAGCGAATACACCTAGAACAAGATAAGTACTTGGATCTGCAGTATTAATCGACTGCAATGGATCATGTACTACAAAAAAGCCATTGTACATGGTGGTTAAATTGCTGTACGACATGCTACTGATTTGAGATGAATTGGCTGTTCCTCCATTTCCACTAATCATTACAGTACAAACACCACTGTTTGGAGTTTCATCATAAGGTGTTCCATTTGGTGTTGTTGATGGATCTGCTGCATCATGTGAATGAACCATATAGTTTTGGCTATTCATCGTGTTTTCTAATGTTGCTGTTACTCTAGTAGTTCCATCGGCCAATTCTTGAAGCCTAAGGTTTCCTTTAATACTCATTGCATGTGTTCCACTGTAGGCATAAGAAGGATCCAACTGACCAGTATTGAAATCATATGGGAAAGTCATGTTTGAATATCCCGTTGCCGTTTGCATTCTTGCAAAACTGCCAACAACAACATAAGTAGAAATGTCGGTTGTACTCACCGATTGTAAAGGGTCATGCACAACTAAAAAGCCATCATAGCTTGAAATCACATCATTGTAACTCATGTTCACACTTTGAGAAACTTGAACTGTTCCACCATTGCCTGTGGTCATTTTGGTAAATACTGATGTATTGGGAGCTTCATTATAGGGTGTCCCATTTGGTGTTGTAGCTGGATCAGCTGCATCATGCGCATGGATGTGGTAGGTTTCTCCATCCAAAGTGTTCATTAAAGTAACGGTTATGGTTGAGGTGGTAGAGCTGTTTTCATCCACTCGAATGTTCGCCATTAAATCATCTGAGTGCTGTCCCCTATAAGCTGCTGCCGCAACTACTTGTCCGTTGTTGAACTCATAATCATAGCTGGAGCTCATTTTAGCCATATTGGCTGGTTGTGATGAAGTATCATCATCATCGTCTTTGTCGCAAGATTGCAAACCGACAAACAATAAGCCTGTTAATAGTAATAATCCTGTTTTTTTAAATGTATTCATGTTTTTGTTTTTAAAGATTCGACATACCTACGCGTCAAAATCTAATTTGGATTTTAATTTTTTTATAAAAAAACTGTTTGATTTTGAGTGCTTGTAAACTATTAACGAATCAAGGTAAATTCGCCTTTAATCAAGCTTTCCTCTTGGTTGGGCAAATGATAATTGAGGACATAGAAATATACATTCGCAGATTGCTTGATATTGTTATGGCTACCATCCCAATGACTTTTTCCATCATTACTCTCAAAAATCAATTTGCCCCATCGATTGTATACTTTAAATGATACGATGTATTTTCGGTCTAAGTCTAATGGCCCAAAAAAATCATTAATACCATCATTATTAGGTGTAAATACATTTGGCATTCCAAAAAATTGAGCAACCTTAACTTTTACAGATACCAAACCAGAATCGATACAGCCTTCATTTGAAGTGGCCGTCATTTTAATGGAATAAACTCCTTCGCTATCTGGTCGAGGGTTAATACTTGTGTATGGACTAAATTCATTCAGAAAATTAATATTTCCTAGATTGGAAATTTCTTCCCAAACATACTTTACACCTTCATTTGTTTGATCTAATCCAGCAAATAGCCAAATCTCTTCATCATAATCTATACAAGTATCTTGTGTAAACTTATTTCCAATATAAGGATTGACCACGGGGATTATTGGAGGGGAAATGGTGTCTTCAAAACCCTTTATACATCCAGTTGCATCAGTTACTGTAAGATGGTAGGTAGCTGAACTTAGATTTTTTATTTCAGGGGTATTAGCCCCATTATTCCAAGAATAACTTAAGGGGTGAATACCACCAGAAACAGCAATCTTGATTAATCCATCATTTGAAGAAAAACAGCCAATATTTTTAATGGAGTCCAATTCAATCGACATTATTTTTAGATCTAATGTAATTGTTGAATCGCAATTATCTCCATCTAAAATGGTATAACTTGCCGTATTATTATCAGCAGTATAAACCAGTCCATCTATCCATGTAATTGAATCGCAGGCCATGATTACATCTGTGCTTTTTTTTGCAATACAAGGATTTAACTTTTGAATAAAAATATCAAAGCCTCCATTTGACGCCAGAAATGTTTGGCCTAGATTGGGATTTAAATCAACGGTATCTGAAAATATTCCAGTTGTGTATACGTTCCCATCATTATCGGCTGTTATTGAAGTAGCAACATCCCACTTAGTCCCTCCCATGCTTTTAGCCCATAAAAATTGACCATTCTGATCTAGCTTTTGAATGAATGCATCATAAAAATTATTCAGGCCAGTAGAAATTAAGTTGTTAACCTGAGGACCTGGGTCAAAATCAACGGTTTCACTAAAGTAACCAGAGAGATATACGTTTCCTATTGCATCACTTGCAATTGAATGTGCAATATCAGATCGGATTCCGCCTATGCTTTTGCCCCAAATCAAATTGCCAGCGGGATCAAGTTTTTGAATGAACACATCTGCTCCTCCATTGGAGAACAATTGAGAAACATTGGTGCTTGGATCAATGTCGATGGTATCATGAAAACTTCCCATAGCGTATACATTATTTAATGAATCTACTGCCACTCCTCTTCCCATATCATAAAGACTGCCTGAGATTCGGTTTACCCATAAAAATGATCCATTTTCATCAAGCTTTAAAACATAGGCATCTATATTTTCGATTGCGGTATCGCTTACTATGCCTTGGTTAGGATCGAAATCTATTACATCATCAAAATACCCTGAAATTAGAACATTGGCCGAACGATCTGTAGCAATATCATTTGACCAGGATGACCTAGGCCCATCTAAGTTCTTTACCCAAAGAAAATTGCCGTCAGAATCTAGTTTTAAAATATAAACATCTGCTCCACCTCCAGAAACAATATCGAAGGTATCTGGGCCTGGATCGAAATCAACTGTGCCGTAGAAGTAACCTGTGATTAGCACATTATTCTTACAATCAACTTCTAATGAATTTACCGTTTCATTGATAAATACACTTCTTCCACCTAATTGTTTCGCCCATAAAAATTGTCCAATCGTATCCAACTTTACAATGAAAATATCTGTTGGGCCAACAGAGGCCAAATTAAAAACATCTACACCAGGATCTAAATCTACTGTTCCGTTAAATCTTCCAGTGACATAGATGTGCATTGAATCATCTACTCCAATAGCGACTCCCAAGGCATCACTAAACATACCACCCAAACTCTTAGCCCAAAGAAAATTTCCGGAAGAATCTAATTTTTGAATAAAAACATCATGAGCAGCTCCAGAAATTAAATCGGCGGTATTTGGCCCTGGATCAAAGTCAACCGTATTTTTAAAATACCCAGTAGTATAGACATTGCCTAAAGCATCTATTACTGAAGAAATGGATCTTTCACTATCTGCTCCTCCAAATCCTTTTACCCAATCCATTGGTTGTGCAGTGCTGATTAAACTCAACAAAAGATTAAAAATGACAAGGCTAAGTATTTTCACTTTATTTAAACACAAATAGGATTTATTATGATTTTTATAAAGTTAGCCTATATTTATTTGACGCCTCAGCTCTCACACCTATATTGTTATATTTCAACTAGTTGTCGTATCTGTTTTCAAAAATCAAAACTGGAATAAAAGAGTCTAAGGCTTCAAAACTGCCTCATAATTTTAGCGAATTATCTATTTTATGTGTAGGATTGGAGGATTTTATCACTTATCATTTATAGCATAATGATGAATTACAACATTAGGCATCGACTATCTTTCGAATCCATTGACATATAAATAAAAGTCCTATTATGAACTTACATTGGAGTTAGTCTAGGCTTTCTTGGGGATTTAGATTTTATTGTACCTGATTTTTATAGATTTGGGTCGCTTAAACCAGCACGCAACAATTAAATTTACCAAGAAGCTAAATCAGAACATTAAGAGTTAAATTAGTGCTTGTTAATCAAAAGTAAATCAATCATGACAAACTACATTGATGGATTTGTCTTCCCTATAAAAAGAAGCCATTTAGAAGAATACAAAAAAGTGGCCCATGAAGTTGCCGAAATTTGGAAAAAACACGGTGCGCTTGCCTATTTCGAATACCTTGGAGATGATATGCATTTAAGAGGAACAAAATCATTTGAAGACTTAATTGCAGCAAAAGAAGATGAAGTGGTAATCTTAGGTTGGGTCACATTTGCTTCGAAAGAAGACCGAGACCTTGCCAATGAAAAGGTACCAAAGGATGAAAGAATGAATGAAATTGTGCTGCCATTGATGGATCCTAATCGTCTAATATTTGATGCCAAAAGGATGGCATATGGAGGATTTAACTCCTTGATTCCTTAATAAGTTTTGAAAAACTCTAGTTTCTTGAGCTATAGAAAATCGTAATTTCATGGCATAAAATTCAACCTATGAAATACCTCTTTTTAAGCCTGTTTCTTGTCTTTAGTTTTGTTTCTTGCGAGGATGAAGATGATGAAGAAGTTGACCAATTGAGTGCCCAGGCATTGGAAGATAATGCAGAATTTGAAACTACTTTCAACGACATAGAAAATGTTATTGCGGATGTTGCCGGTAAAGAAAATGATACCGCAAGTTATCGCAATAGATCCTGTGCTTCCATAACTGTAACCCCTTCATGGGCAAGTGGAATTTTCCCTAAAACCATAGAAGTGGATTTTGGAGATACAAATTGCTTAGGGCCAGATGGAAATTACAGAAGAGGAAAAGTTATCGTTGAACTGAGTGGAAGATACCGTGATAGTTCTTCTGTCATTAGCACTCGATTTGATAATTATTTTCATAATGATGCAAGAGTTCAGGGGACTAAAACCAAAACCAATCTTGGTAGAAATAGCCAGAATCAATTGCTGTATCAGGTAAAGGTTGAAAATGCAAGAATAGATCATCCAAATGGCTATACCATTACCTGGGAAAGCACACGATTAATCAGCTGGATCAATGGGGAGAACACCATTTTTAATTTTCTTGATGATGAATACCTCATCGGTGGAAATGCAGAAGGAAGAAATGGTGATGGAATGAGGTATACCCTAGACATCAATAATGATCTATTGATACAATTGAATTGCCGGTGGATTAAATCTGGTTTAATCACTTTAACTCCTCAGGACCTTGAACCCAGAACGGTAGATTATGGCCCAGGAGCATGTGATCGTGTGGCTCATTACACTGTGAATGGGCAAACCTATCAATTTACAATGCGTTAAAAAGGAAATCAAGAAGCGATGGTTAATATCTCCTTCATTCTGACTTTAATCGACTTTAGAATAAGCCTACATTAGCAGTAATTATGCTAAAGACCCTTTTCCACATTGGTGAATACTTCATGTTGATGGCCAGGACCTTCCAACGTCCTAACCGTCCTTCATTGTATTGGAAGCAAATCGTTTATGAGATGAATTCTCTTGGTTTAGGTTCTTTCGGCATCATTACCATTATCTCAGTTTTTATTGGTGCAGTAATTACTTTGCAAACTGCCTCCAATATTGATAGTGCTTTAATTCCTGCTTATACGGTTGGCTATACTGCCAGGCAATCCATGATATTGGAATTTTCACCGACCATTATTGCCTTAATCTTAGCTGGAAAAGTAGGATCTAACATTGCCTCAGAAATTGGAACCATGCGCGTAACTGAGCAAATTGATGCTTTAGAAATTATGGGGGTGAATTCAGCTTCTTATCTAATCGTTCCTAAAATAATCGCTTCTGTTTGCATCAATCCATTTTTAGTGATTTGGAGCATGTTCATTGGCATTTTTGGCGGATACCTAATTGCAGAACTCTCTGGTGTGGTTACACCTGAAGAATACATCTATGGTATACAATACGATTTCAAAGTATTTGGAATCACTTATGCCATGATCAAAACGATCTTCTTTGCATTTATCATTACTTCCATCCCCTCTTATTATGGATACAATGTTAAAGGAGGAGCCATCGCAGTTGGGAAAGCAAGCACTAAGGGGGTGGTTTCTAGTAGTATTGTTATTCTCCTGTTGAATTACATCATTACTCAACTCTTGTTGATCTGATGATAGAAATAAAAAACATATCGAAATCATTTGATGATGTTCAAGTCTTGAACGATGTCTCCATTAGTTATGAAAGTGGCAAGACCAATTTAGTGATTGGCGCAAGTGGTTCTGGGAAAAGTGTAATGACCAAATGCACCGTTGGTTTAATAGAACCTGATGCCGGCTCAGTTTTATTTCATGGAAAGAACTTTACTGAAATGAAACTAGATGAAAGAAAAGAAATCAGAAAAGAAATAGGCATGCTCTTTCAAGGAGGGGCATTGTTTGATTCTCAGACCATAGAGGAAAATGTCAAATTCCCGCTAAGAATGCACAGTAAAATGACTGAGAAGGAAATGCAACATCGTGTTGATTTCTGTTTAGATCGTGTTGATTTAAAGGGAGCAAAATCACAAATTTCCAGCTGAAATTAGCGGTGGGATGCAGAAAAGAGTTGGCATTGCTAGAGCCATTAGCTTGAAGCCAAAATACCTATTCTGTGATGAACCCAATTCTGGATTAGATCCGGCAACTTCTATCCTTATCGATAATTTGATCAAAGAGATTACGGTAGAATTTGACATAACCACTATCGTAATTACCCACGACATGAACTCAGTAATGGAAATTGGCGATAAAGTGGTGTTCATTTACAAAGGCAAAAAATATTGGGAAGGGTCTAACAAAACCATTTTACAATCCGACAATAAAGAACTTGCTGATTTGGTTTTTGCCTCAAGCATGATGAAAAAAATACGCGAGCAAGTTTAATCTCTTATTGAACAACTATCTTCTGAGTATTTCTTCCTGAAGCGCCAATGAGGCTTACAAAATAAATTCCTGCTTCCTGATCTCCCAAATCCAATTGAATTTGTTTTTCTGAACCCTTAATTAGTTTTTGCATAAGAAGTGCACCTAAAGCATTTCTTATTTCGATTTTGTTGAACTCATCTTTTTCATCCAATTGAATTTTAAAACTTCCTCGATTGGGGTTTGGAAAAACATTAAAATTATTTGCGGTGGTATTTCCTTCAATTAAACCAGAGTACATTTGAATGTTCATCCTAACTGCAGCCAATTGTGTAACCCATCCCCAGGCAGGATTGGCGTCATTAACATAGATGAAATTAGAAACATTTGGTTGAGCCAGTTCATTAGTTTGATCTCTACTTGCAGTGAATTCAGCTCCATTTGCAGCACCACCTGTTTGTTCCCATCCTACGGCATACTGCGAATTTCTTTGTATGCTAGCAGGAGGAAATATTGGTATACGGATCCAATTCCCAAGCATGCTTGAATCAATTAAAGTTGAAAATGGAGAACTCCCTATAGGGTTAGATCCAAGGGCTCCTGCAATGGTTGAAGCTGTATCATTCCAATACCAGATTCGAGGTTGTATTCTTGCTCCTACATTCGTAGAAACGTTAGCCACATGAATGGACAGGCTGTTGCAGATAATTTGTGAATTATAAACAGGATTATCGCCTACACTAACTAAGGAGGCCCAACGATCACCATCATTGCCACCACCAACATAGTTTGATGGCCCAGCATCTCCTAAATAGGGGGGTAAGTCTTTTGCGAGGACTGTATCCGAAAGAATTAAATTTTTCGTTTTCATCGCTAAAGAGGAATCACAATGGACAGAATCTGATTCGATGTTAAACTCCATTCTGAGATGACCAATGTAAGCAGTTTGAATGAATTGAAAGTTTCGGATCCATAAGCTAGAATTCATCCCTGGTGGCAAAGGAATTCCAAGAGCTATAGAATCATGATGAATCAAACCATGCCCAGAAGCGCCAGAAAGACTACTATCATGGTAAACATCTAAATTAAATTGAATGCCATTTTGAACATTGTAGCCTTCATTGATAAAACTTGCATAAAAATCAAGATCATCCAAGACAAAATAAGGAATTTGAGTCATAACCGGATTGATGGAAGTATCGGTGTATTGTATTAATGCAGTATCTAAAGAAATTTGGTTATCAAATCCTACCGACAATTCTAAATCATCTATCATCCAATAATAATGGCTTCCTCCTACCCAAGTGAAACGCAAATAGGCAGTTGATTGATTGGCCAAAACACTAGATACATTGAACTCAATTCTTTCAGCTGGATCAGCAGGATTGCCTGGAACACTTGTGCTAGGAGAGCGCCCTAATTTGGCATCATAACTTGTCCAGTTAATACTATCATTGCTTACCTCTACACCAATGACATTTGAGGCACTGCAACAATAGCGATAAGATTGCTCAAAACTTAGAGTTACGGCAGGATTCATTCCTATGCTAATTGCAGGAATATTCAAACGAACATCAAATGCAGTAGGTCCTCCAGGAGGGAATGGGGTATTGCATAAGTCGGGTGTAAAAGCGATAAAGCCATTCGATCCACTAGTAGAATTAATGGCTGGAATGTTAACCGAATATTGTCCTCCTGGAGCAGAATTCGCCCATTTGAAATTGCAGTTATTCCCTCCATTATTAATAACAGTCCATCCTGTTGGCATTTGATTCGCAAAATCTTCGGTGAATAATGAGGCACCTGGCGACTTTTGATTTGTTCCTTTTATTGGCTTCGAAGTAGATGGCTTAGAAATGATCAACTCACTCGGTTTCAATATGGCCTCTTGCTTGATTAATTTTTTGATTTGTTGTGCCTCTAAACTTAGATTGGTAACAAAAACGAGGAGGATTAAGAGTATAGATCGTATCATAGGGCTGGATGTTAAATATTTACTCTAAGATAAGCATGAAATAAAGATATAATCTGATTTTTATATACTTGGGTGCCTTTATTTGATAATCAGCTTCTTTGTGATTGATCCATTTCCCCTAATCACACTAATCAAATAAATACCTTTTTCTTTTTCAGAAAGGTCGATTGCGTGAAAATTCTGACCATATATTGCAACATTGTTTCTGTAAACAATTTGCCCCAAAGTATTGCGAATGATCAATTGATAATTTTCTAATTGGGAACTTTTGATCTTGATTTTGAATTTCCCAGCATTAGGGTTAGGGAAAAATGTAAATTGTTCTTCATCTTGCATAGAAGCTTCATCTATTCCTGTCAGTAAAAGCGTAAGGTTCATTCTAATGGCCCCTATGTGTGTGGTCCAGCCCCAAGTTGGATTTGCATCATTGATGTAAACATAGTTGCTTACTGGAGGCTGTTTAGCTTCTACATTTTGATCTCTAGCCACAGAAAAGGATGTGGTGGGAAAACTACCTCTTGTTTGCTCCCAACCAACTGCATATTGTGCATTAGCATTGATGGGAGCCCAGGGAGAAATGGGTATATTAATCCATGTGTCCAGCATGCTGCTATCAATCAATACTGAATTCATCGAACTAGCAATAGGATTTCCTAAAGCATTACTAATGTTGGACCCGTTGCCATTCCAAGCCCAAACATGTGCTTTGATGGAAGATCCTACACAAACTGGGTCATTAGCCACCATAAGAGAAATGCTAGTACAAACTATTGGGGCGTTCGAAAGGGGGTTGTCTCCAATAGTCATTAAAGATGCCCAGCAGTCTCCAACATTTCCACCCCAAGAAAAGTTTCTAGGACCAGCTCTTCCAACATAAGGCCCAACATCTTTTGCCAAAATGGAATCACTTATCACCAAATGTTCAGTTCGAGTAGCCGCAATGGGGTTTTGGTTGATTGAATCTGAATTGACATTGAATTCATACCTCATATGCCCAGAAATTGGCAAAAAAGCAAAACCAGTTTGGATGGAATCTCTTTGAAGGCTTGGTATTGGTATGCCGAAGGCTTGTGAAATACTATTGACCAGACCTGAACCAGCTGTTCCATTCAAGGTACTATCTTGGTATATATCAACGGTTAAATTCACACCAGTCTGTGTATTTGCTCCAGCATTAAAAGTGGTGGCAGAAAAGCTTAAAGGATTAAGGGCAAACCGAGGGACATAGGACATGATTGGGTTAATAGCAGTGTCAGAAAAATGAATGGCATGCTCTTCAATACGCATGGCATTGGAAGCTCCTTCTACCAATTCGATATCGTCAATCATCCAATAGTAATGAGAATTACCTGTTGCTCTAAACCGAAGGTAAGCAGCAGTTTGGTTTGCCAATACTGCAGAAACATCCAATTGAACCAATTCTGCTTTAGCATTGCTTGGATTAGGTGCAGCCATATTTGTCAACCTTCCAAGAGATGCATCAAAGCTAGTCCAAGTGATTCCATCTGTGCTGACTTCAGCAAGCAATTCATTATTCCTATTGCAGCAATATCGTTGAGATTGCTCAAACCTCAAGAAAACGGAAGAAACAGCTGGTATTACAATTCCTGTAGATGTAAACCAAGTATCCATTGTATCAGGTCCACTAGCAGGAAAAGGCGTATTGTATAAGTCTGAAGGTAATGACATGAAACCATTAGAACCAGTAGTAGAGTTAATTGCAACTGTAGTTGTAGAATATTGTCCACCAGGTGCAGTATTTGACCAAATCCAATTATTCGAATTCCCAGCATTGTTGGTTACCGTCCATCCTCTAGGGATCTGATTGGCAAAAGTTTCACTGAAAATTACCTTCCCAGGTGCTTTTTGTTGAGGCGCATTGTATGCCTCTTTGGGAATTGTTTTATTTCCTAAAGTTTCACTAGGCTTTATTGCTGCTTCCTTCCAGTTCTTTTGAATCCTATTTTGAGCAGGAGCTGCAAACAAAAGGGCCAATAAGGTAATAAACAAGAAGTATTTCTTTTGCATTGAATTGAGTTGACAATCTTGTTTAAAGTTAGAATTTATTAAAGAAAAGAGCAAAAGACTTGAGTCTAGTCTTTAAAGCAAAAAAAGCCCCCTGCAATGCAGGGGGCTTCCTTATCAATTATGTAAGAAGGATTACTTGATAATCACTTTCTTAGTAATTCTCTCAGAACCATTGTTTAAGCTCACAAAATAAACACCTTTCTCAACTCCAGAAAGATCTAAATCTTGAACTTTTTGTCCGTTAACAGAGATGTTGTCAGTGTAAACCACTTGACCCAACATGTTTCTAACGTTCAATTGGTATGTTTCTGCTTGATCGCTATTGATGTTCAATTTGAATTGACCATTGTTAGGATTTGGAGAAACAGAGAATACTGAAGTAGACTCACTATTCTTCTCATCAATTCCGATGGTCAAATCAAAATGCATGCGAATCGCACCAACTTGTGTTACCCAGCCCCAAGCTGGAGCGGCATCGTTTACATAAACGAAGTTAGTAACAGTTTGCTGACGTGGCTCAACATTTCTATCTCTGGCAACTGTAAATTCAGCGCCTACTGAGGCACCACCTGTTTGCTCCCAACCAACTGCATATTGTGCACCTGGAATAATTGAAGCAGGAGGGAAAATTGGCAAATTAATCCAATTTCCGAACATAGAAGTATCAATAGTAGTTGAGAATGGAGAACTTCCAATTGGATTTCCTAAAGCACCACCAATAGTAGATGCAGTATCGTCCCAATAATAAATTCTTGGCTGAATTGAAGCTCCATCATTAGTTGCAACATTTGCTACTAACAAACCAATAGTATTACAAACAAAATTGCCATGAATTTTAGGATTAGTTCCAACAGTCATCAATGAAGCCCAAGCATCACCATCGTTTCCACCACCAACATAGTTACCAGGACCAGCGTCACCAACATATGGTCCGAAGTCTTTAGCAAGTATGGTGTCAGTGATCACAAAATAACCAGTGGCTGTCGCGTTCGCTTGGTTTTGATTAACAGAATCTGTACTAATGCTAAATTCAGCTCTTATGTATCCATCAATTAAATTATTGTAATCTCCCGCGTTTACCGTATCTCTTTGTAGAGAAGGCACTGGAATACCATAGGGCTTGGTAATTGAAGCAATTAAACCAACTCCAGGTGTACGAGCCCAAGTACTATCTTGATATAAATCTACATTAAAGGCTACATTGGTTTGTGTGTTAGAACCAGCATTAAAGGAATTAACAGTAAAAGTGATTGGATCTAAAGCCATCTGAGGGACATAATACATGGTTGGGTTTAGAGAGGTGTCTGAAAAGTTAATTGACCAACCTTCAATTTCCATTGCATTCGCAGCACCTTCAATCAACTCAACATCATCAATCATCCAGTAATAGTGAGTTGCACCAGTCATACGGAATCTTACATAAGCTGTAGTTTGATTTGCCAAGTCAGCTGAAACGTTCAGTTGAACAAGCTCAGCAGCTGCCGTAGTTGGATTTGGGGCAGCTGTATTAGGATTTCTTCCTAAAGCAGCATCGTATGTAGTCCAAACAATACCATCGTTACTAACTTCAGCAACCAATTCATCAGTACCTGCACAGCAATACCTTTGGGATTGTTCAAAGCTTAAAATTACTGCAGCAGTAGCTGGAATAGTAATCGCTGGAGAAGTAAACCATGTATCCATGGCTATTGGTCCACCAGTTGGAAAGGGAGTATTGAATAATCCTGATGGCAATGACATGAAGCCATTAGAACCAGAAGTAGAATTTATTGCAGCTACTGTTGTTGAATACTGTCCACCTGGAGCAGAATTTGACCAGATCCAGTTGTTAGAGTTACCAGCATTGTTTGTTACAGTCCAACCAGTAGGTATTTGGTTAGCAAATGTTTCACTGAATAAAATAGTACCAGGAATTTTTGCAGTTTGATTTTTTCTCTTCACTACATCAATTGAACTTGATGATTCCACTTCATCGGTGAGCTTCACTTTTGTCTCAGTCTGCCAATATTTGGAATGCGGTTGTTGTAAGTTTTGTGCCTGAGTTTGAAGTAGGATAAACACTATTCCTAATAGAGTAGTTGTTCTTTTCATAATGTATAGATTTTGAATTGCCTATATAAATTACGAAATTTTAACGATTTATGCAAGCATATTAGCTTCTAAGTAGGCTCCAATAAGTTTCTAAACAAAAAAGCCCCCTGCAATGCAGGGGGCTTCCTTATCAATTATGTAAGAAGGATTACTTGATAATCACTTTCTTAGTAATTCTCTCAGAACCATTGTTTAAGCTCACAAAATAAACACCTTTCTCAACTCCAGAAAGATCTAAATCTTGAACTTTTTGTCCGTTAACAGAGATGTTGTCAGTGTAAACCACTTGACCCAACATGTTTCTAACGTTCAATTGGTATGTTTCTGCTTGATCGCTATTGATGTTCAATTTGAATTGACCATTGTTAGGATTTGGAGAAACAGAGAATACTGAAGTAGACTCACTATTCTTCTCATCAATTCCGATTGGTAAATTCAAGTGCAGACGAATCGCACCAACTTGTGTTACCCAACCCCAAGCTGGAGCAGCATCGTTTACATAAACGAAGTTAGTAACAGTTTGCTGACGTGGCTCAACATTTCTATCTCTAGCAACTGTAAATTCAGCACCTACAGAAGCACCACCTGTTTGCTCCCAACCAACTGCATATTGTGCACCTGGAATAATTGAAGCAGGAGGGAAAATTGGCAAATTAATCCAATTTCCGAACATAGAAGTATCAATAGTAGTTGAGAATGGGGAACTTCCAATTGGATTTCCTAAAGCACCACCAATAGTAGATGCAGTATCGTCCCAATAATAAATTCTTGGCTGAATTGAAGCTCCATCATTGGTTGCAACATTTGCTACCAATAAACCAATAGTATTACAAACAATGTTTCCAGTGATAGAAGGATTAGTTCCAACAGTCATCAAGGAAGCCCAAGCATCACCATCGTTACCACCACCAACATAGTTACCAGGACCAGCGTCACCAACATAGGGTCCGAAATCCTTAGCAAGGATAGAATCTGTTACAACAAAATAATC
This sequence comes from Vicingaceae bacterium, assembly GCA_965218715.1. Lineage (GTDB taxonomy): Bacteria > Bacteroidota > Bacteroidia > Flavobacteriales_E > Vicingaceae > CBDCLY01. The sequence continues at coordinate 19,922 of CBDCLY010000041.1, forward strand.
TGTCACTGTAGCAGCAGCAGGATTTTGATTCACTGAATCAGATGTTACACTAAAAACTGTTCTTAAGTAACCATTGGCTAAATTATTGTATGTTCCAGCTGTTACAGTATCTCTATTTAAAGAAGGAACTGGAATACCATAAGGCTGAGTTACTGTAGCCAATAATCCTGATCCAGCACCACCAGCCCAAGTACTATCTTGGTATATGTCTACGTTAAAAGTAACCCCAGTTTGTGTGTTAGAACCAGCATTAAAAGAAGCAACGTCAAACGTCAAAGGCTCTAAAGCCAATTGAGGCACGTAATACATAGTTGGGTTTTGAGAAGTATCAGAAAAATTAATTGACCAATCTTCAATTTCCATTGCATTTGCAGCGCCTTCAATCAATTCAACATCATCAATCATCCAGTAATAGTGAGTTGCCCCAGTCATACGGAATCTTACATAAGCTGTAGTTTGATTAGCTAAGTCAGCTGAAACATTCACTTGAACAAGCTCAGCAGCAGCAGAAGTTGGAGTTGGTGCAGCTGTATTAGGGTTTCTTCCTAAGGCAGCATCGTATGTAGTCCAAACAATACCATCATTACTTACTTCAGCAACTAATTCATCAGCACCAGAACAGCAATATCTTTGAGACTGCTCAAAGCTTAAAAGTACTGAAGCCGTAGCTGGAATAGTAATCGCTGGAGAAGAAAACCAAACATCCATAGATAATGGTCCACCAGAAGGGAATGGAGTGTTGTATAAATCTGAAGGCAATGACATAAAGCCATTAGAACCTGTTGTAGAGTTTATAGCAACAGTAGTAGTTGAATACTGACCACCTGGAGCAGTATTTGACCAGATCCAGTTGTTAGAGTTACCTGCATTGTTTGTTACAGTCCAACCAGCAGGTATTTGGTTAGCAAATGTTTCACTGAATAAAATAGTACCAGGAATTTTAGCAGTTTGATTTTTTCTCTTCACTGCATTAATTGCACTTGATGATTCTACTTCCTCAGTCAGTTTCACTTTTGCTTCAGCATTTTGGAATTTTGTCAAGTTCTGAGAAAATCCTAAAGATGATACAAAAATTAATCCTGTTAATAAGGCGTAATTTTTTTTCATTATGTAAAAATTTAGTTAAACAATATTTATAAGAAATATAAAATTAACCATTTTTTTACATTTCTAAATCGAAATGTCTTAATTATCTATGGTAAAAAGACTAGATAAATGGCAATCTTAGCCAATTAAACGGCATATTCTTCAATAGAAGGGCAACTGCAAATCAAGTTCCTATCCCCGTGAGCGTCGTTAACACGTCTTACCGCAGGCCAGAACTTGTTTTCCTTAACACTTAAAACTGGATAAGCTGCCTTTTGTCTAGAATAGGACAAATTCCATTCATCTGCACAAATAAGCTCCTGAGTATGCGGAGCATTCTTCAAAACGTTACTTTCTTTAATGCTTGAATCGTCTTCAATTTCTGAAATTTCTTTCCTGATGGATATCATTGCTTCAATAAATCGATCCAACTCTAATAAGCTTTCACTTTCTGTTGGCTCAATCATCAAGGTGCCATTTACAGGAAAAGAAACTGTTGGTGCGTGAAAACCATAATCCATCAAACGTTTAGCGATGTCTACCACTTCAACACCAGCACTTTGTTTAAATTCTCTACAGTCCAATATCATTTCATGCGCCACCGTTCCATTTTCTCCTTGATACAAAATGGAATACTCTTTTTCTAGTTTTGATTTAATGTAATTCGCCGAAAGAATTGACATTTTAGTTGAATCTGTTAAGCCCCTTTCCCCTAACATCTTGATATAAGCGTATGAAATCAATAGAACCAAAGAGCTACCGTAGGGTGCAGCTGAAATGGCACTTATTCCTTTATCGCCACCCGTTTTTACAATAGGGTTGGAAGGCAGATAGGGAGCTAAACGCTCTACAACACCAATTGGACCCATTCCAGGGCCACCTCCACCATGAGGAATGGCGAAGGTTTTATGCAAGTTAAGATGGCAAACATCTGCACCAATATTAGCTGGATTCGTTAAACCAACTTGAGCATTCATGTTGGCTCCATCCATATAAACCAAGCCTCCGTTTTCATGAATTATGGCCGTCATTTCTTTCACCTTTTCTTCAAAAACACCATGAGTTGAAGGGTAGGTAATCATGAATGCTGCTAAATTTTCCTTATGCCCCTCTACTTTTTCTTTTAAATCTTTAAGGTCGATGTTCCCGTGCTTGTCACATTGAACAACTACCACCTTCATTCCAGCCATTACTGCACTCGCTGGATTAGTTCCATGTGCAGAGGATGGGATAATGGCAATGTTTCTCTCTGTGTCTCCTCTTTGTTTATGGTATTCACGAATGACCATTAAACCTGCGTATTCTCCTTGAGCTCCAGAATTGGGTTGAAGTGAAGTGGTGTGAAAACCTGTAATTTCTGAAAGATCATTGGCCAAGCCTTCTAAAATCTCCAAATACCCAACCGCCTGATTTGATGGCACAAATGGATGAACATTTGCAAATTCTGGCCAAGTTAATGGCAACAACTCTGTTGCAGCATTCAGTTTCATGGTACAAGATCCAAGTGGAATCATTCCATGTACCAATGAAAAATCTTTATTTTCAAGACGCTTTATGTAGCGCATCATGTCTGTTTCAGATCGGTAAGAGTTGAAAACTTTGTTTTGGAGAAATGCTGATTTTCTTTTCAATTCTTCAGCAACAAATAAACCGTTTTCTGGCACCTCATTAGCATTCCATTGCTGGTCTTTAAAGGCAGCAAAAAGAACAATCAATTGATCCAGCTCTTCTTTCTCTACAGTTTCATTTAAACTTAAAGTCACTATGTTTTCCTCTAAGTGGAACAAATTCACTTCGTTCTTTTCCATGAAACTCATCAATTTTTTTGCTTCATCGGCATTTAAGAAAATACTTAGCGTGTCGAAGTAATTTTCCTCTTGCAATTGAAAACCCAATTTTTTAAGTTCTTCTGCCAAATGATGAGTAAAACTATGAATATCCCCTGCAATGTTAGTTAAGCCTTTTGGACCATGGTAAACGGCATACATTCCAGCCATTACTGCCAACAAAACCTGCGCTGTACAAATGTTTGAAGTAGCTCTATCTCTTTTGATGTGCTGCTCTCTGGTTTGCAATGCCATTCTCATGGCAGGCTTTCCATCTGCGTCAACCGAAAGTCCGATTATTCTTCCTGGAATGCTTCTTTTAAATTTTTCCTTAGTTGCAAAATAAGCAGCATGTGGTCCACCAAAGCCAAGTGGAATTCCAAATCTTTGGCTAGTTCCAAAAACAAGATCAGCTCCCCATTCGCCTGGAGCCTTCATCAGGCATAGGCTCATTAAATCAGCTGCAACACCAAGCAATGCACCTTGTTCATGCAATTGATTAGAAAATGTCTCCAACTGATAAACTCCACCATTATTTCTTGGATATTGTACAATTCCGCCAAAATAGCTATCGTCAATTTTGGCTTCTAACTCATCACCAAAAATCAATTCTATCCCTAAGGGTTCGCTTCTTGTTTTTAATACATCAATGGTTTGAGCGTAGCAAAACTTGGAAACAAATAATTTTTTTACTCCTGCTTTTTGTGCTGCTCTAGATCGCAAATTGAACATTAAAATCATTGCTTCAGCAGCAGCTGTTCCTTCATCCAACAAAGAGGCATTGGCAATTTCCATCCCGGTTAAATCACTTACCATGGTTTGGAAATTCAACAATGCTTCCAACCTTCCTTGGGCTATCTCAGCTTGATAAGGTGTATATGCTGTATACCAGCCTGGATTTTCCAAAATATTTCTCTGAATGACGCTAGGCACCTTGGTTCCATAATAACCCTGACCGATATATGTTTTAAATGCTTTGTTCTTTATTCCTAAACCTTTTAAATGATTTAGGTACTGATATTCAGTCATTGCATCATCTAAATTCAATGGATTTTCTAATCGAATGGATGCTGGAATTGTTTTATCAATTAGGGCCTCAATGGAGGGTTCATTAATGCATTTTAGCATTTCCGAGATTTCTTCTTGATTTGGTCCTATGTGCCTTGAACTAAATGGAGTAGAGGTCATTCTAAATAACTATTAATTTGAAGCCGCAAATATAATTCAATCATCCCTTATATTTGATACAAAAATGGCCTAGACATTAAATATTTCTGAGCCCAATTTTAACTTCAAACGGATAGTACAATTAGGTGATTTTCAAAAAAATTAAAAACTGGCTAATCTATGGGAACGTTTTCATTGCAGCTTCTGCTTGCAGCTATTGCTGGTTCATATATTCCATTCTTGACCTAAAAAATTACTTCATTGAGATGCTTTGCTTGAGCTTCCTATGCACTTTCTTAAGTTATACCTTCCACCGCATTTATAGAAAGTCGAAAAGAAATCTACAAAACAATTCAGAGCGTGAAATGTGGTTGGCCAATAATATTCGATCGGTAAAAGCTGTTTCCCTTGGTCTTGGTATAATAGGGATTATTTTCCTTAGTCAATTAAGCCTCATTGGGCTCATGCTTTTTGCGGTTTTGTCCATTGTGGTATACGCTTACATTGCTCCTCTACCATTTTATTCAAAAGCTTTACCGCTAAGGCAAATTCCCTTCCTTAAACCCTTCCTAATTGCAAGTGCCTGGACTATCCTATTGAACATTCTCCCAATGGCTTTAAATTTTCCAATTAATGAACTGCTTCAAAAACCCTTGCTTAGTCTAATCGCAGTTACTTGGCTTTTCGTTTTTGCAGAATGCATCGCGTTTGACATTAGGGACATTCAAGCAGATCAAAAAATTGAGCTTAAAACTTTTGCCAATTCTTGGGGAATCTCATCAACCAAAATATTGGTGATTGCTTGTTATTCGATTGCTATATTATTGCTAATCACCACAAAATCATTTCAACACATCAGTTATGAGGCTTATTTAGCTTTAATTTTAAGCATTCTGGTAGGCATAATTCTAACCTTAAGCATTAGTAAAAACAAAAAAGATAGCTTTTATACTTTTGCTTTAGATGGATCATTTTATTTGCCATTCTTCTTTGTGCAAGTATTAATTCTCCTTTGATTTGACTTAACTTTACTTTCGTAAATAAAAAAATTCTATGGATTTTCAATTTGATATCGATTTTGCCCGCGAAATAGACCAATTAGACCCTTTGCGTCCTTTTAGAAATCATTATTCATTTCCTAAAATAGGCTCTGAAAAGAAGGTCTATTTTACCGGAAATTCCTTAGGGCTTATGCCAAAGAAGGCCAATGAATATATCCAGCAAGAACTTAATGATTGGAGCGAATATGGTGTTGATGGCCATTTTGAAGCAAAAAATCCATGGGTCTCCTACCATGAGCCATTTAAAAAATTACTGGCTCCAATTGTTGGAGCAAAAGAACATGAGATTAGCACTATGGGTGGGCTAACTGGCAACCTACATTTTTTAATGGTTTCATTTTATCAACCTAAAGGAAATCGCTATAAAATAATATGTGAAGGCAAAGCTTTCCCCTCTGATCAATATGCTTTAGAGACCCAAGTAAAATTTCATGGTTATCAACCTGAAGATGCGATTATTGAAGTTTCGCCTAGAACTGGAGAACACAGCATTCGAGAAGAAGACATTTTTAAAGCAATTGAGGAAAACACCGATGATTTGGCCTTGGTAATGATTGGCGGGGTTAACTACTATTCAGGACAGTTGATGCCAATGAAGGAAATTTGCAAAGCAGGACAAGAAGCTGGTGCTATTGTTGGCTTTGATCTTGCCCATGCCTTTGGAAATGTTGAATTAGAGATGCACAATTGGGGAGTTGATTTTGCTGCTTGGTGCTCTTATAAATACCTCAACTCTGGCCCAGGGAGTGTTGCTGGAATTTATGTTCATGACCGACATAAAGCCAATCCCAACTTGAAGCGATTTGCTGGATGGTGGGGCACCCCTTCAGAAGATCGTTTTTTAATGAAAAAAGGGTTTGTTCCAGCGCTTGGAGCAGATGGTTGGCAATTGAGCAATGCACCTGTTTTGTCGATGGCTGTCCATAGATTAAGCTTAGAACTTCACAATGAGGCTGGAATGGCTAATTTGGTAAAAAAACAAAAGCAACTTACAGGGTACTTGGATTTTATTTTAGATAGTTTAAATGATGAATCAACTGGGGTTCGTTTTGAAATTATCACTCCAAAATCAAGAGGCTCTCAACTTTCAATTCTTACCCATGGAGCTGGAAAAGAACTATTTAATGAAATTAGTCGACTTGGGGTTGTGGCAGACTGGCGAGAGCCCAATGTGATACGAGTGGCGCCAGTTCCAATTTACAACTCTTTTGAAGACGTGTACCGATTTGGTGCTATCCTTAAAGAGGCAATAAAAAATATTCGATAAAATGGAAAAAATTGCAATAATTGGTGCAGGCCTAGTGGGTTCCCTTCAGGCCATAATTATGGCTAAGAAAGGCTATCAAGTTGATGTGTATGAGCGAAGACCTGACATGAGGAAGGCCAAGATCATTGCCGGAAGATCAATCAATTTAGCATTATCAAATAGAGGTTGGAAAGCGCTTCAATTGGCTGGAATTGATTCCGAAGTTGAAAAAATGGCCATTCCAATGTATGGAAGAGTAATGCACAGTGAATCCAATGAAACAACTTTTCAATCTTATGGGAAGAAGGACGAAGCCATTTATTCTGTTAGTAGAGGTGGATTAAATAAACAACTAATTAATGCAGCCGATCGTTTTGAAAATGTCAATTTTCATTTTGACCATCCTTGTCTTGATGTTGACTTAAAAAACAACACTTTGCATTTTGAAGATAAACTTCAGCAGACAAAAGTTCAAGTTCAACCAGATCGAATATTCGCAAGCGATGGTGCTTTTTCTGCAATAAGAAGTCGACTTCAACGCACTGATCGTTTTAACTATCAGCAAATGTATCTTGATCATGGTTACAAAGAATTGTATATCCCTCCAGGGAAAAACAATTCATACCAAATTGATAAAAATGCCTTACACATTTGGCCGCGAGGAGATTACATGTTAATTGCATTGGCCAATGAAGATGGCAGCTTTACTTGCACGCTGTTCTTTCCTTTTGAGGGGGAGTTTTCCTTCGAAAGCTTAAAAACAAAGGAGGAAGTTTTGTCTTTTTTCAAGCAAAAATTTCCCGACAGCATAGAATTGATGCCGAGTTTAATCGATGATTATTTTAGTAACCCTGCCTCCTCTTTGGTAACCATTAAATGCTCTCCCTGGAATTATGAAGACAAAATATTGATGATGGGAGATGCTTCTCATGCGATTGTTCCATTTTACGGACAAGGAATGAATTCAGGCTTTGAGGATTGTTCTGTTTTTGATGAAATTTTTGAAAAAAATGGGAGAGATTGGAAAGCGACCTTTGAAGAGTTTTCGAAAAGGAGAAAAAAAGATGCTGATGCCATAAGCGATCTTGCCCTTCAAAATTTCATTGAAATGAGAGACTTAGTTGGTGATGCGAGTTTCCTTCTAAGAAAAAAGTTAGAGAAGAAGATTTATGAAAAATACCCTGAAAAATGGATTCCGCTTTATTCTCAAGTTACCTTTAGTCATATCCCCTATTCAGAAGCACTTGCTTCTGGCAAAAAGCAATCCCTAATAATGGATCAAATCATGGAAGAAGCTAACATCGAGAACTGCTGGGACGAAGAACGCATTGAACTGCAAATTTTGAAACTGATAGATGCCAACTAAACAATTACTTTTTTGGCTTTTTCTAATTGCTTCAAATCTAGACTTGAGGGCACAATTGGCGAAAGACATTTTTCCATTAAATCGCCAATACAAATCACATGGGTTTTACATTCAACCGTCTTTAAATTACCTTTTACCTCTAGGAGAAAAGTCTGAAAAGATTGACATTAAAGACACCTTGAATACGAATTACCAATTTGATGTAAAGGGCACTGGTAAATTTTCATATGGAATAGAAATTGGTGGTTTTTACACCTTTAAGGAAAGGAGATTTATTCAATGGATAGAGCTAGGTTTAGGCTATCGGAATTTTAAAGGGGGCGCTGAACACAAAGGAACCTTTAGCAATGACACCAGTCAGTTCATTTATAAGTCAGACAACACTTTAGATGTGCCAATGATTGTAGGGGCAATTCGTGCGAAAAACATTCACCAATTGGGAAAACTTTCATTCATGAGTCATGCAATTGGGGTGAATGTCAATTACCTTTTTTCAGAAAAATACATTCGTTCTAGCCCTTATCAACAAAGGCATGAAAAGTTTCCTGCCACTTTCAATATTCAGGTTCACTATGAATTAGGTGTAGGCTTTAAAGTTAGTGATCAACTATTGATTATTCCATCCTTAGAAACACCAATCTTGGCAGCTTACCCAATTGATGAGATTCGATCTGGTTTCCAATTCTTTAGCGCTGAATACCAGCCTTTAATCTTTAAAATTGGATTTGCATGGTTATTAAAAGATCCGGAAAATTGCAATGCTCCTACGTATAATGGACCATTAAGTCTTAGGTAAAAAAGGGATTGTTCTTTTTTTCAAAACCCACATTTGTGCTAGGGCCATGGCCTGGATATACAACTACTTCATCCGGCAAAGTAAAAACTTGGTTCCGAATTGATTCCAATAAATCTTCATGATTTCCTCCTGGAAGGTCTGTTCTTCCTATACTTCCTTGAAACAGCACATCACCCCCTATCAGTTGCTTAGAGACTGTCTCATAAAAAACAACATGGCCCGGAGCATGTCCTGGAACAAATCGAATTTCAAGAGCAGTGTTACCAAACTTTATCTCCTCCCTTTCACTAAGGTACCTTCCTGGCAATGGAGATACAGTATATTCTAAGCCATACTTTTCTGCCATTATTTTTGCCATTTTTAATATCTCAAGGTCCATTTCATGCAGTTCTAAATCTAAATTGAATTGACTGGCGACGAAAGCATTCCCAAAAACATGGTCGATGTGGCCATGTGTATTCAACAATCTTACGGGTTTTAAGTTATTTTCATTTATAAATTGAAGCAGTTCATTTTCCTCAGTATTATTGTAACAGCCTGGGTCAACAATTACTGCCTCTTTGGTGTCATCATATAATACATAAGTGTTTTCTTGAAATGGATTAAATGTAAACGACTTTACCTTCATGTTAACGATATTGATTCCTTACAAAAATAATGCTTCCAGAATATTTCATACTTTTAATATCCTTTAATTTTTGATTTGAAAATCAATCGACTTCATTGTTATTCATTCTTATTAGGACTGCTGTTTTTAGGCTGGTCTAATGATTTATTGGGCCAATTCTATAACGGCACTCAAACCGATTTTGGAAAGAATCGTGTTCAATACGACGCATTCGAATGGCAGTTTTACCGTTTCGATAAGTTTGAAACCTATTTCTATACGGGCGGGAAAAGTTTAGCCGAATACACTTCTAAGTACGTCAATAGAAGACTTCCTCAATTGGAAAAGCACTTAGATTACTACAACCGTGAACGCTTACAGTTCATTATTTACAATAAACAATCTCATTTCAGACAAAGCAATATTGGATTAGTTTCAACTGAGACCTACAACATTGGAGGCGTAACCAACATTGTAGGCACAAAAGTTTTTATCTATTTCGAAGGAGATTATGCGAAACTGAACCAACAGATTGATGCTGGCATCTACCAGGTTTTGATTTACCAGATGATTTATGGTGGGAATTGGCGTGAAGTATTGAGAAATTCAGCCTTGTTGCATCTTCCAAGTTGGTATATCTCTGGCCTTGTCTCTTACCTTTCTAATGAAAACGATCATTTAATAAATGCACAATTGAAGGATGGCATTTTAAATGAGCAATTTAAAAAATTCAATTCCCTAGATCCTGAGGAATCTTTAATTGCTGGTCATGCCATGTGGGCCTATTTAGCCAATACCTATGGAGATAATGTAATCTCAAACATATTATACATGACCCACAATAGCAGGAATGTTGACGATGGGTTTTTATATGTACTTGGAATTTCATTTGAAGATTTATACAATAATTGGTTAAAATACTATCAAACCAAATACGCAAAAAGTCCAAGTACTGTGCACATAGAACAAGGAGAAGAGCTTCCAGTTAAAGTGAAAAAAGGCCATCGATATGAGCAATTAAAGATTAGTCCAAATGCTGATAAGCTAATTTTTAGCACTAATAAACTGGGCAAATACAAGATCTTTTTACAGGACCTAAACACCAATAAAAAGACAAAAATATTTAAGGCAGAGCATCAATTGGATAGAATTCAAGATTACTCCTACCCTATTGTAAATTGGCATCCAAGTGGAAAACTATTCAGTTTTATCATTGAACAAAAAGGAGGGCTTTTCCTCTATACCTATAACCTTGAAGATGAATTATTGAGCAGTAAAGCCATTTTTAAATTGGAGAAGATTCTTTCTTATGATTATTCCAACTCAGGCAAGCAATTTGTTTTTTCTGGTGTAAATAAAGGCCAGTCAGACATTTACCTATACAACATCTTAGGAAACACTCAGAAGAAATTAACAGACGATAGCTTCGACGATCTTAATCCGATTTTTTCTAACGATGGGAATAGTATTATTTTTAGTTCAAATAGAGACAATGATAGTCTTCACTTAGATGACCCAATAAATGAATACAGCTCTGAAAAGGATTTATTTTTATTAAAATATAAATCTGATCCTATCGAAATTAGTGCAATTACCGATACTGATGAGCACGATGAACTTCATGCTTTTAGAAAAGATGAGCAATTGATTTATTCCATCCAAAAAAGCAAAGGGCCAAGTTTATATAGTTCAAGATATGATAGTTCGGTAAGTTTTATTGATACCAGCATCCATTACAATTATTATTACAATAACATTGAAATAGGCGCTTTGGAACAGAATGCATTAAAATTGGATTTAAGCAGTGGCTCAGAATTGAGTAGCATCTCTTTTAAAGACGGAAAATACCTTTTACAAAAGCAAGACACTTCCTTTCGTTTAGGAAAAGAAATCAAACAGTCGAATAAGGCAACTGAAGAAATTAATTTGAATCTAGATCAGTCAAGTCAATTGCTACAAAAGGAGTTGACAAAAGTGCCCAAGAAGCAAATCGAATACGAATTGGACATTTATAACTATTCTTTTTCAGGTTCTAAAGAACAAATCCTAAGCAGTGTTGACAGCACAAAACCTAAGAAAGAAGATCTGCTTTTAGCTCCACTAAAATTTCCAACACAACGATTGTATCGTTTAAATTTTAGACCAGACAACTCTGTAGTTCAATTAAACAATGCCTTTATCAATGGGCAGTACCAATTGTTTAATGGTGGTCCTTTTACCAATCCAGGGCTAGGAGTGAATACCAAAATAGGAATAGTTGACTTAATGGAAGACCATAGAGTTTATGGGAGCTTTCGTTTTTCTGGGGACGTTTCAGAGTACGGTCTAAGCTATCAAAACCTAAAGAAACGTTTGGATAAAGAATATTCAATTAATAGAAGAAAAGAACGTTCTTCAAATGGATTCTTCCCTTATGATTTGAAAACATTGCAAGCAAATTTTAGTGTAAAATGGCCATTTAGTGAAGTGACGAGTATTCGAGGAACTGCACAAATAAGGAACGATAAATTTGTACCACTTTCTGGCGATCAATTTTCTCTTATTCTTCCAACAAGTGATGAATATTGGGCAAGTTTGAAGGCAGCATATGTTTACGACAATACACGAAATGTATCCTTGAATATTAGATATGGAACCAGATTTAAGGTGTATGCTGAGCAGTATCAGTTGGCGTATAGTGACAATGATCAGACGGCTTCTTCTGACCTAACCGTATTTGGATTAGATTTTAGACATTATCAAAAAATTCACAAGGAGATTATTTCTGTAAGTCGCTTTGCGGGAAGTGCATCGAGGGGATCTAATCCAATTGTGTATTACCTTGGAGGTGTTGATGAATGGTGGAAATCTGACCAGTTTGATGAAAACACCCCAATAGATCAAAATCAAAATTATGGTTTTCAAGCACTTGCTGCTAACATGAGAGGCTTCTTGCAAAACGTTCGAAATGGAAATAATTTTGCCGTCATTAACCAAGAAATACGAGTTCCCATCTTTTCTTATTTGATTAACAGGCCAATTCAGTCTGATTTTGTTCGAAATTTTCAATTGATAGGATTTGGCGATTTAGGAACGGCATGGATAGGCGATTCCCCTTTTGCTAAGGACAATCCAATTAACAATGAAACAAGAAGGACTGGGCCCATTACGGTTACCTACGAAAACATCAATGATCCTTTAGTTGCTGGGTTTGGTTTCGGTTTAAGAACAACATTATTGGGTTATTTCATGCGAGCAGATTGGGGCTGGGGCGTAGAAAATGGTGTAGTGAGTGAGAAACCTCTATTTATCTTTTCCTTAAGTTTAGACATCTAATTCAAGAAAATGAGCATAACAACTTTGATCATTCTAGTAGTAATTGGTATTCTAGCCGGCATTCTAAGTGGAATGATCGGAGTAGGTGGAGGAATAATTATCGTGCCTGCTTTGATTTACTTTTTAGGATTAAGTCAGCACACGGCACAAGGAACAAGCTTGGCTTTAATGCTTCCTCCAATAGGAATATTAGCTGCTATGAATTACTATAAAGCCGGTGCATTGAATGTTAAATATGCTGCAGTTATCGCAGTGGCTTTTATTGCAGGAGGGTACATTGGCTCAAAAATATCGATTGAATTGATTAGCGAAACCATGATGAAAAAAGTCTTTGGTGTAATTATGCTAATCGCAGCAATAAAAATGGTTTTCTTTTCAAAATGAGTTCATTAAAAGAGCAAATACAAAAATTGGCTAAAAGCAATCTTAGCGAATTGATTAAAATAAGAAGGCATTTACACCAGCATCCAGAATTGTCTTTTCAAGAATTTAAAACAAGTAAATACCTAAAAAGCACATTAGAAAGCTGGGGCATCCCAATTGATCAAGAGTGGGTAGAAACTGGGTTTTCTGTTTTGATTGACTCTGGGAATCCTGGTCCGAGAATAGCTCTTAGGGCAGATATTGATGCCTTGCCAATTCAAGAACTAAATGAAGTAGATTACTGCTCGAAAAATGACGGCATTATGCATGCGTGCGGACATGATGTTCATGCTACCTGTTTAATGGGTGTTGCCAAAATTGCAAGTCAATTAAAAGGCTGGAATGGCAGTCTGGTATTGTTCTTTCAGGCAGGAGAAGAAAAGTTGCCTGGCGGAGCTTCTTTAATGATTAAAGAGGGAATCTTAGACAAATACCAGCCTGATGCCATTTATGCTCAACATGTATATCCTGATCTTCCTGCTGGTGAGGTTGGTTTTAAAGAAGGAATGTATATGGCTTCTGCCGATGAGATATACATTAACATTAAAGGCAAGGGTGGACATGCAGCCATGCCACACAACACTAAAGACCCTATTTTAGCTTCTGCCACACTCATTCAGGAATTGCAAAGTGTAGCCAGTAGATTTGTTCCTACAACTGTTCCTTTTGTATTGTCAATTGGGAAAATTATAGGAAACGGAGCTACAAATGTTATCCCCTCTGAAGTAAGTCTCGAAGGAACCATGCGAGCGATGGACGAAGAATGGAGATTTAAGGCACATGATAAAATTAGAGCTATCGCAAATGGACTTGCAAAATCTTTAGCCATAGAAATTGATGTTGACATAAAAGTAGGATACCCATTTTTAGTAAACGATCCATCTAAAACCGCAACAGCAAGACAACAAGCAGAAAGCTACCTTGGAGATAAAAGTGTTAGCGAATTGCCTTTGAGAATGACCGCAGAAGACTTTGCTTATTTCTCTCAAAAAGTACCTGCCTGTTTCTATCGATTGGGGGTCAATACAAGAGGGTCAGAGCAATTTGGTGTGCATCATCCAAAGTTCAATGTGAATGAAGATTGCATTGAGACAGGAGTTGGACTAATGACTTTCATCGCCCTTAACCAATAAGCCTAATTTTCAACTATAATTACCATGTATTTAGAGGCTTTCCAAAAAGCTTCTACATCTAGGACCTCTAAGCGATCCACTTTGTTATCAGATTCGTGAAATTGAAAAGAATTATCAGGGTGCTTACTTAATAATTCAGCCTTTTTAGCATAAATTAAAAAGGCTTTTTGCTCTCTCATGTCAACAGCGCTGAAATAATCTTCATTAAAATCTTTGTCTAAAGTTTTTTGTTTTCCTAAACCTAAGAAACCGCCTTCTTTAGTAATCACACCATTTTGAAGTAATTCCTTTTTTGTGCCCATGGCATAGTATGCCTTAAACTTTAAATCAATCTCTTTGTCTAATTTCTTTTTTAGGGATTGTTTTTCTCGCCCAAGTGAATCCATTGAGAAATACAAAGCCCCAATTTCCATGTCCTTAGCTTGTAATTGCCTGTTTAATTCTTCGATGTGGAGGTTTTTTTTATCCAATTCTTCATTCAATACTGCAACTAATTTTTTCAACTCACTTACTTCTCCACTTGCCGCCTTTAACCGTGAGTTTAGTTGGTTTCTCAGCACTTCATTGTCCTGCATTAATTGACTAATTGCAGCAATGTCTTCGTTGATCGAACTAGGAATGTCTTGATCGGTTTCTAAGTTTCTACTGTTGTTGATCAATATCCCTTCTCTTTTCTTAATCTCCCTTAAGTTTTCTTGAATTTGATTGAACGAAGCAAGCATGTCATTAATGCTTTCAGCTTGCTGGGTATTTTCTTGTGTTAATTCTGAATTAGATGCCGTTAAGTCGTCTATTTCTTTTTGGTTACAAGCCATTAAAAAGATGATGGCAGTCAATAATATTACGCTTTTTCTCATGCGAATAAAATTAAAGAAAATCACGAAGTTCTTATAGCAAACTACCTTGTTCTTGACTTTCATTCAAGTAACTTTGTAAAAAAATGAAATTTCTAAAAAGCATCATTCTGTTGTTCATCTGCCTAAACAATTCAATTGGGCATGCACAAGACAACAACTGGGAAAACATCAAAAAAAAATGGCAAGGGCGACCTTAATGTTTATTATTATGAAAACAATCCCTTTGCAATTAGTGACAACAATTCTGGGGAAATTACTGGAATCGAAATCGACATTTTAAATTATTTCACAGAATGGTTAGAAGAAACCAAAGGGGTGAAAATTAAAGTCGAATACAAGGGTTTCGATAATTACAAAGACTTTTATTCAGCTTTAATGGTAGCTCAAGAGAACAGCATTGGAGCAGGAAGTGTTTCCATTACTGATGAGCGATTAAAAGAAGTAAATTTTAGTACCCCTTACATGAACAATACTTCGGTTTTGATTACTGATGGTAGCATTAAAGGAACAAGAACTGTAGAAGAATTGAAAGTAGCATTGAGCGAGCTAAGACCTATTGCCATTCAGGGCAGCGTTCATGAGAAACACCTCAACAACTTATTAGAGCAATGTAACTTAAATAAAACCTCAGAATATGTCAATTTCCCAATGGCAGTGCCAATTAAGATTGCTGAGAGTTCTAAATACTTTGGTTATGTAGACATCATTACCTTTTGGAAGTACATTAAGGAAAATAAGCATTATGTTAAAATGCACAAATCGGCCAATGTGAACGAATCCTTTGGGTTTATTCTTCCAAAAAATTCTGATTGGGATTTAATCATCAATGAATTCTTTGAATCTGGTTTTGGCTTCACCGCCACAAAAGACTATTATGATATTTTAGAAAAGTACTTGGGATTTGAAGTGCTTAATGCGGTTACGATGGACTAAAGAAGACAAAAAAAAGAGCGATGAAATTTCATCGCTCTTTTTTTATTTAATGTTCTGGACTATCTCAGTGCAAACTTAACTGGCACTGTATACTGAACTCTTACCGGTTTTCCTCTTTGCTTACCTGGCTTCATCTTAGGAATACTATTGATTACTCTAACAGCTTCCTTATCTAAAGCTCCTCCTCCTGGAACACCTCTAACTACTTCTACATTGGTTACTTTGCCTTTCTCATTTACAAGGTATCGTATATAAACAGTTCCATCTATCCCGGCATCTTTAGCCATAGCTGGGTATTTGGTGTTATTGGCGATGAATTTGTAAATCTCGGCATTGGTGCAATTCTGCACTTCATTCTTATTTCCTTTTCCTTCGCAACCTGGAAAGATTGGCATGTCTTCAACAATAGTAAAGATCTCTGCTTCTTCTATCACCTCTTCTGGCTGCTCAAAAATTTCGGTATCCATATCCGCTTCCGAATCTTGGATGTCTACTTCATTTTCTATTTCTTCATCATCCTCTACAATCTCTAAAATCTCTTGTGGTGGAGGTGGTGGTGGCGGAGGTGGTGGAGGTGGTTGATTTTGCTGAGTAATTGGAATGATCTCCTCCTCAATTTCATCACTTTTAATTGACCTAAAGAATCTGGCCCAGAATCATATGTTTTGTTTTCAAAGGCAATAAGGACAATGGCCAATACGATGACCAAACCCATCATGAAAAACACTCCACGTTTTTCTTCTAAGTTGGCTTTGGGATTTTTCTTTACTTCCATAGGGCTAAATTTCTTTAACTGCTAAAATAATAAAAATTGATGTCATTTTAGGAGCTTATTAATAACGGAAATTGCTCAGTTTAGTATGTTTCCTATTTAAAAGGTCAAACTACTGCAAAGAAGCTTTATGATTTAAACAAGAAGACTAAGCTTTTTTATCTAGCTGATCTCCGCTTCATAAGCAGAAGCACTCAGTAGGTCTTCCAATTGACTTGTATCGCTCAATTTTACCTTTAATCATCCAACCGGCATCGTATGGACTGCTGTTCACAGATTCTGGCTCAGCTTCAATGCTTTCATTTACTTCAATTACTTCCCCACTGACAGGCATGAACAAATCAGAAACGGTTTTCACTGCTTCAACCGTTCCAAAAACTTCTCCCTTATCCAATGTCTCCCCTTCTGTTTCAATTTCAACATAAACAATATCGCCTAATTCGCCTTGGGCAAAATCGGTAATTCCGATAGTAGCAATGTCCCCTTCGATCTTAATCCACTCGTGGTCAGATGTATATTTTAATTCTTGGATAATGTTCATGATTTCTTGTTTTATTTTTGCCAAATTTAATACTTCACTCTTTATTGTGAAAGGGTAAATCGCAAACTTATTCCTGCATTGGTATTTGCTGTTGGAAAAGTAGATGATATCAATGGAGTATTGGCAACTCGGTCATAGAATAACCGCAAGTTCAATTTATTACTGAATCGATAATCAGCCGTAAATTTTACACTAAAGATTCGCTGCCCTGCAGTCAGTTCGTTCCTATTTTCAACAATTCTACGAATAATTGTTCTGTTGTCTCTAATCGACAAATCTGCTCTCAAATCCAAATCACTTGAGCGTTCAATCTTACCAATTTTGATGGGCAGCTTTAAATTGGAAATTCGATAACCCAAGCCAATAATGTATTCCTTCCCTTGAATTTCAGTCACTTGATTATTCGCAAAACTCATGGATACATTTCGATCTTGCCTTAGTTCTATTCTTGTAATTAAACTGCTGTTCCAGGTCATGTCTAAATTGATAAGCGGACTAAATTGCTCCACTATACTTGCCGTTGTTAACTGCTTATCGTCAATGATATTATTGTTTACATCTCTAGCAGAGGCTCCCCCATTTGCCTCCTGGAAATTTGGGTTTCTTGTATAGGAATTTACACTAAAGTTAGAGCGATAACGATGATTGATGGTAATCGTTTTAAAGTATTTCTTAAAGAATGGAATTTTTGATAATCCATCGTAGGTTATGTTCCAATTGGGCTTTTGGAATCTGACTAGTAAAATCGCCTATATCCACTGAATTCGGACTTTGATCTGAATAAGCAGAAATGAATGAATACAGCAGAACTTCTTGAGAGGTTTCACCAAATCCATCTGCAAATTCTCCTGTGAACAATGAGTTGGGATTTTGGGCTCCAAGGCGCTGAGAAACTACTCCCCTATTAGCTCTCAATTGTTGGAAAGTTGCATTTTCAAACGTTTTGTCATTGTCTTTAACAAAAGCAGAATTGAAACTCCAAAACGAACTGCTATAGCTACCCGTTACAATGGGAGGTGCTTCTAAATTATATGCTCCAAGAGTATCATCAAAAAAGAAATATCGATTAATGTTTTGTGCTACATTTTTATTGGCCTCAATTTGTATCCTCAAACCATTAATTGGTCTTAATGTCGCTCTTATGCTATATTGTTTTGTATAGGTTCTAGAAAAGTCGCCACTGACAAAAACATCTTTCACCAACCAATCATTTTCTAGGGCATCTAATAAAATAATCATCTCCAGGTTCTTGCATCCCTGCAACAAAGCCAAATCCAGGTGCGTCCCATTGAGGGTCCATCCCCAAAATATTGGTATTTCTTCCCAAAGTTGGGCAAGACAGTTCCTTCCGTTTCATTGTAATTAACAGAGATGGTTTTCAAACTCATTACCGCAAAAAGTGAGTTATCTACCAAATAGCGCTGTATAATGTTCTTTCTGTTTTCCAAGGTATCAGGCTCTTCTTTATCCCCTTTAGTTTTTGTTTCTTTTTCTTCCTTTTTCTCTGGAATCTCCTCTCCATTTTTCTTGGCTTCTTTTTCAGCTTCTTTTTGCTCTTTCTTCTCCTCTCTTAATTTCTTTTTATTCTCTTTCAGCAATATTTTCTGACTGATGTCTGGGTTTTTTAATTGCCTAATGTATTCTGATTTATTGTATAGGGTTTCCATGTTAAGCGTACCTTGAATGGTCTTAGTATTGGAGTTCCTAATGGTGCTTCCTAAAGAGGTATCTGCATCAGGATTACCAATCAAGTCCCAAGAATAGGTGCCTGAATAGCGAACGCTTGCCGACATGAAATCAAGTCCAGGAATTTTAGATTAAAGGCAATGTGTAGTTCAAATCAAAATTGTGATTGTATTGGGTATTATCGCCAAAGCCCTTAATGTTTTCCCAAACTACACGCTTAAAAGTCTCGTATTGCTCCCTATTCCTCCTGTCTACCTCACCCGTTGGCTCACCGATTAAAGCTTGTGTTGAAGCATTGAAGTTGAAGGTGATTGATTTCGTGAAATTGTGCCTCAAGGTATAAACCCTAGACCAGTTAAACGCTTTTTGGAAAAAGGTTGGCGATTCAAAAATGAAGGATGAATTCGATGACGAGCTGATGTTTCTGGCCTTTCTTTCTTGATAAGAACGATCAAACATCGATTGCACGCTAATTTGATTAGGAACAGGATTAAAATTAAAATCCTTTAACCATTTCAATCCCTTTTTGCTGCGAATAAATTTGTTCTTTTTAAATGGTTCTATGCTTTTGGGTTTGCCAGAGAAATTGTAATTGATGGCCCCTCTATAGTTTTCTTGCTTATCAAATTTGGTATTGATATCTCTTCTAAAAATCTCTGAATAGGCATAGGTAAATGAGAAATTCTCTATGTCGTAAATGTGATTTTTCTTTTTGTTTTGCCCAGGAAGCTTTCTAACATTGGTAAAATTTAAGCTTCGTCTTCTGGTGTAATCATCTGTTATTTTCCGAATGGAATCTTTGTAAGCAGTAGTTAATTCATCTGATGCCAGCAGATCTTTCATCTTTACATCTGGATCAAGCGGATTGTATTCTGGTCTGATGATGCTTTCCGAAACTGAGTAATACATTGGAATACTCAAATTACTCCCTTCAGGCAAGAATTTAGCAATGTCTAAACTGGCAGATAGATCATACTGTTGCTTAGTTTCTCTTTGCCGTTCGTTTAGCTTTTGCTCTAAACTTCCCCAACCTGGGTGTACTCATGCTACCAGATAAGTTAGCTGTTCCTAGATCTGCTAATTGGGCTGCTATTCTTGCCTGAGCTGCCCAACCTCCATCATTGTTAAAATCGGCTAAGCGAAGTTCATTGGCCCAAACTTCTGCACATTTTGCTAATCCATCGTCATTCAGATTTGACCAAATCTCCTTTAGGATTCCGTATTCCTATCATTACCACCCTAACCTCGGCTAAGATTTGGATTACCTTTTACTCGAATAGTATTGTTTCCATCAGCAGTTTCAAAAGCATTAGACACACTCACCCCATTTCCCGCTAAGCGATTGTCTGTTTCTATTTTGCTTTGCCGCAATTAACTTATCAAATTTCAAGTCGATGTTGTTTGCAGATGGCCAAACTTGTTCTGGGTTATTATTTCCTGGTTGAGTAACTTGAAGCGGCACCTCATATTCGTAGTAATTGTTGCTAAAATCTGTTCCCAATCTCAATACGATTGACACATCTCCGCTCTCTAATGGAAGTGCAGGGTCGCCTGCCTCAGCGTGGGCATACATCTTTAATCTTTTGTACTGGCGAATGTCTAAATCGAGGTAACGGAACGCAAATTTTGAATAACCATCTTGGAGATCACAAACATCCAATACAAGGGATTGTTCGTTCAATTGTCTTTGGTTTGTTGTTCCAAAATCTATCTCTCTATTAATGTCTGGCGGTATGGTGTAATTGATAGGAACTCTATTGGAGTTTTCTTCAACGTTGACTGCAGATATGTTAAAGGTTGTTGATCCTGGTTCATTTCCATGGGTGTCACCAGGTGGAATTTCTTCACGGTCGAATACCCTCCATTCTCCCCTAACCAATCCTAACCTAGCAAAACGGATGATTACGTTTTCATCAAAGTCTTTTAAGAACATTCTCATGAAACGAATGGATTTAAAATCTCGAATGTCTCCAATGATTTTTTCTGGATTTCTAATCGGAATTTTAAATTGATACCAGTTCACTTCTTTCGTTTGGCCGTTTACATTTTAGTCGCCCTTACTACATCCGTAATAAAATTGGAGCCTACATTATTCGGCTG
>CBDCLY010000042.1:0-81733 GCA_965218715.1 Vicingaceae bacterium
GGGGGCTATTCTTAATAATTTTGTTCGGCTAAAATGGAAAACAATCCGCAAACAAATTAGTGTATACCTAAGACTAGAGCCAGATCCATTTGACACTTACAATTATCAATTTAATATTCAACGCAGCTATAAATTGAATCCTATTTATTTTATTTTATTAGGTGACTATGGTTTAAATGACAAGAACATCTCATTTGAAAACAGACATTTTCAAGCCCTAATAAAACGACTTTCCGATTACGCCAAACTTGGAATTCATCCTTCTTTTGGACCAAATACCAAACCCGATAATTTAAGAAAGGAGATGAATCGTTTGCAACAAATTACCAAGCGAGAAGTCATCAGAAGTCGCCAGCATTTTCTAAAGTTAAGCTTACCTGAAACCTACAGGAACTTGTTAAAACATGATATAACGGAAGACTACACTATGGGTTTTGCTAGTCAAGTGGGATTTAGAGCTGGTACTTGTACACCATATCCATTTTACGATTTAGACGAGGAATTAGAAGTGAATCTGATGGTTTACCCATTTCACATCATGGAATCAACTTATAAGTACTATTTAAAAAACACTCCTGAACAGGCTATGGAATCCATTGGTCAAATCATTGACGAGGTTAAACTAGTTAAGGGAACCTTGATCAGTTTGTGGCATAATGAAAGCCTAAGTGACCAGGGAGAATGGAAGTCTTGGAGAAAGGTTTATGAATACCTTTGTGAAAATGCCTCCTCTCGATAATTAATCCATTAATTTTACCTCAAAAATGTCCTATGGCCAAGGTGCGAATAATCAATGAAGAAAGTTCTTCTGTTTTCAATCAATTTATTGCTGAAATACGTGATCAAAAGATTCAGAAAGATCGAATGCGGTTTAGGAAAAACATTGAACGTGTTGGTGCTCTTTTTGCCTATGAAATTTCGAAAGATTTACATTTTGAAAAGCAAGATGTTCAAACTCCACTTGGTGTAGCTAACGAGCACCTTTTGGTAGAACAACCTGTTTTGGTGAGCATACTAAGAGCAGGATTACCACTTCATCAAGGTTTGTTGAGTTTCTTTGACCAGGCCGACAATGGTTATATTTCAGCTTACCGAAAACACAATAAGGACGGAAGTTTTGATATAGAATTGGAATATTTGGCAGCTCCTAGCCTAAAGGACAGAACATTAATTTTGATAGATCCAATGTTGGCTACAGGTTCTTCAATGATTTTGGCTTATAAAGCATTGTTGTCCAAGGGAATGCCAAAACACGTTCACATCGTATCTATGATTGCTAGTGCAGAGGGATTGACTAATGTCAAAAAGCAAATGCCTAAAAATTGTACGATTTGGTTAGGAGCGCTAGATCAAGAAATGACAGCACAATCATACATTGTTCCCGGACTGGGAGATGCAGGTGATCTTGCTTTTGGCACCAAGGATTCGGAATGAGTCAAATTTGGGAAATATTAGGATTGTTACTGTTTAGTGCTTTGAAGTTTCTTCTTGCACCGCCTGCATCAATTGTTGCTGGTTTTGGCTATTGGTCAACGGTAATCATATGCTTCATTGGTGGTTCGATAGGTTATTTCCTTTTTTTTCTATTTCGGCGCTTGGATAAGTGCCATGTTCCAAAGGTTGTCTAAGAAAAAGGTGAAGAAAAAATTTAGCAAGAAAAATAAATTCATCGTCAAAACAAAAAGGTCTTTCGGCTTATTTGGCTTGGCTTTAATTACTCCAGCTATACTAGGAATTCCCTTGGGTTCTGTTGTAGCATCTATTTATTATACAGGAAATAAGAAAGCTATTCCTGTTTTCTTAAGTTCAATTTTGTTGTGGTCTTTAATTCTAAGTTATTTCTCATTATACTTAAAAGGCAATTGAAAAAATACGAACACCTATTTTTTGATTTGGACAGAACGCTTTGGGATTTTGAAAGCAACTCTACTGAAACAATACTGGATCTTCATACAAATCATCAACTTGAAAAGCACGGTATTCATGATTTTGAGGTGTTCATTAACAAATATAAATTGATAAATGCCCGATTATGGGGAGAATATCGAGAAGGGAAAATTCAAAAGGATGAATTGCGCTTGGAACGTTTTCATCAAACCTTTAAGGAGTATGGATTAGACAACCCAAAATTAGCACTCACGTTTAATGATGATTATGTTGCTAATTGCTCTAAAAAAACCAAATTGTTAGAGGGAAGTATTGATTTGTTGGATTATTTAAGCCCAAATTATCAGCTACACATTATCACCAATGGTTTTGTAGAAGCTCAGTATGTAAAGATAAAAGCTAGTGGTTTAGAAAAGTACTTTCAAGAGGTCATTGTTTCTGATGAGTTTGGCTATAGAAAGCCAGATCCTAGAATTTTTAAACATGCGCTTGAAACTAGTGGCGCTAAGCTTAATAATAGCCTAATGATCGGAGATGATTACGAGGCAGATATAATTGGTGCGAAGAAGCTAGGAATTGATCAAGCTTTTTTAAATTTGGAAGGGATAAAAACACAGGGCTCAACCTACGAAATACAAAAACTAAGCGAACTCAAAAAATGGCTTTAGACCCAAAACAAGCAATTGCAGATCCTTTCTTTGATAAGCCGAAAAACAATTTTATTGGCCCATGTAGCGCAGAGACTCGTGAACAGGTCATGGCCACGGCAGATGGGATAGCAGAATTTTCTAAGGACATTATTTTTCGAGCTGGAATATGGAAGCCAAGAACAAGGCCAAATAGTTTCGAGGGGATAGGAGAAGAAGGTTTAAAATGGTTACTGGAAGCCAAACAAAAACACGGGTTTAGAATTGCAGTGGAGGTAGCCAACGCAAAACATGTGGAGGCAGCTTTGCAAGCTGGTGTGGATGTACTTTGGATAGGCGCTAGAACAACCGTGAATCCATTTTCAGTTCAAGACATTGCCGATGCACTCTTAGGTGTTGATGTAGAGGTTTTTGTTAAAAACCCAATCTTTCCAGATTTAGCTTTGTGGCTTGGAGCATTGGAAAGAATTGAAAAGGCAAATGTTTCAAACCTTGGAGCCATTCATCGTGGTTTCCAAACTCAAGATAATGGACCATATAGAAACAAACCCCTATGGGATTTAGCCATTCGATTAAGGTCTAGATTTCCACATCTTCCTTTGATCTGTGATGCAAGTCACATTGCTGGAAAACCAGAGTTATTAAGCCACGTTTCTCAAAAGGCGATTGATCTTGATATGGATGGACTAATGATAGAGACTCATGTAGACCCAATTCATGCATTAAGTGATGCTCAACAGCAAATCACCCCTGCTGCATTAATTCAACTAATTGCTGGATTAACGCCTAAGAAGAAAGAATCTGAAAACACCCAATTTAAAAGTGAATTGGAACGCTTGAGAGAGCTAATAGATGATGTTGATGATGACATTATTGAACGCATTGCTGTAAGAATGAATCTAGCCCGTCAAATTGGCGATGAAAAAAGAAAAAATAATGTCATGATTCTGCAAATAGAGCGATGGAAAAGAACCATGGAAAGGATTTTGAAAAATGGAAACTCACTAGGCTTAAGTCAAAACTTTATTGAAGGAATATTACACCTACTGCATGATGAGTCTATCCGAAAACAAAGTAAAAAGTTAGATCAAAAAGGCTAAAGATTAGCAATTTGACTAATCCCACCTGTCACTTTATCTCCTAGCTGAACTTTTATCTCTGAATCTAATGGTAGCAGTAAGTCAACACGTGAGCCAAATTTTATAAAACCACATTCTTCAGATTGTTCTACTTGCTCACCCTCATTGCCATAAAATACAATTCGTCTAGCAAGTGCTCCTGCAATTTGCCTGAACAGAACCGACTTTCCATTTTTATTTTTAACAACAACTGTTGTACGTTCATTTTCAGTAGATGATTTCGGGTGCCAAGCCACTAGAAACTTTCCAGGATGGTACTTGTAATAATCAATCGTTCCGTCTATTGGGTATCTATTATTGTGAACATTGATGGGGGACATGAAAATTGAAACCTGTTTTAATCTGCCCTTAATGTGCTCAGATTCTTCAACTTCTTCTATTACTACAACCTTTCCATCACAAGGAGAAATAACCGCATTTTCAATTTTACTTAACTCCTTTTTAGGGTCTCTAAAAAATTGAAGGATCACAATTAAAAGGAATCCAGCAATTAAATAAGAGAAGAAATGAATGATTGGATAACTAGGGAAAAAATAAATGCAAAGTGAAACTAATCCGATGCCAAAAGCCAAGACTAAGGCCAAACTGGGGTATCCTTCTTTATGAAATTTCATGAATAGAATTTGATTTAAAAATAGGGATTAAAAAGCCAATAAATGAAGAAAGGTATAAACCATTGGGGCAGAAATGAAAATTCCATCGAAGCGGTCGAGAACTCCACCATGTCCTGGTAAAATGTTACTTGAATCTTTAATGTTTAGGCTTCTTTTAAATAGGGATTCAACCAGGTCACCTAAAGAACCAAACAAAACAATTATTATGGCCATACCTAAGCAAATTGTTAGGTCTAAATTGTCAAATAGAGAAAAACAAATATATCCTACGCCTAGACCAAGAACGCCACCGCCAATTGCTCCCTCCCAAGTTTTTTTAGGAGAAATTCTAGGAAATAACTTCCGACTTCCTAGAAACCTTCCAGAAAAGTAGGCACCAGTGTCATTGGCCCATAAAATAAAAAAGTAAGCCAGCAATAGGGACGAATTGTAGCTGTTTCCAAAGGAATAGGAGTCGAAATAGGCCAATTGATGCATCAATGTTATGGGCACAGAAATGTAGATGATTCCTAAAAGAGTATATGCAATATTGGCTAAAGGTTCCTCTTTCTTTCGATACAATTCAATTATAAAAAGAATAAAGGTAAGCGGTATAATCAATAACAAGGTTTTCTGCTCCAACTGTGCCATCGAGGCCAGAACAGAAAGTCCATAATAACTTAGGCCGCCTAAGATTCCAATGTTTTTCTGTACACTGATTTTAGAACCTTTAAAGAAGTTGTAAAATTCTCTTTGACAAAGATAAATGATGACTAAAAATAGGATTGCTGAAGAAAATTCATTCAAATAGATGGAACCAACTAAAGTTAAAACAAAAAAGATGCTGGTTAGTGAACGTTCCTGAAGATTAGTCAAAATTCTATTTTTTGAATTAGGTGTTTTGCAGGAATGGCTAATCCT
This sequence comes from Vicingaceae bacterium, assembly GCA_965218715.1. Taxonomy (GTDB): domain Bacteria; phylum Bacteroidota; class Bacteroidia; order Flavobacteriales_E; family Vicingaceae; genus CBDCLY01. The sequence goes on from CBDCLY010000042.1 coordinate 5,188, forward strand.
TTTGGGACATACAATTCAACCTCTCCAATTACATTAGGGTACATCGAATCTTGTTTATTTAACAATATGCAATTAATTCCTTCTTCAACCAAAATTCCTTTTGCAATTTCGCCATGGAAATCGATTTCACTGCTAAAAATTTTTACCCAGCCCTTCATTTGGCTTAAAGATAAAACATTTAAGGCTTTTCTTCAGGTTTTGGACTTGCGTTTTCTTCCTTCTTTACTTCAGTCTTATTTGAATCTTCTTTCTTAGGGTTTTTTACTTTGCTCTCTTTTTTTTTGGCTTGCCCATTTTTTGAAGGAACAGCCACTTCAGGACTGGCAAATTTTCTTTTGCCAAAAACCCCTTCTAAGTCTTCCTTAAAGATCACTTCTTTCTCAAGCAGTAATTCAGCCAAATCGCTTAATTTCTTTTTATTCGCCTTCAAGATATCTTTGGTTCTTAGGTAAGCTGCTTCTATCATTTTGCTTACTTCTTCATCAATCAATTGGCCAGTCTTTTCGCTGTATGGTTTCTGGAAATTGTATTCACTTTGACCTGTAGAATCATAAAAACTAATGTTTCCTATTTTCTCGTTCAAGCCATAAACAGATACCATGGCATAGGCTTGTTTGGTCACCTTTTCTAAATCACTTAGTGCACCAGTAGATATCTTTCCAAAGATTATTTCTTCAGCTGCTCTTCCGCCTAAAGCGGCACACATCTCATCGATTAATTGCTCTTTATTGGTAATCTGACGTTCTTCAGGAAGATACCAAGCGGCCCCTAAAGACCTTCCTCTAGGAACAATAGTAACCTTAACCAATGGAGAGGCATGTTCTACTAACCAACTTACAGCTGCATGTCCTGCTTCATGGTAAGCAATGACTTTCTTTTCAGATGGAGTGATGATTTTATTTTTCTTCTCTAAGCCACCAATTACTCTATCAACAGCATCTAAGAAGTCTTGTTGTCCAATACTTTTCTTTTTCTTTCTAGCTGCAATTAAAGCCGCTTCATTGCAAATGTTCGCAATGTCTGCTCCAGAGAATCCAGGAGTTTGTTTTCCAAGGAAATCGATGTTTACAGTTTTATCAATTTTAAGTGGCTTTACATGAACATTAAATATTTCTATACGTTCTGTTAGGTCTGGTAAATCCACATGAATTTGACGATCAAATCTACCTGGTCTTAGTAGGGCCCTATCCAAAATCTCGGCTCTATTTGTTGCCGCCAATAAGATGACACCAGAATTACTTCCGAAACCATCCATTTCTGTTAACAATTGATTCAAGGTGTTTTCTCTTTCGTCGTTTCCACCTTGCGCCATTCCTTTTCCTCTTGCTCTACCAATCGCATCAATTTCATCAATGAATACAATTGCTGGGGCTTTTTCTTTGGCCTGTTTAAATAAATCTCGCACTCTGGAAGCACCTACACCTACAAACATTTCAACAAAATCAGATCCAGATAAACTAAAGAATGGAACTTGAGCTTCACCAGCAACAGCTTTAGCAAGTAGGGTTTTACCAGTACCTGGAGGGCCTACTAATAAGGCTCCCTTAGGAATTTTTGCTCCCAATTCTGTATATCGTTTTGGGTTTTTCAGAAACTCAACTATTTCTTCAATTTCTACCTTTGCTTCGTCCAATCCAGCAACATCATTGAAGGAGATGTTTACATTCTTCTCTTTATCAAAAAGTGTGGCTTTGGATTTTCCAATATTAAATATTTGACCACCAGCACCACCGGCACCACCTGTCATTCTACGCATTATGAATATCCAGAAACCAATGATTAGGGCAATTGGCAATAACCAGCTTAGCAATTCACCAGTATAATTGTTTCTTGTTTCGTACTCAGGATGAATTCTTTGTTCTGCAGGCAGTAGATCCATTTCGCGACTTAAATCAGCATTGAACTGGTCTATTGTTCCTATTCTTAAATAATAATGTGGTCCGTAGGTTCCAGTTCCTCCAAATCCTTCTTTTTGTACTTCTTTGTATTTATCTTGCTGGAGCGCTTCAGGTTTGATGAATATTTCTGCCTTGGTTTCATTGCCCATGGTAACTACCACTAACCTAGAAACTTCATTGGTCTTTAGCATTTCATCAACAAAGGTTTTCCATGTTGTTTTTTTCTCTCCTCCTCCAAATTGAAACAGTTGAGTTCCAATTAGCAGAACACCAATAATTGCATAAATCCAATAAAAGTTGAATTGTTTTTTTGGATTCGCTTTTTGGTTCTTATTCGTTTTCTTTTGTTGATTTCCTTTTTCGGCCATTTTTTTCTTTTAATGCAGCTTAATAATTTGCTTCAATTTCTTTGATTTTGGCATCCGCCCATAAACCTTCTATGTCGTAGAATGATCTCATCTCTTTTTCAAACACATGAGCAACCACATTTACGTAGTCGATCAATACCCACTCTAAATTTTGAGTGCCTTCTATGTGCCAAGGTTTGTCGCCAATGTTTTTTCTAACTTCTTTGTCGATCGAATCTTTAATGGCATTTATTTGTGTGCTTGAGTTGGCTTCACAAACAATAAACATATCTGTTACTGCGCCATCAAGACCACGTAAATCCATTTGGACTATTTTCTCCCCTTTTTTTTCTTGGATTGCATCTACAATTGCAGCTGCCAATTCGTCTGTTTTATTCATTCTTTTTTCTTTCGCTAAATTCTATGATGCGATTGATTGCAAAAGTACTTAAATTCACGGTCGAATTTATGTTATAATAGTTCTCTAAAAGCATGATGAATAAGTGATTTCAAGCGATTTTAAATTCAATAAAGTTTTTATTCAGGAAACAGAATCTACCAATAGTTATGCCCGTTCCTTGCTAAAAGATAAACAAGCAAAAGAAGGAGATGTTTTCATTGCTGATTATCAAAGTGGGGGTAGAGGTCAGCTTCACAGTAAATGGTTCTCCGAGGCCAATAAAAACCTGACTTTCTCTTTTGTGATAGAAGCAAATATTGAGCTAGAAGACCAATTTAAAATTAGTCAAATAGTTTGCCAGGGCTTGATTGCCTTCCTAGACACAATGTCAGTTGATGCATGCATTAAGTGGCCCAATGATATATTGATAGGGAAAAGAAACTTGCTGGTATTTTGGTAGAGAATATTGTAGAAGGAAGCAAGATTAAACACAGCATAATAGGGATAGGCCTAAATCTAAATCAAATTGAATTCCCGTCATTTAAAAGAGAGGCCATTTCTCTTTCGAATTTTTTAAAGACAGAATTGAATCGGGAAGGAGCACTCGATCAAATCTTGAAATGCATTAAGGAAAGCTTTGTAAGATTTGGGCAGATTGAGAGGGATCAACTTTCTAAATTGTACTTAGATAAGCTGTTTTGCTACCAGCAGAAAAGTAATTTTATTCTTAAGGGGACACCAATTGAAGGAATAATTATTGGAACTGGCCTTTATGGTAAACTAAGAATTGAGGTAAAAGGAATTGTTGAAGAATATGATTTAAAAGAAGTGGAATTTATAGACTAAGACTCACTGCTTTTTCAACCAACATATTAAAAAAGTTAGTCAAGGGTTTTTCTACCATCATTTTCATGAAAGGATTGATATCACCCTCAAACAACATATAAGCCTCAGTTTTGCCATCTCCAAGCTCTGCTAAATGGATGTCTAAAGTAAAGTTAAATGGAACTTTTCCAAAAGACTCAATGCTGATTTTATCTGGTGATGATTCTGAAACCTTTTTTAGCCCAATTCTAGCCATTCCTTTGATAGTAAACTCACATTGATTAGGATCTGATTGCCACTTTTCAATTTTGCCTTCTGGCATCAATTGCTCAAAGTTATTTAAGTCGGCCAAAAAATTAAATAATTGACTTGGACTGGAATTCGAATTTTGGTGATTTGTTTCTATTCGGGTCATACTAATGCGTTCCAATTGGCTGGATCTTTTCTCCAGTTTTCTAATGAATTAATGTCTGATTCAGTAATGTAACCATGCTCCAAAGCTACCGTGATAAGATTATTATAATCGCTTAAAGTATAAAGCGGACATTTTGCAGCACTAAAATTGTCTTTAGCCAATTGAAAATTATAGCTAAAGATGGAGACCATTCCAACCACATAAGCACCAGTTGCTCTCAATGCTTCAACCGCGTTTAAGCTACTCATACCTGTAGAAATTAGGTCTTCAATTACAACCACTCTTTGTCCAGGGCTAACTTCTCCTTCTACCTGGTTTTGCAGTCCGTGACCTTTGGAAGAGGAGCGAACGTATGCAAAAGGTATCTCTAGTTCTTGCGCAACTAGGGCTCCCTGAGCAATTCCTCCTGTAGCTACACCTGCAATGAGATCAACCTGCCCAAAATTTTCTTGTATCGACTCTACAAATTTTTGTCGAATGTAAGTTCGAACCTTAGGGTATGAAAGGGTTTTTCTATTGTCGCAATAAATGGGAGAATTCCATCCAGAGGCCCATTGAAACGGCTCACTTTTGTTCAATCGGATTGCTTTAATTTGAAGCAGAAATTCGGCTACTTTATGTGCAGTTTCTTGGTTAATTTTCATGAATGCAAAGGTATAAAGTTTTTGTGAACGCACACGTGATAAATGTCTTTGAAAAGCGGACAAAAAACAGGAATGTTAATAATTTATTTCACATTAATAATCCTTCTAGATTTGAGCTAAGTGTGCTAGGTGATTTTCTAATAAAAGAGCCAGGGTCATTGCATGTAGATCTAACATCGAGTGATGTTGAGGGTTTTTGGGAAAAATTTCAATCTAATTTTGAAATAGTGTCAGCTGCTGGAGGACTTGTACTAAGAAACAATGCTGAGGTATTATTGATTCATCGATTGGGTTTTTGGGATTTACCAAAAGGTAAAATTGAAATAAACGAATCGATAGAACAGGCAGCCATAAGGGAGGTTGAAGAAGAATGCAACCTATTTGATCTTAAAATCGATAAAAAGCTTCCAACCAGCTACCACATATACCAACGTAATGGAGAAAAAATTCTAAAACCTACTTATTGGTTTAAAATGACTTCTAAAAAAGGGGATGGATTAAAGCCCCAAATTGAAGAAGGGATAGATGAGGTGAAATGGCTTAATTTCTCTGAAATACCCGATTACATAGATGCTATGTACCCAAGTTTACAAGTTTATTTAAAGCAATTAATTGCTTAGGTTAAACAAAGTCCTTTCAATATCTTGAGGCCCAGGGGCAAAGGCCTGTTTTAATTTGCCATTGGGAGAGATTAAGAAATAGCTAGGCACGCTCTTAACTTCATATGCTTCCTTCAATTCTGTTGAATTGCCATTGTAAAGTTGAGTCCAATCGAATTGAAACCTTGAAACGGCATTTTCCATTTCACTTTTTTCAGGGTCTAGATTGATGCTTATGAATTGAATGTCGCTTCCATATTTAGTTTCTAATTCCTTAATTATTTGCATTTCTCTTAAGCTCGGGATCGACCAATTGGCCCAAAAATTTAGATAAATATACTTTCCGTTATAATCACTTAGGCTTTTTATCTCTCCTTTTAAGTCGGCCAATTTAAATTCTGGTGCAGAGGTGTTTGGTTGATATAAGCGAAGGTTTTTTAACATGTTTTTTGCAGTTCGCCTTGTGCTTTCGTAGTCACTTTTCTCCATTAATTCTTCTAAGAATTGAATGTTTATTCTTTGTTTTATTCGCTTTTTATGATAGGTTTCAAAAAGTCCTTGTAAAAGATAAAGCTCTGCTAATTCGCTACTATTGAAATTCTTTGCCTGATCAATTGCTTGAATGGTTTTATTCAGGTTTTCATCAAGAACAATGGCTTTCATTATATCTTTTCCTTGTTTTTCAAGTGTCAATTGTTCAAAATCCTGCTGATAAAATTGCCTGAAAAAGTTAATGTACTCTTTGTTCTTAACCAAGACATCTTTGCCTTTAATGTACTTGTTGAACAGGCTGTCTCTAGGAACCCTATTAATGTCTTGCAAATTGGCTAAGGCATAAATGATGTAGTTTTTGGCATACGGACTTGCCTCTTCAGGGATATTGCCAATGCTTTTCAAAATGAATTTATCCAATTCTTTTTTTGCGCCTTTCACAACAAATTGAGCATAATTTCTGGTGAAAAAATCCTGATAAGATTGATTAAAGTTTTTTATTATGGTATTTGTTTCATTGGCTTTTGGAAGCAAAAATTGGATATCTAGCTGCTTATCGTAAGCTCTTCCTTGATTTTTGCTTTCGTCAAAGTTGATTTGAACATTGTATAATTGCCCGGGTTCTACAAACAAACTGGTTGTTTTATCTTCAATCTTTAACACCACTTGCATGGTTTCCTTCAAATCCAATTTCAATTCAAAACTGCCATCTTGAATTTTTGAGTTGCCTAATTCTTCCAATTCATTGGTGAAATAGTCTTGATAAATTAAAGCTTTAATTGTTTTCCCATTTTCTGAAGTGATACTTCCTTTTATTAGGCTTATTTGTCCGATTAATGGATTAAAAAAGGAGATGGCTAGGAAAAGTAGGATTGACCTCATTTAGCAATTTGAATGTTTGTTGGAAGGAATTGTTGAGCATCGCCCCCATTTCGAACTATATCACGCACAATACTTGAATTTATTGCAGAATACAAGGGGTCGGTCATAAGAAATATAGTTTCAATCTCGTCCTGAAGTTTAAGGTTCATCTGAGCAATGGATCGCTCAAATTCAAAATCTTGGGTATTCCTTAAGCCCCTAAGTATGAATTTTGCATTTTTCTTTTCACAAAACTCAACGGTTAAACCTTGGTATATTTCTACTTTAATCTTTGGTTCATTTTTAAAAGTTTCTTCTATCCATTTTAAACGCTGACTCAATTCAAACATATTGGATTTTTGAGAATTGCTTCCAATGGCAATTATGAGTTCGTCAAAGAGAGGCAAAGCCCTATTTACAATTGAAACATGTCCGAGTGTAATGGGGTCAAAAGAGCCAGGAAAAACTGCAACCTTTTTCATAATTATTGCTTTGAAAAGAAAGTAAAGTTAACATTTCCATATTTTTTCGATTTTAAAAAATGTGGCTCCTCACTAAAATCATGATCTTTCCCATGCTCAAGGATTAACAAGCCCTCTTCTTTAAGGCTCTTAGAGGCTAAAATCAACGAAGGTAATTTTTCCATTAAATCAGAAGCGTAAGGTGGATCAGCGAATACTAAGGAGTATGATTGTTTGTTTTGTCGAATGAAACGCAAAACATCTGAACGTACGGTTCTTAGATTTTTTATCTCTAGTTTTTTAATGTTATTTCTAAGTGACTTTATCGCAAGCCCATCTTGGTCAACACAAGTGCAATTGATTGCACCTCTCGAGCTAAACTCTAAACCAATTCCTCCAGATCCTGAAAAAAGATCGAGAACGGTTATTTTATCTAGGTCTAATTGGCTGCGTAGAACATTGAACAAACCTTCCTTTGCAAAATCGGTTGTAGGTCTTGCTGCCAAATTTTTGGAAACCTCAATTCTTCTTCCTTTGAAATTGCCGCCTATTATCCGCACAGCACTAAGGAATAAAGACTTTTGAAATAATGGCTAGGAACTTCCTTAAAAAGCGAGGAGAAATTAAAGTCAGTAATGTTCACATCTATGTTACAATCCTTAAGGTATTTAAAGAGTAGTTGATAAATTTCACCATTGGTTTCAATTTTTCCAATGAGTTTTACCTTTGCAACATTTGGGTCCAATTGATGTTGCTCCATGACATATAAGGTAAAATACAATAGATCTTCAGCACTTTGATAGGCAAAGGTATTGGCCAATTCTAAACCATCCTTAAACACCAATAGGTCCACTTGATGATCTCGAACATTAATCAACAATTCTTTAGAAATTTCCTTTTCGTGGTTAATCAATCCTTCAATTTCGTGAATGACTTTTATTTTTGGGAAAAAGGAAAGCATAGTTTCATGCACCAGTTTTGGTATTGCAAATGCAATGGAATAAGGCTCTAGCAAAAGCTCATTCGAAAATATGGACTGATCAATCGGGCTTTTCTCATGATTGAACCAAAGCACTTCTTCAATTTTTGAATCATCAATCAGGTTTTTTGGAATCAAGCTATACAATTCTGAACGCCAAGCATAGCCTATTTTTTTGAAGGTCTTGTTTTCTGTGAAAATCCGAAGTGCTTTTGAAGCTTCTTCAATAAAATTTGCCCAGGTGCTGAAAGGAGAAAATTGTTGTTGGCTTAAACCTACAAAGCACCTATCCTTTTCATGAAAGGTACAATAGTTAATTCCTGAGAAATCTAGGAGTAGAAAAAGGTGTAATTCTTCGTTTTTCGACGAATAAGATTGGTCTATGAGGTCAAAGTCTGCCGTATAGCTATGGCTCATTTAAATTACCAGTTTCCTGAAGTAATGGGCTCTGTCATTGAACCAACTTTTAAAACATCTTTTAAATCAACGTTTTCATTTTTGGTTTTTAAGCCATTGTATACATGTGACAATTCAGTTGAAGCTTCAAAAACGTTGACATTCACTTTATTCTTCTCAATAACTCCAGCTTTCATTTTAAATTCTTCGCCTTCGCCAAAAGGAATGATGCGAAGAGAATCAATGGAGAACTCTTCAGGAAAAACAGTTCTTGCTGGCACTAAGGAAGTATCTCGGATTACGATCCCCAATTCTACTGCTTCTGCTTCTGTTAATGTATCTGGAACATTACCGATTGCTTTAATAATGGTTAAAGAATCGTTGCCTAAAAAATGAATCAATTCATCGAAGTTGGCAGCAAATCTGCCATTTTCCCCTTTAAATTCTTTTTGAGCTGTAACTACATTTAGCAGTCGCTCTTGTACTACCAATCTTCTTGCTTCCGCTTTCTGTTGAAAGATGATTTTATTTTGAATACCTGTGTAGATAAAGTAAGCTAAAATAACGGCCACTACTGCTAAGCCTAATTGAATACCAATTTTCATGAATCTAATTTTTGCAACAAACACAAATCTACAATTTTTTTACCGCTTAGTTGACAGTCATTCACTTTGATTTAGGTTAAATTTGAGTCCTATCCCAAGCATTATGTTAGACGCTTTTCAGAAGCTATTTTTACAAAAACTACCTGGTGAGCCTACTAAAGATCAGGAAGCATTGTTAGAGAAGTTGTCTCATTTTTTGCTATTCCAAGCAGAAAGAAAATGCTTTGTTTTAAGAGGATATGCCGGAACTGGAAAAACGACCGCTGTTGGGGCCATTGTGAACAGTATATCCAAGTACCAACTGCAATCTGTTTTGCTTGCACCCACAGGACGTGCAGCAAAAATAATGGCAAAATTTGCGAAGAGACCAGCATTTACCATTCATAAATATATCTATCAAAAGAAGCGCATAGCACATGGACAAGTGCGGTTTGAATTGGCACACAATAGAAATCAAAACACCATTTTTCTAGTGGATGAGGCCTCAATGATTTCAGATGGACAAGGCTTGAACCAGACTTCCTCTTACAAGGCGAATAGCCTTCTAGCAGACTTAATTTCTTATGTATATTCCTCCTACAATTGTGCCATCATATTCATTGGAGACATTGCTCAGTTGCCGCCTGTGGGTTCCGACTTTAGCCCTGCTTTAGAGCCTAGGTACCTGCGAGACCAGTTCAATTTAAAACTTTTTGGAGCAGAATTAAAAGAAGTATTAAGGCAAGTTGCAGATTCAGGAATATTATTCAATGCAACGAAGATCAGAAATCAGATAGTTAATGATGAATTCAACATACGAATTGAAGAATCCAAGCATCAGGATGTGCATTGGATCAATGGAATGGAATTGGAAGAGTCTTTAGAAAAAGCTGTTGCCGATTATGGAACTGAAGAAGTGGTTGTAATTACTCGATCTAATAAACGTGCCAATGAATTTAACCAGCAATTTAGAGTTAGGATATTGGATTTGGACGAGGAGTTGGCAACAGGGGATTATTTAATGGTAGTAAAAAACAATTATTTCTGGCTAGGTCATGAAGATGCAATTGGATTCATTGCCAATGGAGATATTGGTGAAATAAGTGCCATTGAAAACCATGAAGAAATCTATGGTTTTCACTTTTCTAATCTTCAATTGCGTTTGATAGATTACCCAGACACACCAAGCATTTCTGTAAAGGTTCTTAAAGAGACATTGCACACGAATTATTCGGCCCTCTCGCCAGAAGAATCAAATTCATTTTTTGATAAAGTGATGGAAGATTATGAAGATGAGCCTAGCAGGAAGAAAAAGTTTGAAATGCTCAAAAAAAACCCCCATTACAATGCTCTACAAGTGAAATTTGCACATGCGCTTACTTGTCACAAAGCACAAGGTGGACAATGGCGTCATGTTTTTATTGACCAGGGTTACCTTACAGAAGAGATGTTGGATAAAGATTACATGAGGTGGTTGTATACTGCAATTACTAGAGCAAAAACGGAATTGAGTTTTGTGAATTTTCATCCAGATTTTCTGGTCGACTAATTGAGTAAATGTATAATTTGGCAATAAGATAAATGAATCTTTAATCTGAAAATAAAAACAAACAAATGAGCAAAATAAATTTTAAAGGAACTCCAATCCACGTAAGTGGAGTAATCCCAGGTGTAGGAGAGCAAGTTGAAGATTTTACTTTCGTAAAAGAGGATTTGTCAGATGGAAATTTAAGTGAATATGGCGCCCAAGTAAAAGTAATCATGGCCATCCCTAGTTTAGATACCGGAATATGCATGAAGGAAGCTAGAGCCTTTAATTCTGCCATTGGCGCAATAGATGGTGTTATTGGTTTAACACTTTCTAAAGACCTTCCATTTGCCATGAAGCGTTTTTGCTCAGCAGAGGGAATTGAAGACATCATTTCTGCTTCAGACTTTAGGTACAATGATTTTGGAAATCAATTCAACTTAGAAATGACCGACGGACCACTTAAAGGCTTGTTTGCAAGAGTTGTTTTTGTTTTGGATGGAAAAAACACCATAGTTTACAAGGAGGAGGTAGATGATATTGTTCATGAACCAAACTATGAAGCTGCAATGGATGCTGTAAAAGCAATACTTTAATCAATTAGCCGATTAAATCATTTTCATAAGCGAATTTGATTAATCCAACGATACTTTTCGAATCGGTCTTGTTTAAGATGTTTTTTCTGTGGGTATCAACAGTTTGTTTGCTAATTCCAAGCTCTTCTGCAATTTCAAGGCTTGTTCTTTCATCCACTATCAATTGAAGGATCTCTAATTCCCGATTACTTAATTTAAGGGCTTTGTTACTTGATTTTTGATTTTGTCGAACCTCTTTTAGAACCATCCTTAGCATTTCTGGATCATAGTATGAATTGCCGCCTAAAATTTTATCTATGGCCTCTATGAAATCTTCTTTCTTACTGCTCTTTAGTAAATAGCCCTCAACATCCATGAAATAAATCTCCTTTACAAAGGAACTATTATCGTGCATGGTAAGCGCCAATATTTTAATATCGGGATTGAAGGCCTTTAATCTTCTTATTAGCTCAAAACCATCCAGTTCAGGCATACTAATGTCTGTAATCACTAGATCAGGTTTAACATGACCGGATTCAAGATCTAGTATGGCCAATAAGCCATGATTGTATTCTTTGCAAATTTGGAGACCTTCCTCATTGATTAGCATGCGCTTAATCCCATCAATGATGAATTGATGATCATCAATTAGTACAATTTGTTTTGGATTATTCATGACAAGGAATTTTTATTGATAAACTCGTCCCAAGAGCGTTGTTTTTTATTGCAACACTTCCATTCAATAGCTCTAGCCTTGCCAAAATATTCCGCCATCCAATTCCTGAGCTTAAATGCAGCACCTTCTTCGACAAACCTTTGCCATCATCTTTATATTCCAATAAAATATTGTCGCCTTCTTTTTTAAGATCAATTTGAATTGACTTGGCCTGACTGTGTTTTATCCCATTGCTTAATAGCTCTTGTGCAATTCTGTACAAATGCTTTTGTTTCTGTTTGTCTAGGGTATCAATTGGTTCACCTTTAAAACTTAATTCAGGGTTTTTAAGTCCTTTATATTTCTTAAAAAGTGAACTAAGAGCTTCAAATACATTCTTATTTTTTAATTCCTCAGGCATTAATTCATGGCTGATGGTTCTTACTTCTTGAATGGATTTATCAAGTAATTCTAGGGTGTTTTTATCAGAAAATCCAATTGCATTGAAATTCAGTTTAACTCCAGCTAAAAGTTGACCAACGCCATCGTGTAATTCTCGAGAAAGACGCTCGCGCTCATGCTCCTCACCTTCGATAATGGATTGTGTTCTTTCCAACTGTAAGGCTTGCTTTTGTTTTTCTTTATTGACTTTTCTTTGTTGTATAAGAAAGATCAAAGCACTTAGCAATAGCAAACAAACTAGAATCCCGATGGCAATGCTTTGACTTAATTTTCTTTTACTAACTGCTAGCTCTAAACTTTTATTTTTGCTGGTTTCCTCCGCTAATTGCTTCTCAATTTTAGCTCTCTTTGTTTCGTATTTAACCTCAAGACTTGAAACATTTTCGGCCAAGTCTTTCTGGTATATTTCCATTCGAAGGAGGCTCTCCTTTTTTCCATAATAAAAGGCCGAATCATATTGATTGTTTTTTGCAAAAAGCCCCGCCAAGTTTGAGCAAGTCAATAACATTGCATCTTTGTGTTTCTCATTCTTTTGAATTTGATAGGCTTCTTTTAAGTAATCAAGGGCAGATAAAAAGCGACCTTCTTTTTCTAAAATAGCCGCTAAATAAACCAGAGCACCTGTTTTTTGAACAGGATGATTTATTCTTACGGCATCTTTCAAAACTTCTAGTAAAATTTCTTTAGCCTGGCTTAACTTGTCTTGATGTTCTAAATTGGTAGCCAATAATCTTTTTGATTGCAAAATATATGGTAACATGCTTGAGTCCATGCTTTCATAAATTCTTATTGCCTGCCGTAAGTGGTAATCTGCAGAATCATATTCATGTAAATCTGCATAGATTCCTCCTAAATTATTGTTGAGGGCTGCTGCATTAAAATGACTGTATTTTCCATTCCAAAAACTCAATGCTTTAAGGAAACATTGTTTGGCCTTTTCGCGCTGAGTTGCATAATAATAGCTGATGCCCAATTGTTTGTTGAACGAGATGAGTTGTGCTGTATCTTGTCTTTGAATGGCCTTGTTTAAACCAAGTTCTGCAAAATACAGAGCACTATCGTACCTCGTCGATCGGATAAAATTCCAAGATTTCTCATGATAGAATAAATAGTCAAAAACAGAGTCTTGAATTCCAAATCGAAAGGCATTTAAAACTGAATCGTAGGCTTTTATTTCTAATTTACGACCCTTGATCAGTTTTTCTTGCTCTTTGTCGAACTGCGAATAAGCTAAGTGAAAAATGAGAAACAAAATGGATAGACAGATTGATCTACGCATAATCAAATATAGCAGATTAATATTGCAGGAGATTAATCTAAAATTAATCTCCTGCTGTTGAATTAAAGCCCTTTAGATTTTAAAAAAGAAGCTATCTCCTTAAATCCCGACTTTTTAGCATAATTGGAAGGGGTGAATTTTCCGGAAATTTTGTAGCAATAAGTCGTTTTTATTTTAACATTTCCGATTGTTGTTTCGCTAGAGTTCTCTGGTTGCTTCATTTCCATTTGATTCAGGCTCCATCTTTTAAAACTATTCGTCAGCATTTCTACCATGGCCATGTTTTCATTTTCTATGGCATAATATATCGCTGTTTTATTTTTCAATTTGTACCTGCATTTTGTTTTTGGGTTGATGTGATAGCCATGAACTCCTTCTTTGGGTTTGCAGCCAGCCTCAATCAAGTATTTTGCAATCTCAATGTCATTGTGAATTACTGCCATTGTTAATGCTGTAAATCCTTTTGCAAACTGTCCACTAGCTTGATCCAAGGTGTAAATTTCGGCATTGATATCGGCACCTTTTTCAACAATCATTTTCACTAAGTCCACATCACCTAAAGCAGTGGAAGCTGACAAAACATCTCTTTTGTCAGGAGTTTGCACATGGATGTCGGCACCTTTTTCAATTAGGAATTTAGATCCTTCTGCATTCTTTGCCCCTAAGGCAGCTAAAAGTGGGCTAGTTTTGTTTACAGGGTTGGTGTAATTTACATTGGCCCCAGCTTCCACAAGTAGTTTTAGTTCTTCTTGAGCGTTTCCTTTTTTGATGTTTTCATAATACCAACCAGGAACTTTAAACCCGAATTGATTTTCCAACATGTCTCCGAATTTTTGAAAATTTTCCTCTAAGCTCATCCAACTGCTTGCAGAGCTCATTAACATGCTATTTCCATTCATGTCTACTTTGTTGGCATCTGCACCATTGGCCAACAATAGGCTTAAACATTCTGTACAATTGCTGGCTTTCACAACCTCTTCTATTATTGATTTCTCTGTTTTAATTGGTTCCGTACTTGCTCCTGCAGCTTCCATTTGTTCCTTAAAGAGTTTAAGCACCTTCTTATTAGGTTTAGGCTTAGCTTGCTCTGATAGGTATAAATTGGCTATAGGATGTATACTTGTTTTCACTTGCGCTTTTTTTACATCGGCACCATTTTTCAACAGTACTTTCATGCTAGGAACGCAATAGGTATTTGCAGCAATCATTAATATTGGATAAGTTCCACCATTTGGATTTGCTCCTTCATCAATTAAATATTGAAGTATTTCTGGCCAAAACATGCCATCAGTCATTATTGGAGAGCCATCGGGTCTGAGTGCATTTACATTTGATCCTGCTTTTACTGCTGCCTTTACCGCCGATAAATCACCGGCCTTGCAAGCATTTGATAGGTCTGCATCCGTTTGGGCACTTAGGCCAATTGATACCGAAAGAAGAAAAATTACTAAAGTGTATCCTATTGAAGTTTTCATGATTTCTAATTTTTGTTTGTTATTGTTTGATGATTTTTTTGTGCTGATTGTTGATCCTTAAAAAGTAGACTCCCGTTGAAAGAAAGCCTAATTCTAAAGCATTTGAACTCAATTTCAAGTTGCTTATGTGTTTGCCACTTATGCTATAAAGTGAAATTTGAGAATCACTTGAAATTCCTTCAATATTCAATTTGTCATTAAAGGGATTAGGGTAAACAGCGACCTTATCCAGATTTTTTTCGTCTAATCCAACGCTTAAACTCATTCCTGAAGCGGTATTGGAATAAGCACTATTTCCAAGGCCATTATAGGCGACTATCCTATAATGATATTGTGTGTTGGACAAAACAGTTGTATCTAGAAAGCTTGTGGAATTGGCAATTGCCGAATCGATATTGATCCATGTAATGCTGTCTTGACTTCTTTCAATGGCAAAACCAGTTTCATTGTTCGAATTATCAATCCAGCTGAGGTTCATTGTAGGAATTACGCTCTTGGTTCCAGCGCTTACCGTTAGACTACTTGGTGCTATTGGCAACGAAGCTCCACTTCCTCCAGTGCCAAAAGGAGTTCTTTGGTAGATTTCTTTTTGGTAGAAATGTAGAGGATAGGAGGGAACATGATTTTGTCGACTCCTACTTACCATGCTATCTCTCCGCATGTTTGCATTGTAGTAATAGTTTTGTTGGGTATGAATATATGGAGTCCCATTGTCAAAAGCGTAATCGGTACGACTTAGATCATCTCCAAACGAGGTGTATGTTCTATCCTCAATTCGACTTATTTGCCAAGAACCCGAAAAGACAAAAGAACTATCGAGTAAAACATCTCCATTGGCATTATAGGTATAGGTATTTCTGTTTGAATTGCTAAAGCTAGAGGTGTTAACATCATAATGCTGTTCAATTTCTTCTATCAAGTTATTTTGCGAATCGTAGAAATACAGTTGCTGTTGAGATGGTGCCCAGGCATTATTAGTCCATTCGTAGGTAAGGTCTAATTTTCTGTAACCATTAGCATTACTGGTAACAACAACTGAATCTTTATTGATTAGTCCAACCCCAAATTGCAATTCTTTTTCAATCCAATAAACTAACTGTTGGTTGGTATTGTAGTTAAATTTAAATTGACCAAAATGAGTAAATGTACCCCCTGGAATCCCTAAAGCTGCTAGGTTGAGGTAGGAGTTTAATTCAGTGATGTCTTTGTTGGAATTTACTGTTGTTTCATTCCTTAAGAATGGAATCCATGTTGCATTGGCAGAATCATACATGAATGATTTTAAGGTGTCGAAGATGCCAACATTAGAGGGCACTTTAAATGAATTGTAGGATGTGTCAACAATTCCCAGGCTACTATCGGCTTTAATGTAGCCCTGCCCATTGTAATTTTCTCCAACCTGGGAGAAAATTCCTTTACTAATGGAAGCAGAATCCAACAATGTTGTTGTCCTAGAAATGGAATCCCATACACTTAGACTCGTGTCATATTCTAAATTGTAATAAGCTTCTGAGAAACTGAGCGCTTTATTATTGGTTGCAATTTTTTTAGATTTTACATAGGATTTGAAAAGCTCGGTTTGTTTTAAGCTTTCAATTGGTTTGAGGTAGGGCCTAGTTTCTTGTGCGTTTAAATAATTTAGGCTAAGTGTTAAGAAGAGAAGGTAGATCTTTTTCATGATTTTAAGTTTAAATGATGAAGCAAATCTCTCACTAATAGTCACTTAGCGCAATCCGCTAAACTGCGTAAATCGACTACCTACTTGTAGGTATAAAAAAAGCCAAGACAGGGTATGTCTTGGCTTAAGAGGTGAAATTGGTATAGTCTATTTTACCCCATTAATCGCTCCGTTGGTGACGACTGTTCCGTCCATCATGGTAGTTTTAAAATTGCCTGAGATGCCAGTTCCACTGGTGTCAAATGAAACTATGAAAAGTGTATCATTAGTTGCATCAGTTGCATTGGTTCCATCAAAGTACTGCATGGCAGCTGTACCAGGATTTCCTGTTGTTGAGATTGGGTATGCACCTATAGCTGTACCATAAATGTCCACTTCCATTTGCTCGGAACCACTTGACCAATACACTCTTTTTCTTCCAGCGTTAATTGAAATGAAGCTGGCATCTCCAAATTTCTCTGTTCCGCCATAATTCATACAAAATTGCGCAGTTGCACAGGTAGCAGCGCTTCCACCTCCAGGGTTATTAGGTGTATTCGTTGTTTCTTCCTTGTCATCGTCTTTGTCACAAGCCCCTAATCCAAAAGTTAAAAGGCCAATAAGTAAAAGGCTAAATGTTTTTCTTGTTGCTTTCATCGTATAGTTTTTTAATGATTATACAAATCTATTTGTGCAGGAAGATGAAGTAAATAGGGTAAACAACTGAATCTTATTTTTTCCCCATTAATTGATGTGCTCTTTCTTCAAAAGTAGTTGACTCTTTAGGTACTATTACTTCTTTAAATAAGTCCATCAAATTTTCTGGCTGTTCTGTTGACCTTTGAGTTTTAACATTGAAATACATGAAACGAATCCACAATAAAGATTTTAATGCTGTTTTATCTTTATTCCACATTTTCATCTCTACTCTTATGGATTTGGCATCATACTGAATCAATTCTGTGCTAACGCAAATTTCTTCCATTAAATAGGCAGGTTTGAGGTAAACGATTTGGTTAGAGGCCACCACCCAGCAATTCCCTGTTTCCTTAAGATGACCAAAAATGTTCAAGCCATAAGCTTCTTCCACATGGTCTTCTCTTTGGTTGATAAAATAATCTAAGTATTTCGCATTGTTAAGATGGTTAAAGGGGTCGCAATCTTGAAACCTGACTTTTGTTTTACTTTCTAATGTTTTCTTCATTGTTATTGTATAAAATATACCAATCGGTATGGTTAAGGATAAATTTTTTTTATGGTTTAAGAGCTAATATTAATTGTTGGTCTATGTGGTCTAGAACATCCAGTAGAAAACTTTCATCCTCATTAGTTAAAGCAGTAAAAATTCCCCCTTCTATCATGCTGTAAAGGTTTCTAGAATAGAGTCTAGGATCTGCACCTTGAAGGATTTCACCGTCGTTTTGTCCATCCTTGATGATTTTTTCAATGCCATTGATTAGTTTATTACTGATTTCTTTAGCCGCGGCGAAAAGTAATGGATTTAGATTTTTAGCATCTGTGCCTACATTCAAAACAGGGCAGCCGCCTAGCTCAATCGACATCTGATAATAATTCCTGTAATATTGAGTGATGGCTTTTAATTTTCCCAAACTGCTTTGGGTGGCATTAATAACGTCCATCAATGGAAAAACAATTTTTCTAATGTTGTGTCTAAATGCGTGCATTGCCAAGTCTTCCTTATTGAGGAAATTGCCATAAATAGCACCTTTTGTTAATTGAGTGGCTTTAGTGATGTCGGATAAACTGGTTCCTACATACCCCTTCTCATTAAAAATAGGGGAGACCCTCTCTAGAATAAATGCACGTGTTTCATTTGCCTTGTTTCCCACAGGGCAAATGTAATAAAAATACCAAACGGTATATTTTATTTAAACTAAAATCGAATTTAAAATTGAACTCGGTCTCATCGCCTTGCTTGTAGCACTAGTATCTGGGAAATAATATCCACTGATGTCTTGTGCTGGTCCTTGTGCAGCATTTAATTCTTCAACAATATTGGATTCTTGCTCCTGCAATTTGTCAGACAATGCTTTAAACTCATTTGCTAAGGTGGCATCTTCATTTTGAGAGCTCAATGCTTCGGCCCAATACATGGCTAGATAGAAATGACTTCCTCGATTGTCCAATTCACCAACTTTCCTAGAAGGGGATTTCCCATTGATCAAAAACTTCTGGGTGGCTAAGTCTAAACATTTGCCTAGAATTGCCGCTCTTTGATTTCCAGACTTTTCAGCCAAATGTTCTAGAGAAACTGCTAAAGCTAAAAATTCTCCTAAGGAATCCCATCTTAAATGGTTCTCTTCATTGAATTGCTGCACATGTTTGGGTGCAGAACCACCAGCTCCTGTTTCAAACAAACCACCACCATTCATCAAGGGAACGATGGAAAGCATTTTTGCAGAAGTGCCCAATTCTAAAATAGGGAAGAGGTCAGTTAAGTAATCTCTCAATACATTTCCAGTCACAGAAATGGTGTTTTCTCCTTTTTTTAATCTTTCTAATGTAAAACGGGTGGCATCTTTTGGCGAAAGAATTTTAATGTCTAGTCCATTGGTGTCATGCTTGGGCAAATAGGAATTTACTTTCTTAATGATTTCTGAATCGTGCGCTCTGTTTTCATCTAACCAGAAAACTGTAGGCCAACCAGTTGCTTTTGCTCTGCTAACTGCTAAAGCTACCCAGTTCTCGATTGGTGCATCCTTCACTTGGCACATTCTCCAAATGTCGCCAGCTTCAACTTCATGACTAATCAGTGTTTGGCCTTTGCTATCAATTACCTTAACTGTGCCCTTGTTTGAAATCTCAAACGTTTTATCATGAGAGCCATATTCTTCTGCTTTTTGAGCCATTAAACCAACATTTGGTACTGTTCCCATTGTTTTCGGGTCGAAGGCTCCATTTTGTTTGCAAAACTCAATGGTTTCTGAATAAACAGCAGCGTAACTGCTATCCGGAATAACAGCTTTACAATCCTGTTGTTCTCCTTTTAAATTCCACATTTGACCAGAAGTACGAATCATTGCCGGCATAGAAGCATCAATAATTACATCACTTGGTACATGTAAATTGCTAATTCCTTTATCAGAGTTAACATAAGCCATGTCTGGCCCGTTAGAGAATGCGTTTTCTATTTCCTTTAGTATGGCAGATTTACTAGTTGCATCCAATTCATCCAATTGTGCAATAACATTTCCTAAGCCATCATTTGGGTTAGTGCCAATAGATTTTAGTTCTTCACAGTATTGATTAAATACCTTAGAAAAGAAGGTTTGAACAGCATGGCCAAATATGATAGGATCAGAAACTTTCATCATGGTCGCTTTCATGTGCAATGAAAACAATACACCCTGGTCTTTTGCATCTGCAATCTCTTGTTCTAAAAAGGAGATTAATGCTTTTTTACTAAGAAAAGTACCATCAATAATTTCGCCTTTTAAAAGAGGAATACTTGCTTTTAAGGTTTGCACATCTCCATTTTCTTGATGTAATTCTATGCGAACATCATCATTGTCCTCAAGAGTAACTGATTTTTCATTGCTAGCAAAATCATGCTCCCCCATGGTGGCAACATGTGATTTAGAATCTGCTGACCAAGTTCCCATACTATGGGGATTTTGTCTTGCAAATTCTTTTACTGCAAGAGGTGCTCTTCTGTCTGAGTTGCCTTCTCGTAGAACTGGATTTACGGCACTTCCTTTTACCTTATCGTATCGTGCCTTAATTTCTTTTTCTGAATCATTGCTAGGATCAGATGGATAGTCAGGAATGCCATAACCCTTTGCTTGTAATTCTGCAATAGCTGCAGAAAGTTGTGGTATTGAAGCACTAATGTTAGGCAA
Source organism: Vicingaceae bacterium (assembly GCA_965218715.1). Lineage (GTDB taxonomy): Bacteria > Bacteroidota > Bacteroidia > Flavobacteriales_E > Vicingaceae > CBDCLY01. Next base: position 25,580 of record CBDCLY010000042.1, read on the forward strand.
CTTTATGATGTTCGCCTCTGGAGTTTTAGCCAACTCCCCTAATTCAGCTAAAGCATTGTCCACTTTTTGATCCTCATTCAAATAGTCAGGAAATAAAGCCAAAATTCTTGCAGCTAAAGAGATGTCTCTGGTTTCTACCTCTACACCTGCCGCTTTGGTGAAATGTTGAACGATTGGTAAAAATGAATAAGTTGCTAAAGCAGGGGCTTCATCAGTAAGTGTATAGATAATTTTTTGTGCCATTTCTCTAAATTATTGTTGTTCTATTTCCTCAAATTTTGGGCTTGCAAAGATACTTGATTAATTTCCATTCCGAAACATGCAGCGTTTTGATTTTTCATTGGTCTTTAAATAGGCAGAAACAATATACTTGACAAATACAAGCACATACATTCATCAAGATTTAGTTCAAAAGGCTCAATCATTTGATCGATCGGCACAAGGTAAATTGTACGGCCATTATTTTAAAGCCATGTACAATACTAGTTTAAGAATAGTTGGAGACGAATACCAGGCAGAAGATATCATGCAAGATGCGTTTATCGATGGGTTTAAAAACATTGAGGCCTTAAAGGAGCCAAGTCAGTTTGGAGCTTGGTTGAAAAAGATAGTCATCAACAAAAGCTTAAACCAAGTGAATCGATCTGGCATTATTAGCGAGAAGCTGAACCAGTTTGATTTAGAAATTGAAGTGCAGGGGGAGGATGATTTCGGGGCAGAAGTTGCAGAAATCAAAAGGGCCATGAAGTCTTTGGCAAAACAATACCAGATTATATTTTCTCTTTATTTAATTGAAGGTTATGATCATGATGAGATAGGTGAAATATTGGGAATTTCTGCAAGCACTTCTCGCTCCCAACTCAGTCGAGCAAAGAAAAAAGTGAAAGATTTAATAGAACAAAAACAATTAACAACATGAAGAACCATTTAAACATTGAGGAGTTTGATTCTGCAGTGCCTTCTTCTGGGCATGAGCAGCGATTTGAGAGAAAGTTGAATGAAACATTCAGTTTGAACCGGAAAAAATTCAAATGGCCAAAATTTGCGGCTGCAGCCGTGATTTTAGTTTTGCTAGGAAGCAGTTTGTTTTTATGGCCAAAACAGGACAATGGGGTTCAAAAAACAGCAGATAAAGTGAGAAATGAAATCCCAGTTAAAGAAGCGGAATTGTATTACGAGCAAACCTTTCAAAAACAAATCCAATTAATAGCTGCAAACTATACGAGCACTGAAAGTAGGGAAATGATTGAAGAATGTCAGCAACTCATAAAGGACTTAGAGAAAGAGTACCAAGAATTGGATGAAGTATTATTAAGCACCGGTGATCAACGAGTGGCGGCGGCCATGATCAATAATTATAAAAATAGAATCAAGATTCTCGAGAAATTGATTCAAGAATTAAACTATGTGAACCATCAAAAAATAGAAAAAAATGAAAACAATGCATCTTAAATTAACAAGCATATTCTTAATGCTTGGCCTTTTCTTCTCAATAGAAGGAATGGCTGCCAAGGCAGATTTCTTAAAAACCAAAGAGGTCAACAAGTCTTATAAAGTTGGAAAAAATCACGAACTCAAAATCGATAATAAATTCGGAGAGGTGAACATTACCACTTGGGATAAAAATGAGATAGTGGTCAAGATAGTAATGTCGGTAGAAGCAAAATCTGAAAAAGAAACAATTAGAAGATTGGACAATATCGACGTTAAAATTGCAGAGGGAAATGATCAAACTAGTTTCGAAACCTATTTCGTAAATAAAAAGAAAAACAATAGTTCTGGAAAAAGCGAGATGAGCATCAATTATGAAGTAAAAATGCCAAAAAGCAATGCTTTAACATTGGATCATAGCTTTGGGTCATTTACCATTAACGACCTAAGCGGCAAAGCCAACATAGAGTTAAAATTTGGTAATGCTCAAGTTGGGCATTTAAGTCATCCAGAGAATGATTTGCGATTTGAGTTTGCCGACAATGTAGAGATAACACATTTAGAGAAAGGTAAATTGACCCTAAAATATTCTACATTAAAATTAAATGCTGCAAATGATCTTAGCATCAATTCAGAGTTTTCGAACTCAAGCATTAATGGTATAGGTAACCTTGATCTTCGTATTAAATTCGGATCTATTCATATTGAGCAAGTCATAAAAGCTAAGGTAGTCTCAAGCATGTCTAAAATTGAAATTGTTGAATTGAAGGAAGATGGAGATTTTGAGCCCAAATATGGATCACTCACCATAAACACGGTTGACCAGGGAATGAAACGATTAGTCATTGATGGCGAATTCACTCCCATTGATGTAAATATTGAAGATGGGGCTTCTTTTACTGCTCATGTTAGTGGAAGCATGACCAGCATTAAAGTGCCAAAAGAGGGTTGGACTAAAACGGAAAAGAAAAGCAATTCAATCAGTTACGAGGGGAGTTTTGGTGCTGCTTCAGAAAATATATTAAAGGTTCGGTCTTCCTTTGGTAATATCAAAATCAATTTTTAATAGACCTAGTTAAACAATAAAAAAAGCCCAGAACAGATGTTCTGGGCTTTTTGTTTGATGTGGATTCTAGTTTAGTATCCAAATACTTCTTCAAGACTTAACGTCTTAATTGGGCCATAAGACTTTAATGCCTCCATGTCTAATCCATCAGTTTTGCCAATTACCATAATGTTGTATTGGCCATCTTTAATGTATTCTTCGTGAAATGCTTTTAGATCTGCCATTGTCATGTTTGGCACCGCTTCATAAACGTCTTTTCTTAGGTCATAATCCACTCCTCTTTTAAGAGCTGTTTCATAGTTCCATAATTTAGACGATTTAGTAATTCGTTCTGTACGAATTTTTTCTAAAGCACCCTTCTTAGCCAATTCAAAGCTTTTCTCTGATTCTGGCATGTTGTTCAACAAGTCCATCATTCCTGCCATCGCTTCTTTCAATTTATCCGCTTGCGTTCCAATGTATGCCATTGCATAATGCGACTTAGCAGAATCAGAAGGAGATCGGTATACAGAGTATACAGAATAAGCCAAGGCTTTAGATTCTCTCATTTCTTGGAATACAATTGATCCCATTCCGCCACCAAAATACTCATTGTAAATGGCTGCAGCAGCAACCGTCTTAGGATTGTACAATTCCTTTTTCGACAACATGTAAATCTCCGCTTGCTTCATGTCGTAATCCACAACGTAAACCTTAGTGCCTTCGTTTTCTTGCTCAACAAAAACTTTTCCTTCTGGAATGGCCATCAATTCTTGAGGACTAGTATGATTCGCTTTTAAAGCTTCGGCCAATTCATCAGTAGATTTTGGTCCATAATACAATACTCTGTGCTCGTAATTGCTTAAACCGTGAATCATTTCAATCAATTCATCAGCTTCCAATTCATTTAAAGCACTTTCACTTAAAATGTATTTAAATGGTGAGTCTTCACCGTACTGACCATAAGAAGCCATTCCACTAAATAAGATGGCGCTTTTGTTCAATTTAGCATCTGATCTCGATTTCAAAAAGTTAGAAACCATGCCTTTTAAAGCTTCTGGTTCAGCTTGAGCGTCTGCTAATAGGTGCTCAAACAATTTCATTCCAGCTTCAAAGTTCTCATCTAATCCAGAAAGTGTAACGTAAGTTCTTTCACGCGCAGCATATACGTCAAACTCGCATCCAATTTTGTAAAATTCTTGCTGAATTTCTGATGGAGAATACTTAGATGTTCCTAAGAAAGGAAGGTATTCAATAGCAATTCCCATTTTAAGATTGTTATTGGTTCCCATATCGAACAAGTAATTCATGGTAAATAAGCCATTGTTCTCATTTTTAACTGTTCTAACAACAATACCGTTATCCAAGGTAGTGGTTTCAAAGTCCTTGTCGTAATCTATAAATTTTGGCTCTATGGATTTAGTTTCCATTGCACCCAATTCTGTTAAGAATGGAGAAGCTGCTTCTCTGTTTACCTCAACTGGTGTAATTGCAGGTTTTTCAACTTCTGCTACTGTTTCATCAACACCTGTTCTTTTGTAAACCACAACATAATTGTCGCTATAGTTAGCTTTTGCAAAATTGATGATGTCCTCTTTGCTGTATTTTTTTAATGCATCGATATCAGCAACTTGATCAGCCCAATCTCTTCTTTGGATAAAAGCATCAACCATCATACTTGTTCTTCCACCATTGTACTCCAACTGGCGGATACGTCCTAACTTAAGGTCGTTGATACAAGCTTCTGGCAACCAATCTGGGAATGAACCAGCTTTTAAACTATCAATTTGTGCTAATAATAGGTCTTTAACTTCTTCCAAAGATTGTCCTTGCTTTGGGCTACCATTCATCATGTGAGCAGAATAATCGCTTAAGATATAAGTAAAAGAACTAGCTCTTAATACCTTTTGCTCTTGGTTTAGATTAAGGTCGATTAAACCAGCTGTGCTATTCGCTAAAATCATGTCACACATCTGAATCAATTCAGATTCTTCACTTCCAACGCCATCAAAACGATAAGCCAAGTACATGAATTCTGAATCTGGTCCAACTGCCTCCTTAACAACTGGTCCAGCCAAAGGCTCTTCCTTTGCTACTTCAAATGTTGGATCTACTTTAGCTTCAAATGAACCAAATTTGTCTTTGATTACACCGATTAAAGCATCTGGATCAAAATCTCCTGATAAACAAATTGCCATGTTGTTTGGTACATAGTATTTGTTAAAGTAATTCTTGATTTCTGTAATAGAAGGGTTTTTTAAGTGATCAATTGTTCCAATTGTAGTTTGTTGTCCGTATTGGTGATTAGGAAATAATCCATCCATTACAGCCGCAAAAGCTTTTCTAAAGTCACTGTCTAAGGAACGGTTCTTTTCTTCATAAACCGCTTCAAGCTCAGTATGAAACAATCTCATTTGAGGATTTCTAAAACGCTCAGCTTCTAGGCTTAACCATTTCTCTAATTGATTGGTTGGAATGTCGTTAATGTATACTGTTCTTTCCTGAGAAGTATAAGCATTGGTGCCTTTTGCTCCCATTTCTGAAACCATTTTGTCGTACTCGTTTGCAATGGCAAAAGAGGAAGCTACTTGAGAAACACTGTCGATTACTTTATAAATTGCTTTTCTTTCATCAGTATCTGTTGTTGCTCTATACACTTCATAAAGACTATCAATTTCTAGTAATAATGGTCCTTCCTGACTATAATCAAGTGTACCATAGGTATCAGTTCCTTTGAACAACATGTGCTCTAAATAATGAGCTAAACCTGTAGCTGTAGAAGGGTCATTTTTACTTCCTGCTCTTACGGCAATAGAAGTTTGAACACGAGGAGCCTCGTCATTGACAGATAAATACACTTTTAAACCATTGTCCAGTGTGTATATTCTGGTGTTTGTTGGGTCATTTTCAACAGTTTCATACTCTTTCTTTGCGCTTGAATCATCTTGTTGCTTATCGCCACAAGCTGCTAGTCCCACCACTAACGCAATAACAAAAGAAAATGCTGTGATTTTCAAAAATTGAAATTTCATGTCTTTTAATTAAGTTAAACAATATTAAGAAGGCGAATGTAAATAAAGCTTTTGACCTTTATTGCCTTTTTTGACTAAAGGTGCTATTGAAAGATAAGTGGATTAAAAAAAATCAAGGTCGAGCTCTTTTTTAAGCCTTTTTAATGAAGGATTCTCTTCAGCCAATTTATTGAATTTCTCTTCTGGCGTATATGCCTTTTTTTCTTTGGGATCTTTGATGATGGAAACCTTTAAGTTTAGGGCTCCATTTTTTAATTTTTTCCTTAAAAAGGAGTGTATTTCACTTTGGTGCATTTTAATTTCTTCTGCCTGGCTCAAATTATCAAGAGGCAATTCAATTGTGAAATTTTCAGCAAGTTTGGCTTCATGAGTTATTAACGCCGCGTAAACGATAGATCTTCCTTCGGTTTCACTGTTTTTGATGTCTTCGGCTAATTCTGCCCATGCTTTTTTAAATTGCTCAGGATCAATTGCTTCCCTTAAGTCAGATTGAAATTCTTCTTCTTCTGCATCTTTTTCATCACCATCACTCTGGGTAAGATTTTTTATCGACAAAGCACTCGTTTTGCTCTTGCTTGTTTTGTCTATACCCGGATTCGATTTCGGTTTTGAAACGGTTTCTTTTAATGAGGGGGGAGGATCAATAATGGGCTTTTCTTCTTCGATACTAGTTTCTTGGATTTTAGAAACTTTTGCTGCAGTTGGCAAAGCTTTATCCTTAAGCTCGATTGTGGTGTTTTCTTTTATTGGCATTTGATCAGACCTTTTGGCTAAATCTGATGGTGGTGCTATAATTTTAGGCTTTTTTTTTTCGTCCTGCTGAGCAGGTGAACCTATGGAAGCCAATTGCATTAAGCTCAGTTCGGCAAGCAGTCGTTGATTGTTGCTTGCTTTGTATTGTACGTCACATTGTCGGCAAATTTCCAAGGCCTCGAGCAAATGTTGGCTGCTTAAAAGCTTAGCTTGTTCAAGGTATTTCTTCTGCACTTGAGGGCCAACCTCTAACAAAGCAATCGTTGATGGATTTTGCCCAACCAATAAGTTTCTTAAATGTGTAGATAAGCCATTGATGAATTGATGACCATCAAACCCTTTTTTGATGACCTCATCAAGTAAATTCAGGAGTGACGGGATGTCTTGTTTAGCCATCATTTCTGTGGCTTTGAAGAAATAATCGTAATCAAGAATATTTAGATTCTCTAAAACTGCTTCAAAACGAAGGTTGCCATTGGTAAAGTTCACTAGTTGATCAAAGATGGATAGTGCATCTCTAAGGGCACCATCTGCTTTTTCAGCAATAAGGTGCAAGGCTTCTTGTTCTGCTTCTACTTTTTCAGACTTTGCGATGTTGGCCAAATGATTTGCCATGTCCTCAATACGAATTCTATTGAAATCAAAAATTTGACAACGAGACAATATTGTAGGAATTATTTTATGCTTTTCTGTTGTCGCTAAAATGAAAATGGCATGTGGTGGCGGCTCTTCTAATGTTTTTAGAAAGGCATTGAAGGCACTCGAGCTTAACATGTGTACCTCGTCAATGATGTAAACTTTATGCGATCCCAACTGCGGTGCAATCCTAACTTGGTCAATTAATTCACGAATATTATCTACTGAGTTATTCGAGGCCGCATCTAATTCATAGACATTCAAAGAAGCTCCTTCGTTGAAGGAATTACAAGAGTCGCATTGGTCGCAAGCTTCTATTTTTTCACTTCTATCCTGACAATTAATCGTCTTTGCTAAAATTCTAGCACAAGTTGTTTTCCCAACACCTCGGGGTCCACAGAATAAAAAGGCCTGAGCCAAATGATCTGTTTTAATGGCGTTTTTTAAGGTGTTGGCAATGGAAGATTGACCCACCACAGTATCAAAGGTATTGGGTCTATATTTTCGAGCAGAAACAACGAAATTTTCCATTGGCACAAAAATACAATTTTAGCTGAGGAAACCTTTTTTAAAATGACGAGATTTGAGGTTTTACTTGAAGAATTGCCTTGAATTAATCCGATTTAAGTGCTTGATTATTAATTTCCTTTTCTTATTTTTGCCGCCCCAATTTTGGGAATTAATATAAAACAATTGCAATGAGAAATCATTATGAGACTGTTTTCATCGTTACCCCCGTTTTGTCCGCTGAGCAGGCAAAGGAAACAGTCGAGAAATTTAAAAAGCTTATGCTAGATGCAGGAGCTGAGATGAAAAATGAGGAACACTGGGGCTTGAAAAAGCTGGCTTATCCGATTCAAAAAAAGTCGACTGGTTTTTATCAATTATTTCAATTCGAAGTAGAAGGTGATTTTATCGCCAAGCTAGAATTGGCCTTTAAACGCGATGAGAGAATCATGAGATTCCTTACTGTGAAACTGGACAAGCACGCTGTTGCCTATGCAACCAAACGTGTAGATAAATTAAAAGCAACTGCTAAAGCATAAAAACTAGAAAAAATGGCTGAAAATTCATCAGAAATTAGATACCTCAATCCACCATCGATTGACGTAAAAAAAGAAAAGTATTGTAGATTCAAAAAGAATCGAATTAAATACATCGATTTTAAAGATCCTGACTTCCTATTGCAATTCATTAACGAACAAGGGAAATTGTTACCAAGAAGAATTACTGGTACTTCACTAAAATACCAACGTAAAGTTGCTCAAGCTGTAAAGCGTGCGAGACACTTAGGCCTTATGCCATACGTTGCGGATTTATTAAAATAAGGAGACAAAATCATGGAAATTATTTTAAGAGAAGACATTGAGAACCTAGGGTTCAAAGATGAAATGGTTAATGTGAAACCAGGTTTTGCAAGAAACTTTTTAATTCCTCAAGGTAAAGCAGTAGCTGCTACTGCATCTGCTAAAAAGGTTTGGGAAGAAAACTTAAGACAAAGAAGTCATAAGGAAGCGAAAATCAAGGAAGAAGCTGAAAAAACTGCAAAAGCATTGGAAAAAGCAAAAATTACTGTTGGTGCTAAAGTTGGTGAAGCAGGAACTAAAATATTTGGTTCTGTTAACACTATCCAATTGGCAGATGCAATGGCTAAGCTTGGACATACAGTTGATAAAAAAGCAATTAAAATCTTAGGGTCTCAAATTAAGGAGATTGGTTCTTACCAAGCAGACATTAGACTGCACAGAGATTTAAATGTGACTATCGATTTCGAAGTTGTAGCAGAGTAATTTTGACCTAATAAAATTTTAAAGGCGAGCTCAATGGCTCGTCTTTTTTTATGGCATTCCTATTAGTTCGACCTCAAAATTATCGATGTAAATATCATCCAAGCCAGGATTCCATAGGTAAATTTTTAAGTTTGTTCCCATAGGAATAAGTTTGGTTTCAACAAGGGTCGATAGGTCAATGGTTGACCAGGAAGAAAAGGCAACTAAGTAATTTTGAATTTCTACTTTCCTGTAATGCACCATTTCTCCCTCTTTTTCAAGACTAATGACTAGGCTCGCTTTGGATTGATCGGCTACCCAAACTTTTAGTTTTGCATCCAAAAATATCTGGTTAAATTCAAGCTCATTTGAGTCCAGTAATTGAGTGTAAGTCACCGAATATTCTGGACACAAATAAGATCTCCTTCCACCAAAAGAAGGCTGTGTTCTGATTTGGTCTGGAGAAAAATTCCAATTATTTATTTTTTCATTTTCTTCAAAACCAATTTTGGAATAGATTATTTCTTTCCCATGAGTTTCAGGATTCACAACCTCTTCTGTTTTACTAATGTGAATTCCTAACTGTTCATTTAGATAAATTGTTTGATCATCTTTTGAAGGATAACGAATATAAAAGGGCAAATCCTTTTCTTGGTAAAACATTAAGCCGTTAAAATGTTGATTGTTAACTAGCAAGATTTCTTTGTTTTGCAAAGTATCAAATGAGAACTTATCATAGCTAAGTAATTTAACCGGATGGGATTTGTCAAAACCTTGGTAATAACTACCCAACCTAGTGAACACTTCATTTCCAATGGCATAAGTTGGGGTTTGGGGGCGAACAAATTTTTTCTTGATTATTTCCCTTTGCAAACTATAATTAACATGATTGGCATAGGTGATGATGTCGTAGGGACGAATAGATAAGGTGCAGAAAAGAAGAAGCGCAACAAGAATTTTCTTTTTCCTAAATGGCTCAAATTGAAAGATTAACAGGATAATAAATAATGGGATATAAGTCTGAAATAGCATTCTTGTGTCATCACTAATTGCATAAACAATCATTAAAAGTGCAAAGCCAAGAATTAAAATTCTATGTAAAATGTTGGCTTCAAATTCTCTAAAATAATTAGTCGCCACTATGGCAAAAACTGGTAAAATGTACAAGTAGTGACGAGCATCCAAACACATGGGTACGTAGTGTTCAAGCGAAATGCTCATGAAGTTGGCAGAAAGAAGAAGTAATATTCCGGTAAGCACAAAGTAACTGCTCTGGTTTTCCAAACAAAGCCGTTTCTTCCAATTTTCTTGAAAAAATGCTGGAATTAGAAATAAACCAGCTGAGAAGAATCCTTCGCGCATGAATACACCAGATAACCCTTTGCCTAAGCGACGCAATAAAATATGAATCGATTGCTGATCATAGCTGCATTTGTTTAGATATGCATTAGAGGTTATGGCTTCAAATCGTTTAAACGAACTGCCTGTTAATTGATAAACAATGAGAAAGTAAATGCCAGTCAATCCAATTCCTATCAAAATGGTATTCAGCCAAAATTTTCTGTCTTTATGAATAAAGAAATCGATACAAAAAAGGTAAGCCAACCATGGTAAAATTAAAATGATGGTTCCCTTAGAGCAAAAGCCAAGAAAAAGAGCTATGCTGAATAAAAAAGCATATTTCCACTTCATTTTCCGCTCTTGGATATAGGCATATTTGGCATATGCGTATACTGCAGAAAAAACAGCAGCGGCCAAGAATATATCTGGCATTAATTTATTGGAATATTGAAGAAACCAAGGCGATAAAAGACCGAAAGACAAGCCTATAAAACAATAAATTGATCCATAGGGTTTTAGTACTTTGAAAATTAGGATCAATATCAAGGCCGCCGCCAATAGGCCTGGTAGAGTAGAGCTGAAGTCAGAAATTCCAAAAATCAGATAGGACAATGCTGTTGCAAAGATCAGGGTTGATCGATACGCAAAATGATGTTCAAGATCTAGGTTTCCTTCCAATAACTGGTTGGCAAGACTGGCATACTCCATATCGTCGTAGCCATAATGACCTGTAAAGCCTTGTTGATGAAAGAAGAGTAGCAGTGCTAAATGGAAAAATAATACTACATTTTGCTTGTCCTGTAAACTTTTTAGCACTCTTTAGAATTTAATGGATAACCATTAATTTAAGATGATCTTTTTGTATTTGTCCCTCTAAGATTATCGAGTAGATTCCATTGGACAGATTATAGGTTCCAATTTGAAATCTTTGAAGGGATGCAATGCTCTTTTTCATTACAAGCCTGCCATTTACATCAATTAAGCTTGCAATTTCATACTGATTTTCTTTTAGGTCAACCAAGGTGAATTGATTGCTTGGGTTTGGGTATAGAGCTGGTTTTTCTATGACGAATTCTGTTAATCCTGTGTTGAATTGAATATTTACCTTTAAAACGCCGTAATCATCATCATTAAGTGGACTTACCTGTCTTATTCCTATTGGGTGCCCTTGTCCTTGAATGACTTGGACGTATACGTGACTTGTGTCATAGTTTAGGTTGCTAGAAAAAGGAATCCAAGTCATTCCACTGTCTAATGTGTATTCTATTCTTGTGTTGATACTTGGTAAATTACTATTTGCGCAAAGGCTGCTATTGGGTAAGCTGAATGTAAATGCTGGGTCGAAGCCAACGCCTCCTCTGTTAATATTGCCATTGCTAAAAAACATTGGAGAAAGCTCATAATTTCCGCATGGTGTGGTCCAGAATGAAGGAGCCCAAACACTATAAGTTCCTGTAAGTTTAAATTGATAAGCCTGCCCTTGATTTAGAGATTGTGGTCCCCAAATAACCTCACTCACATTGTTATCGGTGTTGTAAGTGTCAAAATCAAATTGCATTCCTTGACTGAAGCTAGTAAAGTTGAAGCTGAAAATGCTAAGTAAGAAAAACATTTTTTTTAAGTGCTGTGCCATAATTATTGACTTTGAAACCAAAGGTAAGAATTCTGAGTTATTCGTATCTCAAGGCTTCTATTGGGTCTAGTTTCGCCGCTTTAAGTGCAGGATATAAGCCTGAGATTAGTCCAACTAAGAAGCACAAGCCAACGCCAAGAGCAATCCAATCCCATGGGATAATGAACTCACTGCCAATTAGCATTCCGATTCCATTCCCAATGGCAATGCCTAGAATTACTCCTAATGCCCCACCAATCTGGCAAATTAATATGGCTTCAATTAAAAACTGATCTCTAACTAATTTGGAGCTTGCTCCAATGGCTTTTCTAACCCCAATTTCTCTTGTTCTTTCAGTAACTGAAACCAGCATGATATTCATTAGCCCTATCGCCGCACCTAATAAAGTGATGAATCCAATTACAGTTGCTGAGACAGTAACATTGCTTAAATTCTCTATCAGCATTTGGGATAAATTATCGCTTCGAATAATTTCAAAACTGCTTTCTTGCTTTGTTTTGTCTCCTCTTATGATTCGAAACAAGCCTTCAGATTCACCAGTGCTTACATCCATCTCATCTGGCCCATTGGCCATAACACTAATGAGAAAACTAGGATTCCGGCTAGAAAAGCATTGCCTTGAATTGGTAAGTGGGATAAAAGCATGTTTATCAGGACTGCTGCCCATGCTACTTCCTTTTTCCTTGAGCACTCCAATAACTCGATATTTTCCTGCTCCAATCGAAATTAATTCATCTAAAGGGTTCTTTTTATTTGGAAACAGATCAGCTGCAATTTCACTGCCTATAATTGCAGTATGAGATCCAAATCGAATGTCATTTACTGAAAAATTTCTCCCTTCATTAACTTCTAGACCGCTCGTCTCCAAATAATTTTCATCAACTCCAAAAACAAAAATATTAGGATTGGTTTTTTCAGATTGATACTTTAAGGTGGCTAAAGCTGTTGCTCGAGTTGAAACAGAAACAATTCCTAGCGAATTGTATCTCTTCTTAAAGTCGCTTGCTTGATTATAGGTAATTCTTGGATAGACTTTGGCTCGCTTTCCTTTTTTTCCAACCTGAATGTTCATGCCCCGATTACGAATGGTAAAAGTGTTGGCCCCCATGCTTGAAAAATTATTGCTTATCGACTCCTTCATGGCATCGATAGAAGTTAAAATACCAACCAGTGCCATAATGCCAACCGCAATAATCATTACAGTTAAGATGGTCCTAAGTAGATTCGATCTAACTGATTTTAAGGCCTCTTTAATGTTTTCTCTTAGCAAATTTACCACAATGCAATGTTACGAATTGTGCTCCATTACAAGCCTATTTATTGGATAGACGGTTTAAAAAAAGGGATTAAATCCTTAATTTCGCAATCCAATTAAATAGTGTTTTTTAACTAATAATACCCGTATATGGCCTTCGATATCGACATGATAAAAGCAGTTTACGAGAAGTATCCTGAAAGAATTGCAGCAGCAAGAAAAATTGTAAACAAGCCTTTAAGTTTAGCAGAAAAGATCCTTTATACTCATCTCTGGGATGGGAATGCAAGTGAAGTTTTCAAGCGTGGAGAGTCGTATGTTGATTTTGCTCCAGATCGAGTAGCCATGCAAGATGCAACTGCTCAAATGGCACTATTGCAATTTATGCAAGCAGGAAAAGCGAAGGTTGCTGTGCCCTCAACTGCTCATGCCGATCACCTTATTTTGGCAAAACTTGGAGCTGATAAAGATCTACAAGATTCAATGAATAAAAACAACGAGGTATTTAATTTCCTTAGTTCTGTTTGTGATAAGTATGGAATTGGCTTTTGGAAACCAGGCGCTGGAATAATTCATCAAGTTGTACTTGAAAATTATGCTTTTCCAGGAGGGATGATGATAGGAACAGATTCACATACCGTAAATGCAGGTGGATTAGGAATGGTTGCAATTGGTGTAGGTGGAGCGGATGCTGTTGATGTAATGGCAGGAATGGCTTGGGAGTTGAAATTTCCCAAATTGATTGGAATAAAATTAACAGGCAAATTGAATGGATGGGCATCTGCAAAAGATGTAATTCTTAAAGTTGCTGGTATCCTAACGGTTAAGGGTGGTACTGGTTGCATAGTTGAATACTTTGGAGACGGAGCAAAATCGCTATCGGCAACAGGTAAAGGAACCATTTGTAATATGGGAGCCGAAATTGGAGCAACTACTTCAACTTTTGGTTATGATGATTCTATTCGTCGCTACTTACTTTCAACTGAACGTGGCGATGTTGCCAATTTAGCTGATGAGGTAGCAGAACATTTAACAGGAGATGCCGAAGTTTATGAAAACCCTGAGCAATATTTTGATCAAGTAATTGAAATTAATTTATCAGAACTAGGCCCCCATCTAAATGGACCATTTACTCCAGATTTAGCCACTCCTATTGCGGAAATGAAAGAGAAAGCAAAAGCCAATGACTGGCCAACTGATATAGAATGGGCCTTAATCGGTTCTTGTACCAATTCTTCTTATGAAGACCTTACACGAGCTGCTTCAATTGTTGATGATGCGGTTGCTAAAGGTGTAAAGCCTAAGGCTATTTTGGGAATTAACCCAGGATCAGAGCAAGTTAGATATACAGCTGAAAGGGATGGTTTGTTGGCCACATTCAACAAATTCGAATCAACAAGAATATTTACTAATGCTTGCGGACCTTGCATTGGGCAATGGGAGAGAGCAGGTGCTGAAAAACAAGAAAAAAACTCAATCGTTCATTCTTTCAATAGAAATTTTGCGAAACGAGCAGACGGAAACCCTAATACTCATGCCTTTGTAGCCTCTCCAGAAATGGTTGCTGCTATTGCCATTAGCGGGAGATTAGATTTCAATCCAATTACAGATAGCCTAATTAACGAAAACGGCGATTCGGTGAAATTGGCAGAGCCAAAAGGACATGAATTACCACAGGATGGCTTTGATGTAGAAGATAATGGATATCAAGCACCAGCAGAAGACGGAAGTGCCATAGATGTTAGGGTCGCGCCAGATTCAAATAGACTACAGTTGTTAAGTCCATTTAGTCCATGGGATGGTCAAAACATAATTGGGGCAAAATTGCTAATTAAGGCTTTTGGGAAGTGTACCACTGACCATATTTCTATGGCTGGTCCTTGGTTAAGGTATAGAGGTCATCTTGATAATATTTCAAACAATTGTTTAATAGGTGCTGTTAACGCATTTGGTGGAGCCACCAATGAGGTAGTTAATCAATTGAATGGAGAAAAAGGGGAAGTGCCTGCAGTTGGTAGAGCTTACAAAGCTGCTGGTGTTCCAAGCATAGTGATAGGAGATCATAATTATGGCGAAGGATCTTCTAGAGAGCATGCTGCAATGGAGCCAAGACATTTAGGAGTGATGGCAGTGATAGTGAAATCTTTCGCTAGAATTCATGAAACCAATTTGAAGAAACAAGGAATGTTAGGCTTGACCTTTTCCAATGAAGCAGATTACGATCTAATACTAGAAGATGATACTTTCAATTTTATAGATTTAAATGAATTTGCTCCTGGAAAACAATTGACCCTAGAAGTTAACCATGCCGATGGTTCGAAGGACAATATCATGCTAAACCACACTTATAATGAATCACAAATTGATTGGTTTAAAGCGGGGTCTGCATTAAATATGATTAGAGCACAAGCATAAAAAAAGCCCCAATTCTTATTGGGGTTTTTTCTTTTAATAAGATTTAATAATTTCGGAACAGTCTTTGACTAAGCGCGAAAAAAATAAAATTATGAAGCGAATAATCTCACTTGCTGTATTAACAGTAGCCTTTCAATTTGTTGGGGCACAAGAAAATCTAGTACCTAACCCAAGCTTCGAAGAGGTCTCTGGAAAAGTAAAGGAAGCTGGTGCAATAGGACTTGCTGCACCATGGAAATCTGTCACCATGAATCCAGTTGATTTGTATACAGAAAATGCAAAGAACGATGAATACGCTACACCAAAAAATGTGTACGGTGAAGAAAAGGCAAACACAGGAGTAAATTATGCTGGTTTGTCTTTTTTTGGTTACAACGGCAGGATGCCAAGATCATATATAGGTGTTGGATTAAATAAAAAATTAGAAGCAGGGGTTTCTTATTGCATGAAGTTTCATGTGAGCATGTCTGACATGTCAAAATATGCCGTAAACAACATTGGGATGTATATAAGTGCCGAAGAGCTTACCGAAAAAACTGATGGAAAATTGAGCTATAAGCCGCAGGTTAAAAGTTTGAAGAACGAAGCCTTCGACAAGCAATTTTTATGGACTGCCATTTGTGGAATATACAAAGCTGAAGGAGGAGAAAGCTTCATCACCATTGGGAATTTTGATGAAGACGCTGATACTGAGCAAAAGAAGGTTAGACTATCAAGAGAATTTATGGGCAATCGCCAGCAGAACAATGCCTATTATTTTATTGATGATGTTTCTGTGGTTGCATTGACTGAAAAAACAATGGACGATTGTTTATGTGATAAGATAGCTGGAGGAAGAATGCAAACCGAATTTAAAAGCTTTGGAACCGATAAGAGCATGAGAACCTCTGCGAAAAAAACGTACTTGGTCAATTCAGATGGGACAAAGGCAGGAGAAGGTACCAAAACCGAATCCAACGAGTTTAGTATAGAATCTGCTGAGTTGTATTATGCCGACAAAGCATTTGAACCTAAAGCCAGTTCAGCTGAAACTTTAGAAAGGGTAGCCTCTTATCTAAAAGACAACCAAGGAGTAAAATTGATGATCATTGGGCATATTGATGAAAGCGAATCAAGTGTAAATTTGCTCGCCAAGAAAAGGGCATTTACAGTGAGAAAAGCCCTCCAAGCCATGGGCGTTAGTGATGATCAATTGAGTCATTCTTCTAAGGAGGCAACTGAGCCTTCGTCCTCTGGTGAGTTAGAGAGAAACAGGAGAGTTACCTTCAGAGCAGAGTAAACTTTGCTTAATAGACTTCTATTAGCTGCATTGTTTTTTGTTTTAGCTCAAGCTAATTCTCAAAACCTTATTCCCAATCCTGGTATAGAAGAATATACCAATTGTCCCTCTAAGCTTAAACAATTAGACCACACCAAACATTGGTTTTCTGCTAATGCCGGAAGCCCAGAGTATTACAATTCTTGTGGCTTAAAAGGTGGAATAGAACCTCATTCTGGCAAGGGAATGTTAGGAGCAATTTTTTTTGGAGCTTATTATTTTGATTTAGAATATTTGGAAATTGAACTTCGTTCAAGACTAAAAGAGGGAAAAGAGTACTGTTTCTCATTTTACATTCAACCCGATCCCAATTGCCCGGTAATCAATAACAAAATAGGAGCCTACTTTTCAGATCAAAAAGTAAGCGCCAATACTTGGAATTTTATTGAAGCCAAACCTCAATTATACTTTGAAGAATTTCCAGTTCCAGGAGAATGGATAGAGTATAAATCAACATTTATAGCTAAAGGAGGAGAAGCCTTCTTAGTGCTTGGTAATTTCTTTAAAAAGGAGAAAGTAAATTACACCAATTATGCACCTAGAAAAAAAGAAGCTTGGTTTTCCTATTATTATTTAGATGACTTTTCACTTTTAGAGATTGATGATTGTGCATCAAGAACATCCAGGATGGAAGAAAGTGCTCATCTTGAAAATGATAAAACATGGATGCATAGTATTTATTTTGATTCTGACCAATTCAACCTATCTTTAGAGGAAATTGAAAAGTTGAACGAGTTTATTGAACAAATTCCAGCTCTTAATAAAATGAAAATTTCATTGGAAGGTCATACTGATAGTGACGCAGAACATTCGTATAATCAATTTTTATCCGAGCAAAGAGTAATTGCTGTAAAAGGATTTTTGCAAAAAAATGGGTGCCACAGCATCAGCAGTTCCTGGAAGGGAGAAGAATCTCCAGCTTCTACAAATTTAACCCTTGAAGGAAAGGCACTAAATAGAAGAGTAAATTTAATAGTTAAGCCATGAAAAAATTAGGAATAGTAGTATTGACCTGCCTATTGCAATTGAGTTCCATAGCACAAGAGCAGTTCGATTTAGCAGAAATGGAACAAGTGCTTTTAGAGGAAATTAATAAAATTCGGACTGAGAAAAACCTAAAGAATTTAGCTTTGGATGAGGTGCTAAATGCTGCTGCCTTTGACCAAGCAGAATTCATATTAAAAAATGGGAAGTTGAGCCATATCCAAAACGATAAAAGAAAGGCAAAACTCATGGATAGAATAATTTATTATAAGGGTCTAAATGCTCAGGCAGGAGAAAACATCGCCATGATTAATTATGGAATGAAGGTAGAGGTAGATCTAAAAAAAACAAGAAGTGTTGCGAATAACCCAGAATTGCTAATTAAAGGTGCAATAACTTCATGGCTAAAAGAAGATGACGGGGCTTTAAATATTTTAGATCCCAATTATTTTTTGGCAGGGGTATCAACTCTTCGGACAGAGCAAAATGCATTCATTTTTGTTTTTGTTGGTGCAAACTTGCCATATGAAATGCCGGCCGGCGTTAAACCCAATTTTAACAATCATGGAATTGAAGGAGATAAAGAAAATGCTTGCTCTTCATTTCTTGAAAAACATGGAACACTGCCTCAATTGTTTTCTGATGCGTTTAAAGTTGAAGGTCAAGAAGTATTTTTAGAATACCATGATTTAGCATTTGTTGAAGAAATTTTAGATGGCGGCGGCGATGGAATTGCCATTGAGTTTGTCCAAAAAGATCAATTCAATTGTGGAGAAAGTAATCGTTTGTTTCCAGGGAATGTTGCCCGAGGTGAATTGTATCCCCCAGCGAGAAAGGGAAAGCTGAGTGTTCTCAATAGTAAAAAGGAAGAAGGTGCAGTTAAAATTAGCCTAGGCGAGATCCCTTCATACTATTCACCTAGTTCCACTGAAATAAATGGATTGATCATCAAGGATGGGAATTTGTGCGCGAGAATTCCATACAACAGGGTAAAAACTGAGAACAAAAGATGGTTAGGTTTTCCCTATTTGTTTGCGGGTGAGGCAATGGAGTACGGTAAGGAGATTTCAGATTCAAGCAGCTTTTATTTTGATATAGGCACGATAGAGCAATTGAAGAATGCAAACCGAATCCTTGATAATTATCTTGGCAACCTTAGCTATCAATTACAAGAAGTACTCATCGATTTTACTGCTTCTCCAGGGCATGAAGACGACCTAAATGCAAACTATTTAGAAGAGCATTTTCAAGCTGTTTTCGACAAGTATTTTAAGCCTGACGAAATGTCGATTACCTATCAATTTCATACAGACTGGGAACAATATGAAAAATTTAAAAAGGGCACTTTCTATCAATTGGAAACAGAAGGAATGGAGCAACACGAGGTGAAAGATTACCTGGTTAAAACCATGAAAGAAGACACTAAATTGAAGAAAGCTTTGGGAGAAATGAAAACCTTAAAGATCCAGTTTCGAGGGAGCATGCAATTTACCGATAGCGTCAGCTTTGAAGATCGATACTTGTTATATAAAAGCTTATTGATGAATAATAAACTTTCTTTGGCAGAGCAATTTCAAAGGCAATTACTAGAGGAAGTAGAAGGAGATATGAGCCGCATGAAGGAATTCGAACCTTTGGATCTCCCTCAAGAAAAAAGCAATCTTAACCTGATCAATAATGAACTAGTATTGGCAACTTTAAAGGGTGAGAAAACTTATGGAGCTAATCAAATTCACAAAGCATTTTTAGAATTGCATCTCATTCATCCTGGCAACCCAATAGTTAGGTATAATTATCATTTATCGCTTCTAAAGCATTGGTCAGGGTCCAATAAAAGAATAAAGGACATTGCTAAATGGAAAAAGAAATTCGAATTGCTGAGGGCAGTTGAATTTCCTAAAGACGCGTTTGCGAGGGCTTATGTAAATTATTCAATCATAGCTGCAGATTACTATTTCGATACAGGAGAATTTGATTATCGAAGAAAAGCATTTGACAATGTATTGAGGTATGCAAGGCCAGCTAAGTTAACGCCAAATGAAATTTTGGACATCGCTAAATATTTGTGTTATCAAGATCAATATACTAGAGCCATTGAATTGCTTTTGCCTCATGTTGGCGTAGAAAAGCCAGATCAACAATTGCTGCAATACTTTTTACAAATTGCGATATATGTTGAGGATGAGGTAGAACCTAAAAACTATTTAAAGTACCTTGAAAAGTATCAAAATTTATTTCCTAAGGAGTTTTGTGCACTATTTTCAAATGATCAGATGGGATTTCAAGCCCTGCTGAATGAAGACATCAAAATGCAGTATTGCGCTACTTGTAAAAATTAATAATGGACCTGTCTAAATACAATGTAAAATCTATAAAAGGCTGGGCCTTCTATGATTGGGCAAATTCTTCCTACCCTCTAGTAATTACCACCGCCATCTTTCCAATGTTTTATGAGTACCAAACTTCTCATGACATCAATGGGATGTATCAAGGAGACATGGTTGAATTTCTTGGTTATCAATTTCGGAATACAGAACTGTACTCCTATGTGGCATCGCTTTCCTTCCTTGTGGTTTCATTAATTTCTCCTATTCTTTCGGGCATTGCTGATTATGCCGACAATAAGAAATTCTTCTTGAAGGTATTTTGTTACTTGGGAGCAACTGCATGTGCTTCACTTTACTTTTTTGATGTTAATTATTTGGAATTGAGTATGATATCTGTTTTTTTGGCTAGCATTGGCTTTTGGGGAAGCATTGTATTTTACAATGCATACCTGCCTGAGTTAGCGCCAATAAATGAGCACGATAGAATTTCAGCAAAAGGATATGCACTCGGATATTTGGGAAGTTCTATTCTATTGATTATTAACTTGGTGTTGATTATGGGTTTCGACATGAGCCCTCGATACTCCTTCCTAAGTGTAGCCGTCTGGTGGGTAGGCTTTAGTCAGTATACCTATGCAACTCTCCCTGATAGGAGTCAGCAAAATGAAAAACAAAAAATTGATTTTTGGAAGGGTTGGCAAGAGCTGCAAAAAGTTTGGAGTACCTTAAAAAACTTAAAAGCCTTAAAGCGTTATTTGACCTCATTTTTTGTGTTTAGTATGGGAGTGCAAACAGTTATGTTGATGGCTACACTGTTTGCGGCCAAGGAAATTAATTGGGAGGGTGATGGAGCAAAATCTGGTTTAATCATATCTGTTTTAATCATTCAATTCATTGCAATAATTGGTGCCTATTTGTTCGCTTACTTTTCTAAAATATGGGGCAATTTAAAGGCGCTTAGCATAGCACTTTTTATTTGGGTAGCCATTTGTGTATTGGCTTACTTTATTCACGAGCCATTCGAGTTTTATATAATAGCTGGTATTGTTGGTTTAGTAATGGGGGGCATTCAGTCTTTATCAAGATCAACGTATGCCAAACTATTACCAGAAACAAAAGATACTGCCTCATTTTTTAGCTTTTACGATGTGTTGGAAAAGATTGGAATAGTTATCGGCACATTTTCTTATGGCTTAATTGAAGGGATAACAGGCAGTATGCGCAATTCTATTTTCGCCTTAGCCGTATTCTTTATTCTTGGTTTTGTTCTATTGTTAATGGTGCCAAAAGAAAAGGAAATTGCTGCTAATTAATTCCATTTCGGCTTAGATTTGTATTTCATTTAATTGAGAAAAATGGTCTACGATATTTGTTTAATTGGAGGAGGAATTGTTGGAGCTGCTACTTGGTATCAACTTCAAAGAAAGTATCCCAACAAGTCGATCCTATTGATCGAAAAAGAAAAAAACTTAGCCAATCATCAAACCGGAAATAATTCTGGAGTAATTCATTCAGGCTTGTATTACAAACCTGGATCAAAGAAGGCCATTAACTGCGTAAAAGGTAGGCATGCCTTAGTTGATTTTGCAAAAGAATTTGGTGTTCAACATGAAGTTTGTGGTAAAGTTGTGGTTGCAACTAATGAGTCTGAGTTGCCCTTTATGGATAAAATATTTGATAATGGAATTGCGAACAATACAGAAGGAATAGTAAAAATTAATGCTCAGCAAATTCAAGAAATAGAGCCAAATTGCGTTGGCGTTGCTGGTATTCATGTTCCCTGCACGGGCATCATCGATTTTGTTGGTGCTACAAATAGATTGGCCGAGGTTGCAAGTGGAATACAAGAAAAATCATCTTTAAAGTTGGAAGAAGAGTTTCTTAGATTAGAAGAAGGTGAGGTAGGAACCGTATTTACTAATAAGGGAAAATACCAAGCAAAACATTTTATCTTTTGTGGTGGACTTCAATCTGACCGATTAGCAGAAAAAGATGGCGTTAATGCTGAAATGCAAATTGTTGGCTTTCGAGGAGATTATTATGAATTAACTGATCAAGCAATTGGAAAAGTGAAGCATTTAATCTACCCAGTTCCAAATCCTGCTTTTCCCTTTTTAGGAGTTCATTTTACTAGAATGGTTGAAGGTGGTGTGGAATGCGGACCAAATGCTGTCTTCACTTTTAAACGTGAAGGTTATGGAAAAACCGACTTTGATTTGAAGGATACTGTAGATGCATTGTCCTATGTTGGAACGTGGAAATTATTTGCAAAGCATTGGAGATTTGGCCTAGACGAATACAAGCGTGCTTTTAGCAAAAGATTGTTTTTAAGTCGATTGCAAGGACTCATTCCTTCTCTTCAAATGGAAGACATTAAGCCTGGCAGGGCAGGAGTTAGAGCAATGGCTTTAGGTCCTGATGGGGAAATGATTGATGATTTTAAAATTGCCTATAAGGGAAATAGTATTCATGTTCTAAATGCACCATCTCCAGCGGCAACTGCCTGTTTGGCAATAGCTGAAGACATCGTAGAAATGGCAACAAAGAAATTTAACTTGAACTAACTATTCCGTTAATTGATACTCCTTTTGTGTAGATTCCCAATTGAAAAGAAATAGGGCCATGGCCTCATCTAACCTTTTAAGAAATAAGGGGTTTGGGGCATTCATGTTTCTGAAGTAATCTTCTTGATATTGTCCCAACTCGTATTTAAAGAATAGGGCTTTGGACATCGCATAAAGATTATTATTAGAAGGGTGGTTAACCCGACTTAAATAACTTTGATACTCCCTCAATCTTGCTTCCAGTTTATCAAAGGAAACATCAAATACACCTGACAGCTTGGTGATGATTAAATTAATCATACGATTGTCTTGATGTGCAGGAAGGTGCTTAGGCACTTCTTTTAAGTTTGCGGCTAAAACTATCAGTAAGAATTTGCTATCATCTGCCTTCTCTAGGTTTGGTGAATTAATAAATTCTGGAGACTCGTTTATTAAACCAATAATGTCTTGGAATCCACTTTCAACAGCCTCAAGAGTAGCATTAACAAAAATGTTAGCGAGGGTATCTTCTTTTAACTTTTTCTTGCCGAAGATTTTAGTAAACATGTTTTGAGCAGAATGATTAAAAATTCTAAATCAAAAGTATGGTATATGAAATCTGCTGTTCAGGCAATTTGAAAAGGCTTATCAACAAAGTTATTAACGAAATTTTCAAATTGTTAATAAGTGAATTGTTGATAAGTGAAGATGAGTGAACTTTGGTCTAAGTCCTTAAAGGTAGGCGACTTGACTGGAATTAGAACAGGTCAATTCCAGTATAATTGCTTGGGCTAATCTTTCGCAATTCTGATTTTACCTCTTCAGATACCGCTAAAGTCTCGATGAACCTAGCGATAGATTCTTCGTTAATTGTCTCATTTTTTCTAGTTAGGTCTTTTAAGGCCTCATAAGGTTGATCATATTCTTCTCTTCTTAATACTGTCTGAATTGCCTCAGCCACAACTGCCCAATTATTTTCTAAGTCTTGTTTAATTTTATCTTGATTCAATACCAATTTTCCAAAACCTTTTAGCATTGATTTGATGGCGAGTAGACTATGTGCAACTGGTACACCAATGTTTCTTAATACTGTGGAATCTGTTAGGTCTCTTTGTAATCGGCTAATTGGAAGTTTAGCACTCAGGTGTTCAAAGATGGCATTTGCTATTCCTAGGTTTCCTTCGGCATTTTCAAAATCAATCGGGTTTACCTTGTGAGGCATAGCAGAGGAACCAACTTCCCCCTCTTTGATCTTTTGCTTGAAGTAATCCATAGAGATGTAGGTCCACAAGTCTCTATTGATGTCAATCAATATTGTATTGATCCGCTTTAAGGAATCAAACAATCGTGCAAGATTATCGTAATGCTCAACTTGTGTGGTAATCTGGGAACGGAAAAGTCCTAAAGTGTCATTTACAAATTCATTCGCAAATTCTACCCAATCTATCTCAGGATAGGCAACATGATGTGCGTTAAAGTTTCCCGTAGCTCCGCCAAACTTTGCAGAAAATGGGGTGTCGATAAGGCAATTGTATTGCTCCTTTAGTCGATCGGCATACACCATTATTTCTTTGCCTAATTTTGTTGGAGAAGCTGGTTGTCCGTGGGTTCTAGCAAGCATAGGAACTCCTTTCCACTCCATTGCAAAAGCATTTAGTTCTGAAATTATCTCATTTAATTCAGGGATGTAAACCTCTTCAATGGCATCCCTCATGCTCATAGGAATTGCCGTGTTGTTTATGTCTTGTGAAGTTAAGCCAAAGTGAATGAACTCCAACTGACTTTTTAAATCACTTGATGCTAGTTTTTCTTTGATAAAGTATTCAACCGCTTTTACATCATGATTGGTCACTTTTTCAATTTCTTTAACTCTTAGCGCATCTTCATCTGAAAAATTGATATAAATATTTCTTAAGGTTTGAAAATGTGAGGCATCAATTCCACCCAATTGAGGGAGAGGAATTTTACACAATGAAATGAAGTAATCGATTTCAACCCGAATTCTGTACTTGATAAGGGCTGCTTCTGAAAAATATTGGGAAAGGCTTTGAACTTTAGAAAAATACCTACCGTCTATAGGGGAAATTGCATGTAATGAGCTCATGTTAGTCAAATGTTTGTTTTATTTCATTGAAAAGGAAGTCGCTTAATTCCTTCACGTATTCTAGGTTGAAGGAAAATTGTATTCCCGCTGTTTGGTATATTTCATTGATGGATTTTGTGTATCCTAAACTTAATGCCGCTTTGTACTGAATGATGGTTTGTTTAGGGTTTTTTCTATAATTCCTCCACATTGCAATAGCGCCCAATTGAGCCATTCCATATTCTATGTAATAAAAGGGAACTTCAAATAGATGCAATTGCTTTTGCCAAAGATTGGCTTTTATGTCATCCAAGTTTTCCCAACAGATTTCTGAAGATGAAAACTCATTCATTAGTTGCTCCCAATATTCAGTTCTCTCTTGTACACTATGATCTGGATGCTTGTAGATCCAATGTTGAAATTTATCGATGCAAGCAATCCAAGGCAATCCTGATAATGCTCCAATCAGTTGATCTCGTTTGGCCCGTTTTAAATCTTCTTCATTTTCAAAGAAAGCATCCCAATGATCCATGCTTATTAACTCCATGCTCATGGAGGCTAATTCCGCAACTTCTGATGGAAAACTTTTATCTGAAACATAAGGGAGTGGGTGACTCAAAACAGAATGAATGGCATGGCCACCTTCATGAACCATGGTTGTTACATCTCTAAAAGCACCACTCGCATTCATGTATATAAAGGGAAGTCCAGATTCGTACAATGGGTAATTAAATCCACCTGGGGCTTTTCCCTTTTTAGAATCTAGGTCTAAATGGTTTTTTTCTTTCATTGCAGCAATGCAATCTCCAAAGAATGGGTCTATTTCATTGAAACATTTTATCGTCTTGTCCAATAATTCATCACCTGTTACAAAGGGCTTAAGTGCTGGTTTTCCGTCCAAATCTACAGACAGGTCCCATGGAAACAATTGGTCTATTTTTAAACAGTCTTTTCTCTTCTTATAGATCCAATCCATTTTTGGCATCACAGATTCTCGGATGGCTTCATGAAATTTTTTGCAATCTTCTTGATTATAGTCAAACCTTCCTAGGGCATCAAATTTGTAACTTGTGAAATTATCATAGCCAGCATTTTTTGCTATGTCAGTCCTTTTCTTTTTTAAGCTGTCAAAAAGAGAATTAAGTTCACTTTTTATCTTTGCCCTTTCCTCAGCTATTGCAAAATAAATTTCCTTTCTAAATGGTCTATTTAGGTCTTTTAGAAAATTTGATGCCTGCTGAAGTGTGTGTTTTTTTCCATCTTTTTCAATTTCTAAAACAGCATTCAATTTTCCAAACTCTTGAGATTCTTCTTCTAATTTTGTGAAAATTGGGATGTTTTCTTCACGGAACAACTTAATTTCATTGGCCAAAGACCTTAAAATGATTTTAAATTGCTCTTGGTTCAAGTCCCTTAGCCATTCGCAATTTTGAAACTTTACATTTAAATCATGATCAAATGGGGATATTTTAGGGCTTATGGTTTGCACAAAAATGGAAAAATCTTTTGCCAGAGATTCATCCCTAGTATCTACATTCATTCGGATGTAGCGCCATGCAAAATCTTCTGATACGGCCGAATCAATCTCGCTTCTATCACTTAACCAAGCTAATAGGTCTTCCTTATTGTTAAGTGATCTTGATTTTAGTTCGGAGTAATAGGGTTCGAGGGTTTCCCAAGTAAATTTTAAGTCTTTTGGAATGAAATTTCTTACACTAGGTTTAAAAGAATGCATCATGAATCCGATTGCTTCTTTTTTGCAGTAGGCTTTTTCTTAGCGGCAGCTTTTGCAGGTGCCTTTTTCTTTGGCTTGTCCTCTTTCTTTTCTTTTTCCTTTTCCTCAGATTTTAATAATCCTTTTTCAAGCAATAAATTATACCATTGGACAATCTTTTTCAAATCAGATTGGTAAACTCTATCCTCATCATAGTTTGGTAAAATACCTTTTATAAAGTCTTTAATTTCTTCAGGACTTGATTTATGAGAAAGAATTGCCTCTCCTTTTGCATTCTTATGAATGGATTCAAAAACAGAAATTAATGGAACGTCATCTTCATAAGTATAAATGCTTATGTCTTCTAAAGAACTAACTCGTTGAGCTCCTTGAACTGGAAACCTTTTCTGGTCGATTAAGGATTCTACTATGATTCCGTTTTTACTTTGAGAGATGATTTTAGATAGTCCAGGTTTACCTGAAATTGAAATTATTCCGCTAAGGTCCATATGGGTTTTTTTTAGGTGGTCAAAGATAGGAATATCCACTTAAATTCTACTTTTCTAAAAGCAACGCATCTAGATGAGATTTCGTCCTAAGGTTCGAATAGAATGTTTATTTTAGTAGGTTGATACTGATACCAATTTGATGAAGTTAAAATTATCTTTTTTTACGGCCTTAATCGGCTTGATTTTTTCCCTTGCACCTTTGAATTCTTATGCCACTCATATCATGGGTGGTGAAATCACTTGGGAATGTCTAAGTAATGGACTTTATGTCTTTAAATTTAAAGTGTATCGTGATTGTAGTGGAAATGCATTAGGCCCTCGTGGAAGTTTGTGGATTCACAATTATCCGAATCCTGGTAATGTAACTCTAATTGCAAACAATGCTGAGTATGACGCAAACACGAGATCTGATTTAGATATTTCCCCTACTTGTTTGGGTGGAGGAACTTTTAGTTGTGCCAACGGAGATGCTGAATCAATTTTTGAATATACTAGAGAAGCAGATCCAATGCGCTTGAATGGTTCACCCCCTGTAGAAGGTTGGATCATAACTTATTCTGATGTAGCTAGAAATGCAACCACAAATTTATCACAAGTAGGCATCACTTTACGGGCAAAAATATTCCCTCATTCTGGTACGGTAGCTGATTCATGTAAAGATAATTCTCCATTATTTAGAGAACGTGCAACCAGCTTGCTTTGCATTGGAAATTCATTTACCTATAATCACAATGCCACCGATGTTGAGTTGGATTCTTTGTTTTATGAATGGGCACAACCGCTTCTTCAAGTTCCTGGTTATAATACAGCCAATCCTTCCTTGTTCGTTACAGGGTCTGTCCCAAACCAGATTGCTTTTCAAACTGGTTATAGCTTTAACTCCCCATTTCCTAGTAATGTTCAAGATCCAAGAAATTCAGCTGCTGTCCTCGATGGGGCAACGGGGGAGATTGCCATGACTTCTTTTACTTCGGGAAAATACGTTTCAGCAGTGAAAGTTTCTGCCTATAAATGTGGTGAAAAGGTTGCAGAGATTTTTCGAGAATTACAATCCAATATATCTGCAAGTTGCGCTACTAATAATCAACCGAACATTAGGGCCCCATTTCAAGATAATAATGGAAATTTCACCCAATTTAGTGATACGGTGAGGGCAGGTGATCCAGTCGCCTTTAATATTCAGGTAACTGATTTTGACATGCATCCTAATGGGGGAGGCTTTCAAACAGTAACTCTTGAAGGTACAGGTCTTCAGTTTGGCACCAATTATACCAGTTCAACCACTGGATGTCCGAATCCACCATGTGCCACCCTAACTTCTTCTCTGCCTCAATCTGGTCTTGCTGGTGTCAATACTTCTTTTAATTGGCAAACGGATTGTAACCACATTTCATTTAACGATGGTTGTGTTTCTCTTGAAAACACCTATACTTTTGTAATTAGAGCGGTAGATAATGCTTGTCCTATTCCCGCCCAAAACATTGCAACCATTTCAGTAACCGTACTAGCAGATTCAGTAATCAAATCTCCAGACATCAATTGTCTAGACATACAAGCCAATGGAGATGTTATCATTGATTGGAATACTACACCGGATCCTAATAATTCATTTACTGCATGGATGATTTATTCCGGCACGAATGCCAATGGTCCTTTTTCTCTGGTTGATAGTGTGAAAAATTATTCACAAACCTCTTACACGCATACTGGGGCAGGTGCTCAGCAACAAAGAAGATGGTACTACATAAGAAGTAGATCTGGTTGTAAGGGATTGGTTCAGAATGTAGCAAAAGATACGCTTTCAACAATTTTTGTAGTGCCATCTAATAATGCAACTAATGTGACAGTTGATTGGAATGAATTAACCGTTCCTAATCCAGTTGGATCAGCTACTCGGTATGATGTTTATAGAAATTACCCTGTTGGATCTGGACTAAGTTTATATCAATCCACTTCGTCTAAATCTTTAACAGAGAATTTTAACTTGTGTGAAGACACAGTGGTTTATCAAGTGGAGTTAACAAATGCCGCTGCTGGCTGTAATTCAACCTCGAATTTAGCAGGGTACCAGTTTAAATTTCCCGACCCACAAACTAATTTTTCTTTTCCTCCAAATCCTTGTCCTTTACTCCCAATTAGTTTTACAAATCTTACCTCAATTAGTGGAGGAACAGTAACCTATACTTGGGATTTTGGTGATGCTTCACCAACGGTGAATACTACCAGTCCAACTCATACCTATCAAACAGCAGGAACTTACACCATCCAGTTAACAGCCAACTCTGCATTGGGTTGTGATTCTGTTATGACACAGCAAATTACCATTACATTGCCCGACGCAGATGCTGGAATTGATAGAAGTATTTGTCCAGGAGGAATTGTTCAAATAGGCGGTTCTCCAACATCTTCAACACTCAATGTTACCTATGCTTGGTCACCACCAGCAAGTTTAAGCAATGCTGCAATCGCCAATCCAATGGCCAGTCCGAATACTACGACAGATTATAGTGTTATTGTTACCGACCCATCTGGTTGTACAAATACTGATACCATGACTGTATTCGTAAATGCTGTGCCTACTGCTGATGCAGGTGGACCTCAAACGATTTGTCTTGGACAAAGCGCAACTATTGGAGGTGCGCCAACTGGGCCAGGAGGGGCGACCTACCTTTGGGATAATGCAACTAGCTTAAGCAATGCTACAGACCCAAACCCTACGGCAACACCTACAACAACGACAACCTACACGGTAACTGTAACAAGTGGGGTAAATTGCAGCGCTACCGATCAAGTAACTGTCACAGTAATACCTGCTCCAGACGCAGATGCTGGTGCTGATCAATTGGTTTGCCCAGGAAGCACAGTCATCATTGGAGGCTCACCAACTAGTTTAAGTGCTGGTGCCACTTTTCTCTGGGACAATGCGGCTACATTAAATAATGCAACACTTGCCAATCCTACAGCAACACCTACAGCAACAACTACTTACACTGTCACGGTAACTGGCACCAATGGATGTACAGCTGTTGATGATATTACAATAACTTATAGAAACGCTTTTGCTAATGCTGGGTCAGATTTAACCATTTGTGAAGGCGGAATTGCCCAAATTGGCGGAAATCCTACTGGGCCTGCAGGTGCAGCTTATTCTTGGAATAATGGGGCCAGTTTAAATAACCCTAATGACCAAAATCCACTTGCAAGTCCAACAGTTACTACTACTTACACGGTAACCGTTACGGCTACAAATGGCTGTACTGTAACTGATGACGTAACAATCACAGTAAATCCTGCGCCGACTGCTGACGCAGGAGCTGATCAAGATTTATGTAGTGGAGGTGGATCAGTAACAATCGGCGGAAGTCCTACTGCACAGCCAGGAACAAGTATTTTGTGGAACAATGCTACAACATTAAGTAGTGCCACCGCTGCAAATCCTGTTGCAACACCAACTGTAACTACAACCTATCGAGTTACAGTAACCGATTTATTAACTAGTTGTACCGCTACCGATGAGGTAGTGGTAACCATAAATGCACTTCCAAACGTAGATGCAGGGCCAGTTCAAACGATTTGTAGTGGAAATTCTGTTCAAATAGGAGGGAGCCCAACTTCTTCTACACCAGGGGCAACCTTTTTATGGAGCAATGCATCAAGTCTAAACGACCCAACATTATCAAATCCAACGGCAAGCCCAACTACTTCCACATCATATACTGTAACAGTTACAGACGCTAACAATTGTACAAGCACTGATGCAGTAACTGTTTTGGTTAATAATTCGCCTACTGCTGATGCAGGTGCCGACCAGAACTTATGTGATGGAGCTTCTACAACTATTGGTGGCTCTCCAACTGGTCCAGCTGGAGCATCCTATACCTGGGATAATGGAGCTAGCTTAAGTAGTACTTCAATTGCGAACCCTATTGCAAACCCTACATCTACCACAACCTATACCGTTACAGTTAGTACTGGAGCAGGTTGTACAGATACTGATCAAATCACGGTGACTATTATTCCTAACCCAAGTGTTGATGCAGGTTCTGATCAAACAATTTGTAATGGCGAATCGGTCATTATTGGAGGTGCACCTACAAGTGGAACACCTGGAGCAATTTTTACATGGGATAATGGAGCATCTTTATCCAGTGCTACTGTTGCTAATCCAACAGCAAGTCCAAATACAACAACAACTTATACAGTTACAGTAACACATCCAAATGGTTGTACAGCAACAGATGATGTAACCGTTACAGTGAATGCATTGCCTACAGCAGATGCTGGTCCAGATAGAAGTGTTTGTAATGGAGGTTCCA
The DNA here is from genome assembly GCA_965218715.1 of Vicingaceae bacterium. Lineage (GTDB taxonomy): Bacteria > Bacteroidota > Bacteroidia > Flavobacteriales_E > Vicingaceae > CBDCLY01. The sequence continues at coordinate 56,684 of CBDCLY010000042.1, forward strand.
TTCAAATTGGAGGAACACCAACAGGCCCTGTCGGTTCAAGTTTTATTTGGGATAATGGAACTAGTTTAAGTAGCACAACTGATCCTAATCCAACAGCTAGTCCAATTGTTACAACTACTTATTCTGTCACAGTCACCGATGCTCAAGGATGTTCTTCAATAGACAATGTAATTGTAAGCGTTGGAAGCTTACCGACGGCAGATGCTGGTTTAGATCAAACAATTTGTGAAGGACAAAGTATTGCAATTGGAGGCAGTCCAACTGGACCAATTAATGCAACTTACCTTTGGGACAATGCAGCATCATTAAGTAGCAGTATTGTTGCAAATCCTACGGCAAATCCTACCATTACAACAACCTATAGTGTAACTGTAACGGATGGTGCGGGATGTTCCGCAATCGATCAAGTAACAATTACTGTTGATCCTGTGCCAACTGTTGATGCTGGCCCTGACCAAGTTATTTGTGATGGTTCTTCTGTTATTATTGGGGGAGCGCCAACTACAAGCACTGTTGGTGCCACAGTACTGTGGGATAATGCAGCTAGCTTAAGTAATGCAAGTGATTTAAACCCAACAGCAAGTCCGACAATCACAACTACTTATACGGTGGTGGTTACCCATAGCAATGGTTGTACATCAAGTGATCAAATGACAGTTAGTGTTAATCCTAATCCAATAGCGGATGCAGGGGCTGACCAAACGATTTGTGATGGCAATTCTGCAACTATTGGTGGTTCGCCAACAGGACCTTTAAACGCTACGTTCCAATGGGACAATGCAGCAACTTTAAGCAGTGATATTGTTGCTAATCCAGTTGCTAGCCCAACAACTACAACCACTTATTCTGTAACGGTAACCGTAGCTTCGGGATGTACTTCCGTTGATCAGGTACTGATTACTGTAGTACCTAATCCTGATGTAGATGCTGGTCCAGACCAAATCATTTGTTTGGGCGAAAGTGTTAGTATTGGTGGTAGCCCAACTAGCTCAATTGTAGGAGCAAGTTTTGTTTGGGATAACGCTGCTAGTTTGAGTGCAAACAATATTGCTAATCCGGTAGCTACGCCGACTTCTACAACCACTTATACCGTAACGGTAACTCATTCTAATGGATGTACTGCCACAGATGATGTTCTTGTTACCGTAAACCCTACTCCAAATGCGGATGCGGGGGCAGATCAAAGCATATGTAATGGCGGTTCCATTCAAATTGGTGGTTCTCCAACAGGTCCAGCTGGATCTAGTTTTGTATGGGATAATGGTGGTAGCCTTAGTAGCAATATAGATCCTAACCCAATTGCGAGCCCAATTGTAACTACTACCTATTCGGTAACAGTTACGGATGCGCAGGGTTGTACTTCTATTGATGATGTAATTGTAAGTGTTGGAAGTTTACCAACAGCCGATGCAGGTTTAGATCAAACAATTTGTGATGGTGAAAGTGCAACCATTGGTGGTAGCCCAACAGGCCCAGTTAATGCCTCTTTTTCTTGGGATAATGGCGCAAGTCTAAGTGCGACCAATACCGCTAATCCAATTGCGAGTCCTAGCACAACTACAACTTATTCAGTTACTGTAACGGATGGTGCAGGTTGTTCTGCAATAGATCAAGTTACAGTTACCGTAAATCCATTGCCAACTGTAGATGCTGGTCCGGATCAAGTAATTTGTGATGGATTCTCAGTTGTAATTGGAGGAGCCCCAACCACTAGCACCGCTGGTGCAACAATTTTGTGGGATAATGCAGGTAGTTTAGATGATGCAACTGCATTAAATCCTACCGCTAATCCGATCATTACAACAACTTATACCGTTACCATAACACACCCAAATTCTTGTACTGATACTGATCAAATGACAGTGACAGTCAATCCTAATCCTATTGCTGATGCAGGACCTGACCAAGTGGTTTGCGATGGTGTTCCTGTTGGAATTGGAGGTTCACCAACTGGACCAACAGGTGCAACTTATAGTTGGGACAATGCAGCTACTTTGAGTAGTTCAACAGATCCAAACCCAATGGCCAGTCCATTGACCACAACTACCTATTCTGTTACAGTAACAGATCTTTTAGGATGTACTTCTGTCGATCAAGTTGATGTGACTGTTAATACCAATCCAGATGCCGATGCCGGCTTGGACCAGACAATTTGTGAAGGATCTACAGCAGTTATTGGTGGAAGTCCGACTAGTACAATATTAAATGCCACCTTTTTATGGGATAATGCAACAAGCTTAAGTAGTGCTATTGACCCAAATCCAACAGCAAATCCTATAGTAACGACAATTTATACAGTAACTGTAACCCATACAAATGGGTGTACTGCTACAGATGATGTAACCATTACTATAAACCCTGCACCATTGGCAGATGCCGGTGCTGATCAATTTTTGTGTACAGGTTCTAGTGTTCAAATTGGAGGAGCTCCTACAGGACCTGTTGGCGCTACTTATTTATGGGATAATGCAGCTACATTAAGCAGTGCCACTGATCCGAATCCTACAGCAAACCCTATTGGCATAACAACTTATACTGTAACTGTGACAGATATTTTAGGTTGTACCAATACCGATGATGTAACAATCTCTATTAATGGATTGCCAATAGCAGATGCTGGTCCAGATCAAATCATTTGTGATGGAAATTCGGCAACTTTAGGTGGTGCGCCCACTGGCCCTGCTGGAAGCACATATACTTGGGATAATGCAGCTACATTAAGTAGTGCAATAGATCCAAATCCAACAGCAACACCAGCAACTACTACTAATTATTCTGTTACCGTTACTGATGCTAATGGCTGTACTGCAATCGATCAAGTACAGATCCTAGTAAATCCATTGCCTGATGCAGATGCTGGTCCAGATCAAACCATTTGTGATCAACAAACTGTTCAAATCGGTGGTGCACCAACTAGCTCAGTTCCGAGTGCCACTTTCCTTTGGGACAACGCTGCAAGCCTAACAAGTGCAACAGATCCTAATCCAACAGCTAACCCGTCTGTTACAACAACATATACTGTTACCGTTACCCATACCAATGGTTGTACGAATACAGATCAAGTACTGGTTTCTGTAAATCCATTGCCAGCAGCTGATGCAGGGCCAGATCAAAGCATTTGTATTGGTTCTTCAGCAACAATTGGTGGAAGTCCAACAGGGCCAGGTGGGAGTTCCTTTATTTGGGACAATGCCATTAGTTTATCAAGCGCAACAGATCCTAACCCTATTGCTACTCCTAGTGCAACCACCACTTATTCTGTAACAGTAACTGACGGATTTGGTTGTACCAATATTGACCAAGTATTAATAACTGTAAACCCTATTCCTGATGCAGATGCCGGTGCCGATCAAACCATTTGTTTAAATGAAACCATACAAATTGGCGGAAGTCCTACTAGTGGAGTCTTGAATGCTACATTCTTATGGGATAATGCTACTAGTTTAAGCAGCGCAACGGATCCTAATCCAATGGCTAACCCAACAGCAACTACAACTTATACTGTAACAGTTACTCATACAAATGGATGTACAGCTACTGATCAAGTGACCGTTAATGTGAACCCATTACCAGTTGTAGATCCAGGATTAGATAGAGAAATCTGTTTTGGTGCATCCACCACTTTGGGTGGAACACCCACTGCACCATTAGGAAGCACTATAATTTGGGATAATGCCGCTACCTTGAGCAGCGCTACAGATCCAAATCCAATTGCAACACCTACAACCACAACAACTTATACCGTTACAGTAACTGACTTGAATGCTTGTACGAATACAGGTCAGGTAACGGTTACTGTAAATGGATTACCAATTGCAGATGCTGGTCCAGACCTTAATTCTTGTGCAGGTTCTCCTGTGGTGATAGGAGGAAGCCCAACAGGCCCTCCAGGTGCGAGTTATGTTTGGGATAATGCTGCTAGTCTAAGTAATGCAATAGATCCAAATCCAACTGCTACACCAATCGCTACAACAACATACTCAGTTACCGTTACTGATGTAAAAGGTTGTACAGCAGTTGATCAAGTAATTGTATCCGTTGTTCCGATACCAGACGCCGATGCAGGCCCAGATCAAACCATTTGTGATCTGCAATCTATTGGAATTGGAGGTTCTCCAACTAGTTCTGTCTTGAATGCAACTTTCCTTTGGGACAATGCTACAAGTTTGAGCAGTGCTACTAGTTCTAATCCATTAGCGAGCCCTTCTGTTACCACAACTTATACAGTTACTGTAACCCATACAAACGGTTGTACAAATACGGATCAGGTAATTGTGAATGTTAATCCATTGCCAACTGTTGATGCTGGTTTGGATAGATCTCTATGTGTAGGATTAAGCACCACTTTGGGTGGTTCACCAACTGGACCTCCTAGTTCAACTTATGCGTGGGACAATGCGGGAACTTTAAATGACCCTACCAATCCAAACCCAATTGCTACGCCTCCTGTAACCACAACTTATTCTGTAACTGTGACAGATAATTTGGGTTGTGTAAACACAGATGATGTTGTTGTAACGGTAATTCCAATTCCAGATGCAGATGCAGGAAGCGATCAAACCATTTGTGAACTTGATACAATTCAGATTGGAGGTAATCCTACCTCAGCTGTTGTAGGTGCCACATATGCATGGGATAATGCCGCTAGTTTATCCAATAGTACGGCAAGCAATCCGAATGCATTTCCAATTGTGACTACTACTTATACAGTAACTGTTACACATCCTAATGCTTGTACAAATACTGATGCCATTACAATTACGGTAGACCCATTACCATTGGCTGATGCAGGTTCAGATGTTACCATTTGTGAGGGATTAACTGCTACAATTGGTGGCTCTCCAACTGGTCCAATTGGAGCTTCTTACGCTTGGAACAATTCCACTAGCTTAAATGACCCAGCTATTGCAAACCCAATCGCAAGTCCGATTGTAACCACTACCTATATGGTAACCGTTACAGATGGCACTACAGGCTGCACAAAAACTGACCAAGTAGTTGTGACTGTAAATCCTATTCCTGTGGTTGATGCCGGACAAGACATTACAATTTGTCAGGGCCAATCAACACCACTAGGAGGAAATCCTACTAGCCCAACTGCGATAAGTTATTTATGGGATAATGCCGCAAGTCTAAATAATGCAAGTGTTGCAAATCCATTAGCGAGTCCAAGTATAAGCACTACATACTCTGTTACTGTTACCGACGTAAATGGCTGTACAAATGTTGACCAAATCGACATTACAGTAAATCCGGCACCAAATGTTGAGGCAGGGCCAGATCAAACGATTTGTAATTTGGATTCTGTTGCAATTGGTGGTTCACCAACCTCTTCAACTGTAGGTGCAACATATTCATGGTCACCAGTTTCAGATCTTGATGATCCCAGTGCTTCAAACCCATTTGCTAAACCTTCAACGACTACCAAATATTTCGTTATCGTTTCTGATGGAGCAGGCTGTACTTCAGTAGATTCTATGGTAGTAAATGTGAACCCATTGCCAGTTGTAGATTTCAAAGTTGATGAAACTTGTATTAGTGATTTGGCTGCCTTTACTGATGAAACTAGTATCTCAACGGGAAGCTTCTCAGATTGGGCCTGGGACTTTGGAGATGGAGTAGGTTCTTCAATCCTTCAAAATCCTGGATATCAATACCAAAATCCTGGAGTTTATACAGTAAGGTTAATTGTCACTTCAGATTTAGGTTGTGTTGACTCAATATCTAAATCAGTAACAATAAATGCATTGCCGGTTGTTGATGCTGGTCCAGATGTCGCATTGTGTTTTGGTGATACGGTTATGCTTGGTGGAAATCCTACTGGCCCTTCTGGTTCATTATACAGCTGGAACCCAGGTTTTGATTTGTCGGATGTAAGTGCTGCAAATCCTAATGCTTACCCACTTTTTAGTACGAGTTATAATTTAAGTGTTACAGACTTGAACGGCTGTATTAATTACGACACAGTTGACATTACAGTAAATCCTTTACCTGTAGTTACAGCAAGCCCAGATACTTCAATTTGTATTGGGGAACCGGTTCAATTGTTGGCTCAAGGAGCTGTAAGTTATGTTTGGTCGCCAACCACGTATTTAAGTGATCCATTTATTGCGAATCCAGTAGCCAGAGCTGAAACAAATATTGAGTATATAGTAACGGGTATTGATGCTAATGGATGTGCAGATACAGATACTATTAGCATTGAAGTATTTAATCTATCCTTTGCCAGCCCAATGGAACAGGTTTGTTTTGGTGATAGTGTTCAATTGGTGCCAATTGTTCAAGGCGACGAAACAGGAATAAGCTACAATTGGACACCAAGTTTAGGCTTAAGTGCAACAGATATTAAATCACCAATGTCTTCTCCTTTTGTTGATCAGAAATACGAATTAAGTATTGCAAATGCTTTTGGTTGCACTGATAAGGATAGTGTTTTTGTTGAGGTTCTTGAAAAGCCAGTTGTGAATATTGAAGTTGTTAATTCGCCAAGATGTTCAGGTTCCGTTCTAGAGATTACCAATACTACTTTATATGCTACTAGTTACGAGTGGTATTTAAATGGAGAATTTGTAAGTATGGATTTTGATCCAGATTTAGCAATTAACAACACCATCTTGAATGAACTTAAACTAATTGCATCGAATGCAACATGCAGCGATTCAATCACAATTTCAATAGCGCCTGAATTGATGAAGGATCTGTTAGAGTTGAAAAATGCAAATGTATTTACTCCAAATGGAGATGGCATTAACGACTTATTTGATCTCGGCTTTACTGGTGAGTTTATTGGTTGTGCGGAGTTTAAAATTTACGATAGATGGGGAAGAAAGATATTTGACACTAATATTGGTCAGTATGGTTGGGATGGAAGAACCTTGAGAGGCCAGAAAGCTCCAAATGGAATTTACTATTATGTGATTAATCTAGGTGGAGAGGAAATTAAAGGATCAGTATTCCTAACTAGATAAAATTAAGCTATAAGCCTACAATAGTAAATTCAGTTCGTCTGTTTTTTGCTCTTCCTTTTTCAGAATCATTACTGGCAATTGGTTTATTCTGACCATATCCTTTTGCTTGCAGTCTTGAAGCAGCAACTTGATTATTAGTAAGAAAATTCTTTACGGCTTCTGCTCTTTTATTAGAGAGCTCCTGGTTGGCTGAAGGGTTTCCCACCGTATCAGTATGTCCACCTATTTCTATGCTTAGGTTAACATTTTTCTGAAGAAATTCTACAAGTTTGTTCAATTCTATTTTTGAGCTTTCTTTCAGTTGATAGGAACCAGTTTCAAAAAATATGTTTTTTAACACGATACTTTCACCAACTTGAATTGGAGTTAAGGGAACATCCTTTTTTACTGGAGTATCAATGACATTCGAGGAAAGAGAAAAATTTTCTGAATAAAATAAATACCCGTTTCTAGAAGCATTTAATGCATAATCATGGCCAAGAGGCAAACTCACTAAGAATTCACCATTGGTTTCGCTAGAATAAGACTCAATTACTAATTTTCCTGTTTTTAAATCAATCAGTTCAAACTTTGCAGCCAAAGGAGCTTTCGTTTCTTTATCAAAGATGGTTCCAGCAAAATAAGTTACTGGTTCTGGTCTTAAGTTTTTTGGAAGATCAAATTGATACAAATCAAGATCTCCATATCCATCTTCTCGGTCTGAAGCAAAATAGGCTGATTTCCCATCTGAACTTACCAATAAACTATTTTCATTGTTGTTAGAATTTATGGGATAACCAAGATTCTCTGCTTTCGACCAAGAACCATCTTCTTGTTTGATACTTCTGAATATATCTAGACCTCCTAAGCCTAAATGGCCATTCGATGAAAAATAAAGGGTTTTCCCATCCGGGTGGATAAAAACTGATTCTTCGTTTTTTAGGGTATTTATTTGAGGGCCTAGGGCTTCAGGTTTAGACCAGGAGCCATCATCATTTAAACTGGATACGTAAATGTCTCCAGTTCTATTTCCTGTTCTGTTTCTTTTTCCTCTTATGAAGTATAAGGTCTTCCCATCCGAAGAAAAAGAAGGTTGGGTTTCCCAATTATTTGAGTTTATGGTGTTTCCAAGATTGATGGGTTTTCTCCATTGATTTCCATTTCTACTGGTATAAAACAAATCACAACTTCCTAAACCTCTTCTTCCACCGCCATAATTTCCATAAATCTCACAGGCAGTAAAGATGAGTAATTGACCATCGGCCGATAGGGAAGGAGCTCCCTCATTGTTTTGCGTATTAATTGGTAAGCCAATGTTTTGGGCAGGATTCCATTTGTCGTTCTCTTTTTTTGCCAAATAGAAATCCTCATTAAACCCTTGTGGGCTCTCTGGTAATGGTAATCTTCTTGTAAATAGCAAAGTATTCCCATCCACAGTAAGACATGGGAAATATTCAGCATGCTCAGAGTTTATTGAAGGCCCTAGGTTTACTGGCTTAAAGTCCACTGGATTCTCCATCAATTTTAAGGAGAAGTTTGCTCTTTCAAGACCATCATTTGCCCTGTTCAACATGTTTTGATCTCTAGTATTTAATGATAGGAATTGCTCGAAGTGCTTAATTGCTTTATCGTATTCTGCATCTTTTAGTTCGAGCTCGCCAAGGAAATAAGCATTGTTAGGGATTAACCTGGGATTAACTGCTAAAGCTTTAGAAAAGGAAGCTTTTGCCTCGTTGTAATTTAATTTATCAAGGTGGATATAAGCCATTAAGGTATGCGCTTCAATAAATTTATTGTCACGAAGTAGGCAGGCTTTAAGACTTTCTAGAGCTAGGTCTGTTTGATGTTTTTGATAATACTCTTTTGCAGCAGAAAATTGCTTAATTGCCTTTTTGTCCTGGCTGGATAGTGGTGCTTGGGCTTGACTTGAACAGGCGTAGAGAAAAATAAATAATAGGAGAATAAGATGATTTAGGGAATGTTTAAATACTTGTGCGTTTGCATGCTTATTTTCCATTGTGGATTTTTTTTTATGTAATCGATTAGAAGTGGAGTAATGCTTTCTCTTTTGCTCCATTCAGCTTGAAGATAAAGTTGGCAATTATTATTGACTTTTTTGGCTTGCTCTTCAGCCCATTTTATGTCGTGGTTATTGTATATGACAATCTTTAGTTCGTTCGCCTTTTCATAATATTCAGGCAAGGGGTTCTTTAATTTTTTCGGAGAAAGGCAAATCCAATGCCAAGTACCACTTAGTGGATATGCTCCAGATGTTTCAATAGCCAATTCAAAACCAGAACTTATCATTTGATTACAAAGTTCATCCAATTTATGCATTGCTGGTTCCCCACCAGTAATAACAGCAAAACGACTTGGAAATTTCTCTGCTTTAGCAACAATGGATGCTATTGAAAATTGCTGTTCTTTATGTATTGGCCAGCTCTCTTTTACATCACACCAATGGCAACCTACATCACAGCCAGCGATTCTTATAAAATAGGCAGCTCTTCCCTGTTGATTCCCTTCTCCTTGAATGGTATAGAAGTCCTCCATTATTGGAAGAGTAGTGCTAATTTTATTCTCCATGCTTAAATCTATTCTGCAATATTACGGATAGGATTTTGGCAAAAAAAAAGTCGGACGATTTCGTCCGACTTTTTTTTACTGAATGAGATTTAATATAGAATTAGTTTCTCTCTTTTCTCAATTCCCTCAATATCTAAATAATAAAGGCCAGTTTTTAAGTGATTTAAATTCATTTGAATTTTGCTATTCGAACTCGTAAATGAATGAACTACTCTTCCTTGTAAATCAAAGACTTGAATTGTTCTTTTCAATTCTTCATTCAACTCTATAGTAAATATTCCATCTGAAGGATTAGGGTATAAGCTAAATTCACTTATTTGCTGATCATCCAATCCAACACTAATGTCAGTAATTCCTATATCATCAAATGCCATGTCACTAGTAAAAGAAGAACCAGTTGTGGATCTGAACCTAAGTGTTACTTTTTTACCTCTATAAGCAGCCAAACTAACCGTTCTCTCTTGCCAAGTATTCCCTTGATCTCCGAAAATAGGGTTCATGATGTTTTGTACCCAGTTTCCATCAACCATAATGTCTAACCTAACTACTCCCATAGTTGCACCAAACATGTGGTACCAAAAGCTTAATTCTGGATGAACTGTTCCATTTAAGTCGATACACGGACTCAACAAAGAAGATTCAACTCCACTGCAACCTCCAGAAGATTCTGCGTACAAATACTTTCCTGTTACTGTTCCTAAAGTGTGGTCTACACTAGGTCCGGTATTGTTTGATGCGGTTGAGCCATTATTTACTCTCATATCATGCACATCATCGGAACCATTAGTCATGTTAGTCCAACCGCCAGATAGATTACAAATAGTTGTTCCACAATTGGTTGCTGTTCCACAATTAGAAAAGTTATCAAAGTTTTCTAGATAAGGCACAGTAACTACACTACTTGAAATTACATTAATTGTTTTTGCTAAGGAGTCATTAATGTCATTGCCATCATTTGCTAAGTCGGTAACAACACTAATTGTTAATGCTCCAGAACTTAACTGCAATGAATCTCTAAAAGTGAAGAATTGAAAAGACCTTGGAGGAATGTTACCAAAAATAGTATCATGAAGTGTGACGTTACCCGCAATTGCCCTAATTGGAACATTGGACAAAACAGAATCACCATCATTATTAATAGTTACTTGAATGTGCAATTTATCTATGCTACAGCTTGGGATGGTAGAACCGCTTGGAGAATTGATTTGAGTAACTCCAATATCATAAGGAATTGGACAATTAATTGGAGTTTTAGGCATTTGAATGGCGTCTCTTCTCTTACCAACAATGCCATTTCCAAGTGCTTTTACACTCACCCAGTTATCATCTGCTAGGTTTAAATTGTATAAGTCAAAATTTAATCCTGAAGTTCGACCAACAGAATCCATGTATTGAGCGCCAAGCATGCTTACTTCATATTCTGTTGCACCAGCAAGGTTGTTCCATTTTAATTTTATTGAATCTGGACAAACATATTGAACAGAAAATCCTGATGGAACAGGAATTATGCTAAAGTCATTTGCAGAAACACCAGTAACACTTCCTCTAACCACTCTTATCATTGCATCGCCTGTGATGTTATTTGGTACTGTCCAGTTTCGATATCTATTGCTAGCACTTGAAGTACCAATTGAGGTCCAAGTTGCTCCTGAATCAATACTGTAAGAAAGAGCAAAGCTTCCAGTATTTCCGAATGCATCCCATCGAATAGTTTCTTGTGTTCCAGGCTCGAAGCTTTCTCCGCCAGATGGATAAGTAACAGTAATGTTATCGTCTAAAGTTTCCCAAACCAAAAAGTATTTTTGAGGCCCTTGAGGCACAGTTGCACCAGTAACTCTTACCGTGTAAGTTCCAGAACTTGCTCCTGTTACTGTAACTTGTTCCATGTTATTTCTATTGTCAATACCTCTAACTGCATTTCTACTTAAGTTGGTAGAATTTGGTGTATGATCAAGTATCCAAGGATTAAGTGAATCTCCATTTGGAGTGAATACCTTGATGTCTAGGTTGTTTACTAAGGCCAATGAAGATACCGTAGAACCTTCATAATCTGTCCAATATACCATCAATTTCAATTGATCAAGATTGGCAGGTAGGGTTACAGTATGATTGTTTACTACACCTTGAGTAATTGTGCCTCTAAGGTATCGGTTGTCTTCAATCAACTGCATTGCTCTATGCGCATTTACTCTTCCCCATCCATAAAAGAAATCAGGACCTGGGTTTCCAATGTCTCTCGCGGTGTTTAACATGGCCGCCTTAATCAATCCAGACTCTGGATTTGCTCCAGCATTTATGCTTCTGTATCCATGATAAAGTTGGGCAGATAGACCTGCGATACCAGGCGCTGCAGCTGAAGTTCCGCCTCCAACTTGGTAATTGTTGCCAGTTGCTGTACTCATTTGGTTGGTTCCATTTGCACAGATGTCAGGCTTAATTCTTCCATCAGCAGCTGGACCTCTACTACTAGATCCTGTTAGGTTTCCTAAGTAATCTAAATTTCCAGTTGCTATGGATGACTTCCCTTGTTTTCTACCACCTGTAATGGTTCCCCATGGAGTTCCTGCACCGTATGCGTCAGAGCCACAAGTGCTTGAAGAACTGTTTCCGGCAGAAAAAACATGCAATAAGTCCTCATTCTGTCTTGTTTGTTGATCTACAGTTCTAGCTGTAGAAGTGTACCCTGCATTACAACCTTCACTATAGGAGGTGGATGTAATTACAACACCTCTAGTGTTTAAGTTAGAAACGGCATTGGCAACATGAGGATATCCTGAAATGTCATAATAATACAAATAAGCACCTGTAGCCATCCCTCTATAATCTGGATTCAAATTACCTGCACCCATTGCAATTCCAGTGGTCATGTCACCGTGAGATCCACCATCAACATTAATGAATTGGGTAACTCTTCCTTTGATGTCGATATGTGGTCCTATTGAACCATCATCAGCAATTGCGATGCTTACTCCCGTACCATCGTATTTTCTACCTAATGGGTGGTCAGAATCTAACATGTTTCCTCTGTGAAGTGAACGACCTCTTGTATCTTCCTTCTCTGGCGGAGGAGGGGCAAAATCAACATACTTTACCGCTGGGGCAGCATAAAGTGAATTTAATTTATTCTTGTTAATGCGGATGATATAAGACTCTCCCATAGGATCAGCAAATTCAACCGTTGCACCAAGACTTGTGAAAACAGCTTGCATTTCAAATCCATCAACGTTCAATTGACGATCAACCATCACATCCACCTTATTGTTCCCTTGCATCACATGATCTGGAAAAATTTGATTCAGAAGTTCACTATTTACCTTATAGCTATCAGAAAAAGGAAGGGCACCAATAATATTAAAATTACTTGCAATTCCGCTTACATTAACTGGAAGGTAGGATAAGAAGGCGTTCTGAGGAAGGTATTCCAATAATTCGATACCACTTGCTTCAATGTTTGCTTTTTCATCTTGGGTTGGTACAGAAGAAAACTGTAGAATAACGTAGCCGTCGTTGCTTTGCAATTGTCTCACTTGCTGTAGGCTTGTACTATTGTTTAGCTCATGTACCTCAATGGTTCCCGCTTTAAGATGGATTGGTTTTTTGTTTCCTCCAAATAGGTTAGAAGAAATTAATAAACAGGTGGCCATTGCCAGAATCGATAGTCTTTTTTTCATACTTAAAATTTGAAACCTAAAATTACGAAAAGTATCGGCTCCAAAAATGTAGTTGAAAAGACAATCTTAGCTCAAGTGGTCTTGAATTTTCGAAAGATAGAGTAGATTAAAAAAAGAAAGGGTGATCCATGAAATAATAAATCAAAATAATCCATAAATGCCATCCCAGTTCCACCACCAAAAAGCCATTTTAATTTCCCCCAAAGATGTGGCTCCGGGGAGAAAGGAGCTAAACCAAGGCTTAAACAAAGTCCTAAAGCCAAAATGATTGAAGTGTTCCTCGACTTATTATTTAGCATTTTTTACCCAAGCTTTATAGCCGCCCTTTAAATCAATTATATGGCTAAACCCTTTAGCTTGAAGGATTTTACTTGCTTTGCCGCTTCTTCCGCCACTTGCGCAATAAATATAAATGGTTTTATCCTTGTCTAGTTTTTCAAATTGTTCAACAAAATTTTCGTCAAAGAAGTTGATGTTTATTGCATGTTTTATAGACCCTTCTTTAAATTCTTCAGGAGTTCGAACATCAATCAATTGTGCTGAGCCATCACTATCAAGCAAAAGTTCATAATTTTCAACATCCAAGACCTGGTTTTGTGAAATAGAATTAGTGGATTGATCTTGGCCAGAACAAGACAGGATCAATATTGCGAATAGCCCAACAAATGAATTTGTTACTATTTTTTTTACAATTGATTCCATGCGATGATTCCTCCTTCAACATTTACAGCATCAAAGCCATTTTTATTCAAAAACTGACAAGCACTTGCACTTCTTCCTCCAGATCTGCAGAAAACATAATGAGTCTGATCAGGGTCTAAGTCTAATGCCCGACTTGCAAATGAAGGGTCCATGATGTTGATATTTATGGAAGGTTTAATCTCTCCTTCTTCAAATTCTCTTGAATCTCTCACATCAATTAAACTTAAAGCGGAATTTTCCTCCATTTTATTTTTAAGGTCTTCTACACTAATTGTTTTCATTTTCTATTGGTTTATAATTAAAAAAGAAATTGGCCCAAATGATTTTTGATAGGGCGTAATAAAGAGGTGTTAAGGCAGCTAAACAGGATCCAACTAGAATAATGAAGTTCCAAAATTCCATTTCAAGACCTAATATTGCCTTCGCAACTAAAAAACTAACTATGTGGGCAACACCCAATCCATAAGAGACATACATTGCTCCGTAATAAAATCCTGGCTCAAGGCTTAAACTATTATGGCAGACCTTACACGATTTTAGAGTAACCGACATGCTGCTGTATTGATAGGGGTTCCTAGATTCAAAGAATTCTCCTTCATGGCAATGAGGGCACTTGAATTTTAGAATACTGAACAATTTGCTGCCTTTCCTTACGAGTTTATTCATAGCGAATTATTCGACAAAGGTATCAATAGAGCTAGAATATTGTATTGGCTTGCTCAAAATATTATTCAAAAATGAACTAGCATTTACAAGAGGTCATTTGCTACATTAGCTAACTCAGATCGTTCTCCCTTTTCAAGTGCAATGTGAGCATATAGTTTATTGCCTCTAACTCGGTCAATAAGGTAAGATAGACCATTGCTATGTTCATCAAGGTATGGAGTGTCGATTTGGTTAACGTCGCCAGTGAATATCATTTTGGTGTTTTCACCAGCTCGTGTTATTATTGTTTTTACCTCATGAGGAGTTAAGTTCTGAGCCTCATCAACTATAAATATAATATCGGAAAGGCTTCTGCCTCTAATGTATGCAAGTGGAGTAATGATGATCTTCTCATTCTTTTGCATCTCCAGAATCTGTTTGTGCTTTTTATCCATTTCACTAAACTGATTCTTAATGAATTTTAGATTGTCCCAAAGTGGTTCCATGTAAGGATTAATCTTGTCATTGATGTCACCAGGTAAAAAGCCAATGTCCTTATTACTTAATGGAACAATTGGTCGCGCGAGAATGATTTGTTTAAAGTTTCTTCTTTGCTCGATGGCCCCAGCCAATGCCAAAAGTGTTTTGCCTGTCCCAGCGACTCCTTGTATGGTAACTAGTTTAACTTCGGGGTTTAGGATGGCATGCAATGCAAAAGCTTGTTCTGCATTTTTAGGGACTATGCCATATGCGTTTATCTTTTCTACTCGATCCAATCTATCTTCAATAGGGTTGTAAAATGCCAAACTAGAGGCTTTGCCATTTTTTAAAATATAGAAATGATTGTTTTCCAAGGGTTTTTCCATGAAATCATAGGAGGAAAGAAAACCCTTTTCGTAAATTTCTTTAATGATGTCACTGGAAAGGTTTTCGACCTTCTCTTTTCCCATAAACAAGTCGCTAACATCACTTACTCTGCCAGTTGTGTAATCTTCGGCTGGCAAGTTTAACGCCTTCGCTTTAATTCTAAGGTTGATGTCTTTTGTAACAAGAATTACCTTTCTATCTTTTTCTTCTTCTTGCAAGCAGATTGCTGCATTTAATATTTTATGGTCCCCTTTGCGATCATCGAATATCTTTTCAGCATTCACCTTGGGATTGTTGCTAGTAAGGATAATTTTGAATGAAGAACTCATTTTTTCACCCAGAGGAATCCAATCTTGTAAAGAATGATCAGCTGAGAGTTTGTCCACAAGTCTAGTAAATTCTCTTGCTTCGAAATTTTTTGTATCGTTTCCCTTTTTGAAATTGTCCAGTTCTTCCAAGACTGTTATTGGTATTGCAATGTCATTGTCGTCAAAGGAAAGAAAAGAATTGTGGTCATGAATTATGACAGAGGTATCTAATACGTAGATTTTTTTAGAGGAAACGTTTTTTTTGGGCATCTAAAATCGTTTAGGTTCAGAGTAAATATAAACCTCGATAAAAGAGAATAATGAAAAGTTTTGGAAAGTAATTAACCTTTGATTCTTGAAAAGTCCAAGCTTAGGGTTTAGGCAGTTTTACTTTATAATGTGCTCAAAAACCTTTTTGCTACTTCCTTCATGCCTATAAACATAGCCCTTTGCCTCTCGGCCCAGTTCCATTCTTTTATCGGGATTATTTATAAGTTTCTTTATTTCCTTTTCAAGCTCCGAAGTTGATTTTGAACTTAATGCCCCTTCGCATTGAATAAGGTCTTTCGCCTCTTGAAATTTATGAAAGTTTGGGCCAAAGAGGACTGGAATTTCATAAACTGCAGCTTCTAAGGTGTTGTGAATACCAGCTCCAAACCCACCGCCAATAACTGCAATTTTGCCAAATCGGTAGAGCTTAGATAGTAAGCCGATTTCGTCTATGATTATTACTTGGATATCTTTTAACTGATTTGCATCCTTAAGTTTAGACCACCTAATGCAAATATTGCCTAGGGACTTTGAAAGCCATTGGATTTCTTCCTCCTTAATGTTGTGAGGTGCAATGATGGATTTGCTTTTTAAGTTCGAATTATGAAAGTTGATCAAGATTTCCATTTCTTGCTTCCATGCGCTTCCCCAAACAATGCAAGTTTCATTGAGGCAGAATTGCGACAACAATTCTGATTCAAATGGGCTTGCTGCGTTCTCGATTACACGATCAAAACGGGTGTCTCCACTTAAACTTACATCGCTAAATCCAGAATTATGAAGCAGTTGCACTGATTCTTCGTTTTGAACAAAAAAATGATCAAAGGCTTTCAATTGCTTAATAAACCATTGGCCATACCATTTAAAAAAAACTTGATTGGGTCTAAAGATTCCCGCAACTAAATAAGTCGGAATTCGATTTGAGTTCAGTTCTCTTAAATAGGCATACCAGAATTCGTACTTGATAATTATTGCCTTTCGAACCTGACCTTCTCCAATCCACCTTTTGGCATTGCTAGGGCTGTCCTGTGGCAGGTAAACTGATAGGTCGGCATTGTGCTTGCCTTTTGTTGCTTCGAATCCTGAAGGAGAATAAAAGCTTAGTAAAACAAATGTTTCTTCCTTTGAGTTTTTGAATAAATCGATTAGTGGCCTAGCTTGCTCAAATTCACCAAGAGAAGCACAGTGAACCCAAATAACATTGGGATGATTTTTAGGAATGGACTTTAATAATTCAAAGCTATCTTTTCTTCCATCGCGCCATAATTTTGCTTTTTTATTAAACAATGAGGCCAAGCGTATTCCTAAATGATATAAGCCAATTCCAATGTTGTAGATAAAATACATGCAATAAATTAATAGTAATAGAATTCTTCAGAGGCTCTTTTTCTGAACGGAATCATCCAGCCAGCCCTAAAGCCATATAAAACATCAAATTTAGGTTCTTTGTCAAATGATTGAGTGTCGTAATTATACTCCCTTCTATTTTTAGTTATTGCCTGCATGACTTCAAAGCCAATGTAAAAGTTCATTAGATTTTTTGGCCCGAAGTATTGGTAGCTTAGTCCTTGTCGAAAGGCAATGCCATTGCTTAAGCGATCATAACCTTTTACTGCTTCATCACTTAATTGGAACACATCACCATCTCGATAGTCTATTTTTATCCTGTGCTGAATAAATCCAACTCCAGCTTCAACTAACAATCCATTGTCTCGGCTGCCGTTACCAACATTTAATACCCTGCCAATGCTTGAAAATATACTAAAGCCTCTCATTTCGTAATTGATTTTCACCAACTCCCCCTCAGAATCCGTAGCATCGCCTGCTGCGTTAATTACATTGTCGAGTAGCCCTTTAGTCTTAACATTGTTGCTAAAGAGCGCATTCCCTTTTAACCCAAACTGCCAATTATTGGCCAACTTATAAGCGAATCCTCCGCCCACTTGATTAGTGTTTCCGTACCTATCTTCAAAATCTCCCGCTGGGAATAGGTAAGAATATTCAAAATGGGCAAAAATGATAGAAGAGGTGGAATCGCTTTTATTTTGAGCTAGAATTTTACCGATAAATGGCAGGCAGATTAGTAAGCAGAGTAGCTTGATAAAGTCAATTCGCATTGGGCTAAATTACCAATAGTTTTTCAGGCTATTTTTCTTTAAAAACCCTATCTTCGCAAACCTTAAATTGAGTTTATGCGTGACATACAAATGGTTGATCTGAAGGGGCAATACGCCAAGATAAAAGACTTGGTAAAGCCTAGAATAGATCAGATACTTGAATCTGCAGCATTCATTAATGGTCCAGAGGTTAAGCGATTTCAGGCTGAACTGGAATCCTATTTGGATGTAAAACATGTGATCCCATGTGCAAACGGTACTGATGCACTTCAAGTGGCCATGATGGCTCTAGGATTGCGCCCGGGAGATGAGGTAATTACAACGACATTCACTTTTGTTGCTACAGCTGAGGTGATTGCCTTATTGGGATTAAAGCCAGTATTGGTAGACGTTGATCCTGATAGTTTTTTGATCGATACTGAAGCAATTGAAAATGCAATTAATTCGAAAACCAAAGCGATTATTCCTGTTCATTTGTTTGGGCAATGCGCCAACATGGAAGCAATTTTAGATTTAGCACGCCAACATGGTTTGCATGTAATCGAAGATGGTGCGCAATCAATAGGTTCTGTCTATACCTTTAAAGATGGAACGAGCAAGCATTCTGGAACAATGGGAGACTTTGGTTGTACTTCTTTTTTCCCTTCAAAAAACTTAGGATGTTACGGAGATGGAGGTGCCTTGTATACCAATAATGATCAATTGGCTGAGCAGGCTAGAATGATAGTAAACCATGGAATGAAGGTGAGGTATTACCACGATGAAATTGGGGTGAACTCTAGATTAGATAGCATACAAGCAGCGGTGTTAAGTGTAAAATTAGAACGCTTGAATGAGTACTGTGAAGCCAGAAGAAAAGCTGCAAATGCATACGATGGGTTTTTTGATAACATTGCTGGACTTCAAATTCCTAAAAGAATAGAAAATTCGAGCCATGTCTTTCATCAATATACCCTAAGAGTAATCGATTTTGATAGGGATAAATTACAAGCCCATTTAATGGCAAATGGAATTCCGGCAATGATCTATTACCCGGTTCCTTTACATCAACAAAAAGCATACGAAGATGAACGTTATCCAGATGGTCATTTTCCTGTGGCAGAAACCCTTGCAAAAGAGGTGTTGTCATTGCCTATGCACACAGAATTAGACGAAAATCAATTAGCATTTATCGGTGCTACAATTCAAAAATATTTAAATAAAAATTCATGAAAATAGCAGTAGTTGGAACAGGTTATGTTGGACTTGTAACAGGAACTTGTTTAGCAGAAACTGGAAATGAAGTGATCTGCGTTGATATTGATCAGGATAAAGTTCAGAAAATGAAAAATGGGATTGTTCCTATTTATGAACCTCATCTAGATGTTCTTTTTGAGAGAAACATAAAACAAAAGAGATTAAGTTTTACAACGGATCTAGCAGAGGCAATTGAAGAGGCAAGCATTATCTTTTTGGCTTTGCCAACGCCTCCGGGAGAAGACGGGTCAGCAGATTTATCCTATGTATTAGGGGTTGCAGATCAACTTGGAAAGATGATTAAAGATTATAAGGTCATTATTGATAAAAGCACGGTTCCTGTTGGAACGGCAGATAAAGTTCATGCTGCGGTTGCAAAAAACGCTACGGTAGATTTTGATGTAGTTTCTAATCCTGAATTCCTTAGAGAGGGGTATGCAGTAGATGATTTCTTAAAGCCAGACCGAGTAGTCATTGGAACAGAATCTGAAAGAGCTAGAAAAATATTGAATGAATTGTACAAGCCTTATGTAAGGCAAGGCAATCCTATCATTTTTATGGATGAGAAATCTGCTGAGTTAACCAAGTATGCTGCAAATGCTTTCTTGGCAACCAAGATTACTTTCATGAATGAGATTGCTAATTTCTGCGAAAGAGTAGGGGCAGACGTTGATGCAGTAAGAGCTGGAATTGGTTCAGATACACGAATTGGAAAACGCTTCTTATTTCCAGGCATTGGATACGGCGGAAGTTGTTTCCCAAAAGATGTGCAAGCATTAGCCAAATCTGGGAATGAGGAAGGCTATCATTTTGAAATTCTTTCTTCAGTAATGGATGTCAACCAAAAGCAAAAAACCGCTTTAATTCCAAAAGTCCTAGATTATTTTGGAGGATCAATTAAGGGGAAAACACATTGCACTTTGGGGTTTGGCATTTAAGCCAGATACCGATGACATTAGAGAAGCTCCGGCCCTTTATTTGATTGATGAATTGATAGCTGCTGGTGCAAGCATTACTGCTTATGATCCTGAGGCAATGTCTAATGTTCAAGAAAGAATTGGAGATAAAATCAATTATGCAATGGATGCTTACGAGGCATGTAGCAGAGCAGATTTTTTAATAATTGCTACTGAATGGGGTGCATTTAGGCAACCAGATTTCGCTAGGGTAAAGAAGGCCTTGAATTCTCCAATAATTTTTGATGGAAGAAACTTGTATGAGCTTTCTCTTATGGAAAAAGAAGGATTTGATTACGTCAGTATGGGAAGAAAACCAATAAAAGCATAAGAATGAAAAGGGTTTTAATTACAGGTGCTGCTGGGTTTTTAGGGTCTCATCTTTGCGATAGGTTCATAAAGGAAGGATACGATGTTGTTGCAATGGACAACCTTATTACAGGTTCAATGAAGAACCTTGAACATCTTTTTCCATTAGAAAACTTTAGCTTCTACAATCAAGATGTTTCCAATTATGTTCACGTTGCTGGAGACTTGGATTATATCCTTCATTTTGCGTCACCAGCAAGTCCAATAGATTATTTGAAAATTCCAATACAAACCCTGAAGGTTAGTTCTTTGGGAACGCATAATTTATTAGGATTGGCGAAGGCCAAGAATGCTAAAATTCTTGTAGCGTCTACTTCAGAGGTATATGGTGATCCATTGGAACATCCACAAAAAGAATCTTATTGGGGAAATGTAAACCCTATTGGGCCAAGAGGAGTTTATGACGAGGCAAAACGATTTCAAGAAGCCATTACTATGGCGTATCACACTTTTCATCAATTGGAAATTGGAATCATTAGGATTTTTAATACCTATGGGCCTAGAATGAGACTAAATGATGGACGAGTATTACCAGCATTTATTGGTCAAGCACTAAGAGGGGAAGACCTAACGGTATTTGGCGATGGTAGTCAAACTCGTTCCTTTTGTTATGTTGATGATTTAGTTGAAGGGATTTATAATTTACTATTGCTAAGTGATCACCCACATCCTGTCAACATTGGTAATCCAGATGAGATTAGTATTTCGGATTTTGCTGAAGAAATTATCAAATTAACTGGAACAGATCAAAAAGTAATTTACAAAGATTTGCCTGTGGATGATCCTATGCAAAGACAACCTAACATTGAAAAAGCAAGGTCGATATTGGGCTGGGAGCCGAAGGTGAATAGAGCAGAAGGTTTAAAAATTACTTATGATTATTTTAAAACCTTAAGTGAAGAAGAGCTGTATAAGAAGGACCATAATGACTTTTCAAAATACATCAAAAGATAATGAGCTACTTTGCCCACGAATCAGCCGTAATTGATAAGGACTGCTCCATAGGAGACGAAACAAAAATATGGCACTTTAGTCATATCATGCCCAATTGTACTATTGGCGAAAGATGCAACATTGGACAAAACTGCGTGATCTCACCAGAGGTAGTTTTAGGCAATGATGTTAGGGTGCAAAATAATGTTTCAATATACACTGGAGTGATTTGTGAGGATGAGGTCTTTTTAGGCCCATCTATGGTTTTTACCAATGTGATAAATCCAAGGAGTGCCGTAAATCGCAAAAGTCAATTTCAAGAAACAAGGGTAATGAAAGGGGCCAGTATTGGAGCCAATGCTACAATTGTTTGTGGAAATAAGCTTGGAAAGTATTGCTTTATTGGTGCTGGAGCAGTAATCACAAAACCAGTAAAAAATTACGCTTTGCTGGTTGGAAATCCTGCAAATCAAATTGGCTGGATAAGCGAACTTGGGCATCGATTAGAATTTGATCAAGATGATATTGCGATTTGCCCAGAATCCAATGAAAGATATCTACTTAAAAACGAAGAAGTAACTAAAATATAATATGTCAATTTACGAGGAAGTAAAGAGCGGGAAATCCGCTATTGCAGTAATTGGATTGGGTTATGTGGGTTTGCCTATTGCCTTAGAATTTGCTAGAAAAGGGAAAGTGATTGGTTTTGACATCAACCAACAAAGGATTGATCAAATGAAAAATAAGATCGATCCAAGTGATGAGTTAGATTCTAATGCTTTTGAGAATGCGGACATTCAATTTACTGCCGACATTAAGGACTTGCAAGAAGCTAAGTTTTTTGTTGTTGCTGTTCCAACTCCAATAGATCAGCATAAACTGCCCGACTTAAAACCATTGCTTAGCGCGTCTCAAACTGTGGCCAAGGCAATTAAGAAAGGAGATTATGTGGTATTCGAATCAACTGTTTACCCTGGATGTACAGAAGAAGATTGTGTGCCGGTTATTGAGAAAATAAGTGGATTAAAAGCAGGAATCGATTTTCACGTTGGATACAGTCCAGAAAGAATAAATCCAGGAGATACAGAGCACACTCTTTTGAATGTAATAAAGGTAGTGTCTGGTGATACTAAAGAATCGCTTGAAGAAATAGCTAAGGTTTATGAATTAGTAATTGAAGCTGGTGTTCATAGAGCAAGTTCTATCAAGGTAGCTGAAGCAGCAAAGATTATTGAAAATACCCAAAGGGACGTCAACATTGCATTGATTAATGAGTTGGCCATCATTTTTCATAAAATGGGAATTAATACCTACGAAGTTCTTGAGGCCGCCAATACGAAGTGGAACTTTTTAAATTTCACACCAGGATTAGTTGGCGGACATTGCATTGGCGTTGATCCCTATTACCTTACTTATAAATCTAAAGAGTTTGGGTATCATGCTCAAGTTATCAATTCTGGTAGAGCTGTAAATGATGGCATGGGAAGTTTTATCGCCGCTAGAGTGGTGAAACAAATTGTTGCAAGAAAAAACGCAAGCGATGGTGCACGGGTTTTGGTAATGGGAACCACTTTTAAAGAAAACGTAAGTGATATCCGAAATAGTAAAGTGGTGGATGTAATCAACGAACTAGGTTTGTTTGGTTTGCATGTAGATGTAATTGATCCTTTTGCAGATCCGGATGAAGTTAAAACAGCATACGATTTTAGCCTGATAAATGAACCATCTGGAGCATATGATGCAATAATTTTAGCAGTAAACCATTCATCATTTCTTTCTTATGGGCCAAATGACTTTAGAAAATTATTGAACAAAGAAGGTTTTGTATTTGATGTAAAAGGAGCATTTAGGAAACAGACTGAAGGAATAAATTACATGAGTTTATAAGAATGAATAAATCAATATTAATTACAGGTGGAGCAGGTTTCATTGGGTCACATTTAGTAAGGACTTTGGTTAAAAAATACAGTAATTATACAATTGTAAATTACGACAAGCTGACCTATGCAGGAAATCTTGAAAACCTTTCTGACATTGATCATCTTCCCAATTATTTTTTTGAAAAGGGAGACATCAATGACCAAGAAAGGCTTAAAGAAGTATTTGAGAAATACGACATTGATAGTGTTATTCATCTAGCGGCAGAATCTCATGTTGATCGCTCGATAAGCAATCCACTTGAGTTTGTGCAAACCAATGTAATGGGCACAGCAAGTTTATTGAACGTTGCATTAAAAAGTTGGAACAATTTTGATGGCAAGAAATTTTACCATGTCTCTACTGATGAAGTGTATGGTTCCTTAGGAGAAACAGGATTCTTCACAGAGGATACTCCTTACGACCCAAGAAGTCCATATTCGTCATCAAAGGCAAGTTCTGATCATTTGGTTCGAGCTTATTTTCATACATATGGATTGCCAATACTTATCTCAAATTGCTCCAATAATTATGGGGCAAATCAATTTCCAGAAAAGTTGATTCCTTTGTTCATCAACAACATTAAAAACAACAAAGCACTGCCTGTTTATGGTAAGGGCGATAATGTTCGCGATTGGTTGTGGGTAAATGATCATGCGGCGGCAATTGATGTAATCTTTCACGATGGTGTCTTTGGAGAAACCTATAACATTGGTGGAAACAACGAATGGAAAAACATAGATTTAATCCATGCATTGTGCAAAATCATGGACGATCGTTTAGGAAAAGAAAAGGGGACTTCAGCCAAATTAATCAGCTACGTAAAGGATAGAGAAGGGCATGACCAACGTTATGCAATTGACGCAAGCAAACTAAAGGATGAGCTTAATTGGGAACCTTCTATTCAGTTTGAAGAAGGATTGGCTTTAACCGTAGATTGGTATTTAGAGAATGCCAATTGGCTAGACAGTGTTACGTCTGGCAACTATCAGTCCTATTACGAATCGCAATACCAGCAACGCTAATAATGTTTGATCAGAATTTTCATCAAAGCGATATTTCTAAAAAGGTATTTCTTGTTACAGGAGGAGCAGGATTCGTTGGGTCCAATATTGTTGCCTATCTCCTAAAGCATGGAGCAGGTGAGGTTAGGGTTCTAGACAACCTTGCTACTGGCAATATGGAAAATATTGAAGCCCATATATCTTTGCCTAATTTTAAATTTATTCATGGCGACATCGCGAATTATGATGCCTGTTTGAATGCCTGTGAGGGAGTTGACTATTTAAGTCATCAAGCGGCACTAGGGTCTGTCCCGCGATCTTTAAAAGATCCGATAAGTACGAATAAAGCAAATGTTGATGGTTTCTTAAATGTAATTACCGCTGCAAGAATTCAGGGAGTAGATCGAGTTGTTTTTGCAAGCTCTTCTTCTGTTTATGGAGATAGCAAAGTATTGCCAAAAGTAGAGAGTGAGATAGGGAACCCTTTATCACCTTATGCTGTGAGTAAGGCTACAAATGAGC
>CBDCLY010000043.1:0-17638 GCA_965218715.1 Vicingaceae bacterium
TTTTGCTTGCTGCTTGTTCAAAACATCAGCAATTTCAGCTAATTTATTCTTTGGGTAGGCTTCCTCTGGTTTAATTTGGCTAGCATCTGTAAAAGCCAATTGTGCCGCTTGCAAGTCATTGGAAGTTAAAGCATCATCCCCTTTCTGTATGGCAGCTAGGTAGTTTTGCTCATCTTTAGCAGATTGTGCTAAGAGGCCTTGAATCTCTTTTACCTTGCTTGGTGGGTAGGTTTCTTCAGGTTTGTATCCACCAGCTCTCTTGAATTCTGCCATTGCTGTTGGATAATCCTTTTGACCATAAGCCGCTTCACCTGCTTTTAAGGCTGCATCATACTTGGCATTGGTGGCCCTAATTTTAATCAGCTTGGTTTCTAATTCAGCCAATTGAAAAGAGGGATAGGTCTCAATCGGAATAAGTGCTGCCGCCTTTTTGTATTCTGATTCTGCTAACTCCCACTCTTCTTCTCCAAAGGCTTTATCGGCAATTCGAATGGCCTCATCATATAACTTCTGATTTTGTTTTAAGGCAATTTCTTCCTTGGCCTTTTGATCTAAGTAATCGTCTTGCAATTTTTGCAATGCAGATTGCATCTCTTTGGTGTATTTCGGATCTGCGCTAAAATCTCCATAGTCTGGATCAAAGACCACCTTGCCAATAGGTTTCTTGAGGATGTCATAATTTAAGCCATCCATCTTTTTAAAGATTTCTACTTCAGCTGGATAATAAATGGCGTCCTTGATGGCTTCTGGTGGCACATTTCTAGTGTCTATGCTCAACTTCTTGGTGATCATGCCATTGCCACTAATGGTAACGGTATAAACTCCATTTGGCTTCATGGGAATATCTGCAGCACCTTTTCCATCAGTGAGGACTTTCTCCACAAATTTTCCATCTCTAAAAACCTGAATTTCTGCTCCGCTTAATTTCTTGCCGTCTTCTTTTACCTTCATCTCCATGATTAGGCTCCAACCTTGAGCATGCAATGCTTGCCCGCCAGTAAGGAAAAGAAATAGGGCCAAGAGCCCGATATATGCTAGCTTTTTTCTTGTCAACATTGCCAATAAGCGTCAAATAACAAATATCGCAAATCCCAATCGATTTAGCTATCCTTTTTTAGTAGGATATCCACAAAGCTAAAAGAGCTTTCAATATTGTCGTGAACGTAGGTCTTTTCTAGAGTTTCACCCAAAGCGAAGGAAATGGATTGTTCAAAAATTGGGCCTTCAAAACAAAAACTGTGAAATTCTCCATTTTCTCCACAAGGGTCTACTTGTGCAGACAATCCACTAATGAATTCAGTATCGATGTTTTTACCTAATAATTTTTGATTTACTTTTTTAGAATCAAGGCAACAGCAAACACTCTTAAATCCATTCGATTCAAATGCTTTAACAAGTGCCAAAGTATTCTCTTTCCACAAAGGAAATATGGCCTTCATGCCTACTTTCTTCAATTGATTTTCACGATAGTTTTTTAAGTCTTCCAGAAAAATATCTCCAAAGGCAATGTGATTCACGCCCTTTTCCTTCAGCTTTAAAAGCAAAACCTCCATGCTCTTTTCATAATCCTTCATGATGTTTGAAGGAAGAAAAAAGGAATGAAGCGGCAAATTCATGGCATCTGCTTGAGCTTGTATTAATTCTTGTCGGATTCCATGCATGCTTAACCTTTCCGTCTCTTCTGAAAAAGTGGACATTAATCCCAGCACCTCGTATTTCTTGTTGCAAAGTAAGCGATGCAAGGCCATGCTAGCATCTTTTCCACCACTCCAAGCCATTACCACTTTGATTCTTTCCATTATTTCAAAAAGTGTAGAGATGAAGGAATAATTCCCGCATAGAAATTTGCCAATTCTACTCCTGATGAATTGTATTGATAGACCACTCCCCTTTGCTGATAATCAATGGCATCTGTTATGAAGATCTCCCCATTTTGAGGATGGATAGCAAAATTATAAAAGAGTCTTGAGTTGCTTTGAATAAAAGGCTGCTGAGGCAAAACACTGTCTTGGATATCCATTTTATAAAGGTCGGAGTTATGGAAATAGATTTCAGTTCTACTCGGATTCATGTCCAAATGACCGATGCTTTTACTCGAATCTTGAAGTACCATTCGCTTGGCCAATTTAGTAACTGAATTGATCTTTGCCAGCTCTGGGAAACTTTTTCGAAAACCACCACTACTTGCTACCCAAATGTTTTGCATGGCATCAACTTCTATGTGTTGTGGCGAATGGCCAAGGTCTATTTTTTTAATGATTTGATCCTGAGTAACATCAATGACCCAAACTTGGTGGCTGTCGACATGCGCAACATAAGCTTCCTGGTTGACCAAGACCATTTCTTCTGTCCAGCCTTTTGTTGAAATAACTCCAGTTATTTGATAGGTCTGTGGATTAATGATCCTAATTTCATCGCTGTACAGGTCTGAAACATAAGCCTTAGTAGCAGAGATGGGTAAAATATACCGCGGAGAATTGAGGCCGGTAATTTGTCCGAGTGTTTTAAATGTCTGACGATCTATGACTTCGATCTTGTTGGAATTATTGACAACAATAAATAGCCGATGATCGATTGCTACCAAAGATTGAGCAACATCACCTAGGGGCCGACTTTGATTGTTGTCAAAAAACACATTTTGAAATGCAGTAGCACTTCCACTATTATAGGCAGTAACTGTTGCATTTCCTTGTCGAAAATTCCCTTCATTCAAAACAATAAGGTCGATAGAATTGGAATCCAATCCGCAGGAATCACAATCTTCTTTTTCACAGGAGGAAAAGAGTGATATTAGCAAGATAAAAATCAAAATTCTATTCATAATTCAAATAGTATTTTAATGAAAAGGCAAAATTTCTCCCTGGCATTGGTCTCCAAGCAATGGCCTGATATTCAGCATCCAATGCATTATTTATTCCAAAAGAGGCAGATAAACTTTGCTTTCCAAAGTTCCAAGTTTTTCCAAGTTCAAGATCTAATAATTGGTAATGAGGAAGCCAATCAGCATTATCGCTACTTAAATATCGTTCGCTTATCAATTGCCATTGGACAAGGCAATTCCAGTTTCTTCTTTTGGCCTTTGCACTAAGGTTGGTCTGATGTTTTGGGATGTAAATGAGTTGCTTTCCCTCAGATTGATCAAATTCATGCCTTTTTCCAATTCCTTCAGATTGGGTATATGTATAATTGAAAAGCAATTTAACTTCTGTGCTTTTGATTGTTTTTACAACTTCCTCTTTTACTTCTATTCCCTCTGCCAAAACAGCATCTAGATTAATGGCTTCCCAATATCCAAAGACTGTTGGTCGCCACTGAATGTAGTTTTCTATTTGATGACTAAACAGCTGCCAACTTCTATTCCATTGAATATTTCTTTTATCATTGATCAATTCCTTGTTCCACGACAAACTATATTGAAAAGATTGCTCCGCCATTAAGTTAGGATTCCCTCCAGGATTCCAGTACAAATCGTTTAGACTGGGATGCTTAACATTTTTTAAAGCAGAAACATTGAATTCACTGTTGGCCCATTTGCTAGGCTTGAAATTGATTCCAGATCCAGGCATTAGGTAATTGGCTTCATCCAAAACATTCTCATGGTTCAAGAATACATCCCAAATGATTTGTTTTCCAATTTTCTTATGAACTTTTAAATGACTTGCAATTCGATCTTGAATGAGCTCATTTGAATAGGCCATCTGATTGGCAGTAGCATGAGAATAATTTAGTCGAATCTGATACCTAAACCCCTTGCTCCAACTTCTTTGGTAGAACAATAAAGTTTGTAAAGTATTGGCATTTGATTTCGAATGGATATCGGCTATTTCATTGTAATAATCCAAATCATCAATGGAGTAAGAATTTGCCCAGGAAAATTGATATTTTTCTTTTATTTTTTCATACTCAAAATATACCCTAATACTCTCATCCTCTTGACTCTCCAATACATTATTTACAGTAAATATTGAAGGCAAGTTTCTTAAAGTATTTAAGTACCAAACCTCTGCTTTTAATTGTTGATTATCATCAATTTGGAAGTTTAACTTTTGATCAAAACCCCATTGATTTAGAGCGGCATTTTTCAACCGAGTTTCGGGAAAACCAAGCTGAGCAATGTCGCGATACTTGAAATTGTTCAAGGCACTTAGGCGCAAAAATTTTCCCTGCCATCTCCATCTTTTGAAATGAGATTTCCAGGCCAACCGAGTATCGAAACTTTGAAAAGAAGCGATGCTTTGCCGTACGGAAATGCTTTTCTCTTTTTTCAGCTTGCTTTTCATGTTAAGAGCACCACCAAGGGCACCGTTCGAAAGTTCATTGGCTGCTTCTCCTGTAAGCACTTGAATCTCATCCACAAAAAAGCTTGGAATCAAGGCCAAATCTACCACTCCATTCATGCTAGAATTGACTGAAAGATTATTCCATAAAACTTGAGTATGAGCGGCTCCTGTACCTCGAAAAGAAGCAGTTGATAAACTGCCAATACCATAAGATTTAATGAACACAGGGCTGTGCCTTTGCAACAATTCCCCTGCATTTTTATAGGAATTAGATTGAATGAGCTCTTCTGAAATGGGATCTTCTCCTATTTTCCTTTCCGTGGGAGCTTTGATGGTAACCTCGCCTAATTTAACAGTATCTAAAAATTGCTCCTGTGCGTTTAACAAGCCATTGAATGAGAGTAAAAACACAAAAGTTATTCGCCTCATTGCACCATGAATCGATGATGTGAAACAAATCCGCTTGAAGAAACACTTAAGACATACATGCCAGATTTGAGTCTAGATGTATTGATTTCACCATTGTGGATAATCCCTTTCTGAATGACTCGACCTTTAAGATCAATAATGGCATATTCACTAGCATCAATATTCTTAATGTTCAACTTCTCTCTGCAAGGATTTGGGTAGACATCATGCCTAACGGTTGAGTTTTCTTCTAAGCCTGTTCCTACAATATGTATTGCTGCAACAGCATCTAAATCGAATCCACCTGAAGGAAAAGGAGTTGGAAATGGGTCATTGATTTTATTTCCATGGCTATCTCGGCTTGCAATGGAATCATTTAAACTGCCGATTACATCTTCTATCTTAACGAATCGAATAGAATTGATGTCTAAACCTGGTTCAGACATGAGCTCTTGCAAATCAAAAGGCACACCGTATCCTGCTTGAAACTTCCCGGCAAGATTGTGAATCATTGTGGTATTGAGGCTATCAAAACTGCTTACCTGCTGATTTGTATCACTTAAGGAATGGGAAGGAAACCGGAAATAATTTTGACCATCGCTACTAACGCTTACAAAGGCCAATTCAAGGAAATGACCATCAAATCCATTTTCAAAAACGGCAAAATCTGGCCCTGGACCATTAACTATTTTTCCTTCGAAGCGAAGTGTTGCAGATCCTCCATCCCCTAAGCTCACAACCCCATTGCTTTGCGCAGGACCGATTGCATTGCTACTATCACCCACACTGGCTCTGCCTAAACTTGTATCTAAGGCATTTTGATAACCTCGGCTGATCTGACAAGAATTTGCCCATGCCTTAATTATGCTAGAATCTTTATTTACAGCAATGCATCCACTTTCACCAACGGCCGGAGAATAGGGCCCCTGAGCAAACGAATTTGCTGCAAATAATAGAACACAGATAAGGACCTGGCACCTTGACATTATTCGATGACAATTTTGCTATTAAAAACGGCATTTTTAGACCTAAGGCTTAGTAAATAAATGCCCGGATTAAGATTGGAAACATTGATGGTTTTGAATTGATTATTCCATTTTTCGAGAACTAACTTTCCAGACAAATCAAAGATTTGAATGTCACTAGTTAATTCCTGTCCATCTAGCGGTTCAATGTTGATGAAATCTCTTGCTGGAATGGGATAGATTAGATATGCCTCCTCATTTTGAGCAATTTCAAATATGCTTGTCGCATTGCCATAATAGCTTCTAATCACCTCTGGTGAAAATCCTACAGGAAGGCTTTTTATTTTTGTCCCATTCCTTTGGTATACACCACCCAATTGATAGCTAAAGAAATTGGTCTGAGTAATGCTAAATTGATGGTTGATGGTATCATATGCAAAACCAGTAATTACTGTATCGATGATATTGGTGTCTAAGACTTGAAGTAGGTTTAAATCTATGGCTCCAATTCCATCATCCATTCTTGTAAATAGTGTATCTCTAAACCTTGAATAATGTGATCTTCCTCCTACTTTAAGGTCAGACGATAGACTTGTTGTAGTTGCCGATTGTGGACTCGTATAAGAAAAGCTTGCAATGGTATTGCTTGTAGAATTGAGTGAAATAAAAGTTTGTCCGTCTACATCTAACAATTCCCCTAAGTCGCCATCATAGGCATTAACTCTAAGCGTATCAACCACCGCTCTATTAGCAACATCTATTTTCAGAATCCAGCCTAATGAATCGGAAAAACCACTGCTTTGTATGTTTTGATTAACATAAGCAAAAGCCCCTTGCACCAAAATAGATTTTGCAGCTAAAGAAACTGCTGAAACTGAATCCAATAAATTCAAATTTGTTTTATCAAAGATGTATAGGTTATCGCTAGATTTTCCATAGAAATTGCCAACTAGAAGTTCATTATTATGAATGGCCATAGATTTGGTACTTACACCTGGAAATGCTGCAGCGGCAAGCCTTCCACTTGTTTTCATATCGTATTTAACGATAGAATCTTGCGCAGCAACAAAAACGAAATCTCCTTCAATGATAAGTTCTTGAACCGAAGAAGTGTGAATGGTATCGATAACAGAGTAACTGTTACTTAAAGGATCGTGAACCATTACATTCACATTTTCACTGGAGTTGCCAAACTGACCTCCATTTACAACAATTGTTTTTTGGGCCATTAAGCCCGCGCTAAAAATGATAGAAGCGCAAATAAATACTTTTTTAAGCATAGAAATAAATTGCGCAATAAACGTTGAAGCCAAAAAGGCAAATTCCAAGGTTTAATTGCATTGTTAAACAATAATTAATTAAACCGGGAAACAAGGAGAAGTCACGTTTTAATGGAGAGCTAACACCTTACTTTTATCCCGAAAGCATATTCATTAATGGCAGGTCTTCTGACTTTCTCCCCTTTTGTTGCCTTCCCATCCAAATTTGAACAGTGGCCAAAGAATAACAAAAGGTTACTGGAGATTACAGCTGCGGGTACAGTTCCGAAATTTCATCGGATTCCCTATTAAATCTCATGATTACTCATAAGAAACCAATAACAGGGCAAATGTATTAAATATTTGTGGTAGTCAAGCAAAAAAAAATCTGAAATTTACGGTTCTAACAATCGATAGAAATGGGTAAAAACAGCAAAAAATCAGGGACCGTTTATTCTACCAATCCGAATTTCCAATTTGAAATTGATGAGGAAGAAAAGTTTGACACCCTAACTCCTAATCAACAAGAATTAAGAGTGCATTTGGACAGAAAAAATAGAGCTGGAAAAACGGCCACTATAGTGAAAGGTTTTATTGGTAGCGATGATGATTTAATTGCACTTGGAAAACAATTAAAAAGTGCTTGCGGGGTAGGCGGAAGCGTAAAAGATGGAGAAATAATCATACAAGGAGAAAAGAGAGACCAAGTCATGGCATACTTAGAAAAGAAGTCTTACAAAACAAAACGAGTTGGCGGTTAAGGAATGTCCTTCCAATCAATTTGATCGAGGTAATTGGCTACAATTTCATCGCTATTGACCACCTCGATCCACTGAATTAAATTGATACCAATTGGTTTCCAGACTTCAATGAACAAAGCACCGAAACTGTACAAAAAACAAGTAAATCCAGCATGGGTCCTAGAACCTAAAATCTTGCCTTTATTTCTCAATAAATCGTATTTCTTTCGTTTTGAAAGTCGTCTAAAATCTTTTTTATCCACCTAAAAACTTTGCATGAAAGTTAAGCATTATCAAGACTTGAAAGAATTGCTGGATGCAAAAGCCCAACAATATGAGCGTCCCGACTTCATTACAGATGACCCCATTCAAATTCCACATCGCTTTCACAAAAAGGAAGACATAGAAATTGCCGGTTTTCTAACGGCAATAATTGCATGGGGACAAAGACCAAGCATTCTTAGAAGTGCAAACAATATACTGGGCTTTTTAGACCATTCGCCCCATGAGTACTTATTGAATGCAAGTAAAAAAGACTTGATTCAATTTCCGCATTTTGTCCATCGTACCTTTAACTTGGAGGACTTGACTTACTTTCTAACAAGATTGCAAGAAATCTACCGCAGAGAAGGAGGCCTAGAAACAAAAATGCAGCTCCAAAACTCGGAGTGTGTGGCCCAAATGCTATCTAGATTTAAGCAAGATTTCTTTTCAGTAAAACACCAAAAACGCAGCGAAAAGCATTTGGCAGATCCTTTGAAATCCTCTAGTGCTAAACGATTAAATATGTTCTTAAGGTGGATGGTAAGACCTAACAATAAAGGAGTTGATTTTGGCATTTGGAACAACATCAAGCCTAGTCAGTTGATGATGCCATTAGATGTGCATACTGGAACAATAGGAAGAAAAATTGAGCTATTGGATAGAAAACAAAACGATTGGAAAGCGGTGGAAGAGCTCACCAATAACCTAATTGAATTTGATTCTGAAGATCCTATAAAATATGATTTTGCCCTTTTTGGAATGGGAGTTAATAAAGACCTATAAATCCTTCAATTTATTCTCAACTGGATAGGCATACATTTTCAAAAACACATCTCTTACAAAAGAAGGATCTCCTACTACTTTACTGGTTTTTTCTTCAATGTAATTTAAAAAACTCTTCTTCTCTTCCTCAGAATAATTCTCTTTGAAAAGGCCTTCTTCCTTCAGAATGTCGTATGCCAAGTAATTGGTGTCTTGTAATGCATATGATTGATGAATCTCATCATCAATTAGGCTCGCAATTGCTGCAAACAATTCATTCTTATTTTTTATGCCGTTTAATTTATCAATGTTTTGATTGATGGGCTTTCCAAAACTGACTTCAATACTCCCTTTTTGGCCTTCCATTCCTTGTCCCATGTGAATTATGTCTTCCATGGGTGCTTTTTCGTACTTCTCCCCTTTTGCCTTAGTCATCAATTCTGGCATAGTCAATACATCACAAGGATTGTATTCATATGCCACAGAAATTGGGCAGATGTTTAATTCCTTTAGGTTATCAATTATGCTTGGGCTTTCTCCTGAAAGGTTGAACATTTTTAATAAGCTAGGATTGGTTAAATCATTGCCATCCTTACTCCTACCAGCTTTTTGTGCAATCCAAATGGATTCTTTTTTTTCTTTTATGGTTGTTCGAATGTAAGACGACAATTGCAAAGAACCTTCATATTTTTTATCGTTTGGCAATGAACGCTTCACGATGAATGTTTTGTTCAGCTTTACCAAATCCACTATCCAAGGGATGGTCATAAGATTATCGCCAATGGCAATTTCTGCCGTTGTGAAACCATTGCTAAGTAGGGCAAAATTCATTAGGGCAGAATCCAATACAATGTCTCTGTGAGTGGATACAAATAAATAAGATTTTTCTTTTTCTAAATTCTCAAGGCCTTTAACCTTTAAGCCACTGCTCGTTTTAGACAAAAGATTTTCCAAAAGTGGGACTATGATTTTTGCTTGAAACTCATTTACTGATTTCACAGATTTCATTTGTCGGACTAACATTTCATAAGGAACTCCAGGGTTAACATGTTCCATAATTTGCTGAAATTGTGGCTCTTGTGTTAATTTAGCTATCTTCTCTGGTACTTCTGAATCAAAATATGGCCTTATATCGTCAAAATTCATTGCTTTGTATTTTTGAAAAGACGGCTAAGATACCATTAAGATGAGAATCATAAAACGATCTAATAAATATAACGGCTACTATCAGTTGGATGAACTAGAACTGAAAAGTGATTTGAACGGAGAGCAAGTGCTAAGAGAACAATTCTTAGTACCCCACTCTGTTGGTGTTCTTGTACATCATTTAAGCAAGAACAAGATCATTCTGGTCGAACAATTTAGAATTGGACCAGAAAAAAAATTACTAGAAATCGTTGCTGGAAAAATTGAAGGGAAAGACATGAATCCGGAAAGCACAGCCAAGCGAGAAGTTATTGAAGAGACTGGCTATCAAGCAATAAGCATAGAACTAATTCATGAATTTTATACCAGCCCTGGTCCTTTGAACGAAATGATGAGCTTGTATTATGCAATCGTTGAGGACAAAATTGAAGTGGGTGGTGGATTAGCCACTGAATTAGAAGAAATTACCATTCATGAGTGGGAGATAGAAAAATTCATCAAACACTCTTTTAATGATGCCAAGACCATTATGTCTCAACAATGGTTAAAGCTTAAAAAACTATGACCATTCTTTCAATCTTCTCTCTACCCAAAACGGAGCCAATGGAAGAAAGGCAGCCAAAGCAAATAGTATACTCAACTTAAGCTTCCACAATTTAAATTGACTCACTAAAATTAAGGCGATTAAATAGGCAATGAATAAAAAACCATGTGCCATGCCTACTACCTTCACCCCTAAAGGCCAATCTGCCATGTATTTTAATGGCATTGCGATTAACAAAAGAATTAGGAAAGAAATCCCCTCAGCTAAACTGATGAGGCGAAACCACTTTATTTGTTGTTGCTGACTCATTCAATTAACAATCCAATGCCTCATTTAATATACCAGCCAATCTCACACCTGCTTTCAGCAATTGATGCTTGGCACTCGCCCAATTGTGGTACAAGTAATCGTAGGATAGGTTTTCTTCGCCTTCAATATCATATATCTGCGGACGTAAATCCATGGCTTCTTTCACCCAAACATCGATGTGATCAGATTGCCATTTTTTTAATTCATCTTTAGAAGGGTGGTCAATCATGCTAGCCAATTCTGAATAGCTCAATTGCTTTTGATCAATCATTCCTGAATCCCAGATTCGGTGAAGGTTAGACCCTTTATAGAACCATTTAATTTTAACTGAATTGCCTCCTCTATCTTCTCCATTTCCAACATGGAGTGGCTGATGAATATCTCCTACCAAATGACATAACATGCGGATGGCCTCTACTTTCTTTTCTTTGGAAGTCTCTTTATCTTTAATGGTCTTCACCATTCGTTGAATGGCTTCATAGGCATCGCCATCTTCTGCTTTATCACAAGTCTCATACGTTTTCCCATCTGGCACGGTTACATAATGCCAAGGTCTTGCATAGTCGTAAGCCTTATCACTTTTGATGTTATCCATCCAATTGGAAGCTTCCATCAAGCTTTCGCTTCCAAGCAAACAGGACAATGCCTCCTTTGCTTTTTCACTCAAGTGGTTTTCTGCAACCTTTCCAACCACTCTATGGCCTGTTTGTCCCCAAGCAAAAAGGGCCTGACTGAAACCAATTAAAACTGCTACTAATCCTACTTTATACCTATTCATCTAACCTATTTTTTACGTATTCTACTTCTGTTTTTCCATGGGCCTTCGGTTTCCCATCTTCGCCTAAATTAACCATGGTAATGTTATCTATTGTTAAAATAACAGTATGGCTCATTTTATTTCTGGCGACACAACTTAATGTAATTGAAGTGTTCCCGAATTTCTCTACTTGTATGCCCAACTCAACAATATCGCCTTGTTTAGCAGAACTAACAAAATTAATCTCTGACATAAACTTCGTGGCAATTTTCCTATTCTCCAATTGGATCATTGTATAAAGCGCTGCCTCTTCATCGATCCATTGCAATAAACGACCTCCAAAAAGGTTATTGTTCGGATTTAAATCTTCGGGCTTTACCCACTTTCTTGTATGAAAATTCATGGATTTTTTTACAAATGTAAGACCTTCAAGTATTGCTCACTTAATTCTTTTTCATAAATATTTTTATCTTTAAACCATAAAGCAACAAAATGAAAAACCTTAAAAATAGCATCATATTTAAAGTAATTGTCATCTTTATTTTAATTCTTGTTCTAATGATCCCTACTAGCATGGTGCAAAGCTTGGTTCATGAGCGTGAAAATGTGCAAGAGTCGGCAATTGATGAGGTTTCTAGTAAATGGGGAATGGGACAGACATTAACTGGCCCTTATCTATCCATTCCATACGATCGCTATGTAAAGCGCTATTCTCAGAAAGATTCTGTAGAGAAAGTAATCAAGGAAAAGGAGTGGATATACTTGTTGCCAGAGCTTCTTTCAATTGATGGAGATATCTCTCCAGAAAAACGGTACAGAGGAATTTATGAGGTGGTGGTGTACGATGGCGATTTCAACTTATCTGGGCATTTTAAACCGCTTAACCTTAAAGGCTTCGACATCAACCCTAAACTCATCCATTTTGACCAAGCAAGACTAAATTTAGGAATTACAGACCTAAAAGGAATAGAGCAACAAGTACATGTTAATTGGAATGATGAAGTATTAGATTTTAATAGTGGTTTGAGCACTTCCGATTTGTGTAATTCTGGAATAAACACAGTGGTTGAATTGGCTCAAAACGATAGCAGTGATTATCAATTCAATTTAGACATTAGTTTAAAAGGGAGTCAGCACATCTATTTTATTCCTCTTGGCAAAACCAGTCAGGTTGAGTTGAGTTCTGAATGGCCCACACCAAGTTTTGGAGGAGAATATTTACCAGACAACAGGGAGGTTGGTGAATCTGGATTTACAGCCAATTGGGAGGTCTTGCATTTGAATCGTAATTACCCACAGAGCTGGACCATGGAACGACAATTTGTTGAGAATAGCAGCTTCGGAACGGATTTATTGCTACCTGTTGACAACTATAAAAAATCTTACCGTGTAGCCAGATATGCCATTCTATTTCTTGTTTTCACTTTTATGGTTTTCTTTTTTGTTGAAGTATTAAATAAAACCTACATCCACCCCATTCAATACTTATTGGTGGGAATTGCCTTAGTTGTTTTTTACTCCTTATTATTGGCCATTTCGGAACACATCAAATTCAACTTTGCCTACCTCCTTTCCATGCTGCTTACCTTATTGTTAATTGGAACCTACACCAAAGCAATCATTAAGGTAAAGCGTGTACCACAATTGATCACAGGCATTTTATTGTCTCTATACGGGTTCATCTTCACCATTATTCAACTCGAAGATTATGCACTACTAATTGGAAGCATTGGTGTTTTTGTGATTTTAGGATTGGTGATGTACTTTTCTAGAAAGATTGATTGGTATGGCTTGCAGATTGGTGATGCAGAAAACTAGGATTTTGAGGGCGACTTCTTTTTAAGGTCTAAGTAATCGATGTAATACAATATTTTTATTGAGAAATTATTGATTTGTGGAGCTTTCAAAACTTGTTCGATGTTTTCGTAATAGCTAATATCTAGTGGTTCTCCATCTTCTAAGATCACATTTTTCCAGACTAAACTCATCTCGCTTCCTGGGGCAAACCTCCAATTGTAGCTTAAATCAATATTGAAAGCATTAAAAGAGATGTCGTGGATGCTTGTACCATCTGGATTAAATCCATCATAATCTGCATCAATTAAACCGCCATTGTCTTTGTCTACTAATCTAAACTGATTGTACTCAGCCAAGGACCAATACTGTCTAAGAATAAGGCCCAATGACATTTTATTGTTAAAAGTATAATTGGCATTGATGGAGGCCACTCGTTCCACCACTTTTCTTCTTCCAAAGAATATAGAATCGTTGGTGTTATTTACAAAGCCGTATTCATTCCACCTGGTGAAGTTATTGTGGCCTAGGACAAAAAACAATTTATCATTGGGTCTAAACCTTGGAGAAATGTAATAACTGATGTTATCTCTTCCAGGTTCATTAAATATTCTTCTTTGCATTCGAATGTCAAAGGCAAATGGTCTACTGTAGTCTGTAGAGATAAAACCTCCAAACCAAAAGTTGGTCGGGAAATTATAATGCTGATTAAAAGTCCTAGTTTCAAAAAAATCATTGGTTTGAATGGGCTCTATTCCTGAGTTTAATCCAAATGCATGAAATTGTTTCAAACCATATACTGTAGACCAAGACAGAGCGAAATTGGCAAATTGATTGGGATCTAAAATCCGCTCATAAATGATATCGAAGTTGTGCCTTGCAAAGTTAAATATTGAGAAGGGTTCATATTTAGCATAGCTCGCAAAAAAGTAGTTTCGATGAATATTGTTGATGTTTAGAAAACCTAGATCGTTCGGATTATAGGTGTCGCTTATTTGCTCTGTTGACAATTCAAAAGTGAAGTTTCCGCTAATCTTCTCAAAACTAGCCTCCCAATTGTAGCCATTTTCAACACTAGTTTCATCCACAACATGACTCATTCCAGCATTTCCAATTATTGCGTACTTGTTTTTTTTATCGGCCAATTGCCAATCGATCTGACTAACATTAGCATCTCTTGCCTCCCCATCTCTGATCACATTTGCATTGCTTAAGGAAACAAATGAATTGTTTCTGAGCACTTGATCTAATACTAAAACATTGTAATTGGTCAATGGGTTGATTTCAATCTTTCTGCTAGCACCCGTTTCCGTATTTTTTGCCCTGGCATACATTCTATCTTCAATGGCATTGAATACACCAATTCCCAATCCTTTCTTGTTTCTACCAGATACTTTTGTTGCATTAAGCAACTGACTTTGAGATGAATAGTTTCCAATTTCCTCATTCGCAGACAAGACATTATCTATGCTACCTGCCAAATATGGTCTACCCCCAACTCGCCTTGTATAAAAAATACCAGCCTTATTAAAGAGCTCCACTCCTTCAGTAAAAAACTGTCGATTTTCATTAAACTGCACTTCAAATTGAGAAAGATTTAGGACTTGATTATCAAAGCGTGTTTGGCCAAAATCAGGGATTAATGTCATGTCTAAAGTAAAGGCCTCTGAAATTCCATATTTCACGTCCATGCCTCCATTGAATGAGTTGGAAGTTGAGCCTCCATTGGCAGAATTGTGCTCTACATATGCCGAGGCGTATGGAAAGAAAGACAAGCGAACCGATGGTTTAATGTTTTTAATATTATTTATTCTTCCTGTTTGGGTTAAAAAACCATCAAATGCAGGGTCGATATAATTCCACCAAGATCGTTCTCGTTTTCTTCTGGTTTCTCTTCCAAAGTTGATTCCCCAGATTTGCTCCTCTTGTTCTGCAAATCGCAAGGCAGAATAAGGAATTCTAATCTCCGCAACCCAGCCATTTTCTTGGATACTTGTAGCAGATTCCCAAACGGCATCCCAAGCACTGCTTTCACCTTCAGATGAGTATTTAATATCCACCTGAACACCTGCAGGAGTTACTCCAAACCCTTCCCCATTGATGCCATCTAAATAGGTATTGAAAACCACAATGAACCAATCTGCATTTCCAAAATCGTCTCTTTCTGTTAGAAAATTGTTGATGCTATCGCCAGAATTCTCTTTCATAAAGGCGCCAAAATAGATGGCTTCATTATCATAAAGCACTATCACTTCAGTATCGTTTGAGCCTGGTTTTGCTGGATTAGGAGAGCTTTGAATAAAACCACTAGCTGTTTCTGCATTTAACCAAGCATCTTCATTAAGATTTCCATCCAATTTGATTTTTTCTTCTGTAAGATGTGCTGGGTAATTTCTAGATACCTTTTGCTTTTCCTGACTAAAAAGGCTCAAGTGAAAACAGAATAAAAGAAGGGCAGCTAGTACTATTTTCATGGCTTGCAAAATAGAGCAATTTTCTAGCAAGAAAATTAAAAAACTTGTTAAAGGGAAGGATAGCTATTTAAACATCCAAAAGCAGGAAGCCAGCAATACCAAGTAGAACAATTATTTTTAACACTTTAGTGATTTTCCAAAACAATGGACTAGATAAAACACCTCTAAGCTGATGAGCCATGGCCGCCAAGGAAATAAAAGTAATGAGACCAGCCAGCATAAATATTACCCCCATCAATGACATTTGTAGGCTAAATGCCATGGCACTCTCTTTAACCAAAAACTGAGGCAGGAGTGCAATAAAAAACAAAGAAACTTTTGGGTTCAATATGTTCATGATAAATCCCCTTCTCCACAATCTAAAATTTCCCGATAAAACCGGGTTAGAACTAATAGAATCATCAATCGAGATGACCTTCTCCTTGAAGGCACCATAAGCTAGATAGACTAAATAGACTGCACCGGCGTATTGAATGAGCTGAAATGCCAAATCAGACTGTAACAGAATAAGCGACAAACCGGAAGCTGCAGCTAAAGTGTGCAATAAAACTCCAGAATTTAAACCAAAGGCAATCCAAGCTCCAGTCCTAAACCCCTTATTAAGGCTTTCGGTAATCACATAAATATTATCTGGTCCGGGCATTGCGGCCATTGCAAATGCCGCCAAAGTGAAAGAAAGGAAAGATTCAAATAAATCCATTAAAAATTCAATTGCCAATAGCCTACATCCACTCTTTTTCCGAATTTCTCACCAATTTGTCCAAAATGAGCAACTTTAATATAGCCAAGTTTCTCATGTAAGGCTACACTTCTGGTGTTTGGCAATGAGAGTCCAGCAATAACAGACTGAAACCCTTGCTTTTTTAAATCTTGAATCAAGCGATAATACAGTCTTGTTCCTATTCCTTTTCCCACCGCTTCTGGATTTAAGTAAATTGTACTTTCCACTGCATTTTTATAGCCATGCTTGCTTTTCCAAGCACTAGCATAAGCATAGGCCTGAATCTTGCCTTCCTCCTCAAAAACTAAAAATAGATATTGATCTAGCACCGATTTTAGCAAAGTTTTCATCTGCTTTAAGGTCATCAAATCATGGTCTAAAGTTGCAATT
Organism: Vicingaceae bacterium; assembly: GCA_965218715.1. Lineage (GTDB taxonomy): Bacteria > Bacteroidota > Bacteroidia > Flavobacteriales_E > Vicingaceae > CBDCLY01. Next base: position 16,814 of record CBDCLY010000043.1, read on the forward strand.
GTATTGCTTACGTAATGATTGTAAATTGCAAGTAGTTGATTGATATCTTCTAGTTGTGCAGTTCGTATCATGGTCAAATTTTATAAAAAATTTTTGTCATTTCATAATTCTAATAGCATTCCTTCCTTGGCAATTTTAAAACCCGCTTTCTTTACATGTTTAGTTGCAATGTCATTTTCCTTTAAAAGTGGGTTGCTATGATTAAAGTGAATGAAAATAATTTTAGCTTTTTCTTCAAGGGGAAGGGAATTAAACATTCTCAAACTCTCAACCACAAAAGGGTGAGGAATTTCATTCATGTTCCTATTGGGCATCTCTTTTTGGTTATAAAACGTTGCATCTAAAAAGGCATAATCCACTTCCTTAATGGTTTCAATTATTGAAGTTTCCCACTTTTCCCATTTATCAATGTCTGGAATAAATACAGCGCTTTTATTTGGACCTTGAATTTTGAAACCAACAGTTTCAGAAAACTCATCCCGATGCGGCACAATGAATGGCTTAACTGTTATGTTCTTTTCTAAACGAACAATTTCGTTCGCATGCAAATCCATTAATGTGATGTTTTGCAATTCAACCAATTGGCTCCAAGGCCCATTTGCCCTTAAAAAGGATTTCATCCTTGGCATTGCATAAACCGGAAATTTTTTAGCTCCCATTGCTTCTCTTCCCAAGTGCATTAAACCTGAATAATGCCCCATATGAGCATGGCTAATAAAAATGGATTTGATTTCTAATTTATTCTGATTCTTTTGAGACAAACTTTCCCATTGGGATGCGATATCAGGCGTAGCTTCAAACAGATAAGCAGTAGAATTTTCGGTA